>JAAELO010000762.1 GCA_024226555.1 Desulfobacterales bacterium | reverse complement strand
TCTACATATCTAAAGAACTAACTTCAAGAGCATTTTCATTTATAAAGTTTCTTCTTGGTTCTACTTCCTCACCCATTAGAAGTGTAAAAACATCATCTGCTACAACACCGTCATCTATTTTTACCTGAAGCATATTTCTTTTATCAGGATCCATTGTTGTTTCCCATAACTGATCAGGATTCATCTCTCCAAGACCTTTATATCTCTGTATAGATAATCCTTTTTTACCTTCTTCCATCAAATATACCAAAACATCTCTGATATCATTTTTCTCAACAAAAACATCCTCTTTTTCTCTATCAAATATTTTTATACTCTTATCAAAAAATTCAGATAGTTTTTTATATAATTCCACACAATTTCTAAAATCTTTGGAAAAAATTAAACGTCTTCCAATAAATATTTTGTCAAAATTTCTTTTATCAAAAATATTTTCTTTTACACTGGATGATATTAATGAAAATTTATTCATCTCTCTGTTTTCATCATTATAAACAATATCACCTGTTATATAACCAATATTACTAAATTTAGTTCTTAAACCTTCCATCTTATCTCTATCTTTAAGAAACTCTCTATCAATGTTTTCTTTTAAAATCAGTTCAATAATATCTCTACCAAAACTTCTTCTTTCTAATGAATCCAAAATTAAAACATAATTTGTTATATTTTCTATTAGTTCCATCATATCATCATCATTAACTAATTTACCTTCTATCTCTATTTTTTTACTTTTACATATTCTGTTCAGGATAAATTTATTAAACTCTTTTTCATCCTTTATGTATTTTCCACTCTTTCCTTTACCAATTTTATAAAGAGGAGGTTGTGCAATATAGAGATAACCATTAGATATAACATCATACATCTGTCTATAGAAAAAAGTTAAAAGCAATGTTCTAATGTGTGATCCATCAACATCAGCATCTGTCATTATAACAACCTTATGATATTTAATTTTATTAATATCATACTCATCTGTTCCAATGGCTGTTCCTAAAACAGTTATTATATTTTTAATCTCTTCACTTCTTATTATCTTATCAATTCTTGCTTTTTCAACATTAAGAATTTTACCCTTTAAAGGTAAAATTGCCTGGTATCTTCTATCACGCCCCATTTTTGCAGATCCACCAGCAGAATCTCCCTCTACAAGAAAAAGTTCTCTTTCTTTTGGATCTGAAAACTGACAATCAGCTAATTTACCAGGAAGTGTTGAATCCAGAATAGAGTCTTTACTTCTTGCAAGGTCTCTTGCTCTTTTTGCAGCTTCCCTTGCTCTTGCAGCTTCAACTGCTTTTGTTACAATTTTCTTTGCAACTGCAGGATTCTCTTCAAGAAACGATGCTAAATGTTCATTTACAAGTGATTCTACAACACCTTTTACTTCACTATTTCCAAGCTTGGTCTTTGTTTGACCTTCAAACTGAGGTTCTATAATTTTAACACTAATTATAGCAGTAATACCTTCCCTAACATCATCTCCACCAACTTTAACTTTCATATTTTTAGGAAGATTATCACCCGCACAATATGTGTTAAGTGTTCTTGTTAAAGCACCTTTAAAACCTGATAGGTGAAATCCACCCTCAACAGTGTTTATATTATTTGCATAGGAATATATTTTTTCGGAAAAAGTATCGTTATATTGAATAGCAACCTCAACCTGAACATCATTTTTCTCACCACTAATTAGAATGGGGTCATGAAATGTTGTGTGGTTTTTATTAAGATATTCAACAAAAGAAGCAAGACCTCCCTCATAATAAAAATTATCATGTTCATCACTTCTTTCATCCTCTATGATAATTCTTATCCCTTTATTTAAAAAGGCAAGTTCTCTCATTCTTCTTTTTAATATTTCATAATTAAAATCATCCGTTTCCATTATAGAAGTATCAGGTTTAAATGTAATTGTAGTACCCTGTTTATCTGTATCACCTACAATTGTTAATTCTGATGTTTTTGCTCCTTTTTCATAGGTCTGATGATACTTCTTTCCATCTTTATATATTTTCATTTCAAGGTTTACAGACAGAGCATTTACAACAGATATACCAACTCCATGCAATCCACCTGAAACTTTATATGACTCGCTATCAAATTTACCACCAGCATGTAGTTTTGTTAGAACAACTTCAGCTGCTGGTATGTTCTCCTTTTCATGGAGACCAACCGGTATACCTCTACCATTATCTATTACAGTAACACTATTATCAGTTCTTATTATGATATTAATAGTATCACAATGACCTGCCATAGATTCATCTATACTATTATCAACAACTTCATAAACAAGATGATGAAGACCTTCTTCACTAACATTTCCAATATACATTGATGGTCTTTTTCTTACTGCTTCAAGACCTTCAAGTATTTTAATACTATCAGCACTATAATCTTTCGTAACTTTATTATTATCTTCCATATCCTACATCTTCATTGGCATGATAATACTTAAAAAATCCATATTATCCTCACCAAATACTTTACAAGGTTTTTGATTATTTTCTATATTAATGACAACTTTTTCGCTGCCAATCATATTAACTGTTTCAAGGAAATATCTTGGATTAAATGCAGCTTCAATCTCTTCCCTGTTATACTCTATTTCAAATTCCTCTTTTGATTCACCAATCTCAGGATTTGTAGCTGTTATAGTAAGTTTATTTTCACTAAAACTAAATACAACACTTTTATATTTGTCAGATGTTAAAATTGACATTCTTTTTAAAAGCATTGAAAACTTAATTTTATCAATTTTAATATTAAACTCTTCATCTATATTATTTAAAGTATCGTATTTTGGAAATTTTCCTTCAAGGATTCTTATTACTATAGATTCATTATCTTTTTTAACAAAGAAATGGTTTTTAAAGAAACCTGTTTTTATTAAACCTTCATTATCAAGAAATTTATTAACTTCACTCATACCTTTTTTTGGAAGTATAAGTTGTTCTTCGTTATAATTAGCTGGTTGATTTTTAAATTCATATGTTACAAGGTTTAATCTTTTAACATCAGTTGATGCTAATCTTAAAAATTTATTGTCATCAGCAATATGCTTGTCAAAATTAATTCCTGTAATATGAGCTCTTTTTTCATCTCCTGTATGGGATATTACTATAGTTTTTTCTATCATCTCTTTCAATGTTTGAGACTCTATTTCAAAAAAATCTATCTCATCAGGAATCTCTATCTCTGGAAAATCAACATGATTCATACCAACTATATAATACTCAACACTTTCGTTTCCAATTCTGATCCATTGTTCTTCCTCTTCATTAATCTCTATTTGATCAGTTGGAAAATTGTTAACAATCTCATAAAATTTTCTTGCATTTATTGCTATAATCCCTTCTTTCTCAACATTGGCAGGGAATACTCCTCTATAACCGGTCTCAAGATCTGTAGCGGAAAATTTAATCTTATTATCAAAAGCTTCAATAAGAACGTTAGATGTTATTGCCAAACTTGATTTTCTTCCGGTTAATCCCTGAATATTAGAAAGAACAGAAATTATATCATTTTTATTAACTATAAATTTCATTTGGTAATCTCAGATTTGAATTAAGGTTTATATATAACAAAAAAACTCTAATACAATAGTAGTAAATACAATAAATATCAATGATTTTAAATTTAAAATTAAATAGAGATTTATTGCTTTTAGTTATTTATTCTTTTTAATTAACTCTTTATATTATTAGTCCTGTTAATAATACTAATAACTCTATAAATATATGTTTTTCTTACCTTTTTTTATGTTAATTATTCATATTCTTTTTATTATAAATTTCTAATACAATATTAGTTATGAATATAAAATTAAAATTGTTTAAAATTAGCATATTTATTAACATTTTTTATCATTAGTTATTAACAATTTTAAAATAATTAAAAATTTCCATAATGTTGAAATAATAGAATTTTTATATTTCAAAAAAAATGGAATTTTTCCTGAATTTTTTAATTATTAGTAATTGTTAATAAGTTGAAAGTTATTAACAATTACCTTTATCAACTTTTAATCCAGTCAGTTATATTGATAAGAGTCTCTTCATCCCACTTTTTTGATAATCTTATTTCAACAAACTTTTTATAAATTTTATCTATAAAATCCACTATTTTGTTGTATAGATAGTATTTTTCAAGAATAGCTCCCTCATATTCATCTTTCTTTTTTAAACTTTCCGTTTCAGGAGTTTTAAGATTGCTAAGATTGAGACTTTCACCTTTAATAGTGAACTTCCACTGGTGTTCACCTGATTTATAGACCACTGATATTTCGGTAACAACCGCGCCTTTTTTAAGAGCAAGTTTTCCCTCTTCAAGGCCAGCATCATCACCTTTAATAGTTATATTTTCAACGGAATCATCCCCACTTGCCCTTTCACAAACTATTTTATTACCAATCTCTAAAACAACATGTTCATGATCTTTTAGGTTTATCTCCTCATTTTCGATGATAAACCATAACCATGTTAGAAATTCGTTACCTAAAAACTTATATTTATTATATGAAACAGATACATCTATCATTTATTATTCCTTAAAATTTGCAGGTATTAATTTATTTAATTTATCTTTATCATCTTCACTCAGATCAAGTGTAAGATCTGCAATAGTATATGGAAACATTTTGATTAAAGTTAATCCAAATGACTTTGAAAATAGCGTTTCAAGTTCTTCATTAGCAGCTTTTTGAGTAGTAAAAAAAAGAAGTTCTTTATCTTCAAAATTCCATATAAGATCGTAAGTATTTGGTGTTGCGTGCATTTTCATCAAAAGCATCTCATTGATCTGTTCTTTAATTCTCTGCTTTTCACTTTTTGAAATAAACTCTTTACCTGTTTCTTCAAGTTTTTTGTCTGTTTGAAGTGTTACATGTTTTTTAAGAACCTTTGCAGGTACCTTTTTTTTGTCCACCCTTAAAGAAAAAATAAAGAACTGGCCCACAAGAAAAGATGAATCTTCAAAATAAGGTTTGAAATTATTTTGTGTAGAGGTCCATCCTACTGATACTTCAGCTGTCCCATCATCTATATCTATAATGGTATTTTTTTTAAGCCCTTCAGTTACAACTTCAATTATTTTCTCACTTATTTCGCCTACGACTCTGTATTTTGATATTGAGGCGCTGGCTGATAAAATTCCCATATTTACTCCATTAAACTATTTAGTGTGAACTACTAATAACTGGTTATTGATTTAAATTATAATTATTAGAGGTCATCTTTATTAAAAATAAAAGTTTTACTTAATAACATATATTTTTTAGATAACTATAATAAAAAAATATAACATTTTATATAAGGTATGATAAAAAAATATAAAAACCATTATTAATGGATATTTTTAAATAATGAATATCTAATAAAGCCCTTTTGATGGAACCTGCTTTTTTTTTATAAAACAAAAGCTTTTATAAAAGTTGCATTTCAACCAAAATTCTATTTATTAGAGATTCATTGTACTAATTATGCTATAGAAGCTTTTATTGTATTTATTAGCAGATAATAATTTTATTAAATTTGAAAATATTTCAGGAGTTCATATATGAAAAAACTGGGAATTAATGGTTTTGGAAGAATAGGAAAACTAACTGTTTGGCACCAGATTGGCCATAAATACTTTGACGAACTCGTTGTAAATTTGGGAAGGGAAGTAGGAACTTCCATAAATGATATTGCCCATTATGTTGAAAGAGATTCCACATATGGATCTTTAAGCAGCTTTTTATATGGATTTAAAAAAGATTCTGTAATTGAGAATATTAATGAATCAGATGGTTCAATTGTTATAGATGGCATAAAAGTTAAGTTTTTAAGAACTGATAGAAACCCCCAGGATATAAAGTGGAAAGAAAATGGAGTTGAATTGGTTGTTGATACAACAGGGCAGTTTCTGGATCCAACAATTAATGAGTCTGATAAAGGGTTTTTAAAAGGACATATTAAAGGTGGAGCTAAAAAAGTAGTAGCATCTGCTCCTTTTAAAATAAAAGATTCATCAAAAAATATGCCTGAAGATGCTATCACTACAGTTATGGGTATAAATGGATCTGATTATGATTCTACAAAACATAATTTAATTTCAAATGCATCGTGTACGACAACCTGCCTTGCCCATATGATAAAGCCTCTTTTAAATAAATATGGATCTGATAATATTATGTCGTGCGCTATGACAACTATCCACGCTGCAACAGGATCACAAAATGTTCTGGACTCTCTTGCTAAAAAAGGAAAAACAGATCTTAGAAAAAACAGAAGCATCCTTAACAATATAATTTTAACAACAACGGGCGCTGCAAAAGCTCTTTCTCTTGTAATTCCGGAGATGAAAAAAATTGGTTTTAGTGCCGAGTCGGTTAGGGTTCCAACTACAACAGGTTCACTTATAATACTTGTTGTGAATATTAAAGATAGTTTAATTTCTAAAGAGGATCTAAATCTTATATATAAGGAAACTTCTGAAAAAGAAGGTAATGGTTATTTAATATATTCAGATAAACAAAACGTTTCTTCAGATATAATAGGTGTTCCAAAGGCAGCTGCTATTATAGAATCAAATGAAACTGATTGTAATAGTTCAGATGTTAATGGAACTTCTGTAAACCAGGCTGTTATTTATGGATGGTACGATAATGAGTTCGGAAGTTATGTTAATATGCTTTGTGAAAGAATTATAAATATAGCTGATAAAATGAATTAATAAAAAATAATAAATTAGAATTGATTTTTTCTATTTTGTAATTAGTTTAAAGGATATTTTTAGCTAAAGGGAACTCTAATAATTAGTATTTTGATTGAAATACAAGGCATTATAAAAAATAAAGAGCTGATTTTAAAACATTTTTTTTTTAGTAATAACGAAGTAGTTCGGTTAAAAGGCAATTATTAGACTTCCCTAAAATATCCTTTTTTATTTAATAAACCGGAGTTTATATCTTTAATAATAAATAAAAAAGATGTATGTTATTTTGATTTTGAATTTTTTATTAAAGATAAAGTGTTGAAAAAATTAAAGATTTATTTAAGTTTGAGGATTTATGAAAGAGATATCTTATAGAGAAATTAATCTTGATAATGGTTATAAAGTTGAAATTTTTGATGCATCTAAAAAAATAGGTATAGATGCAAGTCATGTTAAGTTGATTTTAAGAATGAATGTTCCTGTTGTAGAGTCTCTTTTTAAAGATGATAAATATAAAGAAATAGATTTTAAGGAGATTCAAAAAAAGTTAGGAGATTATGCTGTTTTTGAAATAATTAAAGAGAGAAATCTTATAAAGATTGAAGAAAAAGAAAAGATTTTTCAATCATTAATGGATACTTTTGTTGAAACATCTCTTAATTATCTTGCAAAAGAAGACTTTCCCGCCAAATTTATTATCAAACAGTTTAATGATCTAAAATACTAAAGCAACGGAGACAGAAATGGAAAACTCAGAAAACAATAAAAATAAACCCCAGTTAGCTCCGGTTCAGTTGGGACCAAATACAGAATTTAAGTTTGATTGCCATAAAGATTGTTCCTGTTTTACGGCATGCTGCAGAAAAATAGATATCATGCTTACTCCCTATGATGTCATTAGAATGAAGAAAAGACTGGAATTAAATTCCGACGAATTTCTTCTTTTATATACAGAAATTAAACTTTTGAAAAATACAGATATGCCTGTTGCAACTTTGAAATTATTAGATGATGAACGGGAATCCTGTCCTTTTGTTAAAGATGATGTTGGTTGTATCATTTATGATGACAGACCCACAACATGCAGATATTATCCACTTGGTGTTGCTTCTCTAAGTTATACAGAAGAAGAAACTGACGAAGAAGATTTCTTCTTTATGGTAGAAGAACCACACTGTAAAGGTTTTGATGAAGATAAAACCTGGTCTGTTAATAGTTGGAGAGATCATGAAGGTGTTGTTGAATGTGATAGAGTAAATGATGGATGGACAAATATTCTTGTTCGTAAAAAATCCATACCTTCGAGCGTAAAGTTAACTGAACAGAGTAAAAAGATGTTCTATGATATAAGTTATAACACTGAGAAATTCAGAAGGTTTATATTTGAAAGCACTTTCTTAACTCTTTATAATATTGAAGAAGAAACCCTTAAGAATATAAAAGATGATGACATAGCTTTGATTGAGTTTGGGTTTGAGTGGCTTAAATTTATCCTGTTTCAAGAGGGTGAATTTGATAAAAATGAGGAAGTTGCTACAAAAAGAGCTAAATAGAAATATATAATTAGCCTCAATATTCTATTTATTAGGTATGCAGATACAAAAAACCCCTTAAATAATAATTATTTAAGGGGTTTTTTTTAATATTCGTTGTAATAAAGATTTGTCATTTTATCAGAATTTTCTAGTTTTTCCTCAATATCAACATTAAAAAATTCAGATATTGGATTTAATAGCTCAGGATTATTCTTTTGAACTTCTTTAGCAATATTAACAACTTTATCAAATCCCTGTTTTGTCATTTTACCAAGTGGTTTTCTTACACCACCTTTTATCATACCTAAAACAGCCATTAGCGTTTTTAAACCGAGTGGGTTTCGGGCACGAACTGTAACTTCTCCATATTTTGATATCTCTTTTGTGAAAACAGTTGTGATATCAAAAAGAGGTGCTAATCCGTCTAATAGTTTTTTAGCTTCATCATACTCTTTATTTTCCATTAGCCTAACTAATTTTGTAACAGAAGCAGGAACAATATTTGAAGCTACTGAAATAACACCACTTGCATCGATATTTTTGTTTTTCATCATCTCGAAAAGGAGAGCATCATCCCCTGAAAATATCTTGTAATTATCAATGCATAGTTTTCTTGTTTTTTCCATATTTTCAAGATCACCGGTAGCTTCTTTTACACACCTTACATTACTGTATTTTTCAGAGATAATTGCTAAATCTTCAGGTAAAAGCTGAGCTCCTGTTCTACCAGGAATAACATAAGGTATTATATCAAGGTCGGGGTATTTTTCGGCTACTGGTTCAATATATTCGCGTCTGATTTCAAGTGAACTAGGTCCGTTGTAGTATGGATCAACTAAAAGAACAGCATCAACACCGGCATCTTTGGCGTGACCTGTTGCAAGCAGGCATTCTTTTGTATTGTTACTACCTGTTCCTGCAATACAAAGGCATTTACCCTTTGTTTTATTAGATATTTTTTCAATTATTGTATTATGTTCTTCCCAGGATAGAGTAGGACTTTCACCTGTTGTTCCAACTGCTAAAATTCCGGTTATTCCACTATCTATCTGAAAATCAGCTAATTTTGTAAGTTCATCATAATCAACCGTTTTCCCCGTAAATGGAGTCACAAGAGCTGTGTAACATCCTGTGATCATAATTACCCCCCGTTTCTTAATGAATTAATTCTGGGGAATCTAATAATTGCTTTTAATCAAAATCAAATTAATTAGAGATTCCCTTAATAAATTTGAAACTGGAATATAAAGGGAATAATTAAAAACTTCAACCAAACTTATTTTTTTAATTAAATAAAAATTAGATAAATTTATAGTAATAGAAAAACTCAGTGTTGATAAATATTTTGAAATGATTATATTTTTCAGTGATTTTAGAAAATAATGTCTATGGTTTTTGAACAATCCTATTTTATTGACAAAAATTGTTAATAAAATTATGTATTTAAGTTCTTATTTGGAAATATAATATAAATTGAGGTTTTTGAAAAATGGAAAAAAATGCTGAAGAGTACATAGCTAAGCAAAAAGCAGCGTTAGCTCAAAATGCTGAATGCGGCAACTCTCATTACAATTTGGCCGTGGCCTACCTTGGACAGAAAAAATATGACGAAGCTGAACAATCACTCCAGGAGGCTATATCATGTAGCCCAAACCTTGCTGAGGCCTATGTTCAGTTAGGTGGTATTTGTCTATATAAAAATGATCTTGATGGTTGTCTTTACTATAATAAAAGAGCTGTTAAGGCCAGAGCTGGTTTTTCAATAGGACATGGAAATATTGGTTTTGTTGAACTACAGAGAGGAAACGTAGAAGCTGCTATAAAAAGCCTTAAAAAAGCCATATCTTTTAACTCTTCATTTCTTCAGGCCCAGGCAACTCTTGCAAATGCATACCTGATGAACGGAGAAATTAAAGAGAGTATCGAGGCAAATAAAAAAGCCCTTAAACTTGAACCTAATTTTGCAGTTTCCCATTTTAATTTAGCACTTGCTTACCTTGAAGATAACCAGAAGGAACTCGCTATTGAGCATTCAAAAAAAGCGGTTGAACTGGGTTATGAAATTCCACCTGAACTTGAAAAAGATTTTAAGGAATAGATAAAAGAGAGCAATTATAGTATAAAAATTTCAAATTTTAATTATGGTATGTTGCTCTCTTAAAAAAACATGCTGAACTTCCAATACTACATCTCACACACAAACAACAAAGTCCTTAAAGATAGCGATCTGTGGAATGATTTAATTCCTGATGACAGAAAAAAAAGAAACCAAAGCGATGAAAGTATCACTTACGGCTCTTTTTTTTTAGCTGCCCACAGATTTTTAGAAAAAAATATAGAAAAAATTCCTGTTTTGAAAGATATAGATGTTAAAAATATCTCTATTTTTTTAGATAAACATGGAAAATTTTATCATCCTGCCCGAATAGAGGTTGAGCAGGATAGTTATAATTTATGTTTTGTTTTAAATACCGCTGTTACAGAAACCGGAAAAATGTGTATGAATTTTGAGATAGACTCTCTTTCAAAGCTTAATAAAAAAGGCTTTAAATTTATACCTGAAATATATTTTTCTGGTGATATTCAAACAGAAGAAACAGAACTTTCAATGTTTTGTGGAAACTGGTTTGAAAATTACTGTGAATTTCACATATCACCATATGAAGACTCACAAAAAATAATAGTTTGGGACCCGTCCGGAAATTATTACCTAACAAAAGATGAAGAGATAGAGGTCTACAAACAGTGCTCAAAAATAATGACTCTCTATTATGATGAAAACTCATTTTCTCAAATATCTCCATGGCACCATGCAGCCGGTGACTTTATTTTAAAGAAAGAAAATAAAAATTTGGATGTAAAGCTTATAACTGTAAGGCAGTTCGCACCTTTTGCTGAAACAGAAGAACCAGATAGCGACATGAAACTATATGGCTTATTATTTTTTTTTATAGGTCTTTCGATAAGGATGAGGTTAGACAGGTTAAATGGTGTTGATGAAACTGTGTGGGCTAAAGAACATGCCATAGAAGGTTTTATTGATGGATTTTTAGAAGCCCTTTCTCAAAAGGAACCTTTTGTTGGTGGAAACATTTCCCTGAAAGAATGTTTTTGTAACTACATGAGTTCATTATGTTTTAATGATTTTTTTGAAATGTGTGAAGATATCATTGATTCATACAATGAAAACTCACCGGATATTCCGCTGATACGAAACAATATAGAAATTCATGCAAAAAAAATATTTGATCTTTTTTAAAAAATTTATTACGGATTAAATGATTTTTTAGCTCATACAAAATAGGGATAGTTTGAGAAAAATAAATCAATATAATGTGTTAAAAGTATCTCTTAATAATATGAAAAGCAGGTTATAAAACCTTTTTTATTGACAAGAAGGCGCTTTAATCTTATATCCTGACGTTTAGTTGTATCTTTAATTATTTCTTAAGATTTAATTAATTAGTATTTTATTTAAGTTGTTGGAATAACAATTTAAATTTTTTTAATAGGTTAATGGTGAAGTGACTTGGCAAGTTTGAATTTGTGCTATTAGGAACAATTCTTTTCAGTCAGGTTAAGAAAATTTATTAATGGAGGTAATCAATGGCAAAGCATGAAACCCCTTTATTGGACCAGCTTGAATCAGGTCCATGGCCAAGCTTTGTTTCCGACCTTAAGTGGGAAGCAGAAGTAAGGGCTAAGAACGAGAAAGGAATAGACTACCAAATACCTGTAGATGTATGTGATGATTTACTTGGGCTTTTGGAACTATCCTATAAGCATGGAAGAACCCACTGGAAGCACGGTGGTATTGTTGGTGTTTTCGGTTATGGTGGTGGAATTATAGGTAGATATTGTGATCAACCTGACGCATTCCCTGGAGTTGCAGCTTTCCATACAGTACGTGTTGCTCAGCCAAGTGGTAAATACTACACAACAAAATTTCTAACACAACTAATGGATCTTTGGGATCTACGTGGTAGTGGTTTGACTAACATGCACGGTTCCACAGGTGATATCATTCTTCTTGGAACAACAACACCTCAGCTTGAAGAATTTTTCTATGAGCTAACCCACGAAATGGGTCAGGATCTTGGTGGATCAGGTTCTAACCTTAGAACACCAGCAGATTGTCTTGGAACTTCAAGATGTGAATTTGCATGTTATGATACAAACGATCTATGTTACAACCTTACAATGGAATATCAGGATGAACTTCACAGACCTGCATTCCCTTACAAATTTAAGTTTAAGTTTGACGGATGTCCAAACGGATGTGTAGCATCTATTGCACGTTCAGACATATCCTTCATCGGTACCTGGAAAGACGCTATCCAGGTAGATGCTGCTGAAGTTCAGGCTTATGTTGATGGTCAGACTCCTTCTAACGGTGGTGCTCACTCAGGACGTGACTGGGGTCCATTTGACATCGTAAAAGAAGTTGTAGATCTTTGCCCATCAGAATGTATGAAGTATGAAGGTGGAAAACTTTCAATAGACGATAGAGAATGTGTTCGTTGCATGCATTGCATCAACACAATGCCTAAAGCTCTTCATATTGGTAAAGAAACTGGTTGCTCCATGCTTGTTGGTGCAAAAGCACCTATCGTAGATGGTGCTCAGATGGGTTCTCTTCTTGTTCCTTTTGTTGAAGTTAACAAAGAAGATGACTATCAGGCAATCAAAGATGTTATCGAGCTTATTTGGGATTACTGGATGGAAGAAGGTAAGAACCGTGAGCGTCTTGGTGAACTTATGCTTCGTCAGGGCTTCAAAACACTTATTGAAAAGTGTGAGCTTGATCCGGTACCACAGAATGTTCAGCATCCAAGAACCAATCCTTATATCTTCTGGAAAGAAGAAGAAGTTGAGGGTGGATGGGACAGAGACATCAACGAATACAGAAAACACCACAACAGATAAGGAGGATTTGAAATGGCATTTGTATCCTCAGGATATAACCCAGATAAACCAATGGAAAATAGGGTTACAGATATTGGTCCTATTAAATATGATAACTTTTACCCACCTGTTATTGCAAAAAATAAAGGTCAGTGGAAGTATCATGAAATTCTTGAGCCAGGTGTACTTGTACACGTTGCTGCTTCAGGAGATAAAGTATACACAGTAAGAGTTGGTGCAGCTCGTTTAATGAGTTCCTCACTAATTCGTGAAGCATGTGAAATTGCTGATAAGCACTGTGATGGATACCTTAGATTTACAACCAGAAACAACATTGAGTTCATGGTTGATGACGAAGCTAAGGTAAAGCCTCTTAAAGATGAACTATCCAGCAGAAAATTTACTGGTGGAAGTTTCAAATTCCCAATTGGTGGAACTGGTGCTGGTATCAGTAACATCGTTCACACTCAGGGATGGATCCACTGCCATACTCCTGCATCAGATGCTTCTGGTACAGTTAAGGCAACTATGGATGAGGTTTTCGCAGATTTCCAGGATCACAGAATGCCAGCAAAGCTTAGAATTTCTATGGCTTGCTGTCTAAACATGTGTGGTGCAGTTCACTGCTCAGATATAGCTATTCTAGGATATCACAGAAAGCCGCCATTATTAGATCATGAGTATCTTGATAAAATGTGTGAAGTTCCACTTGCTGTTGCTTCTTGCCCAACTGCTGCTATTAAGCCAGCTAAGCATGAGCTTCCAGACGGAACTAAAGTAAACTCCGTTGCTGTTAAGAACGAAAAGTGTATGTTCTGTGGTAACTGCTACACAATGTGCCCATCAATGCCTCTTTCTGATACAGAAGGTGACGGTATTGTTCTTATGGCTGGTGGTAAAGTTTCAAACAGAATCAGTGCTCCTAAGTTTTCAAAAGTTGTTGTTGGTTTCATTCCAAATGAAGTGCCAAGATGGCCTAGTATGGTAGATGCAATCAAGAACATGATTGAAAAGTATTCTGAAGGCGCAAGAAAGTATGAGCGTTTTGGAGACTGGACTGACAGAATTGGTTGGGAAAGATTTTTCGACATTTGTGAACTACCGTTCACTCATCACCTTGTGGATGATTTCCGTGATCAAGCTTATAATACATGGCGTCAGTCAACACAATTCAAGTTCTAATAAAAAGTTTTGTGTGTTATATTTAAAAAAACCGGGGAATCTTCCCCGGTTTAATTTCTATCACAGGAGAACAATAATATGGCATTAGATCCTAAAGAAGCCAGAGAAGTTATTGTCGCTGGATTAACTAAGAAATCCAAAACTAAGTCAAAGTTTTACCTAAAAGATTTCTATAAGTTTTTTCCAGAGGAAAAACCACGCGCGGTTAAAAAAATCGTTAACGAGATGGTTCAGGAAGAGATTCTTGAGTACTGGTCAAGTGGAAGTACTACTATGATCGGACTTAAAGGAGTTGGAAAACAAGCTGGTGTTGAAGAAGGCGAAGAATAGCCAAATTCTTTTTTATTAGCTTTTAATACAAAGAGCATTTTGGGATTGTACTTTTTTTGTTTTTATAAACAAAACAACTATAGTATTCCCAAAATGCTCTTGTTTTTTTACCTCAAAAAAATCAGTAAATTCAATGCATCAAAACATTATAAATATAAATAAATTAGTAATTTCTGCTTTAAAAGGTGGTTCCGGAAAAACAATCCTTTCAATTGGAATTGTGTCAGCTCTAAAAGAAAAGGGTGTTGATGTAAGAGCTTTTAAAAAAGGGCCGGATTATATTGATGCAGGTTGGTTATCCCTTGCTTCAGGAAAAAACTGTTATAGTCTGGATACTTTTTTAATGGATGAAAAGATTGCTGAAAATTCATTTTATTCAAACGCAAAAGATGCAGAACTATCACTTATTGAGGGAAACAGAGGTTTGTTTGATGGTATTGATGTTGCGGGAAACACCAGTACTGCAGAAATAGCAAAGCTTTTAAAAGCCCCTGTTATTCTTTGTCTTGATTGTACTAAAAGTACAAGAACAGTAGCTGCAACAGTTCTTGGTTGTATGCATTTTGATCCTGATGTTAAAATAGAAGGGGTTGTTTTAAACAGATATGGCGGACCAAGGCATAGAAATATAGTTACAAAAACAATTGAACATCACACAGGTATTAAAGTAATTGGAGCTATCCCAAGATTAAAGGGCGATGCCTTTCCAGAAAGACATATGGGACTGGTTCCAATGGATGAGCACAAGTGGGCTCACGATTCTATAAATAATGCAAAAGAGATGGTTTTAAACAATGTTGATTTGGATGCTTTGATAGATATTTCAAAATCAAAAGAACCTGTTAAAAAAATAGAATCTATTGAAATAAAGAAGGTGTCTTCAAAAGAAAAACCAGTAATAGGTATTATAAGAGATTCAGCTTTTCAGTTCTATTATCCTGAAAATATAGAGATGCTTGAAAGACACGGCGCTGAAATTAAATTTATCAGCCCACTAAATAATAATGAACTACCAGAAATAGATGCTCTTTATATTGGAGGTGGTTTTCCTGAAACCCACGCAAAAGAACTCTCTGAAAATATTAAATTCAGAGATAGGGTTAAAGAGTTGGCAGATTGCGGTATGCCAATATATGCAGAGTGTGGTGGTTTAATATATTTAGGCAAAGAGATCGTTATTAAAGATGAAATCTTTCCAATGGTAAATATTTTCCCCATATCCTACGGGATAGGGAAAAAACCCCAGGGTCATGGTTATGTGAATGTTAAGGTTGCAAAGGATAATCCATACTATGAAAAAGGTTATGAGATAAAAGGCCATGAGTTCAGATATTCAAAAATCATTAAGTGGGATCAGGATGATAAAAATATGGTTTTTGAGATGGTAAGAGGAGTTGGTATGGCTGATAGTTGCGATGGAGCATGTTATAAAAACGTTTTAGCAACCTATACCCACATTCATGCCCTTGGAACGCCCGAGTGGGCAGAGTCCATGATCAAACTATCCTCAGAATACAGGAAGCGTAAGGCGTCGTAAAACTCCTCCATTTGCTACGTTATAACAACCGATCATGCGTTCAACGTACCCAAAACGTACGCCTCACACCTGACCGAACGTTAATGCCTTGCAAATGAAGTTTTTTACTTAGCCCATAGAAGTTAGCGACCGATAAAGTCGACCGGGAATTCAAATTTAAAAAATCCTAATTTTCATAAACCAACCTAATTTCCTGAATACCAATTTTCCAATTCTAAGTATTTTTCTATTATCGAACGTTAACGTCTTGCAAATGAATTTTTTTTTAAAATATTTAATCTTTACACCCAATCCACAATTGGTCGTTATTGCGTAGGGAATCCATATAAAGAAATAGAATTGCTTGTTATATTGAAATTAGGTTTTAGCAGTAGGTCGGTCTAGAGGAACGAAAGCCGACATTTCAAGAATAAATTATTTTATAGAATAAAAAAAGGGAGTAAGGTTTTTCAACCCTTCTCCCCTCTTTATAAATCTTAACTAAAAAAGACTACTTAAGGTGGCACTTTTTACAAGACTTTGGAGCTTTTTTAGATTTTGTTTTCTTGTTGAAAGCTTTGTGGCAATTGATGCAGTTAGCGTGCATAGCTTCTTTGTGCATCTCTTTGATCTTTGCCGCTTTCTTCTTCTTACCTTTTAACTTCTTGATTTTCTTTGGAAGTTTACCGGTGTTTTTGTGGCACTCAATACAGTTCTGAACATTATCGCCCATTTTTAACTTAAGAGCTTTTCCCTTATCATCATGATGACAGTCACCACATGAAATTTTGTAATCTTCAGCGTGCTTTTTGTGAGTAAATATAACAACAGGCTTTTTGTGTTTCTTATAAGCTTTGTTGTTCATTGGAATAATGTCCTTAACTTTAGTCCCAGCGTAAAGTCCTGTTGAAAGGAAAATAGCTGAAATCATAAGAACAGTAACTACAACAAATTTTTTACTAATTGTTCCCATTTTTCCCCCTAGGTTAATAAAAATAATTATACAAAAAATAAACCTTTTTCCAGGTTTAATAAAATCCTTTATACATCCTCTTCAACCTCTTTCTTCTTGCCCAGTATTTTTGCTCCAATAATACTTAATTCATACATTATTATCAGAGGTACAGCCATCATACACTGGCTTACTGGATCTGGTGGAGTTAGTATTGCTCCACATATAAAAAAGAGTAAAAGAGCGTATTTTCTGTTCTTTGTTAAAAATTCAACACTTACAATTCCAAATCGTGCAAGAGCTGTTAAAACCAGTGGAAGTTCAAAAACAATTCCAAATGCTATTAGAAGTTTACTTGCAAGAGTAAAATACTGGCCTACCGCTGGTCTTGCAACAATAACCCCTTCTGAAAAATCAAGAAAAAACTTAAAACCTATTGGAAATACACCAAAATAACCAAAGAGCGCTCCTCCAACAAAAAAGAATCCTGAAAGAAAAACAACAGGGAGTAACGCCATTTTTTCCTTTTTATAAAGGCCTGGAGTTATAAAAAACCAGAACTCTAAGAATATATATGGAGATATTAACAAAAATCCTGCAAGAAAAGCAACTTTAATGTATACGAAAAAAGGCTCTGTAAGACCTGTATAAATCATTTCAGGGTTTTGACCCATGGCTTCAACCAGTGGAGAACTAAGAATTTCAAATAGCTTTTCTTTAAAGTTATAGCAAATTCCAAAACCAATAAGTAAAGCAACAAAACATCGTATAAGTCTTTTCCGAAGCTCTTCTAAATGTTCACCAAATGCTTGTTTGGCAGGCAGGCTACTCATTTTCTTTGACCTTATCTTTCTCTGGAGTATCTTTGATATCCATCTCGTCTTTATTCATTTCATCTTTTACAACAGTTTCAAAATCCTCTTTAAACTCTTCCATTGGATTTTTGAAGTCCTCTATATCTAAATCAACAGATTCTTTTAGATCTGAAGTTGCTCTTTTTAGCTCTCCCATGGCTTTTCCTAATGTTTTGGCTAATTCAGGGAGTTTTTGGGGACCTATTACAATAAGTGCAATAGCTAATATTAAAAGAATTTCGAGCCAACCCATTCCGAACATATTTATACTCCAGCTTACGTATTAAAATAATAAAACTTAATTCTTTTAGTATAAAAGTTAGTGAATGGCAACATAAAAAAAGCGAAGAGTTAAGGGTAAACAGTATTTAACAAATACTTCAATATAGTTTTTCAATAAGATTTTGAACTTTTTGGTAGTACTACAGAAAGAGAATAAAAAATGCAGAAAATATTAAATTTTTTCAATGATATACAGCCTATTAATAGAATACTCATTCCAAAAACAAAACAACACTACTACAAAAAACAAAAAACTAAATATTATTCAATAGTTAAAAATAATAGTTTTTTGAATATGCGAACATCTCTAACAACCGTGAATTAAGGAGCTTTTTGGCTTGACATATCAATAGTTGTACAATATTAATGTTTATTGTGTTTTGTGACTAACTTTATTTACTTTATCTAATCATTTTTTAAATAAAATATGAATTTAATTGTAGTTCATTATTGTGAGATTAATATGGAATACAATCATAAATTAATACTTTCGGGTATTTTAAAAATAATGAACCAATACGCATTTCAAATGATGTGATATCTGGATATTTATCTCTGTAAAGGTGTTTACAGGGATTTTTTTATATGGAGAAGATGCGACCTTTTATAATGACATCAAGGAGGTGCCAGTGGAGAAGGAAAACAAGTTTTATAAAAAGCTTGAAGAAAAAGGAGTCTCAAGAAGAGACTTTATGAAATTTTGCACATTGCTAACAGCTTCAATGGGTTTGTCAGCATCATGTGCTTCTAAAGTGGCGGATGATATTGAAAATGCGGCTAAACAACGCCCAGCCGTAATCTGGCTGCACTTTGGTGAATGTACTGGTTGTTCTGAAGCATTTTTAAGAACACCGGATGTTGGTAAAGTAATACTTGAAGTAATTTCAGTTGAGTATCACGAAACCATTATGGCAGCAGCTGGTCATCAGGCAGAGAAAAGTCTTCATGATGCTGTGAAAAAATACGATGGTAAATTTGTATGCATCGTAGAGGGTTCCATTCCAACTAAATACAATGGAGCTTATGGAAAAGTTGGTGGAAGAACGTTCCTTGAAATTGCTAAAGATGTTATTCCAAAAGCAGCAGCTGTTATTGCAATGGGAACATGTGCTAATTATGGCGGTCTTCCAGCAGCAGCACCAAATCAAGGTGGTTATAAGGGAGTTAAGGATGCAATAGGTGTTTCAACTATTAATATTGCCGGATGCCCTCCAAACCCACTTAACCTGTTAAACACAGTTGTTAAATATCTTGGTGGTAAGAAGATAGATCTTGATGACAGCGGCAGACCAACATTTGCATATGGTGAAACAGTTCATGATAAGTGTCCACGACTTGAGCATTATGAGAATGAAGAGTTTGTTACAAGCTTTGATTCTCCTGAAGCTAAAAAAGGATACTGCCTGATCAAGATGGGATGTAAAGGTCCTGATACCTATAATAATTGTCCTACAGCTAAATTCAACGGTGGAACAAGTTTCCCAATCCAGGCTGGCCATCCATGCATAGGTTGCAGTGAGCCAGGTTTCTGGGATGAGATGACACCTTTTTATGAAGAAGCTTAATTTTTTATAAACTGACGTTGAAAAGATACCTTAAAAGGTAAAGGAAAGGATAAATAATGGGTAAAAGAATAACAATTGATCCTATTACTAGAATAGAGGGTCATCTACGTATAGACGTGGAAGTTGAAAACGGTAAAGTTAAAAATGCCTGGAGTTCCGGTCAGATGTTCAGAGGTATTGAGAACATGCTTACAGGACGTGATCCGAGAGATGCTCAGCATTTTGTTCAGAGATCATGCGGTGTTTGTACATATATTCATGCTCTTTCTTCAGTTAGAGCAGTTGAAGATGCACTAAATCTTACAATTCCTGAAAATGCCCGTTTAATAAGAAACCTTCTGCATGGTGCTCAGTACCAGCAGGACCATATCGTGCATTTCTATCATCTACATGCCCTTGACTGGGTAGATATTGTAAGTGCTCTAAGTGCTGATCCAAAAGCAACAGCAAAACTTTCTGCAAATGCAAGTGGAAGACCAGAAAGCGCAGATTATTTCAAGAAAGTTAAAGGAATTCTTCAGAATTTTGTTAACAGTGGCCAGCTTGGTCCATTTAGCAATGGTTACTGGGGGCACCCTGCTATGAAGCTTCCACCAGAAGCTAACCTTATGGCAGCAGCTCACTATCTTGAAGCTCTTCAGCTTCAGGCAAAAGCTGCAACAATGCATGCTATTCTTGGTGGTAAAAACCCACATCCACAGTCTCTTGTTGTTGGTGGTGTTACACTAAGCAGCGATTTGACAGTTAAAAACCTTAAAAAGTTTGAAAGTATCTGGAAAGAAACAAAAAAATTCATCGATGAAATTTATATTCCGGATCTTCTTGCGGTTGCTTCTTTCTACAAAGATTGGGGTGCAATTGGTGGAAATAAGAACTTTCTTGCTTATGGTGAATTCCCACTAAATGATAGCGAATCAAAACTATTCTTACCTTCCGGTTACCTAAAAGGTGATCTTAGGTATAGAAAATTTGATGATAAAAAAGTTACAGAGGATGTTTCCCACGGTTGGTATGAAAAAGGATCTGCAAAGCATCCTTATAAAGGTGAAACCAAACCTCTTGCTGAAGATATTAAGCATTCTGATAGCCATTACTCATGGAGTAAAGCTCCTCGTTATAATGGTGCTCCAATGGAAGTTGGTCCTCTTGCAAGAGTACTTGTTGCTTATGCTAAGGGTGATCCTGCTGTAAAAAAACTTGTTGGTGCAACCCTTAAGAAGCTTAACGTTGGTGCTGGAGCTCTTTTCTCAACTCTTGGTCGTACAGCGGCAAGAGGACTTGAAACAGTTCTTATCGGTAACGAAATGGGCGGATGGTTAAACCAGTTAAAGTCTAATATCTCTAAAGGAAAAACCAAGACTTATCAGGAATGGAGTTTCCCTAAAGGTGAGATTAAAGGACGTGGACTTAATGATGTTCCTCGTGGTGGTTTGGGTCACTGGGTAGTAATTAAGGGTGGAAAAATTAAGAACTATCAGTATGTTGTTCCTACAACATGGAACATGTCACCAAGAGATGCAAAAGGTCAGATGGGACCTTATGAAAATGCATTAATTGGTACTCCAATTGCTGATGCTAAGAGACCTCTTGAAGTTCTTAGAACGATACACTCATTTGATCCATGTATAGCTTGTGCGGTTCATGTTATTGATCCTCATACAAATGAGACTTACAAAGTTAAAGTTCTTTAATTTTTTAGCCTTGTAATCATCGCATAAAATATTAGTCCGGCTATCGATTTATCGGTATCCGGACTTTTTATTTTAAGAAATTTCTTAAGGAAATCAGTATATTAAAATTGAAAATAAAATCTAAATGTTTTATTTTCGGATTGATTTCTTCAATAAGTTTGTTGTATCATGCAACTCTTTTTTTTAAATGGAATCTATAATAATTGATATTTTCTAATTATTAGTAAATTCCAATAATTAGGTTCAGGAATTAGAAATGACAGATGAAAAAAAAATCATAATTTTAGGTGTTGGAAATATCCTTTATTCAGATGATGGAATTGGGATTAAGGTCATTGAAAGAATAATGAATGAATATGAATTTCCAGATAATGTAACACCGGTAGATGGAGGCATATTAGGTATTAATTTACTTGGTATTATGTCCATGGCAACACACCTGATTATTGTGGATTCCGTTTATAATAAAGGAAACCCGGGTGACCTTCACAGGCTTGTTGGAGATCAGATACCCCAAAGAATTATGGCAAAAACATCACTTCACCAGGTGGATGTTTTAGAAGCTTTAACTCTTTGTTTTGCGCTTCCAAATGGAACACCTGAAACTGTAATAGTTGGTGTTGAACCAGAAGATATAGCAACACTGAACCCTGAGCTTACAAAAACAGTGGAAGCACAGATAGACCCCTTAATTGAGATGACCCTTAAAGAGGTTGTTAATTTTGGTGGATCGTACGAAAAAATAGGAGTTAATTGATATGTGTTTAGCAATTCCTTCAAAAATTGTTGAAATTAATGAAGCGGGTCTGGGAATTATTGATGTTGATGGCGTAAAGCGTGATTGTAGCCTTCTTATGATCGATAGCCCCCAGATTGGCGATTATGTGATTGTGCACGCTGGTTTTGCACTTCATAAGATAGATGAGGTTGAAGCAGGTAAGATGCTTGATACTCTTAGAGAGGTTGCTTTTTATTCACAGGGGCTTGAACCCGATAAAAAGGAGTAATAAAAAATCCTGAACGATTTAGTCTCAAAACAGATTGAAGTGAAAGGGATTGTTCAGGGTGTTGGATTCAGACCTTTTATTTATCAACTTGCTGATAAATTTAAACTTAAAGGTACTGTTCTAAACAACTCCTCTGGAGTTGTCATAAGGGTTACTGGTTTAAGAGCTACATTAGATAGTTTTTGTAAAGATATTTCAAGTAACCACCCGGAACTTTCCATAATTACAGATATCTCTGTTACAACAATTGAGCTTGAACACTTTTCTGAATTTTCAATAGTTCAAAGTGAAAAAGAGGAAAGCACCAATGCGCTTATTTCTCCGGATGTATCTGTATGTAAAGATTGCCTTTCTGAACTTTTCGATAAAGCAGACAGAAGATACCACTATCCATTTCTAAATTGCACAAATTGTGGCCCAAGATACACAATAATTGATGATATTCCCTATGACAGGCCAAAGACATCTATGAAGCACTTTAAAATGTGCGATGAATGTCAAAAAGAGTACGATGACCCAAAGAACAGAAGATTTCATGCTCAACCCAATGCATGTTCAGTGTGTGGTCCAAAGGTTTCTCTCTGGAACAATAATAACGAGATTATAGATGTTAAAGATCCGGTTGAAGAGACTATAAATCTGCTAAAGAAGGGTTATATAATAGCAATTAAAGGTTTAGGTGGTTTCCATCTTGCCTGTGATGCTTTAAACGATAAGGCTGTTAAAACTCTTCGGCAAAGAAAACTGCGTGAAGAAAAACCCTTTGCTCTGATGGCATTTGATTCAGAAAAGGTTGAATCGTTTGCTCACTTAAACACAGATGAAAAGAAACTTTTAGAATCAAATAAAAGACCTATTGTTCTTCTCAAAAAAAGGGAAGGAAATAAGATTTCAGAAGATGTTTCTCCAAGGAACAGATATTTTGGTACAATGCTACCATATACTCCGCTTCACTATCTTATTTTAAATGAGATAGAAGCACTCGTTATGACAAGTGGAAACAGGAGTGATGAACCCATCTCCATTAGTAATGATGACGCCTTTGATTCAATTTCAGATATTGCAGATTATTTTCTAATCCATGATAGAGACATATATCTTAGGTCTGATGACTCCATTGTAAAAAAAACAAAAAATGCCACATCTTTTATAAGAAGATCAAGAGGATATGTGCCAATTCCCGTTTTTTTAAAGGATAATATTCCATCAGTGCTTGCTGTTGGTGGCGGATTAAAAAATACAATCTGTGTAACTAAAGAGGACAGGGCTTTTTTAAGTCAGCATATTGGTGATCTTGAAAACTATGAATCCCTTGAGTTTTTACAACTTACAGTTTCACATATGAAACGTATTTTAGATGTGGAGCCTGAAATAGTAGCTTGTGATCTTCACCCCGATTACATGAGTACAATGTATGCTAAAGAGCTGGATACAAAAATAATAGAGGTACAACATCACCATGCCCATATTGCAAGTTGTATGGCTGAGAACAAAATAGATGAACCGGTTATTGGCTTGGCTTTTGATGGAACAGGTCTTGGGTCTGATGGTAATATCTGGGGTGGAGAGGTTTTAATATCAGATTTCAAAGGATTTGAAAGGGCTGCTCACCTATCCTATGCTCCAATGCCAGGAAGTGGTTTTGCTATTAAGGAACCCTACAGAATGGGTCTTAGTTACCTGTTTTCAACTTTTGGCTCTGACTACAAAAATCTCGATATACCTTTTATTAAAAGTTCTGAACAAAAATCATTTGATTTTCTAACAGCTATGATCAAAAAAAAATTGAATTGTCCCCTCACATCCAGCCTTGGTAGGCTCTTTGATGGTATAGCATCTATAACTGGTGTTAGAAATAAAGTCTTCTTTGAGGGACAAGCAGGAATAGAGCTTGAGATGATTGCCAAAGAGGGAGTAACAGAGAGCTACAACTACTCTTATAAAAAAACAAATCTGTACGAAATCTCACATAAAGAAATAATAGAGTCAGTTGTAAAAGATCTTCTGGAAAAAACAGATGTTTCTGTTATAAGCTCAAAATTTCACAACACAATTATTAATCTTTTTACAGAGATCTGTTGTGAGATAAGGAGCGATACTAAATTAAACAGTGTTGCCTTAAGTGGAGGAGTTTTTCAAAACTCTATACTGCTTGAGGGTTTTTTGTCAAAATTAGATGAAAACGGATTTAAAGTATATTGCCAGAATATAGTTCCGGCAAATGATGGCGGGTTATCACTGGGACAAGCTATGATAGCGGCGGCTTCAATATAAATAATTTGGGGATTATTATTCATGGCACTAAAACATGTAGAGGAATACAGAGATTCTGAAATAGCTAAGAAGCTAATTGAAAGAATCCATGAAACAAGTACAAAAGATTTCAAAGTCATGGAGGTTTGCGGAACACATACTATGTCCATTTTTAAAAATGGAATCAGAGATGTGCTGCCGGATACGGTCTCTTTGATCTCAGGGCCAGGTTGTCCTGTTTGTGTTACAGCACAAAAAGATATCTGTGCATTTATCGATATTGCAAGGATGGAAAATACAATTGTAACTCTTTTCGGCGACCTGATGAAGGTTCCTGGTGGAGATTCAACACTAATGCTTGAGAGAGCAAATGGAGCAGATGTAAGAATTGTATACTCCGCTTTGGATTCCATTAAAATTGCACAGGAAAATCCTGATAAGAAAGTGGTTTTTCTAGGAGTTGGCTTTGAAACAACAGCGCCAACAATAGCAGCTTCAATTCAGGCTGCCAGCAAGATGGGGCTGAAAAACTTTTTTGTTTATACCGCTCACAAGCTTGTCCCGCCAGCTCTTGAAGTATTAATGAACACAGAAGGCGTAAAGATTGATGGATTTCTTCTTCCGGGCCACGTTCTTCTTATTTCAGGGACAGATGAATATGTTCCCTTTGTGGAAAAATACAAAATACCAACAGTTGTTGGTGGTTTTGAACCAGTTGATATTCTCCATGCAATGCTAATGATGATTCAGCAGTTTGAAGAGGGGAAAGGAACTCTTGAAAATGCATATCAAAGAGCTGTTAGCGCAGAGGGGAACGTTATAGCGAAAAATGCGATGTATGATGTTTTTGAAACATCCACAGCTATCTGGAGAGGAATTGGACCAATCCCAGAGAGTGGTCTATCAATAAACGATAAATACAAAGAGTTCGATGCTTCAATAGCTCTTGGTTTAGATGTAAAAGAGGTTGATGAACCAAAAGGGTGTGCTTGTGGAGCTATATTAACAGGGCTCATGTCACCACCTGATTGTAAACTGTTCAAAAAAGTGTGCACTCCAATTAATCCAATTGGACCATGTATGGTTTCAAATGAAGGAACCTGTGCAGCATTTTACAAATATCATGTGTAGGTTGTGTCACAAATGCTCTTTTGCTTAATTTCTGTATCAGATAAAGCAAAATTTCTATTTGTGAAAACAATCTAAAGAGTGGATTTAATAAAGGAACTAAACAAATGAAAGACAAGAACGTACTTTTGGATCATGGCAGTGGTGGAAAAAGATCAAACATGATGATCTCAGATATTATCCTACCGGCATTTGATAACCCAATGCTTGCAGCACTAAATGACAGCGCTGTTTTTGAAATAGATGGAAAAAAGCTATCCTTTTCCACAGATTCCTATGTAATCGATCCTATATTTTTCCCAGGTGGAAATATTGGCGAACTTGCAGTCAATGGGACAATAAATGATGTCTCCATGTGCGGAGCAAAGCCGCTTTATCTTAGCGTTGGTATAATCATGGAAGAGGGTTTTCCTTTTGAAGATCTGGAAATAATAATAAAATCCATGGGTGAAGCAGCTAAAAAAGCTGGTATTCAGATCGTAACAGGAGATACAAAAGTTGTTTCAAAGGGAGCCTGCGATAAAATATTCATTAATACTTCAGGCATTGGTGTTGTGGATAATAATCTTAATATCAATGGTCAGAACGCAAGGGTTGGCGATAAAATTATCGTTAGCGGAACAATAGCAGACCATGGAATGGCTGTCCTTGCAAAACGTGAAGGCATGGATTTTGACACAGATATAGTCACAGATTCAGCACCACTAAATCATATGATTTCAGATATGCTTGAGATAAGTTCTAATGTTCATGTTTTAAGAGATCCAACCAGAGGCGGCGTTGGAACAACTCTAAATGAGATTGCCGGACAATCTGACAAAGGTATTTTGATTTATGAAAACAAGCTTCCTGTAAAAGATTCTGTTAAAGCGATCTGCGAGCTTCTTGGTTTTGATCCACTTTATGTTGCCAATGAAGGGAAACTTCTTTGCTTTGTTGCGGAAGAGGATTGTGACAAGGTTTTAGAGTCCATTAGAAAAAGTGAGTTTGGAAAAGATGCCTGTGTTATTGGTGAGGTTGTTGAGGAGAATCCGGGCAGGGTTTTTCTTGAAACATTGATCGGAGGCAGGAGAATAATAGACATGCTAACAGGCGAACAGCTTCCTAGGATTTGTTAGTTCTGTTTAATGGCGTCGTAAAATTCCTCCATTTGCAGCGTTATAACAACCGATCAGACACTCAACGTACCCAAAACGTACGCCTCGCGCCTGACCGAACGTTAATGCCTTGCAAATGAAGTTTTTTACTTAGCCAATAGTAAATTTACCCAAACTTGTTTTAGGCTTAAATGATAGACAGCCCTTACATAAAAAAGTTCTATTTTGAAAATATAGAATATGAAACAATTGGTCGTCATTCCAGAACCTGATTAAAGCTTGTTCTTAATCAGGTATCAGGAATCCAGAGGTTTTTACTCAATTTTTTTATTCATGACATGGGCTGTTAGAAAAATCTGCATAAAATCCACTAACATTAAATGTAAACTGAGTATACTATATATGGTATATTCAAAGTAAAGCACTTAAGCTATAATCTTATAAACCCTGATAAAATCTACTACTTTCTAATGTGGCATAGTCGTTGCTAATTTATTCAAAAACAATATAAGAAGTTTAAAAAGGAGTTAGAAAGGAAAAAATGTTACAATTAAATAAAAGATATAAATTGGTTCAATTGTTACTTTTTTTGATAATTACCTCAATTTTTTCAGGTTGTGGCATGCTTGCTAAAGATTATTACAGCATACCTGAAAATAATAATTCTAAGTCAGGTTTTATTATGAAAGGTAGTGGTAGAGGTGGTTGGAAATATGGATACTCAATTAATAATGTTTTTCAAATAAAGAAAAAAGATCTTATTATTGAAGCTCGAATTGATAATCATTATAAATCAATGTGGGCAATAGGTCCTTATGTTTTCTCCATAATTCCTACATTTGGTTTAATTAAGGGAGGTTATCGAGGTGAATTATTAAATGGAAAAGAAGGGGTGACTGTTTCCGTTGCGATATTTGCAAGAGAACCAGATAAATTGTCTATAAATTTATGTAAAGTAGGGTTATCAAAAGAAAAAGGAAATAGTACTTACCCCTTGAGATATAAATATTCATTCCTTGGTAAGGATAGAGAATGTGATTGTAAAAAAGGTGAATACTACAAAAAAGATAATTTGAATGATTTAGACATCTTGTTAATAGAATTGATTTACGATCAATTGGTATTTCCTGATAAGAAAATTGAAATAATTCTACCTGATTTTCAATACAAAAAAGAAACAATTAAAATACCAAAAATTAAATATATTCCAGGCTCTGGATTTGAATGGACGGTGGTTTTATAATGTTTAAAAAATATTTATTAGTAGTAATAACTTTATTGTTATCAAGTTGCATGACAATGGAATTACAGGATAATTCAAAATGCATTTTAGGAGATTGTCATGATGGATTTTCTATAAAAAGAGATAGATCTGGAATTTATATCGGCCATTTAAAAAACGAAAAAAAAAATGGAAAAGGCTCTTACAAATCTAATTTTGGGTATATGTATATAGGTCATTGGAAAAATGATTTATACCATGGTGAAGGAAAAAAACTAAAAGTATACAATTTCTTTTCAAAAGAATACTACGATCTTTATGGTCAATGGAAAGAAGGTCGTTTCCATGGGAAAGGTAAAGTTGTATTTATAGATGGAACTTTATCAGGTTTGTGGAGAGAGGGAAAACCAGTTGGAAAATTCAAATTCACTTCAGATATAGTAGACTGTTATGGCGAATACACTAATAGCAATGATCCTTTTTTTTCATATAAAGATTTAATTTTATTAACAGGTAAAATATCATGGGCTGATGGTAGTAAATATATTGGTAAGTTTGGGATGGTACCAGCAGATCGTGATAATAGTCGAGATTATCATTATTCTGGAAGTGTTCCTTTGGGTGAAGGGATATATATAAACTCAGAAGGAGTTGAGTTTAAAGGAATATTTAAAACAAGAGTAACATTTTTTTTGGGCTTTTTAGTAGGAACTGTGGATACAGAAAAAGGGAAGTATAAATATACTTTGTCATATAATAGAAATAATGCTCCTGTTGCGTTTAAATTCAAAACGTTTGAAAAAATAGAAGAGACTGTTGATTAGCAAAAGCAGTTAGCAGGTTGGGTCTTGACCGGTATAGTTTAAGAAGTGAAGGAGTGGCAAAAAATCAGACCACTCCTTTTTTAATAAAACGCCTCTTTCTCCCCTCAAGAAGATAACCTGAGTTTTGGATACAGAACCAGTTCCCTGAAGAAATTCTTTGATAAAGCATTGCATAAAAAATAAAAAAACATTTTTTACTCGTCTTTCACTGGAGCATAATAGATAAGAAGAGGTCTTTTTTTATTAACAACTTCTCAACTCAGATGGTTAATTGAGTCTGAACGTAGATCCAGTGTTTAGTATGAAGAAATTCTTCAACTAATTTTTTCCATGCAAAACGATGAAGTTTCTTTAGGTTTTTTACCGATTCAATTCACACCGTATCCTGGATTAAATCTTAGTATAAAAGGGGCAAATCCTGCACAATAGATGCAAATGCAGCAATTTATACGCGTTTTAATCCATTTAAAGCTTAATTTTTGGTGTGAAAATTGATCCAGTGAGTGAAAGAGGCGTTGACGGAACCTCTGTTTCTCGATAAAAGAATGGATAGCCATAGCTCTTTTCTTCCTTATAGTGGTTAAGAGTAATTGGTGAGAGCTGGTTAGGGGCGCACACCTCTTTCCGGCTCGTTTCTATAATAAAACTGTTTTTTACTAACTTTTTAAAAAGTCTATAATTTCCCTTTTGTTAATTCAAGGATAAAATAATATTATTTTTAATAAATTTTCATTTCACTTTCATTTTTTGTAAAATTTCAAAAATTATTCCATTGAGAAATTAAATTGAATTTAATGTTTTCTTTTTAAATCAGTTGTTAGCTGCTAATTACGGACGATTAGGTGCGGGTGGAATTGTTTTGATAGAAAAATAGGGTGGTTATTTATGTTTATATATATTTTGTAAAATCTATATAATCGTAAATATCAAAAGAAATTCGATTGCAATATGAGTAATATTTACAAATAGATATTAGCTTCAAAAAAATGAAATTTATTTTCATCGCAAATTTAACAGGTAATAATTGCAGGGACACTGAAAGGCAATTTTAGATAATTTCAAATGATGTTATAATTTTAGATCGTTTAAAATCCATAAGATGAACGAGTGTTTTACCTCCGGTTTTATTACACTTTTTTTCAGCTTTAAGGTTTTTCCTTAACAGGACTTTGCTGTTAAGTATGCCTGATATATTTCCTTTTATAATAAAGCCTATTTGAGAAAGATTTTTCTTTATATGCTTAATAGTTTGTTTCGGTAGTTTTGAAATTTTAACTTTAATCTTAGTATCATAAAATGTAATATCAGTTTTTTTATCTATGCTTTTTATGGTTTTCTTTAATTCAGGTATTTGTATTTGAAGTTCTGGAAAATCGGTAGTTAGAAAGAGGTTACCGCTTAACTTGTTTTGTCCAATTAAGTTTAATTTGATCTCTCTGCCGCATAAAAAGGACTGGCAATCAACATCACAGCTATACCACCAGTTAACGAGCTTATATAGTAAAACAATTTCGTTATCAATATAGTAATTAAACCTGACCATTTTGTTATTATGATAATAGTCAGATAAAGCCAGTGAATTTTGGGGAGAGGCCATAAACAGTATAATTATTATTAAAAGCTTAAATTGTTTCATTAATTTAAATCCATGTAATATTTATAAGGATAAGCAAGTTATTATATTTCAAAAAGAAGGTCAACAATAATGCACTTTGCAGCTCGTATCTCAACTCAATAAAACGAAACACTTGATCTCTCCAAACTTCTCTTATAAATTATGTGCACTAATCTTTTTTAATGTCGCCAAAGGTGAACACATGAAATGTTTTAATCACATAGAAACAGACGCTGTAGGAATTTGTAAGCACTGTTCAAGAGCACTATGTAAAGAGTGTTGTTTAGATCTTGGTCATGGACTTTCTTGTAAAAACCATAGAGATGAAGTTGAGGCTATCAAGAGTTTAATTGATAACAATAAGTTGGTGTATGCTTCTCAACCAAAAGCAAGGTTGATTGTTCCTTTTTTTTCAATTTTTATGGGTTTGGTATTTGCTTACTTTGGTTATCAGCGAAATCAAAGTTTATCCTTAATTCTTGGATCAGGATTTACAGTTTTTGGGATAGTAATATTTGTTTATCACACTATTAATATTAAAAAGATGACAACCACTTATAAAGACTAAAATATGAATGTAATATCACTCTTCAATAGAAAAGATGAGAAAAGGGAAATCCCCTGGAGATATTATCCATCAATCTATTCACACATCAAAAAGAACCTCGATTCAAAAGGAAAGTTAAAACCTGCAGGAGAGAAGCTTCCTGATGATGAGCGTTTTTTCAAGCCTGGAGATTTAAGGTGGGTTGCTGGTGGTTTGGATGGAGCACTTGGTCGCCATAGTTCAGGAAGCAATACAGAAGAAGCTGAAAAAGTAGCTAAGTTAATTGTTGAAATAGCCAAAACCGGAGAAAAATCAAAAAAAATTGATCTGTATAATTTGTTAAAAGAGGATTCTCTGCTCGATTTTCTTGATTCATCACTTGAATTGATAATAGAGAAGAATCCTGAACAACAACCTTATCTGTATGATTTTGCAAGATGGCTCATACTAAAGAGCCCTGACAGAGGGCCTTTAAAGTTTGGAATTTCACTAATGGGACTTCTGTCAGACGTATTCAGCCTTGAGGATCTTATTATATTAAGTAAACATGAAGAGTTTACGCTTTTTTCAGCCACAGCTCTTTCCAATACCCTTGCAGAACCAGAAACTATTCTTTGGGATATAGCAAAAAAAGTTGATGGCTGGGGACGAATACACTTAGTAGAGCGACTTTTAGATACTAAGAGTTCTGAAATTAAGAGCTGGTTTATTACTGAAGGCTATAAAAATTCAATAATGTACGAGTATCTTGCGTATTCCTGCGCTGTTGCGGGAGATCTTCACCTTGTACTTTCAAAGCCAGTTATCAGCCTGAATATGATTGAATCAGCAGGTGAGATTATCAGGGCGTTAATTGCAGGAGGCCCTGCTGAAGATATCGATGATTATGAACATGCAGCAGATTTGATTTTTCATTACATAGAGCATCTTGAATCTCATGCAACATCAATTCAACATTTTTTAAATTCACATGATATTCTGGAATTTATACAGGAAGAAGATAGCTGGAAAGACAGAGCTAAGATTAATGGGTGGGACCGTTATGAACGAAATGATATGGAAGCGTCTTTAAAGAGAATAATTGAAAATCCGAGGTGGAAACTGATAGTTTCAACCAGCCTTGGTTCATTAAATTATAAAGAGAACCTTCTGTTTTGGGAAATTACAAGGGCTGCCAAACTGCTGAATATTAACGTTTGGGGGGTTTACTGGAAAAAATTGAATAAAATGCCACATGATCAGGGTAGTTGGTATGATATTATGGTTGAAGCTGATCATAGTAAAATAGATGAAGTTCTAAGTTTTGCAAAAGAAGTTTTACCACTTTCTGAACTATCAACAGGGCCTTCCGATGATATGGGTTTTGGGGATGAGTTTAATCTACACTCATGTTTGGATTGTATTCTTCAGGAACTAAGAGAATTTCCCGGTAAAGGTTTTGAATTTATTAAAACTGGATTTAAAAGCCCGGTTGTTCGAAACAGAAATATGTCCCTTCAGGCTTTATATGAATGGGGAAAAGATAATTGGCCTTCTGAAACAGAATCCTTTTTAGAAAGTATTATTGATGAAGAACCAGAAGAAGATATAAGAAAAAATATAAAAAAGTTAATAAAGGGAACCTCTATAAACTAGTATTTTTATTGAAAACGCAGTAGTTCGGTCAAAAGACAGGTTTTAGAGGGTTGGATGAGCAATAAAAATTACTAATAAAGGCTGAGTTTAAAAAAACAGCTACTTTTACCAACTACAGTAAGGATTGTTATGATCTCAGCCGAAGGAAAAATTAAAAAAATCACATCCTTTTTTCAAAGTATTTCGAATATTTCTTCATCCGATTTATCTGTGATTGATAATATTTTTTACCCGTCCACAGTAAAGAAAAATGAATTCTTTATAAATGCTGGAGAAGATCCTGATCAGTTTGGAATAGTTTCTTCTGGAATATTTCGTTACTTTTATATCGATAATGATGGAAAGGAATATACAAAGTATTTTGCTCTTGAAAATGATTTACTGATTTCCTATTCAGCTATTCTTACAGGAGAGGAATCAAAGTTTTATATTGAAGCTCTGGAAAACTCCGAAACTCTTATCTCAAGTTTCAAAAAATTTAATAATCTGATTGAAGATAACTTAAGCTTGAATAAAATTGCCAGAAAACTAATAGAACGACAATATATCAAAAAAGAAAAAAGAGAATATCAATTCCTGTTTGATGATGCGGAAACGAGATATAGACACTTTTTAAAAGATTATCCCGGAATGGTTGATAGAGTTAAACATTTTCATATTGCTTCTTACCTGGGCATTTCGCCTGTAAGTCTTAGTAGAATAAGAAAAAAAAAGTGAATTAACATATGTTAATGAAATAGTACCCCATCCTGTTAATTTGAAGAAAAGGCCAAATCACCTTAGATCTTTAAACAGTTTTAGGGAACCTCCAATTATTTCGCCAAAAGAACAGTTACTATAGGTTCCCTTCAATAAAACCAACAGGAGGGACTTATGAATAATCAAAAAGCAATTGAAATGTTATACAGGATAGGGGTGTTGTCTTCAGTTATATTTCCGGCGGTACTCATTGTTTCATTTGTAATACATCACATGGGTGAGTATTCTATGGTCGATTTAATAAGGCTAAAATGGATATATATACCACTATCTCCAGAGCGGTTTATGGAGCTATTCAGCTCAAACTCCAATATGGATTTTATTATACCCCATCTCATTATTTATTTAGCGATACCTTTTGGAATCCCGGCTATTGCATACCTTGGTTATCTGTTGTTTGAGAAAAAGCCATGGTTTTCTATTACAGGGATCTCTTTATCGCTTATAGGAATTGTTTTTATGGGAGGAGTATTTGGTTCCTGGCTTTCTTTTACAGCCATTGGAAATATAAGTGCTGACCAGATTCCAGGAGCAATATCACTCATAAAGGGTTTTGAAGTGGTTCCTTAAGTTATTGTAACAGGGACATTTGAATAATTTTATTCTAAATTTCTTATAACTTCTGTATAATATAACTATACTTATTTTTTAATGATTTAACTTCAACTTTTAGGAAACTATGATGAAAATAAAACAAATTTTGGCTTTGATAGTTTCCTTTTTGATTTTCCATTCAATCACTTTAGCCCAAAATATAGATGATATAAAATATATAACTGAAGATTATCCCCCTTATAATTTTAAAGAAGATGGAAAATTAAAAGGTATTTCCGTTGATTTAATGGTATTAATGTTACAAAAACTCAAATCAAAGTTGTTGCGAAGTGATATTAAATTATATCCTTGGGCTCGTGGATATTATTATGTTCAGACAACACCAAATACTTGTCTTTTTGCAATGACAAGATCCAGGAAAAGAGAAAAATTATTTAAATGGGTGGGCCCTTATTCTCCCAATCCAATTGTATTATTTGCACTAAAAAGCAAAAATATAAGAATTAATTCAATTAAAGATTTAAAGAGATATCAAATTGGGGTGGTTAGAGATGATATCTCTGAACAATATTTGATTGAAAAAGGAATTCCCGAGAGAAATTTATACAGAGTGGCTTATCCAGAGCAAAATGCAAAAAAATTAAATATTGGCAGAGTCGATATGTGGGCTTATGGTGAAGCTGTTGGCATATGGATCATCAAAAAGAGTGGATTAAATCCCCAAAATTTTGAAATAATATACCATTTAGGTCCAACAGATGATTTCTATTTTGCATTTCATAAACAGGCACCTGACAAACTAATTCTAAGATTTCAAGCAGCTTTCGATGAGCTCAAAAAAGAAGGAAAATATCAGGATATTATCGACCGCTATTCAAAGTAAGAGCTAAAGTGAGCTATTTAAAAAGTGTTGTCTTAAGGAATGTCTAATCAGCTTGTTTTGAATCAACAAAATCTTCATTGTTAACCTGCAAACTAAATCCAAGGTTTTTTACCTAAAGAGCTTAAAATGTAATTTTGTTGCCTTATGTAAAAAAACTATATATTATGACTTATAATTGAGTTTGTAAAATATAGTAGTTGCACATAAAGGTAGGTAATATGAAAAAATTTTTTTTCTATATTGGTGGGGTAATAAATTTACTACTTGTTTTTCTCCATTTGATGTTTTTTAAAATCCAAAATTGGTCTGAAACTTTAAAATGTCTTTCTGAAGATAATCGTTCGATTATGTACTGTTTAAATTTACATTGTTCAGTACTTCTTATTTTATTCGTTTATCTTTCTTTTTTTTATAATATAAAATTGCTTAAATCTGGTTTGGGTAGACTTTTAACAGGTTTTATTGCTTTTTTTTATCTCCAAAGAGCTGTGGAAGATATCTACTTTTGGGGCATTGATCCGGCAATATTCAGTGTTTGTATTATAACAGGATTAATGTATACATACCTTTGCTTTAGTAAAACACCTGAATAGTAAGTGCAGCGGGCTTGCTGGTTAGATCTAACATAAAATTTATTTTTGCATTTTTTGAAAAATGTTGAGTTTTATTTCATAGTATCTAACAAGGCAATAGAAAACACATTAAATTGTAGATAATCAACAATTGTCTTTAATCATATCTTTATTATCCTGGCTAAGTAAAAAACTTTATATGCAAGGCGTTAGCGTTCGGTCAGGCGTGAAGATGTATGGTTTTAATACTTCGAACGTCTGATCGGGCAGCTACATCGAAAGAAAAATGCTTTGCTTTTTCTTTTTAGCAGCATATGAAGGAATTTTACGACGCCATAAAAAAACTTGTATTGTTGGTGAAAATAGGTTATTAAGTATTCCTACTTTAAAAAGGAATAAGATAAGAACATGTTAATTAATTACTTCACATAATCCACACTTTGGTTTCTGACTGATTCAGCCAGTACCACATTTTTTTTACAAATTGAGTATCTAAGTTTATGAAGTGAGCTGTATTTAAATTCAGTTTTCTACGTATAGATACATCTATTTTAAATTTACTGGGTTTTAATATCCAGTAAAACACTACAGCTGTTTGTTTTCAAGCATAAATAAAACCAGGGCGTAAAAGCCCTGTTATATATAGAGGTACATAAATGAAATTTTATTCAAAACCTATTTTAGAACACCCTGAAGTTCCGGTTGCTGATGAGGGTCGTTTTGAAGAACTTGTTAGTAATTGGGATAATAAAAGAACTACTGAAAACAGATCGGAAAATAATAACTGTTATGTTGTTTCTCTGGGAGAAGGAGACCTCTCCGGTCAATTGGCGGAAATATTAAGTCTGGTTCAAACCCAGGGAGATCACATTGTTGGCCATGAGACTGTAAACCTATTATATCCAAACCCAAAAACATTGATTGGAAAGGGAAAAGCACAGGAGATATCAGATCGTGCGATAGAAGCTGGCGCAAATCTTTTAGTTATTGATGCAGAGCTTTCTCCATCTCAAATGCGAAATCTGGAGGATATTACCGGAATATCGGTATGTGATCGTGAGGCGATAATATTAAATGTATTTTCAAAACATGCAAAAACTAAACGATCTAAAATTCAGGTTGAGATTGCTCATCTTGAGTACTTAAGGCCTCGTATTCGTGGGTTGGGTCTTGATATGGATCAACAGGCATCAAGTGTTGTAACAGGACGAGGTCCAGGTGAAACAGCTTCAGCGATGTTAGCAAGAAAACTTGATGGAAGGTTATTGGAGCTGAAAAAAGCGCTTTCCAGAATCAAAAAAACGGATTCCACTCAGCGTACAGGTCGAAAGAAAAGTAAGCAGATCACTTTGGTTGGGTACACCAATGCGGGCAAAACATCACTTATGAATGCTCTGACAAAAGCTGCTCTTTCAGCCAAAGATAAACCCTTTGAAACTCTGGATACGACAACCAGATGTTTATCTGACTACGGAGGAGATGTTTTATTAAGTGATACAGTTGGTTTTATAAGAAGGTTGCCAGAAAGTTTGTTATCAAGTTTTGAATCAACTCTGGATGGAATAAAAGACGCGTCCTTAATTGTAATGGTTGTTGATGCTTCAGATAGTGAGAAAGAGTTGCATATAGAGACAACTCAAAAACTATTAAACAAGATAGGCGCAGATAAGATTCCCTGCTTATATGTTTTTAACAAAATTGACCTTCTTACGAGTGATATTCCAGGCAGTAATATTGAAAGGTTAAGTGATGGGCATAAATTTTTAAAAGCGAGTTCTGAAGACTCAGTGTCCGTAAAGAATCTAAGAGAAAAGCTCCTGTCTGAAGTTCACTCAGAACATTTAAAATGTAAGCTATTGGTTCCATACAAAGCCCGTGAGGTTTTTAAGCTGATATATTCGAAATGTCGTGTTCTCGAAACAGAGGCAAAGGAAGATGGGTTGCTGTTTTCATTAGAGGGTGAGCCACATATAGTCACAAATATTCGTGAAAGAATAAAGGAGGTGCAAAATGACTAAACACTCTACATCACTTAAATTAAAGGGTGTTAACATCAGCACTCTTGAGGGAAGGCCTTTATTCAATGATCTTAATATGGTGTTTGAAGGTGAGAAGGTTGCCGTTATCGGTAGAAATGGAATTGGAAAATCAACTCTTTTAAAAGTTATGGCTGGTATTCAGGAGCCGGATCAAGGTGAAGTTCGTTTTAGAGAACAGCCCTGTCTGGTTTCTCAGCAGCTACCTTCAAGTGTTGAAACAGTTTTGAAAGCTATCACTTCTATAAATATATCATCTTTGGAGAAAGAGCTTAAAGAGTTAGGTTTTCCTGAACCATCAGAAATAATGCATTCAAATAACTTTAGTTATGGTGAAATCAGAAAGCTTCATCTTCTTTTAGCAAAATTAATATCCCCTGATATGCTGCTTCTCGATGAGCCAACAGAAGATCTGGATGAAAGAGGTGTTGAGTGGCTGATAGACTGGATTTTATCATGGGAAAAGGGCTTAATTGTTGTTTCCCATGATCGGCTATTACTTTCTCACTTTAAGCATTTTTTTATTATTTCAGAATCAGGTTGTAGTTATTTTTCAGGTTCTTTCAATGAACTTTCGCTACTACTTGAAGATCAGGCACTGGACGCTGAAAAACAATATATAAAACAGATCAATATGCTTGATAGGAAAGAGGAACACAGAGTTAAGGTGACAAGAAGAAGGCGAAGGAAAAAGAACTTTGGACGAATAAGTGAACTTGAAAGATGTACACCTAAATCCAGACTAAATACAAAAAGAGGTAAAGCTCAGGTTAATCAGGGAAAAGCTGCAAGAATAGAGCAGGATAGAATTAGTACAGAAAGGAAAAGGACTCTTGTTAGCAGAAGAGCTCTTTCTGTGAATCTTCCTCTTGAGCTTCCGGATATAAAGATAGATGTTTTAGGAAATAATACTCCTGTTGTTTTGGAATCTATATCAGCAAAATTTGATAAAGGTTATCTTTTCAAAGATATTGATCTATCAATTGGTTATGAGAAATTTGCTATTGTAGGCTCAAATGGAGTAGGAAAAACAACCCTTCTCAATATTATTGTGGGGAACACTAAACCCTTTAGTGGAAAGGTTTCAATTGATGGAAATTTAGGGTGGATCTCCCAGGGAGGAGCAAACTGGATGACAGATGAAAGCCTTTTCGCACGGCTAATGATCTACTCAGGTAGTCAAAAAACTGATGAGGTTACCAGGGTTCTTTTGATGCATAAATTTCCGATTGCTTTAGCAGAAAGGCCAATCTCTTCACTAAGCCCGGGTGAAAGAGTGAGAGCAGCTCTAATATGTTTATTTCATCAAAAACCAGGGATACAGATTTTAGTGTTGGATGAACCAACCTTTAGCCTTGATTTTGTAGGAGAAACATCCCTCAGAAAAGCTTTAAAAGCATGGAAAGGAACTCTTATTGTTGTTAGTCATAACAGGGAATTTCTAAAATCTATAGGCGTTTCAAAAACATTAGAGCCTGGTAGAATTAATTGATTAAAGATTCGTAGGTGCACTTTGTGCACCTTAGGTTTAACCCAACTATCTTAGATTATCTCCTCTTCTTAATTTCTCTTTTAGGTTATTTTGAAAAATATTCATTTCAGAAAGAGATTTCAGAGTTTCTTCCTCTTCGGGAGTTTTTGTAATAATCTTATCAATTCCCCCATTTTTTAAAATAATTCTTTTATGGGCTAAAAGAGCGATAAGCGGACTGTGGGTGGCAATTATAGTTATGTTTTGTTTTCCTAAAAGAAGATCTATCGCTTTTTCCTGATCAATACCGGCATTTTCAATTTCATCCACCAGTATTATTGGTGAATCACTGATAAAGATTGAATCCGCTATCATAAGCGCTCTTGCCTGGCCGCCCGATAATGAGACCATCTTATCATTAAGTTCAAAAGCCTCACCACACAGTTTGCAAGCCTCTTTGACTACTTTTTTCTTAAGTCCTTTACTATTCTTAACCATTCGACTCTCTATATGAAGATCGAGAAATTCGCTGACAGGTAGATCTATAAGGTAGTTCATATTTTGAGATATTTGAGCGATAAACAGAAAAGAGTTTAATCTTAGATCATCATCAATACTGTTTTTATTCAATTCTATCGAACGTCCTGATGGGGAATCACCTTGAACCATTCCTTCAATATCACTAAGGAGCTGTGATTTGCCGGAACCAGTTGCCCCAACAATTGCTATAATTTCACCCCGACAGATTGTAATTGAATCCTTAAATTCAGATTTTCCAGATTTATTTTTTCCAGGGATGATTGTCAGATCTTCAACATCTATAGAAGGTAATTCCTCTGAAATTACCTTTCCGTTTAGGATATCAAGCACATCTCTATGATCTACGCCTGCTTCTTCGCAGAGAAATGCGAGGGATTGTTTTTTAGTAACAGGCACACCAAGATCATTTAGCAATCCTTTAATAGCAGGATATTTTTTTGAAAGATCTTTTAAAGAAAGAGCTTCTTCCCCTGGGTTTTGATTACCTCTTGCAGAGCCGTCAATCATTTTTCACCATTAGTCTGGTTGTATGTTATTAAATATGTAAATATTATACAAAAATTCTAATTTATTAGAGATTCCCTTTATCTGTTTTTTTACCAGACAATAGTGAATTTTCACCCAAAGTAGTTGGCACAAATAGCTTTTGTGCCTCATTGATTTGGAAAACCTTTCAATTCCATCAGTTTAACATTGCCACTTGCGTAAGTTTCACCAACTCTCTTTTCTCCTAAACAAAACGAGCATACAGCCCCTGGCATTGCATATTTAAGTGATAGTGGGATAGATTCATCAAAATCGGTTGCATCTTTAAAGAGATTTCCAAGGGTTTGGCTGTTTTGCCCTGTTAAACCATTAATTTCAAGAATTTTTGCTTTGCGATTTAGATTTCTGATTCTTGTTCTGAAAACTTCACGTTCAGCCTGGCTGATAAGATCTGAGCGGGTTAACACAACAATATCAGCTGCTTTTAAAAGAGGACCCATTTTTTTAGGTGTATGGATTCCACTTAGTACATCAAGCACAGTTACTCCTAAAAAGCTTCTTAAGTGGGGAGAGCACCTGTTACATAATCCGGCACTTTCAACTATGATATAGTTAAGTTTGTTCTTAAGCCCATATTTTGCGACTCTCTCAATGTTGGTTGCAAGGAAATGATCCGGGCAAATATTTGTTGATAATCCTGTTATGACTTTTATTTTGTTTTTTTTATAGATTTCATAGTCATTTGCAACAAGGCAATCCAGCTTGAATACTGTAGTACCACTCTTGTTAATACCTGAGTTGTTTATGGTATGGATAATAACAGAAGTTTTACCTACTGACGGTGGTCCTCCAACAATTATTAGCTTCATGCCGATACTTCCAGTTTAAAGTTTCTCAGGAGTTGTTGTAAGAACTCATCAGGAATATTGTCGAATAGAGAGCTCCAGGGTCTTGTTATCAGGTTATCCATGGGATACTCCGTTTCAATATCAGGATTGTTTGGCATAAACCCACTATTGTAATAGATATCCAGAAGTTCTTTAGAAAGCAGAAAATCTTCCATTTTAGAAACTTCTGAATTCTGCGAAGTTTTAGCAATATATGCCGGAACAGCTATAAATCCATCTTCCGGGATTACATTGACATGCCCGGGAGATTTTTTTATTTTGGAAAAGTGCATGGGAGTAACAAAGATCCCCGGGGAGTTTTTCTTAATTTTCCTATCAGAGCTGTGGGATGGATGTAGTGCAAACTTAACATTTTGGCAAAACTTTATGAAATGACTATCTCCAAGGTGAAAATAAAGAGCAGATAGAAGATCCGGAATCACCGGAAGGTTTAGAGAAGGTAAAACAATGTGTCCCTTATACTTTGGGTCAGTCAGATCGAACCAGTTATTTGGAAGTGGGAGACCTCCCAGAGATTCAGGTATGCAGTAAAAAGTAAAAATTGCTGCAAACTGGAGTTGTAAAATTCCGTTTGGGTCCTCAAGTTTTTTTAGATCAGCTCTTGTTTTAACATCTGTTTGTTTAAAAAAATTCTCTTTATATAATGGTCTACAGAAATCATCGTGTAAAAATACCTCTGTTCCAACGGATAGAAAAAGATCCGGAAATGTTTCAAATTGATTGGACTTAACAGTGGATTTTATATAGTTCTTGATATCCATTATGGAAGGGCCACCTGATGCAAGCCACCACGCAACTTTTTTATCCCTTTTGGTATAATTTTCCTGTATAAAAGAATCAAATCTTTCGATTATAACATTTCTTACAGGGCAGGGAATAATACCAAACATACTTAGATCCCCTGTTAAATCCGGAACGGTATTTTCATCAAACCTCAATCTGTTAGGGTCTATAAATGACTCATTATGAGTAGTGGGGTTTGCAATGGCATTTTGTAAGTTAATCAGAAGAATATTCAGATCTACATTTTTAAATTTGGCAGCACTTTCAATTGTAAGATTTCTTGTAAATAGTTTTCTGAAAATGGGTATTTTAAACGACGAAAAACCCATTTTTGAAAAAGTTGCTACAGTTTGGGGCCATGTTTTTATGACATCATTTATCAACATATCTGGTGATAATGAAAGGGTTTTCTGTTCTCTGATTTTTTGATGGCTTTTCATTTTGATGACCTTTTCTTATATTTAAGGTTCCTGTTATAAATATAGTTATACGGAAAGAGAATAAAGAGTTTTTTTATGATATACAGAATTAATGGAAAATTTAATTGATGATAAAAAGATATTAATTACTGGTTTTGGCTCATGCTCTGCTGCCGGAACTTCAAATGATCTTTGGAATAAAAGTCTGCAAAAAGAGAGTTGTCTTACACAATATGAGGCATTTTCCAAAGATTTTCCTGTTAAATATGTTGGAAGAGTTCCCTTCGATCTTACTATTGCGAAAAGAGTTACCCCACTATCAAGGCACGGTCGTTTAGGGATCACAGCTTTAAAAGAGTGTATTGATTCATCATGTTTGGATGAAATGTCAAATAATGGAACCGGCCTGATTTTTGGTTCCGCTTCCCATGGTGCAGATAAAGCTGAAGAAGCTATAAAAGAGATCGGTACAAAACCTTTTTCAAAGATAAGTCACCATCTCGTTAGTAGTATTTCAAATGCCGGCGCTTGTCATCTTTTAGCATCCCATTTTAAAATAAATGGTTATGTGCATAGTGTCGAGGGAGCCAGCTGCTCTGGTATGCTTACTGTTATTTCTGCCTTTAATCTAATAAAATCCGGAATGTGTGAGAGGGTTTTTTCTGTGGTTGGTGAAGCAAATCTTTATCCTGTAACCTTCCTTTTTTACAATAAAGCAGCAAAAGTTGCGGGTAAAACAATATCATTTTTTGGTAATAACTCTTTTGATCGGGAGCTTGAAGATTATGTTATTCCTTATGGATCGCCTCTATTAAGTAACAGGGGAGTAATTGCAGAGGGTGGTGGTGCTGTTTTACTTGAATCTCTGGATTCTGCAATTAAGCGTAATGCACCTGTTTATGGTGAGGTAGAATCTGTAAATTTCTTTTTTCATTCAGATAATTATGGTGGTAAAGATAGAAAACTTATGGGTTTGACAAGTGTGATTGAGAAGTATAAAAACCTTGAAATAGACTCTGTTTATCTTCCCATAACAGGCTGTTATCTACTTGATGTTGGCCTTTATACTGTTTGCAGTAAGTATTTTAAAGAGGTTCATACTTTTACAGCAGAACCTGTAATAGGTCATACTGGTGCTGCCACAGCGATGATAAATATTATACTCTCAATATTTAGTTTAAAAGAAAATACTCTTTTGCCAACTAAAAATATACCTGATAAACTTGACGATGTTTGTGAGCTATCTCCTACAAATTCACCAGTAAAAAAGAGTATAAAAAGAATTTTAATTGTTAGTGCTGGTTGGGGCGGATATAACGGAGCATGTGTAATAAAAAAACATGAATAAATATAGAAAAGATATCATAGCTATTTTTCTCTTAACCAGTACTATCTCCTTTTGCTATGTCATTCTTAATTTCAGTACGTTTATTTCCCCGGCTAAAGTCCTTATAGCAAATATTTTAGTTCTCATTGGTTTCATGTATGAGTCTCTTTCACTTAAAGAGGATAAAATTCAATCTGATGATAATGGCGTGCTAAGCTGTTTGATATTCTGCACTTTAACTCTGTTTATTTCATTTTACAGATACCTTGAAATATGGCCTGTTATGCCGGACTATCTCTGGAATTATCTTTTTATGATTGGAATATTATTTTTTATAACTGGTTTAATTTTTCGTGTTAAAGCAAGGTATGATCTGAATGAAAATTTTACCTATACAGTTCAGATAAGAGAAGATCATAAACTTGTTAAAACCGGAATATATTCAATTGTAAGGCATCCTGCTTATTTGGGAACATTCCTTACTATGATAGGTATAACTCTAATGTTTGGAGTTTATTTGGGCTTTCTTTTAATGCTTATATGCTCTCCATTTACTCTGATACGTATCCATAATGAGGAGAAGCTCCTTATTGGTTATTTTGGAGATGATTATATCTCATACAAAAATACAACAGGGCTTTTTCCATTTTTAAATTCCAAAAAAGGGAGGCTGTGTCACAAATAGAGATTTTGTTTTAGTTCAAGGAAGATCAAAATTTTAACCACAGGAACATATAGAATATTTTGAGGATTAAAATTTTTATCTGACGTAGAAATTGGGCAAAAGTGCATTTGTGACACAGCCTCGAGGTTTTATGAAAATACTTTTAACACCCATAGGAACGGAAGGTGATGTTAGGCCCATAATAGCTTTGGGTTGCCTTTTACGGGATCAGGGAAATGATGTATCTGTTTGTTCAACCCGCGACTTTAAAAAGCTATCTGAAAAGCACTCATTTAAATTTTATCCTATAAATATAAGTTTTAAAGAACTCGCCATAAATAATAAAGATGTGGTTGGGAAAACCTTTTCGAGCACTTTAAGGTTTAAACAAAATTTAAGAGAAGTGATGGATGTTCAATTAGATGTGCTTGGCGAAATAATCAAAGGGTATGATTATGTAATTGGAAGTGGTCTGCAACTTTCAGCTTTTTCAATTGCTGAAAAATTGAGTGTAAAATACAGTCACATACTTTTTGCTCCAAACTGGGTTCCATCTAATCTTCACTCTCCACCACAGGTTCCTGTTCAGTTCAAAGATGGTGCGATTAATAAACTTCTGTGGTTCTTCTTTAAATCAGCTGTGAATTTGACTGTAAAAGGAAAGATTAACCGTTATCGCAGGGCAAATAGTTTAGAACCGATAAAAGATATTTTTGAAACTTTGAAAGATAAAACAATTATCTCCCATAGCCCTGTTTTATCAAAACTGCCGGATGAGATTAAAAGCATTTCCTATCTTAATCTTGAAGATATAAACCCACTACCAGAGCTAGTTACAGAATTTATCGAGAATGGCGCGCCTCCAATATATATTGGCTTTGGTAGTATGCCAGGAGAAAATTCTACAATTGAGATTTTTAAAGAAGTAATTGAAACACTTGGTTTAAGGGCTATTATTCAAAAAGGGTGGGCTGGTTTTGAAACAGAAAACAGCAACCGCTTTTTAGAGGTGGGTGAAATTTCACACGGGAAACTGTTTACAAAAATGAGATTTATTGTGCATCATGGTGGTGCCGGAACCACATTTAATGCAGCAAAATCTGGAGTTCCACAACTGATTATCCCCCATTTATTAGACCAGTTCTATTGGGGGGATAAAGTGAAAAGGCTTGGAATAGGGCCGAAACCAATATGTTTTAAAAAGATATCCGGTAAAAATATAAAAAGGGCTTTTGAAAGGCTTGTAAAAGAGGACCAGTTCCTGAGAAATGCTCAGGAAATAGCACTAAAAATAGCAAATGAAGAGACCGTTCACGTCAACCTGCATGGGGAAATGTAATAATGTTAAAGAATTATAAAGCTGATAAACCCCTTAAGATTCTGTTTATGCGCTCTGGTGGGTATTTTATGGAGATTGAACCTCCTGATGCTCCAATGATTGGACTTCCAAAAAGTATTTTGTATCTGTCAGGTCTTTTTAAAGATGATGATCTGGTTCAAACTGATTTTTTAGATATCCTTGTTAATGCAGATCTGAAAAAGGTACGGACCGAGAGAAAAAATCCACCTATATATTTCGGAATGGAAGATTCTGAAATTATAGATTATGTTGAAAATTATTCCCCACATGTTCTGGCGGTCACATCCACAGCAAACTACTATATCAGTGACACTATAAAGCTTATCAATCTGGTAAAGAAAAATTTCCCTGACATTTTCATAATAGTTGGCGGCCCTGATGCAACAAATGATTATCGCGATTACTTTAACAGAACTTCTGCAATAGATGTAATTGTGATGAAAGAGGGAGAAGTTACATTTAAAGAACTTATAGATAAACTTAGATCTAACAAACCATACAAAGAGATAATGGGAATTGCATATAAAGAAAATGAAAATATTACAATAACTGAGGATAGACCATATATAGAGAATCTTGATGAGCTTTATTGTGATTACGACCTTGTGGATTTAGAGAAATATTTCGAGATAAACAGAGAAGGTTTCCCCTCAAGGCTAATAGCTAAATATAAAGATTCACACAGATCAATTGATCTTGTTACAAGCAGAGGCTGCAATTTTAAATGCAGTCACTGTTGTATCCACTTACATATGGGTCGAAAGGTTCGTGCCCAGAGTGTTGATTATGTTCTTGAAGAGATGAAGTTTCTCATTGAAAAACACGGAGTAAGAAACATTCATTTTGAGGATGATAATCTTCTATTCAATCCTGAACGGTTCAAGAATATTCTAAGAGGTATAATAAAAAACGAATGGAATATCACCTGGGATACACCAAACGGAGTTCGCGCTGACCTTGTTGATGAAGAGCTTGTTAAACTCTGCAAAAAAACTGGTTGTACCTATCTGATATTTGGTGTTGAAAGTGGAAGTAAAAAGGTACTGGAGAATGTAATTAAGAAAGATCTGAATATTGAAGATGTTATAAAAGCCTGTAAATTATGCTATGAGAACGAGATAGATACACTAACCTTTTTTATTTTCGGTATGCCTGGAGAAACCAAGGAAGACCTTTTAAAAACATACTATTTTGCTTTCGATCTTTTTAAGAAATACAATGCAACACCAATTTTTCAAATATGGCGGCCCTATAAAAATACAGATCTTGAGCACAATGTACGAAACTCATCAAACATAACCAGGCCTGTTATATTCTCACTATATGAGGAGTATCGAATCCCATACACTTTGTTTTACAGTAAGATTTATGAGGATTCGGAGGTTACAATCAATTTCCTGTCATACTATTTTGAAAAGTATCTTAAAGATTCAGCAAAACTTGCATTTATAAACTGGCTTAAGATCACCAGAAGAAAACCTGTTCTACTGTTATCTTCATTTTTTCAGGTTTTAATGATTTTTGTAAAAGCTTCATTTTCACCGGAAAAAACCAGATCAAAGATCCAACAATTTATGATCAGCCCGGGAATACTGCCATTTTCCCAATTAAACAAATTAGGTAAGAATAGAAAATGATATATCCCGAAAGGTTAAATACTGAAATAATCTATATTAATGAGATGATCGTTGATCTTTGTGTCCGCGTTGAGCTTATTAAGAGAGCAAAATACACAATAGATATCATTACTTTTTCCCAGGCCACAGATGAAACAGGCCTTATCTTCTTAGATGCAATAAGATCTGTTCAGATCAAAAAAAAAGTAAAAGTTCGTTTTGTATATGACCATACAGCTTCGTGGATAGATAAGGATTTTTTTAACAGATCCGGAAAGATCATGGTGGATAAAAAATGCCAGGCAAAAGTTCAATCCATAAGCCTTTATAATAAGCGTACAGGAAAAATCTCATGGGATGATTTTTACCATGAAAAGTTGCTCCTGATTGATGCAGATACAAAGGATGAAAAGCTTATCGTCGGAGGTCGTGGCTATACAGATTTCAGTACATTAACAGCCGATTCTGCATATATCTTCAGGCCCATAGACTCAAAAGAGTACTATATTGGAACGGATGTTAAGCATAATTTTAATAAGATCTTCAGTGAGATCTCGAAAATCTCGAAAACTTTAAAAAATTCAAAAAGTATTAAATACAGTGTTCCCCAAGGTTTTAAAGGGAATGATCATAAAGATAAAATAGATGAAATCACAAACCATTTAAGTAAACCGGTAGATTTGAGCAAACCACTTAAAGAGTATCAGTTTATTCCAGATCGTGCTCAACTTCTCTCAAATGATGTTATTTCAAATATAGTTGTTTCCGGAGAGAAGGTAAAAAACAGAGAGATTCTTCCAAATGACAGTCACGATACATTAATTGCTGATATAGACAATTTTAAAGGGACCATTGATCTGACTTCATATTCAATAGGTTTTCCGCAGCCTTTATTTAAAGCATTTGTTCGTTTTATCCAAAGAGGTAATACGCTAAACCTTATAACTAATGGAAAAAAGGCACACAAAGAATTTGTCTGGTTTGGAACCCCTTTTTTATATACCCTTGAGACCCTGCACTATTTTCTATTAAAGACAAAAGATATGAAGGGCACTTTCAATGTTTTCTATCTGGATGTTGAAAAAGCAAGGTCATTAAATGAAAAAACATTTGTACATAGAAAGCTGATATTATTTCAAAACTCAAATATCACATATACTGGAACCGATAATTTTACATGGTCCTCATCAAAAAAGAACAATGACTGGCTTATAAAAATTTGTGATGAGAAGCTCAACAAACATCTTCAGGAGGTTATTGGAAATGAGCTCAAGTGGTATAGAAAAGCAGAAAAAAAGGAGTTAATGGAAAAAACATTCAAACGAAATCTACTTTATAAACTTACTAGAAGGCTTATAATCTCAAACTATTAGTAGATTTTCTATTGTCTCATTGAATCCACAACCTTGCGGACATCATGGAGGCATCATTTACCGCTGGGATTTTTTGTATGGCAGGAACAGCCCCCAAACTGTTTCTCCTTTATTATCATCTCCATAATCGTGGATCTGCCATTTTCAAGCAGATCCTTTTTTATATCTTCATATGTGTAATTAAAGCAGTAGCATATTAATTTCATCTCTTAATCCTTGATATTTCTTGTGTAGGTTTACCATAAACAATTGGAATTGAGTACATTTCTGACAATTCATTCATTTTCCCTGATTTTATAACAAGCATGATGAGAACTATTTTCTTCCAGAACTTTTATAACCACACATAAAGTTTCATGATCCAATTATTCAAATTGTAAGGCATTTAGGTTGGACCATTTTTTGTGTTGAAGTAAAAAACTTCATATACAAGGCGTTAGTATTCGATCTGGCGTGAAGACGTATGTTTTTGGTACTTCGAACGTCTGAACGGTTGCTGCAACGATGCAAATGAAGGAATTTTACAAAAAAAAAGGGAATCTCTAATAACTGCCTTTTGATCGAACTACAGCGTTATTTCAAAAAAAGAACTGTTGTAAAACCGATTCGTTATTTTTTCTCATGCCTTGTATTTCAATCAAAATTCTAATTATTAGAGATTCCCAAGACTTATTCACATGTTAAGCATTTCGCATATAAATTCTTAGGATCATTCATATCAAGAACAACAGATGCTTCTTTTTCAACGATACCAATAAATTTTGATAAAGGACTTTTTCCTGAAATATTAATCTTAATCCCGGTCCCGCTTAAATTCTTAAAGAATTGCTCCTGTTTCGTCAGATCCCTCTTAATTTCAATGGCTTCATATTTATCAAGTTTTGCAAGTTTTGCAGCAGAAGCAACAGCATCTGAAAGAGAGCCAAGTTTATCAACAAGACCTAATGTTAGGGCTTTTTTACCAGACCATACTCTACCTTGAGCGATCAGCTTTACCTGTTCAAGAGGAAGTTTTCTTCCTTTAGATACAATTTTTAAAAAGTCCTGGTAACCTTTATCGATTGTTTGTTGAAGATAACTTGCAATAACAGGGTTTAGAGGACGCGTTGGGTCGAAAGCCCCTGATATTTTATTTGTTCCAACACCATCATTATTTATTCCTAAATAATTAAGTGTTTTTTCAAAAGTTGGAAAGGCTCCAAATATACCTATTGAACCAGTGATAGTTGTAGGTGATGCCCAGATCTCATTTGCACTGGCACTCATCCAGTATCCGCCTGATGCAGCAACAGATCCCATTGAAACAACAACAGGTATCCCTTTTTTTCTGGTTATCTCAACTTCCCTTCTTATTAACTCAGATGCAAAGGCACTTCCACCACCACTATCAACTCTAATAACTATAGCTTTAACATTCGTGTTTTTTCTGGCTTTTCTAATCAGAGCTGAAAAGGAATCCCCACCTATTTTACCCTCTTTCTGCTTACCATCTAATATTGAGCCCTTTGCTATTAAAACGGCAACTTTTTTTGAATCAGAGTTAATCCCGGTATTAATTGCTGAAAGATAATTTTTAAAGGTAACTTTATTATAACTGCTTTTTGACTTCGGGGTTTTAGTAACTTTATATAAAAAACCTTTAGTTATATCTCTTGGATAAAGGCTGTCTACAAAACCCATTTTGTAGGCCATCTTTGCAGTGTTTCCTTCAAAGGTTTTCAGATTTGTATCAAGATTGTTGATGAAGCTATCTATTTTTTCCGGTGTTGTTTTTCTTAATTTTGCCACATCTCTTTTATATTCAGCCCAAAGATCACTAAGGTATGCATAATTGGCCTTTTTGGCTTCTCTTGACATATCGTTTCTAATAAAAGGTTCAATAGCAGATTTATATTTACCAACCCTGAAGATATGGAAAGTTATCATTAGTTTTTTTAAAGCTTTTTCAAAAAACATTTTGTAGTTTCCGAATCCACTAAGTATAACTTGTCCATATGGGTTCATAATAATTTTATCAGCATGGGCAGCAAGATAATACTGTCCTTGAGAGTAATAGTCTCCAACAGCATATATCTTTTTTTGAGATCTTTTAAATAATGTAAGTTCCTTGCCTATATCCTGAAGCTTGCTCATTCCACAGTGACCCATACCTTTAAGGTCGAGAACAATACAGCTTATTCTTTTATCGTTTTTAGCAGATTTTATAACTTTTAATATATCTGAGAGTTTGGTTTCCAGATCATCATCTTCATCACTGAGTGAAGATAGAGGGTCTTCATAACTTTTCTGCTCCACAACATTTCCTTTTATTGAAAGGAGTAATGCAGAATTTTTTTCAATTGCAACCGTGTCCAGACTCTTAAAAAGGGAAATAGAAATTACAAATAAAACAAGAATTATAAATATGAAGTTTGTAGTAAGGTTCTTTAAAAAAGTGACCCCGTTCCAGATAAATTTGAAGAATCGACCAATTTTTTTTAGCATTGTTTTTCCCTGAATATTAAAAGTTTTGATATAGTAAAATAATATCTGATTATAATAGTTTGCTATTTTAATACAACCAATTTTTTTATTTAATTTTTCTGAAAAAGGCTATATTATAAAGAGATAGGTAAAGATATTCAAAATTACCCATTAAAAAAAAATAAAAAGTTGAATATATCAGTTGACAAAGAAAAAAAAATCGGATAAACATTCGCTGTTCTTTTGATACGGGTCATTAACTCAGTCGGTAGAGTATCTCCCTTTTAAGGAGAGAGTCGTTGGTTCGAGCCCAACATGACCCACCAGTTTTTTTGTTGCGACCCCATCGTCTAGTCAGGCCTAGGACACCTGGTTTTCATCCAGGCAACAGGGGTTCGAATCCCCTTGGGGTCGCCACATACATCTAAGAACAAAAATCATTTACAAACAAAAAATTTCCCGAATCAGGGAATTTTTGCGTTTAAAGATCCTTCAAACTTATATTAAAGAAATCCCGGTAAAAATCTATTTGATTTTTTAAATTATATTAAAAATTTATTTGACCCGGCTATATCAAATTGATATATATCATTTAAATATAGCTAAAATCATTGGGAAAAAAATGGATACAAAAACATTTATACTTGGTTTGTTGATGAGCAGAAATCTGTCAGGATATGACATAAAGAAGACTTTCACCATGTCATTCTCATATTTTTCAGGTCTGAGTTATGGTTCTATCTATCCAGCTCTTAAAAAAATGGAGTCAGAAGAGTTAATAACAATGAGCATAAAGGTGCAGGAAAATGCACCTAATAAAAAGATATATACTATCACTGATAAGGGTAGAGATGTTTTTGTAGAGTCTCTAAAAAAACCTGTCAAGGAAGACAAAATGAGAAGTGGCTTTCTGTCAAAACTGTTTTTCTTTTCAGAAATCCATAAGGAAGAGAGGGTTGAACTTGCAAGGCAATATCAAAATGTTGTTAAAGAAAAGGAAGAGAACCTTAAATCTGTTAATGAAACTGCAAGAAGAACCGGAGATGCTTTCCAACTGATTAATTATGAGTTTGGACTTAGATTCTTCAGTGATCTGAGTAAAAATATAATCGATACAATAGAAAAACTTGAAAATATAGAGGAATGAGAGGAGATACATCGAAATGTCAGATCTTTACAGAAATTTACAAATCAGGCTTGATGAGTTAGCAACAGGATTTCCAGAAACAGAAAGCGGAGTGGAGTTAAAAATTCTTAAGCAGCTTTTTTCTGAAAAAGAAGCAGGTGTCTTCTTAAAAATGGCCCCTTTTATTGAAACCCCTCAAGTCATAGCTGAAAGATGCGGTGAAGATGAAAGTGTAATGGCTGAATTTTTAGAAGAGATGGCCAAAAGAGGTCTTATCTTCAGGTTAAAAAATGATAAAGGTTCTCGATATGCAGCTTCTCCATTTGTTATAGGAATCTTTGAATATCAGGTTAATCGTATGAAAAAAGAGACCATGGAGAATATTCAAAAATATTTCTACGAAGGGTTTGGAAAAACAATTCAGGGTTCAGGTACACCTCAGTTAAGGTCAGTTCCAATCAATAAGAAGATAGTTGCAGAATGGCCCATAGCTCCATATGAAGATGTTGTAAAAATTATTGAAGACCAGGATAGAATAGCTATAGCAGATTGTATTTGCAGAACATCACATAAGTTAATTAACGATGATGCATGTGACAAACCCATAGAAACCTGTTTTCAGTTTGGCTCCCATGGAGATTACTATGTTGAAAACAAAATGGGTCGCTATATTGAGAAAGAGGAAGCCCTTGAGATCATAAAGAAGAATGACGAAGCTGGCCTTGTGATGATGCCGTTTAACGCTCAAAAAGTTGGTGGTATGTGCAGCTGTTGTGGCGATTGTTGTGGTGTTTTAAGGTCTTTAAGGTTGCAACCAGATCCTGCTGAAGCTGTGAAATCTAACTATTATGCAATAATTGAAGCAGATGAATGTACAGGTTGTGAGCTTTGTCTTGAGAGATGCCAGATGGAAGCAATTGAGATGAAGGATGATGTTGCAGAATTAATCGATAACAGATGTATAGGATGCGGACTTTGTGTAACAACCTGTCCGGGTGATTCTATTAAGCTTCTTAAGAAAGATGATGCTGATCTTTATGAACCACCTAAGAGTGGCGCAGAGACTTATATGAATATTGCGATGGCGCGTAACAAAAACCCTATGTCCCATTTATAAGTTAATTTTAAAGCGAAATACTTAAGTTGTTATAAAAAACATAACAACAGAGTTAAAAGTAAAATATAATTCTCGAAATATTAACTACATATTCCTTCGAATTATATTTCACTTTGCGCCTTGTATTTCATCTAAAAATCAATTTATTAGAGGGATATGTAATCTTTTATTATTATATAATTAAAAGATCGGTCGTCATTCCAGAACGCTACAAGAAACTTGTTTTTTGGAGCGTATCAGGAATCCATCAGGGTTTTGATTTAAGTTAAAAAAATTTTTAAACTGGAATTCTAATTACAGCGTGTCATTCCCAGCTTGATTGGGAATCTCATATAAAAGAATAAAAACATTTTAAGCACCTGTTCTGTCTATTTGGTAACATGTCATTCAACTGACCTCCTTTTTTAACCGATAGGCAGAACGGTAGCTTTTTGTGTTAATATCAAAAATTAAATCCACATCAGTTTGAACCTCATAATAATTTATCTTTAAGAATTCATTCCACATTGGTATGATACTGAATTATTAAGAGATTCTTATGGAGCATTAAGGAATCTCTAATAAAAAAACTTTTGGCGATACTGTGTTATATTCAAAAATAACTGTTATAAAAACGGTTGTTATTAGAGGTTCCTTTAAGTGATTAAAACCCCATTCACATTATTCGTAATATTTTTTATTCTAATAGCTATAGCTAATTGCACATTTCATAAAGGAGATCTTATGAAGAACAAGACAATAGAATTAAAAATTAATGAAAATATCACCGTTTTTGAAAAACTGACCTTAAAAGTTACCGATGTTATTTTTGAAGAGGTTGAACCTGAACCTGATTCAGACTCATATCCGGAAGGAAGTGGCGTGAATGTATATTTACTGGTAAAAAGTGGTGGTGAATCAAAAAAAATAACACTTTTAGAAATTACAAAACCATATGAGAGTATATTATCCAAAGAGTGGAAAAATTACAGGTTTAAATTACTTGAAGTTACCGGATACCAGAACCCGGTGGTAAAGTTAAGTATCCAGCAACTCAATAATTAGAAACACTTTTAATCAGCTTTCATATTGGATATTATTTTCAACCCTTCCATTTAAACCTCTTATTTCTATTGCTGAAGTTTTGCATGTTTCCACGCAGTCCCCGCAGTTTGTACAGTTAATTTCGGAAGGCCTGGTTTCAGCAGCACAACTTTGAATGCACTTATCACAGTTGTTACAATTTTCATTCATGGAATATTTGAAGATTGAGATCTTATTGAAAATCTCTAAGGCACCACCGGTTGGACAAAGGAATCTGCACCAGAGATGTGGAACAGCAATTCCTATTGCTAAAAGAACTAAAATAGTAGCTGTTTTATAAATCCAGATTGGATCTGCATGTTCAAAGGTTAACACGACTGAATTGAAAAATTCGCCTGTTCTTATCGGAATAGCCCATCTTGGATTGTTTAAAATAAAGAAAAAATACAATGAAGTTAATAGAACAATGTATTTTCCGTAGCTTAAGAAGATACTAAGAGTTCCTTTTATCCTGTTTCTCATAAGAGAGAACATCCCTAAAATCTCAGAGACTAATCCGCCGGGGCAAATCCATCCGCAAAATACTCTTCCCATGAATATTGCTGAAACTCCTATTAAGATCCATGACCACATCCATAGACTTCTTCCCGGACATTGAACAACCGGACAGTTCCCACATCCAATATAGGGAACAGCATAGGGGCATCTGAAAATTCCATAAAATGACCACTCACCAATAAAGAAAAGAGATATTAGTTGCACAGCTCTTCTTTTCCAGTTCTGAAAAAATGATTTGATACTATGCATTGGTAACCCCATATTTCTTAATAAGTCTTTGTCCCTCATCTGATATAGCCGGAATAAATCCTGCCTTTTCAAAACACCTCTGACCTTCACCTGAAAGAACAAAATTTACATAAGTCTCTGCAAAAGCTTTGTTTTTAGCCCACTTCATAATACCGATTGTAAAAGGTACCGGAACTGGTGGAATAAATTTTTCAGGTATATCGAACTGGTCAAGTTTACCTTTGAACTGGGGAAGTTCTGTAATTCTCTTTTCAATAACTGCCGCATCACCCCTGCCATTTACAAGATCTGTAACAGCCGTTTGAACACAATCACCTACTTTTACGGCATTTTTTATGGCGCCCTCTTCAACCCCTGCTTTTTTAAGAATAATCATTGCAGCTTTTCCTCCAGGTGGAGAGGCATCAGGAGCAATAACCGTTTTTACACCATTCTTTCCCATATCAGCTATTCCACTAATTCCCTTTGGATTTCCTTTTGGAGTCGCCACAACATACTTTGTAAAGCAAAGAGGTTTATAACTAAGCATTTTTCCCTCTTTTTTTAGCTTCTGAGCTAATTTTAGAACCCTTGGTGCAAAAATCTCTGTTTTTGCACTTCCCAGAAGGGATTTTCCAAGAGCACCGGCAAAAGCACCTGTGTATGCTATTGAAGAACCAGTACGCTCCTCAAATCTTTTATTGGCAGGTATGAAAGCTTCGGCAAGTCCACCACAGGACCAAACCTGCATAGCTTCATTTTCATAGTTTTTAGCAAGAGCATCTTTACCTGAAATCAGAGTTGCGCCCAATGCAAGCCCGCCTGTTTTTATAAATCCTCTTCGGCTTATGCTGTTTTTTTCCATCTGCAATTCTCCTTTCCGGGAATTCCCCGCGCATCGGCTCTGCACTGCCTGCATTTTTTAAAAACTTCTATATATTTTCCACATCCATTGTAAATAGAATCCATAAAATTTGATGTTGGTCTCTTAATATCCCTGAATTTTCCTGCTGGAATAAGGGGCATAGGATTCATTATTCCCGCTCCAATCTCAGAAACTTTTTTTGCCACATCCATAAGATGAAAATCATTTAAGCCTGGTATTACAACTGAATTAATTTTTATAAAGATACCATTTGAAACTGCTGATTCAATTGCTTTAAGCTGATTTGTAATCAGTATTTCTGCAGCTTTTTTTCCAACAATCTTAAATCCATCTGAATGTATAAAGGGGTGGATCTTTTTAACGATACCTGCATCGATACCGTTTATAGTAATGCTTACATGCTTAACTTTGGCCTCAACGAGAAAGCCTATGGATTCATAAAGTTTTAACCCGTTTGTACAAAGACATATCCTGATATTTGGGACATGTTCATTTAGAAGCTTTATTGTTTCAAAGGTTTCAACATTGTAAAGTGGGTCTCCGGGGCCTGCAATTCCAATAATTGAACTATCTCCCCATTCTTTTATAAACTCTTTTGCCTCAAAAAGCGCTTCACTGGGTGATATAACAGAACTGCATGTTCCGGGTCTTTGAATGTTATGGTCAATTTTTCTTTCACAATAACCACACTTAATATTGCATTTCTTAGCAACAGGAAGATGAAGCCTTGCAATTTTGGAATGCGCACCTTCATCCATACACGGGTGGTATGGTATTTTAATCTTTCTGATATCAGACATTTCAGAGCTCTTTCTTAAATTGTTTGTGATTGAGCTAAGGTGAATAGTCTAAAAATTGATAGAACACCAATTTTTAATATAGATATATAGATTCCAGTGGATTGGATATCTCTATAGGGTTTGGATTTACACTAATAAAAAGGGAGGTTTCTGCCCAGTTTATTATAATTTGATAGGAATAGCCTTATTTAGCTTAATCCTCTTCATGTTTATATCAACATCATAACAAACAATTTCAACGCCATTCTTAACTGCTTTTCTAAGCTCTTTGCCATAAGCAGGATCTATTGAATCCGCAGGCTCAAAGCTATCAGCATCCATTCTCTGAATCAGATAGAACATTACGCCTCTGGTTCCCTCTTTTACTAATCTTTGGAGCTCCACAAGGTGTTTTAAACCTCTTGTGGTAACTGCGTCTGGAAAAGAGGCGACTCTATCAATAACCTGTGTACAGTTTTTAACTTCAACATAGCATTTTTCACCGGTCTCTTTTGAAAGCATGATGTCCAATCTTGAGTGTTCGCTCGTTTTTACCTCTGCTTTGGTATTGTCATAACCTTTAAGCTCTTCAACAAGACCAGTTTCTATGGAAACTTTCACAAGTTTATTGGGAATGTTTGTATTTACACCAATTAGGGAGGTGGGCATTTGAATCAGTTCCCAGGTGTATTTCAGTTTTCTCTTTGGATTGTCATGGTATGATATATAAACAGGGCTACCAGGCTCCCCACATGTCTTCATAGATCCGGTATTCGGGCAATGTGCTGTAACTATTGATCCGTCTTCAAGTTCAACATCTGTCAAAAAGCGTTTATACCGCTTAATCAGTTTTCCTTTTGTTAACTCTTGCCAGGGAATATAATTTAGTATTTTTTTATTCATAGTTTCTAATAACACATGGGATATATTTTATTAAATGAAAAATACGTTCGATAATACAGATCAAATTGGTCATAAAAAGATGTTGTATATTAATCTTATAACCTAATAATCGTCGATATAGATTATTAGAAAATACAAAAAAGAATTCTTATTCAGGAGGTGTTTCAGTAATTCTCGATAGATCCACTCTGGAAACAAGGGGCCTTAAACCAGCTTTTAGGGCTTCCTTATACACCATTTTTACATTACTCTTTTTAACGCAGTAATCCACAGAAAAAACAGGGAGCCCAAGGCGTAAGTATTTTTTGTATTGATTAAGCCTTCCTTTTGTAGCCCATATTCCATCATGCCTTGTTCTTAAATCCCCGGCTTTTGGGCTATCCCATTTAGCATCCGCTTCGCCGTGGAACCAGGTGTCTTCGACGGCTAAGGCATCGATAGCAGCGGCGTATCTTTTGGGAGCTGTATCGATTAAAAATGGAGCATTTTGAGGAACCACAAGAAAATCTTTTATTACCCTTTTTCCAGCTTTTCCTATCTCTTCAACAAATTTGATCATCTCAATTTCAGGATTGATTCTATCTTTTTTAGCAGCAACTCTGATTAAGTCATCATCATAGGCTTCTACCCAATCAATGTAAACTCCATCGAAACACATTTTGGCAAGTTGTTCTATCAGACCGTTTTTACCCACCCAGATTTTTTTCCACCCCTTTTTCCAATATGCTACAGGATAGCAGTTTTCCCAACCATCGGGATCTACGGTAACCAGAAATTCGGGGGTTCCCTTCTTTTTTACTGTTGGGGCGACCCAACTCTTTTTCCAGTAAGTTCTCCAGCCCTCAGCCTGACCAACGTCAATATAAGCAAGGATCAGGCGATTTTTGCCATTTGGCATAACCCTTAATTTTTTAGTCATACTTTTGCAGTCAAAATCGGTCATATCTCTGTGATTAAAATTTGGTTCCACAACAAGAAGAGGGTATGGAGTTTTAGCAAGTGCATTAATCTGGGATTTTGTTTCAAGGCCCTGGATTTGATACATCCATGACATAGTTTTTTTAAGACGTGTTTTTCTGCTTAAAGTCTTCCCTAATGCAGAATTAGATATTAAAAGACAAACTGTAATTGAAAGAAGAACTAACTTTTTCTTATTAACGAACATAGATTATTCCAAATAAAAGTTTATCGGTTCCGGTTTACCAAAAAAGAAACCTTGCGAGTAGTCTACTCCTTTTGCCTTTATTATCTCATAAACATCTTTACCATTTACAAACTCAGCAATGGTTTCGATACCTAACTTTGCAGCAAGATCAACAATAGTTTCAACCGTTACTTGTTTCTCTTTATTTTCAGGTAGGTCACGAATGAGAGAACCATCTATTTTTAGATAATCAACTCCCATTTTTGTTATATGGTCAAAGTTTGAAAACCCACTTCCAAAGTCATCAATTGCAATCTTAACCCCATATTTTTTAACACTTTGAATAAACTCCAGAATTTGAGCATAATTTTTTATCTGTTCCGATTCAAGGATTTCAAAAGTAAGTTTGCTTCCTATACTTTGGTATTTTTTTAATTTCTCATAGATAAAAGTCTTGGTTTTTTCATTTTCAATATCATTAATTGAAAGGTTGATAGAGAATGGCATTCTAAGTTTTTCAAAATCCTTAAACGATTTTCGGATAACCTCTTTTGTTATATCATCATACAGTTTAACCTGTTTGGAGATGGGAAGGAAATCCATAGGATACAAAAAACTCCCATCATCTTCTATAATCCTTACCAGGCATTCAAATTTTACTATATGATTCATTTTGTTATCAACAATTGGTTGATAGAAAGGAACAACGGATTTTGAATCCAGTGCTCTTTTGATTGATTTAATTGTTTGAATAATACGTTTGGTGTCCTCAAGCAGATAGGAACTTGTTAAAACATCGAGGTTAATATCAACAATTTTCTCCACAACATCCAGATATTCCATATGATTGTTTGTAACCAGTATTTGTAAAAAATATCGACGTACAAAATTAAAACTGGCATTAGTATAATGCGTTGGAAGGCTGATACGTGAATGGGCTTCACTTATCTGCTTTAAACTTTCAAAATAGTTGGGGTCGTAGTTACCTGAAAACAGATTATTGAACCACTCTTTCATTTTTTCATTGTGTAGTTCAATAATTTCCTTTGTTTCCAGGAAGGCTGATGCATGTTCAAAATTAAATATAAAATCGTAAAATTTTTTAACAAAATCATCTCTGTATTTTTCCATCAGAGATAACATCTCTTTTAGTTTACGAGCATCCTCTTCGGTAAACTGATAGTTTCGTTTTATTGTATTTGCAAAAGCTGCACTTTGTGACTTACAATTATTCATTATATATTCCTGATTAAGAGTAAAAACCTTTTGAATCTTAAATTTTTTGGTAAGAAAAATTGTTAATAATTGTCCTTTCACTGAAATAGATGGTCGTTTATTAAATGAAAAATCTCTATAAACGACCATCTATTTCAATGAAATTTTAATTATTTGAAGGTATCGGTATTAATCTTTCAAAAAGTAAATAATACTGATATTGTTGTTACTTTACAATAAAAAGCTCAAAAAATGAGCTTTAATACTAATTAATACAGGGAAAAGAATGCTTAAAATTGGAAGTTATAATGAGCTTATCGTAGATAGTGTTGTTGAATTTGGAGTATACCTCCATTCTGAAGAGGAAAGAATATTATTACCACAAAAATATGTCCCCGAGGATCTTAATGTTGGGGACTCTATAAATGTTTTTGTCTATACAGACTCAGAGGATAGACCCATTGCAACAACTATAAAACCAAGTGGTGTTGTAGGGGATTTTGTTTATATTGAAGCTAAAGATGTGGCGCCATTTGGAACATTTATGGACTGGGGACTTGAAAAGGATCTGTTGGTTCCAAAAAGTGAACAGCAGGATAAACTGATTATAGGATCAAAATATATTGTTAAAATATGCCTGGATGAAATTACAGACAGGGTTTACGGGACAACCAAAATATCTGCAAATAGCGAAAAAGACCTGAAAGAGCTCACTGAATTGCAGAAAGTTGAACTTCTGATCCACTCTGAAACCAACATTGGTATTATGGCTGTTATTGATAACAGATACTTTGGAATGCTATATAAAAATGAGACTTATAAGAAACTAAGTGTTGGTGAAAGGGTTACTGGTTATATCATGCGTCTTCGTGAGGATGGCAAAATAGACCTGACTCTAAAAACACCAGGTTATAACTCTGTTGAAGGATCTGGCGAATCTGTTTTTGCCAAATTAAAAGAAGCTGGAGGATCTCTTCCATATCATGACAAAAGTTCCCCGGATGATATAAAGAAGGTGTTTTCCATGAGTAAAAAAGAGTTCAAAAAAGCAATAGGAAGTCTGTTTAAAAGCGGATTAATAGAGCTAAACAAGGATGGAATAAAACTGAAGTAGAGATGATCGAGGAGAATAGAATTGGAAAAGAAAGTAGTCTTAACAGCGCCCTGTGGCCTCGATTGTTTTAATTGTGAACTTTATGAAGAAAATCTTACTGACAAATTACAGGAGATGATTCACAGTAAAATGGGTGTTCCAAAAGATGATATTTCCTGTAAAGGTTGCAGAGCACAGGATGGTAAGCATTATCATATACCAAATGGTTGTGAGACCCTTTCTTGTGTTAAAGAGAAAGGACATGATCTTTGTAGTGAATGTTCCGATTTTCCATGTAAGCTTTTAGCGCCTCTTTCTGAAGGAGCTTCCATGTACCCTCATAATATGAAGGTATATAATCTCTGTAGAATTCAAAAATATGGAATAGAGAAATGGATTGAGGAATCTTCTGAAATCAGAACAAAATATTTCACACATAAGTTTGTTGTGGGTAAAGGACAGGAATAAGTAAGGTTCCTTATAGTTTTGAGATATAATATCAAAAGGTCAATATAAATGAGAGATAGTAACAGTGAATTAGTATACTCCACTGAGTTTGGGGATATCTGTCCAAAGTGTGGTAAGCAGAATAAGAAATGTAAGTGTCAAAAGAAGAAAGCCAGCGCCCCTAAAGGTGATGGCAAGGTCAGAGTTGAAAGATCAACAAAGGGAAGAAAAGGAAAAGGAGTTTCTCTGATTACCGGACTTCCACTTGAGGATCGTGAACTAAAGGATCTTGCTAAAAAACTGAAGCAAAAGTGTGGAACCGGGGGAGCTGTAAAAGACGGTGTTATCGAAATACAGGGAGACCACAGGGAGTTCTTAGTAGAAGAGTTAATTAAGTTGGGGTTCAAAGCTAAGAAGTCCGGCGGTTAGTGCGTCGTAAAAAAACTCCATTTACTGCGTTATAGATTTTATCAGACGTTCGAAGTACTAAAAACGTACGTCTTCACGCCTGAATAAAATCAAAGCCTTGTAAAAGAAGCTTTTTACTTAGCACTAAAAAATGGATCAGGTCATTCAACCACATATTCGTTTTACTATTAAATTTAAAAGTTGTATATTTTGCGCCGTAGATAGGAAGAGATATGAAAAAAATACTTATAATCACATTGATATTACTTTCTTCATCATTGGTATTTGCCGATACCCCACCAGAACCTTTAAAAATTGCAATCAAGAATAAAATCTATCCTATTGGGTGGTCCAAAAAGGGTAGTTTTGCATATCTTTTTATGTACAACATTGGTGGAGCATGCGGTTTTTGTCCCCGGTATGATTTTGTTATTCAGTCTATGGTTACGGATAAGAAGCTTGTTACAAAAACCATTGAAGCATTTTCAGAGAAAACAAAGGATAATATTAAAACTGTTGAAGAGATCTGGGAAAAGAATCAGGTTGAATTTAAGAAATATTTAAAGAAGTTTGGAATAGTTTCTCAGAAGCGATATGTAACAGGAGGTAATAGCTTTAAATACAAAGGTAGAAGCTACTATTTAAGATTTGATTCATATACAGAAAAATTTAAATACAAACCTTTTGAAGCACCTGAAGCGGTACCGCCAGCAACTATTGAGATGCTGGCAAGTGGAAAATTGGTTATTGAAGGGGCTATTGGTCAAAAGGCTATCTACAAATATAAGCGTAAAGGGAATAGTACTATATTAAACATGAATCCTATAGGTTTTATTCAAAGTCCTTTTGAGGACAGAATTGCAGTTTTCCTGAAGTTTGAGTACCTTGATTCAGATGGAAGCCCTGATGAAGGTTTAATGTTTATAGGTGCTCATCTCAAAGTAAGGTTTAATTAGAATCCATCTAAAAAATATTCTCGGGAATGACGACCAATCTCGATTATAAATAAAAATCTGTTTGTTAAACTTTTCAAAAGTTTAGCTTCCAATAGAACAAAAATGATTTAATTTTGTTCGCTTACAGGAGGTTGTTTCATGTGGTTCTTTTCTATTTTGAGATAGCTTCTATTAATTTTATACCTAACTTATACGAAAATTGGATTTGCAATGAAGTAAACACCCAAAGCCATAATTGTAAATCCAGCTAATTTTCTAAACCAAATGCCCGCTCCATTCCAGGAACTACTTTCGATCAGTTTTTTTACTATAGCTGTTGAACTTCCGGCAATAAATATTGGAAGGCAGTGACCTGTGGCAAAAAGTGTTATCATAATAATACCGGTTATGATTTTTTCCTGAACTGTAATAATTGCAAGAATTGGAGCTATGAAACCAAAAGTACATGAACCTGAAAGAACTCCATATGCCAGACCCAGCACGAATGCGCCAAACAGACCTTTTATATTTAATTTATATAGAAGGCTTCCGGATAAAGAGCACTTTTCCACCCCAAGCATGCCTAAAGAAACCCAAATAAGAATAGTTCCAACAAGTATCTGCCAGTAATTTCCAACATCTCCGAGCATTCTGCCAAGCAGAGCGCATATGATCCCTACCAAAGCGATTGTTATAAAAAGACCTGATGTAAAGAGAATGGAATAGAGACCTGCTTGTTTAGGGTGAACCATTTTGTCCTGCCCACCAACGTAACCGACAATAAGAGGAATGGAAGCAATATGACAAGGACTGAAAAGCACACTGATCATTCCCCAGATAAAACACCCAATTGCAGCAACAATAGTTCCACTTGTCATCCATTGATTCACAGTCAGGAAAATTGTATCCAGCATAAACAGAAATTATCCTTTAATTTTGGCAGGAGTATTAACACCCATTTTTGTAAATTGTTCAATAATGGCTTTTTCGCTCATAAAACCAACATGCCTGTAAATTTCTTTTCCAGAACTATCAAAAAATATCTGGGTTGGAATAGATCTTATCTTGTATTTATTTGCCTGGCCTTTGTTTTCCCAGACATCAATAAAAGCAATTACAGCTTTGCCACTGTAGCTTTTTCCAAGTTTTGTCAAAATTGGAGCCATCATTTTACAAGGAATACACTTTTTAGCACCAAGGTCCACTAAAGTAACCATTCCTTTGATTGGTAGTTTGTCGAAATCAATCTGATCACCATGGGAATCTGAAGCTGATAAATTGCTTTTCGCAACCATAGTTATAGTTAGAAAAAGAGAAAATATCGTTACAATATACAAAAAATATTTCATTTATTTTATTGCCTCCGGTAGAAATCTTAACCTTGTTACTACAAAAAAGTGTTCTATCATAGTATTAAAGATTCCATATAAAATATAAGTGAAAATTGATTAGTTTACTTCAAAAGCCATACCTTAATCTCATCTTTTTTAGGAACTTTCCCAGTGCATTTTACTTCATTATCAACTATGACAGAAGGTGTTCCAAATATTCCATATGACGCAATCTCCATCATATCAGTAACCTTTTCAACTGTGGCATCTACTCCTGTTTCCTTTATAACTTCCTGAACAAGTTTCTCAGTTTTACTACATTTTTTACATCCAGGTCCTAAGACTTTTATTTCCATGATTTTCTCCTTTTTTAAAGAATGATATTAAATAGATAACCGACTAATAATATCCCACTTGAAACTACAACTACAAAAACTGCTATTAATTTGGGTTTAAGTACTTTTCTTAAGATCACCAATTCTGGTAAGGATAGAGCAATAACACTCATCATAAATGCCAGAACAGAACCAAGGGCAGCACCTTTTCCAAGTAGAGCTTCAACAACAGGAATAACACCCGCTGCATTTGAATACATTGGAACACCTATTAAAACAGAAAGTGGAACTGACCAGATTGAATCCTTACCCATAATTCCGGCCATAACACCTTCCGGTACAAATCCGTGGATTCCGGCACCCACTGCAATTCCAAGAATTACGTATAACCATACTCTGGCAAATATCTCTTTAACAGCATCCCACCCGTATATAATCCGATCGTTAAGGGTTAATGATTCCTCTTCCATAGCAAGACCTGAAGCATTTGTTTGTTTGACCCAGTCTTCAATATGGTCTTCCAGATTTAAGCGACCGATAACCCAACCGGCAGAAATAGCTATGAAAAGACCGGTTGCTAAATAAATAGCTGCAACTTTCCATCCCAGAAGTCCATATAGAAGACCAAGAGCAATCTCATTAACCATTGGGGCTGAAATCAAAAATGAAAAGGTAACACCTAGTGGGACGCCTGCTGTAACAAAACCGATAAAAAGAGGAACAGCTGAGCAGGAACAAAATGGAGTTATAATACCGAGGAGTGCTGCAAATACATTTCCTGCAAATTCACTTTTTCCGGAAAGGAAAGCCCGTGTTTTTTCAGGTGTGAAAAAACTTCTTATCATTCCAACACCAAATACAACTATAAATAAAAGCATCATAACTTTTGGAGTATCATAAAGAAAAAATTCAATGGATGATCCTATGTGAGATCCTTTCTCTATTTGCAAAAGAGAGTACGTTGCCCATGATGAAATCTCCGGAAGAGATTTATAAATAAACCACCAAAGGGTAATACCCGTTGTTATCATTAGTATATTAAGCAAAAGAGCTTTGTTAATTTTTTTATCATCTGTTTTTGATTTCATAATTCCTTCCTGTTTTTATTCTTATATATGCCCATATGGCGATATGGTAATGTAAATTTTTTTAGCGGTTTACTTATTTTCCAACTATACTATGACGGTCAATTCCAGGAAGAATCTCCATCAGTTCCTTTATATCTGTTTCGTCGTTAAGCCAGTTCTTCATGTTTTCAATCATATCGGATGCATATGGAGAGTCTCCTTTTGAAAGAGAGTAGTTCACCCATAAACCATCTTTATAGCTTTCAACCAGTTCAGCATCTTCCAGAATTTTAAGGTGCTTGCTTGCTGTGGATTGAGCAATACCAAGAGCTTCTTTAATTTCACATACGCAAAGAGGTTTAATCTGTAGCATTTTCACCATCTTGACCCTGTTAGGGTCTGATAACGCCTTCATTGCTCTTATAAATGTTTTCATAGTTTATCTCCAATTTCCATATCGTTAAATTAGAATATGGCGATCTATATGAAATTGTCAAGAAGTTTATAAAAAATTTATATTTGATTGAAAATAAGAAAAAAATAATGAATTGGCTTTGGTTTGTGCTATTATTAACAAATATCTAATATAGAGCTAATCAAAAACTAATAAAAAATAAATAGTGTCTGTCCTTATTTTAAAAAAATTAAGGAAAGGAATTCAGATGGAAAATGGAAATTCCAGGCGTAAAATGACAAGCATTTTTGAGCGATATTTAACTGTTTGGGTGGGACTTTGTATTGTGGGTGGTATTTTGTTAGGCAAGGTTGCACCGGATCTTGCAAAGACTCTTGATGGAATGTCAATAGATGTAAATGGAGCTCCGGTAGTTTCGATCCCTATTGCGATCTGTCTTTTTTTCATGATGTATCCCATTATGGTAAAAATAGATTTTACCTCTGTTATTAAAGCTGGAAAAAGTGGAAAACCTGTATTTTTAACACTTGTTTTGAACTGGTGCATAAAACCATTCACAATGTATGCAATATCAATATTTTTTCTGGGATACCTGCTTAAATCGTTTATTGGAATTGATGCTACTGATATTGTTAAAATTCCTTTTGGACTGGATTTGCCAGTTGGCGCGCACCATGGTGTTGGTGTTGTTATATTACAGGATGGAATAAGGATGTTACAAATTCCATTATGGCGAAGCTATTTTGCAGGATGTATTTTATTGGGCATAGCTCCCTGTACAGCAATGGTTCTTGTCTGGGGGTATCTATCCAGAGGAAATGATGGATTAACTCTTGTTATGGTTGCTATCAACTCTCTTACAATGCTTATTTTATATGGTGTTTTAGGAGGGTTTTTACTTGGAATAGGAAAACTGCCAATCCCATGGCAGGCACTTCTTCTTTCTGTTGCTATTTATGTAGCACTTCCACTTGTTGCAGGATATTTTTCAAGAAAATGGGTTATTAAATTAAAGGGGGAGACCTGGTTTAAAGATAAATTTCTACAGGTTTTAACTCCTGTTACCATAGGAGCTCTTCTTTTAACTCTCATTCTACTATTTAGTTTTAAAGGGGATGTTATAACAGCAAATCCATTAACCATTTTATGGATAGCAATTCCTCTGTTTATACAGACGATTTTGATCTTTGCCTTAGGCTATGGCGCTGCTAAGTTATTGAAATTGAAATATGAAGACGCCGCCCCTGCTGCTATGATAGGTGCTTCAAACCATTTTGAAGTAGCGATAGCAACATCTGTTATGCTCTTTGGTCTTTCATCAGGAGCGGCTCTTGCCACTGTTGTCGGGGTTTTAATTGAAGTTCCATTAATGCTGATGCTTGTTTCATTTTGCAAAAGAACCTCTTCATGGTTTGATAGTTAGAAATAGATTGGGTAACCGTTTTAGAGTTACCCATTTTTATTAATCTATTAAAATTTTGATGCAAGAACCCTGGCTTCATCTATAAATTCATATGGAACCCTCTTTGTTTGGATTTACGAAATTACAGGCTCTGATAATATGAACCTCTGAAAAACCGAGTGTTTTCATAATTTGTTCATATTTTTCAGATACATTTTTGAACATCCCTTCTTCACGACCCTGGGTTTGAACAAAAATCACTTTTTTGCCATCTGAAAGTTTTGTTTTCCAATCCGAATCCTTGAAAGAATAGAGCCTGTCAATAAAGCATTTTACCTGTCCTGGAACATCCCATATATAAATGGGGGTTGAAATTACAAGGGCATCTGTTTCAGATATTTTTTCTATCACTTCCTGTAAGTCATCTTTTATAACGCAATAATTTTTATCCCTTTTGCATCCATAACATCCCTGACATCCACTAAAATTCATTTCATTTAGCTTATATGAGTTTATAACAGCTCCATTTTTTTCAGCTGTATTACAGAATGCAGCTGCTATTTCACAACTTTTGCTATTCTTTCTTGGACTTCCAATAATGTTTGTTATTTTCATTTTTTCCTCTTCGAGGATACGTAACATTTTGTGACATATCCTCAATTATTATAAAACCAGCCAGCTCTTTTAGTTGAAGGTTAATAATTGCAATTAAGTAACAATAAGTTTATAAGTATCAAATGTAAAGTATGTACTTTATAGTGATATAGTTACTAAAAGGTATTAAATATGGAATGTATAGGATAAAAAATGAAGAAAAATAATATTAAATGCTCATGCCCTGTATTTAGTACGGTTCAGTTAATAGGTAATAAATGGGTGTTAGTTATACTGAATAAACTTCTTAATGGAACTATGAGATTTGGGGAACTTAGAAAAGAGATAGAGGAGATTAGTCCTAAAATGTTAACCCAGCAATTAAGGAAAATGGAAAAAGATGGTATTGTAACAAGAGAGATATTCCCTGAAATACCACCAAAAGTTGAATACTCTCTTACTATGAAAGGAAGAGAACTAAAACCTGTTCTTGATTCTATCTCTTTGTGGGGAAAAAAATATGCTAAGCAATAATATTTCCAATAAAAGTGAGTTAAAAAAATGTTTTTAGCACGATGTCTCTAAATACCCCACCCACGAATGTTTGTATGGTCTCTTAACTCTGAAAAACCTTCCTTTAAAACACCATCATGGGTTCTGATTCCAAGAGTTCTTAAATATTCGATGAACTATCGTTGGTAACATTATAAGGGCCTCCAAGCTCTTCTGCTTTATCATGTGTTACATCATTTAATCGGGCAAACATCATAAGTTTTATATCCTTATGCTGATCCCATGCATGGAAAACGTTGCATATAAAGCGGGATTGTTTTTGAACAGAGCTATTACAATCTGAACTTGTCTGGTAACCAATCTCCTGCATGTATATTGTTTTTCCCATAAATTTTGTTGTTATCTCATCGAAATGGGAGTTAACAACATCCGGTTCCATAATTGTGTAATCTTCATTTTGGGGGTAGTATGTTACACCAACAACATGAACAGCATTTGAGAGTGCTTCAAAAATTCCTGAAGTTTTATGATTGCCCGTTGTTACCCCTAACAGAGTAACAGTAAATCCCGTTTTTAGTTCCGGATATTTCACATCTATATAACTTCTTATTTCATATAGAAATTCACCATAGTCACTCCAAAAATCAGGATGTTCTGAAGTTGTGTCATAATGATCTATTTCATTTCCAATTTGAAGAGAGGTTAAAAGTGTATAATCAATTTTTGTAAATATAAAATCGATAAGATTTTTAAATCTGTTTTTCATTATTACTGCGTTAAATCTGGAATTAATTAAATCTGTTGGAACTGTTTTACCTGTTAAATCAATTGGTCTTATTGTTAGAGATAGTTTGATATTTTTATCGCTGCAAAATGAGTTCATTGATGAAAGAGAATCGTCAGGATCTTTTAAGTTTCCTGGGGTTTGCTCAATTTTATCCCATGGAATATGAAGACCAGTGAACTGCAGTCCAAATTCTTTTGATTTGCTATAATTTTCATCAAAAGTTCCACCTGTCGGGGGATCTAAAATATCCATTCCAAGTAATCTATCACCTTTTGGTTGATGATCTTTTGTACACTTAACTTCATTAGTTGGTGGTGTTGCTGGATTTGGATTTGCATCATCTTCTGAGCATCCAATTAGTAACATTAAAGCAAATATTAAAAATGTTTTTTTCATAATAAACTCCATTAAATAATGCTGAATTTAATCTATTATGAAGATTGCCTGTAATGTATCAATATAATTAGAGCGAAAGGTATAAGTAAAATATCAAACTGTTTTAAAATAACTATGAGTTGATTAATAAAAGGAGTAAAAAAGTTGTATATGGGAATCTCTAATAACTGTCCTTTTAGCGAAATACGGCTTTATTTCCAAAAAATAACTGTAATAAAATCGGCTCGTTACTTTTTGTCAAACCTTGTATTTTATCCAAAATTCTAATTATTAGAGGTTCCCATCTATAATTCAAAAGAAGCGTTAAATTTGAATCAGCTTATAAATTATGCTATTATTTGCAATTAAGCATAAGGCTTTACCTTTACAAAAATATCTTTATTTCAGTAGTTTTATTTAGAGAAGTACTTTTCTCTTTCCAGAGAATAGATAATTAAAAATTTCGATATTTTAACAAATTTAATGCTCACTAATAAAGGATGAAACTATGAAGAATAGAATTTTAGCTTTATTTTTAACAGTTTTTTTAATAATTTCTGCAAATTGTTATGCTGAAAAAGTAATTTTTACTACCTTTAGAATTCCTTTAATGGTTATTGATAATAAAAAAGGAGTTTTTATCGAACTGACACATGAAATTGGGAAAAGAGCTGGGGTTGATTATAGAATAATAGTCGTATCTCCAAAAGGAGCTATACATAAGTTTATGGCAAAAAAAGCAGATATTCTTTTTCCCGCTCTTGATGTTAATTTTCCAAAGGGTATAAAACATATAAAATCATCGGAGCTTATCTACGTAAAGGCTGATTATGTCTTTACAAAAAAAGGCAAAAGAGTTTTAAGAACCATGGGAGATTTGGAAGGTAAAAGAATCGGAATAACATTAGGATATCCATACGTATTTGAACTCATATCTAATAATTTAATAAAAATTGATGTTGCTTCATCGGATGTCCTGAATGTGAGAAAGCTGAATGCCGAAAGGTTTGATGCTTTTGTTGTTGAAGAAAAATCAGGTATTAAAGCTTTTGAGCAAGCTGGCTTAAAGAACCAGATGCAGTATGATAAAAGAGTTCCACTGTCCAGGCAGGATGTTTTTTATGCCTTCCAAAGCAATAAAAAAGGAAAAATGCTTTCAGAAAGAATATCGAAAGCACTTGCTTCAATGAAGAAGGACGGAACCTTTGCTAAAATCATGAAGAAAGCAAGTTCAAAAAAGTAGACGCAAAAAGAGAAGCATTTCATCAAATGTGAAATGCTTCTTCGGAAAACGAACAGGTATTTCGCCCGTACTTTTATTGCAATCTCCTAAAAATGACTTAATCTCATAGTTTTTTCCAAAAGTGTAAGATTCCTGAATAACACATGATACTTTTATCTACCCTGCCAAAATCCAATGGTAATATTGACTGTAAAAGAGTTCATATGTTATTGTTGCGAAAAATCAGGTTGCGATACTGATTACATATTCAATGAACTCTGTTTTAAGTTTTACAAATTGTTTTAGAAAGAATTTGATTAAGTCTTAGGGGGAGAATTATATTGAAACTAAATATCCGTACAAAAATCAATCTTATTGTTATCGTTTCACTATTTTTGGTTGGTGGATCAGCTCTTTTTTTATCTGTTTCAGCCATAAGAAGTGAAGGAAATAAAGCCATTGAAAAATATCGAGATGGTGTAATGAACGAGAAAAGAGCACAGATGAAAGACCTCGTAAATACAGCTCATACTGTAGCAAAGGAAAGATATGATGCTTCAAAAGACCGTGTGAAGCTAAAAAAAGAGTATGGCGATATGGTTAAAGCAGCAGTTAATCAGGCCGTATATGTTTTTGAAACAGCAAATAAAAGTAGTAAAGGCAGTTTAAAAAACCGGAAAGAACATGCAAAAAATATTATCAAAAAGATGAAATGGGGTAAGAACGGGAAAGGATATTTCTGGATACAGGATACAAAACTTAAAATGGTTATGCATCCAATAAAACCTGCTTTAAATGGTAAAGATCTGTCAAAATTTAAAGATCCCAATGGTAAGTTTCTTTTTATAGAGATGAATAAGATAGTAAATAGTGATGGCGCAGGATTTGTTGATTATCAGTGGCCAAAACCAGGGTTTAAAAAGCCCCAGGATAAAATATCCTATGTTAAACTGTTTAAAGAATGGGGATGGGTTATTGGTGGTGGTGTATATCTTGAATCAACTGATAAATTTTTGAAAGCAAGCGCTAAACAAAGTATTGGTTCCATGCGTTATGGATTGAATAACTCAGGTTATTTTTCAATATTTGATTCAAAAGCGAACTGTGTTCTACATGCTAAAAAAGTGATGGAAGGTAATAATTACTATAAATTAGTAGATAAAAAAGGTAACTATATTGTTCGTGATCTGATCAAAGCTGCAAACAGTAGTAATCAAGGGGGGTACTTCAGATATTTTTTTCCGAAACCAGGGGGAGGCAAACCACTGCCTAAACTTTCATATGCAAGAAAGCTTAAAGATTGGGATTGGTATATAACAACTGGTGTTTATACAGATGATGTTGATAAAGTTGTAGCTCAAAAGAGCAGAGATATGAACAGTCAAATTACAAAAGCTATCATTAAAATAGTATTTGTTGTTCTGTCAATAATTGTTGCAGCGCTTCTAATATCGTATTTCACAGTTGAAAAGAGTATTGTTCAACCTATTAGAAGAATTATTAACATGCTAAAAGATATTGCTGAAGGTGAGGGAGATCTTACAAAAAGAATTATAGATACTTCAGGGGATGAGACTCAGGAGCTTTCTGAATGGTTTAATCAGTTTATTAATAATATGCAGGATATGATTAAGAAGATTAAGGCAGATACAGAAACACTAATGAAATCGTCAACTAACCTTGCTAATATATCAGATACTATGGATGGAGATATTCAGGACTCATCAGAAAGGTCAAATTCAGTTTCAGCATCATCTGAGCAGATGAGTCATAATATGAACTCAATGTCTGCTGCAATGGAGCAGGCATCAACCAATATAAATATGGTTAGTACAGCTGCAGAAGAGATGTCATCAACAATAGGTGAAATTGCTGAGAATTCTGAAAAAGCAAGAAATGTTACAAACAATGCAGTTAATCAGGCTGGAAATGCTTCATCACAGGTTAATGAGCTTGGTATTGCAGCTAAAGAGATTTTTACTGTTGTGGAAACTATTACAGATATATCCGAGCAGGTTAATCTGCTTGCTCTAAATGCAACTATTGAGGCAGCTAGAGCAGGAGAGGCTGGAAAAGGGTTTGCAGTTGTTGCTAATGAAATCAAGGACCTTGCAAGCCAGACAGCTAACGCAACAAGTGAAATTAAAGAGCGTGTTTCCGGAATACAAACAACTACAGATGGGACCGTTGTTGAGATAAAAAATATCTCAAAAGTTGTAGGTGAAATTGATGAAATTATTGGCACAATTGCAACAGCTGTTGAAGAACAATCTGTAACAACAAGGGAAATTGCAGAAAACATCGCCCAGGCTTCACTTGGAATTAATGAGGTTAATGAAAATGTAACGCAAAGTTCCGTAGCAGCCCAGGAAGTAACAAAAGATATTGCTGAGGTTACACAGGCTTCCACAAGGATTTCTGAATCAAGTGGAAGTGTTAAAAAGAATTCGGGTGATCTATCCAGTTTGTCAGGAAATCTTTCTGATATGGTGAATAAATTTAGAGTATAGACTTTATATCACTTAATAAGGAACCGGAGGTTTTAAGAGCCTCCGGTTTTTTTAAATTTCCCTATAAGGAGTTTAAAGCATTTTTTAAAATATCAGGTTTCAAAATATATCCAAATCCCAGTTTATCTATGTACTGAATTAATGAATTTTTTGACTGATTCATGGAGCGGGCAGTATCTCTAAGATTCCAATCATATTTATCAAGAGTTTTAAGCAGTTTTATCCTGTTGGTCTGATCTTTATCCAACCTGTAAGTTTTTAAATATTCAATCTCCCCATCTTCTCTGTAAATACATTCACCTATATGGTTTTCATTTTGCTCATCAAGATAAGTTATAAAATTATACAGATTAAATGTACCCATTTTATAGATATTTTTAGACTCGACATAACAATCTAAAAGATTTGATGCTGTATAATTATAGAAATCCTTCAAATCAGATCTGCTATTATCCAAAGCTTTCCTTAGGTCGTTTATAGAATTTATATTTGAGTCATCTATTTTAGGAAACATATCAGGCAGCTCTTTATAAAGATAATTATAATGTTGGATAAGGTCACAATAAAAATCCTCAACCAAACTATTGTGTAGTTTACGATAATCGTTTGGGTGAGATACTATAAATGCAGAAGTAAATGCATCAGCAATATACAGTAAAACACCAACCTGATTTTCATTGATCTCAAAAACTTTTAATGCTTTTTCCAAACCATAAATATCTGAACCTGAATATGTAAATTCAGACCTTGATCCAAGTCCATATTTGGTAAAATCTTTGGAATATTCATCCCATATAATATCAGAACCAAAAAAGTGCTGGGCAAGATAATACTCCATGGAAAGATGAAGAGGTAAAAGGCGCAGTTTGTTTTTATCAATTTTTTTAACCATGCGCTTTTTAACCCTAACCTTATTATCTTTACGGATATTTTTTCTGTAAAGCTCCGTTCCAAAAGAGCATATGGGAGAGCCATTGTTATCCCAGTTCACTATAAATCCATGGGGTATATAGCTTGTATATTTTGTTTTATCATTAAGGTCTACAACTGAGTAGTCTTCATCATATGATTTTAAACCAATTCTTAAATCACCCCTTATTTTATTTCTGATAAGCGGTATCATTCGAACATTTCCATATGTTTGAGCAGAAGCTAATGTTAAACCTTTGAGGTTAATTTTATCAATATTCATATAAGCACCTGTTTCATAAGTCTCTCTTTGCAGTAGTTTAGAAAATTTTCTAACTTTGATAATGATTCCTTATATTCCCCTAAGTCTGCAAAAGGCAGTAATGACGGAATATCTTCAGAATCCCTTAGTCCAATAGTTGGAACTAAATCTGATATCCTGCGTGGTTCAAGCTCATGGGCATCGAAAACAGGATTAAAGTGAACAACTCCGGTTCTTTTTCTTTTCTCAATTTTTGTTTTAAATATACGAATAATGTCAGATATCCTCCAAAAAGAGTTATCGTATCCATCAGAAAGTATAATAATTTTCTCAGGTTTCCATTCAAGTGCATCTAAAAAAGGAGTATTCAGATCACTCTGTCCCTTAGCCTGGAGCAATAAGCTTTTTTTAACATCAGTTGTCCAGAAAGCCTTGTATTCAGAGCTTGCATTTTTAAGCAAATAATGACCGGCAAGAGTTATAGCAAGAGGTCTTCTTTTCTTTTCTGATGACCCGCTCATTGAATAACTACAGTCAAGAACAGCTGCAACCTTACCCAAACCCAAGTTCCATTTTGATATAATTCTTTTCGCTGCTTTATTCAGAGCATTATCGAGCTCATCAAGCCTTTCTTTTCTTCTTGAATATGGAAGAGAAAGAGCATATAGAGCTATTTTTGTTAATGAGGCTTTTGAAAGATCTATTTTAATCTTAATATTTTTTTTATTTCCAAGTTCCTGAGATCTGAGCTTTTCATTAAGAGTCATTTTGCTTTTAATTTTATCAAGAAATATAGAACGATTTATCTTATGTTTTTTAACAAACCCCTCAGCTACAGTATATGGAAGTTTATAGACAGCTTCTTTTGAAAAATGTGCCTGCCTGAATGATTCAAACAGTTCTGTCTTAAATCTTCCTGATTTATAACCTGAAAAAAGAAAGTCATTTGCTTCCCCATCCAATTTTATATGGTTATGTGCAACAGCACTATTTATTTTCTTTCTATACTTAACAATGTCAAAGGAGAGATCTTTTCTATTGTTCAGATAATTTTTAACAATGGCTCTTGTTCTTCTATTATTAATACCTGATTGACGTATCTTTTGGAAAAGTTTGTAAACCCTGTTAGCAGGTAACTTATAAAGAGCACTTGTTATAAGTCTATTCTCCTCGAATCTTAATTGAGGAGGAGTTGATTTTCCATTTGAAAGAAGATTTAAGATAATTATAGTTTTATTAAACTGGTTAATATTAACAGCAAGGATGCGCATATAATAAGTTCTGTAATTTATAAGCATATATTCATGCAAAAAATCCAGACTCATTTTTTGTTCATACCTGTTTGTATAAAACTCTTTTTGAACTGTACATGTACAGCAGGCATTTATAAAAAGCAGTAAATCTTCTTTAATTATCTGGTTTAATCTTTCTTTATCCATCCTCTTTTCCTTTATTTTTAATAATGCCTGGGGAAAATTGTTGTGAGTTATTCTTTTGTTTTAACAGAAACATAGATTCGGAAATCACTAACTGAGTCCCACAGGCATAATTAAATATACTTATAGCAAGCGTGATGCCAAAAATCCAAATAATTATGCATATATCTGTTATTAAAGGGATAAGAGAATTTCTGTTAAAAGCCTATAACGAAAAAAGTATAAGTATATATATCGATATAGATAATATTATAGAATATATGTGCAAAGTTATGTGTCAGATAAGTTCTGATCTGAAATCAAAGCCCTTGACCCTGTTCTCGGTCTGCTATAGACTGTAAATATCTGAAAAATATACATAATAAGCAAAAAGGAAATATAATGAAAAGGAATATTCTTTCTGTTTTAGTTGTTTGTGGTATTTTGTTTTCTTCGCAAATCTCTTATACGAAACCAATTGTGATACGAATTCATTGCTGGAAAGATTATTCAAAACCATATCTTAATAAATTTAAGAAGATAATAAAAAGAAAATACAATAAAGATATTAAAGTTGTAATAACGTTAGCTTCAAACCCAAAAGCGTTTTGGGATGTTTCACGAGGTAAAATAGCTGACATTATAACCCCAGCTCATAATCTTTTTAAAAGTAAAAACAGTATTTTTATAACAAAAAAGATAGTGCTTCCTGTCAATCTTAACAATATTCCAAATTACAAATTTATTTTATCAAACCTTCAAAAAAACAGGTTTGTTACAATCAAAGATCAGGTGTATGGCGTTCCATATACAATGGGCTCATATGGCCTTGCTTATAATTCAAAAAAGGTAAAAGAACCTTCGAGCTGGAATGTTCTTTGGGAAGATAAGAACAAAAACAAATATACAATTTCAAAGGACTATTCCGACTGTAATATATACATAACAGCTTTGTCACTTGGGATTGAATACAAATCGATCTATAGTTTCAATAAAATATTGAAGAAAATAACACTTTTTAAATTTCAGGAAAAACTGAATAAGTTATCCCGAAACTCTTTTTCCAAGTGGACAGGAACTGCTAACTATAAAGAATTTCATAATCTTTCCTATGCCGCAACATGGGGCTATGCAGTGGCAAAGGCGAACAAAAACGGAGGAAAATGGAAAATGGCTAATCCCCATGAAGGTACAACAATGTGGGTTGATCATTGGTCGATTACTCAAGCTGTAAAAGGGGATAAATTAAAAAAAAGATTGTGTGAAGAGTGGATAAATTACTGCTTGTCTCCAGAACCTCAGATTGGATCTATCAGAAATTGGGGCGTCTCTCCGGTTGTTTCAAATATAAATAGGTTATTGACTAAAGAGGAAATTATAACTTTCAAAGTTGGTAATGTTAAATACTGGAAATCAATTTCATTGTGGGAAAATCAAAACAGAGATACTACCGAGGCCTACAAATCATTATGGAAAAGAGCTATGTATTTATCTAAATAATCCAAGGTCTAAAGAATCGATTCCTTAGTAGATTTGTATATATATCCATTTGGAATTTACTGGACCACAAATTACCTTCATTTTATTCACACATCAAAAAAAACAATTTTTCTGTTGTAACCAGACATGTGAGATGGTTATTTATTGTAGAACTATTTAAATATTCAGGCTTAGAGAAAATTATGGATTTTAATAATATTGATATAATAAGATGGAATACACTTTTAAAACGATTATGTAATAAAAAGAGTGATGAGATCTATAATAATCTTATAATAAAGTATTCAGAAAAACACAGAAAATATCACAATCTTAACCATATAGAATATTGCCTTTCACATTTTGGCAGAGTTAAACACCTATTGGAAAATGAAGATCTGGTGGAGATTGCTATCTGGTATCACGATATCATTTATGAAACCAGTTCAAAAACTAATGAAGAGGATAGTGCAATTTTAGCAAATGATGAATTAACCGGACTTGGCTTAAAGGATAACTATGTTGATAAGGTATATGAAATGATTATTGCTACAAAGCATGATGTAGAGATCTCAGACAAAGATACTAAGTATCTGATCGATATTGACCTGTCTATATTGGGGGCAGATAAAGAGCTTTTTTCAGAGTATGAAAAGAATATCAGAAAAGAGTATAAGTGGGTTCCATTCTTCATGTATAAAAAAAAACGATTCGAAGTTTTGAACGGTTTTTTAGATCAGAAGTTTATATATAATACCGATTACTTTAGAGAGAAGTTTGAACTTAAGGCAAGAGCCAATCTCAACTCTTCACTAAAGCTCTTTAAGAAAATTTATTCAATGTAAAAAAAAAATCAGTATAAAGTGTTTTTTATGCTTGACTCACTCTGGAAGAATCTGTATAAAGGCTGAGTCTTTTCATGATTGAGTCACTGAGTTTAACAAATTCGGTGTGAAATGACAAATTTTGATCCCCAGTAGCTCAGTCGGCAGAGCAATTGGCTGTTAACCAATGGGTCCGCGGTTCAAATCCGTGCTGGGGAGCCAAACTGAAATCCACTGAAATGTGGTTTTAATATAGAAAAACCCTGAAGATTAATTTCTTCGGGGTTTTTTAGTTTTTAAACCTGAATCCCAAATATTTTTCCTACCGGCTTTTTATTACTGAATTAGCTTTTCAAAGAAATATCCTGTAGTATTAACATAAAAAAAATGTCTGACAATAAGGAATCAATTATGAAAGTATTTTATTCAGTTTGTTTTATCATATGTTTTAGCGGTTTAAGCTTTGCTAAAAGCCCCATAAAATGGGCGACAGTTGATTATCCACCTGCCTATTACAAGACAACAAATAAGGAAGTGAAAGGTTATTTGTACGAAATTGCAATTGAAGCACTGGAGAAAAGGTTAAAAATACCGGTTAGTATCAGCTTTTTTCCCTGGAAGAGGAGCCAAATGATGGTTCAAACAGGGAAATATGATATGCTTTTTACCATACCAACAACGGAACGTTTACAATACTCAATTACTCATAAAAAAGCAGCCTGGGTCAAGAAACGAATAATGTACACTTATAAAAAACATCCAAGAATTAAGGAGATTCATAATCTCAAAGGGTTAGGGTCTCTTAAAAAAAAGGATTTTATTTTATTATCATATCTCGGTAATGGATGGATGAAAGCGGTATTCGATAAAGGAGCTGGAATTTCTGTAGACTATGCCACCAAAATAGAACTTATGTATAAAATGTTGGCGGCAAAAAGAGGGGATATAATAATTGAGCAGCCAAGCCTTGCTGTTCCAAATATTAAAAGATTGAAGTTAACAGATAAAATAGTTGAAACACGAGGAATTGGAATGGAAAGTGATTTTCATATTTTGATAGGAAAAAAATCTAAATATTCATATATTATTCCTAAGTTAAATAAGGTTATTGAAAAAATGTGGAGAGATGGGACAATTGCAAAAATTTTAAAAAAATATAAGCAATAAACCAATAAGAAAATTTAACAGGGAATCTCTAATAACTCGTATTTCATCAAAACATTTATTATTTAAGGTTCCCTTAAAATAACGTAAATTGTTAATAATAATTTATGACAAAAAACAGCTATAAATACATACCTGACCATTCCTATTCAAGGTTTAAACACATTAGATCAGAGTGGTTTGATATATATGAAATTACTAAGAACAGATTTATCTTTTTTGAACCTCGTCACTGTGAACAAGCAATATCAAACCTTGTTATTGGAGAAAATTACGCTGCTTTAATCGATACAGGATGCGGAATTGGAAATCTTAAAGATGCAGTAAAAATGATTACGGACAAGTCGGTTATTGTTATAAACACTCATACCCATTCAGACCACATAGGAAACAACCGGCAGTTTGAAGATATTGCAATGCTGGACCATCCCCTGTCCAGAAAGATATCTTCAGAGGGCGTCACCCATGAAACTTTGTATAGTGAAATTCTCGACGAATCTTTAATTCAAAAACCGTGGCCACAGGATTTTAACCCGGAAAATCTATATTTACCTCCCTTTGAAGTTACGAGGTGGCTAAAAGATGGAGATTTTATAGATCTTGGTAATGTAAATTTAGAAGTGATCGTATCACCAGGCGAAGCCCCTGATCACATCTGTCTTTTAGATAGAAACGAAAGAATGCTTTTTTGTGGTGATATTTTATTAAAAGGACCAATCTGGACCCATCTTGAGGGAGGTAGTTTAAAAGATTTACTGATAAGCTATAAAAAACTGCTAAAGTATATTGATTCTTTTGATTATATAATGCCAAGCCATAATGAAACCTATTCTGATAAAAGTCTGTTGTTAAAATCTATTGATGGTGCTGAAAAGGTTTTATCTGGTCAGGCCGATTACCAGTTGATTACAGATCAATGGGGAAAAAGACTTAGAAAATATGATTTTGGTGAATTTAGTATATTAACTTTAAATATAGGGAGCCTCTAATAATTGAAGTTTTGATTCAAATACAAGGCCTGAAAAAAAATGGCCTACGGGTTTAAAGGCGATTCCTTTTTTGAAAACGAAGTATTTGTTCAAAGAACTGTTTTTAGAGATTCCCTATAGAAAAACCCTGAAGATTTGCTGCAAACTCAACCACGCCGACGGAGAAATTTTGCTAACGTTTGATTTTCCAGTTAATAAACTGTAACCTGTTCGCAGTGTGCACTCTGTGCACGTTTGAAAACTATTATATAGATTTATATTTTTCGATAAACTTCATAACCTCGTGTCATTCCTGCGAAGGCAGGAATCTCAGGTGTCGTCTCTTCATAATTATTCTTCATTTTTTATTCCGTTGTCACTAGTAAATTTTGATATTGATAACTCGATCATTGAGTCGACAATTGCCGGAGGAATTTCATCCAATTCATCTTCACTTAAGAAATATAAAGGGAGTAATATAATACCTATAAACAAATGAAAATCTGCAGATATTATTCTATTATTAGTCTCGACACCTTTATTTATAGAATTAACTTGTATAGATACATAATCAGGTCGACCTTCCCAACTGGGAATTACTCCAAAACTTAAACCCGTCAAAAAACTCATACCAGCACCACCAAAACTTTTTTGAATGATTTTTACTGATATATAACTATCAGGAATGTTTTTTATTCTTTTATTACAATATATAGCTTTTATACCTTTTTTTGACAGTAGAGAGATTATTTTATCACGATACCCATATTTTTTGTCTAAATCTCCATTTTGTGCGTTGGATTCGAATATGTGGTCAATAGTAAAATATATTTCATCAGAAATGATTTCATTATCGAGATCTGCTATTGTGTTGCTATGAACAGTCCATCTCTGAAAACACCCATAATTACAGAATGTAATCAATAGTATTATGACTAAAAGTTTATAAAAATTTTTCATGTTGTAATCCTTTATTAAGCCGTTTTTCAAACTAACAAATATTTAAATTTTTTATTAGCAGATATTATGCCACTTGTGAATTCCATGTTATATCAATATCATAAGGACAATTCTAATTTATTATGCATTCATTATTTGTGCATGGGGTATACATCAAAAGAAAATTGAAAGTTTTTAGAATCTATTAAGGAGCTAAAATTGAAAAAAATAATCACCTTTTTCATAATAAGTATTTTATTGGTTTGTTTTGAATCTAATGCAGAAACTATAATTCATAATAAGAAAGCGAAAAATAAGCTGTTAGGAAAGCATCTGTTTGCATTGCAATGGATCGGTTGGAAGAATTTTGGAACTGTTATTGTTCATGAAAAAGATGGAACAATTTATATTAAGGGCAAGCAGAAGGGTATTTCTGGAGAGGCAAAGAAAGATTTTGTATCAATTGATGGAATAATAACCTCTGTAAAAGCAAAAGAATTTACTTTTAAAGGAGATATCATAACTAAAGTTTACCATATCTCGGATGGCATTCCATGTAAAAGGAGTGGGTCTATGACCTTTAAAATCAAAGGTTATCGGAAATATTGGAGATTACAAAGCACTGTTAATCCTTGTCAGCCAGAGGGGAGTAGTCTTGCTGATTATATCGATATTTTTAAAAGAAAGTAATAAGAGGTGGGCTTAATGCCCACCACTCTTTTTTATTTTTGCATCAGTGCAGCAAACTTCTCCAGTTTTCCCTTTTCCTTTAATACAGTCATTCCCATCTCCTGAACTGTTTTCAAAACTTCAGGCTGGTTTTCCCGTCTAACAAGACTTAAAGCCTCTTCAGGACAGCCCGAAACGCAGAGACCACAACCGATACAATTTTCGGATTCTACAGCAAAGAGGTCACTGGAAAGTGATAGTGCTTCCATGGGACATCTTTCATCAGCACATATTCCGCAAAAGGAACAAAGTTCCTGATCCCATGTTGGAATCCAGGCAGATGTTGCAAAAGCATGGGGATGGTTAAGTTCTGTTTTTCCTCTTAAAATTGTACAGCAGCAAGAACAGCAATTGCATATTACAGATGCTTTGTCCTCAGAGTTGTTACTGGTGTGTACAAGGCCTGCAGCTTCAGCCCTGTCTAAAACTTTTATAGCTTCATTTTTGTTGATCTCTTTTGCATACCCTTGAGATACAAGAAATTTTCCCGGAGCTCCGAAAATCAGGCAAACATCATTTGGAGAGTTACATTTTTTCACACTCACTCTACATGCACACTCTGCAAGAGATATGTAGTCAGCATTATGAATAAGGTGGGCTACCTCTTCATATGGATGAGCAATGGATTGTGCTGTTAAAGATTTTTCAACAGGCACAACTCTCATTTGCGGAGTTGGGGAACCTGCAAAACTTTCACCCAGGGCATCATCATGATAGGCGCTCCACAACTTTCCAAGTTTATCATGCATGGGTGTGCCTCCACCCTTCATAAATGGGAACTCAAATAAACCCGGGATTGTAGGAACAAGGCCGTAAGATTTTTTACCGTTTTTTTCATTAGAGAAGATAATTACTTTTTTAGCCATCCCTTCAAGGGTTTGAGCTACAATGTCAGAATCTATTTTTGCAGCTACAGCAATTTTCTCAACTGACTTTGGTGCAAAGTTCATATGTATAGCTAATTGGGCTTCATCATTTGTAAACAGGGTTCTTAAAATCTCATCGAAATGTGGAGATGCAGGGGCACTTGCAGGGTGAAGATCCAGTATTTCCTGTAATTGTTGGTAAACGCTCATTACTGCTCCTTGAAGTTCGAATTTTTATAATTGATAAATGTTTATAGCAAAAACAAGGATAGGTCAATCTGGCGTAATAAAAAAATACTTTTCTATTGATATAGATCAGTCACTTGAAAGACTATCTTTCCATTAGTTTTTTCCTGAATTCTTTGAATTTCTCATCCAAAAGTTCAGGATTCTTTTCAAGGTTAAAGATTTAGAAATAAAAAACAAATAGCATTGAAATAATTAAAAGACCTTTCAAGAATACATCGGGTTCATTAAATGCACATATAAAATAGCAAGGCTTTCTATACCCAAAAAAACAAGATTAGCTTTAGGTAATCTCTTCTTCTAAGTAACACTTTTTATATATTATGTGTTATTAGGCAGTTAGGTTCCAGAGTATCTATTCTGGAGGAGTTGATAATAACTGCCTTTTGATTGAACTACAGCGTTGTTCACAAAATATAACTGTTGTAAAATCAGCTCATTACATTTTTCTCACCCTTGTATTTCAAACAAAATTCTAATTAATAGAGGTTCCCCTTTAGTAAGCAATATAAAGCATTGTTATTAATTAATCGCTATTGGCACAGATATTGTAAGTATATAAAGTTAATTAGAAAAACAAAACTTTTAAGGAGTTAATCATGCTTCAGGATGTAAATCAAAAATCAGAAAACAATTTATTAACAGGTATGTTTAAATTCATAAGAGCTTATATAAAATCAATGAGGCTTTATTACTCTTTTATAACAGGCATTGCTGGGTGGTTAGGTGTTTCTTATTATGAATTTCTTGAAGGGCCAGTTGCTTCTGAAAAAAAGTTTGTAATCCTAATGCTTCTTTTTTTAAGTTGGGGTATTAACCAGATTATTAATGATTATCTGGGTATAAAAGAAGATCGAATCAATGCGCCAGATCGTCCTATGGTAACCGGGGAATTAAATTCAACTTATGCTCTGATTTTAACAGGGTTTCTTTTGTTAATAACTGGAGTAATCACATATTTCTATCTTGAACCAATTGCTTTAATTTATCTGTTTGCAGGAATCGTTTTAAACATTATCTATGAATATGCAAAGGCTTATGGGATATGGGGTAATATTGTTTTTGGATTAATGATAACAATGGCTCCTCTCTATGGTGGTTATGCCATGGGGCCAACCAGTGAATCTATTTTCTCTACAAACAAATTTTCAGTTCTTTTAATGATTTGGCTGTTGAATGGTCTTATGACCTTTTATACATATTTTAAGGATTACAAAGGTGATAAAATAGCCGGGAAAAACACAATTGTTGTTAAATACGGTATAGAAATAAGCCGGATATTAGCTATTATATCTGCTTTTTATCCAGCTATATTTTTTATCACTCTTAGAATATCCGGATTGCATAATTATGGGCTTAATACTACATTTTATATTTTAGGTGGATTAACTTTTTGTCTTCAATTATGGACTGGTTTTCTATATTATAAAAATCCGGAAGGAATTAAGAGTTATGATTCCTTATTAACAAACTTCAGAGCATGTGCATGCGGTCAGGCTACACTAATTGCTATTTTCAATCAGGATCTTGCAATGTGGCTTTTTCTTTTCTCATATATTTTTGTAGGGTTTCTTTTTGAACTACATGGAAATTCAAAGGCATAATTATGAAAATATTCGAATCATCTTCAATAGGTAAAATGAAAATTAAAAACCGGCTAATTCGATCTGCTACATTTGAAGGCATGTGTGATGAAAACGGTTTTCCCAAAGAAGAATACCATAATCATTATTCGAAACTTGCAAAAAACGATGTAGGGCTTTTAATTACAGGCTTTAGTTATTGTTCAAAAGAGGGAGCTGCAATTCAACCAGGACAGGCAGGAATTGATAGTGATGATAAAATTCCTTATTACAAAAAAATCACTGATTCAGTACATGGATACAACTCAAAAATAGCTATGCAAATAGCTCATACAGGAAGGCAAACCAGAAGTTCTGCAACGGGTAATGATGTTTTAGGAGTAAGTAACAAAAAGTCCTTTTATTTTGGAGAAAAACCAAAGGTTTTAACAACTGAAAAAATTTACTCTATTGTAAATGAGTTTGTTGATGCTGCTGTCCGTGCAAAAAAGTCAGGATTTGATGCTGTGCAGATTCACGCAGCCCATGGTTATCTTATTCATCAATTTATTCTTCCTTCAATAAATAACAGAAAGGATGAATTTGGGATTGATAAAGAATATGGTATCGGGATAAAATTTTTAGGAATTATTATTGATCAAATCATCGATAAGTGTGGAGATTTTCCAATACTTGTCAAAGTTAGCGCTTCAGACGATTATCGTAACAAATTTAGTAAAGAGCAATTTATATCACTTATTCGTTTTTTGGATTCAAAAAAGGTTGATGGGATTGAAATCAGCTATGGAACAATGGATCAGGCTCTGAATATTTTCAGAGGAAGTTCCATTCCATATAATACCATTCTCGATTTTGATCCGGTTTATAAAAAGAGAAACACAATTTTAAGAAAAGTATGGAAATTTTTTGCAAAAGCTTTTCTTTCGAAAGAGATTATACAATTTAGTCCAATGTACAATATAAATTTTGCTGAACTTGCAAAACGGTATACCACTGTTCCGGTAATTACAGTAGGTGGTTTCAGATCTAAAAAAGAGATCGAGTTGGTTTTATCAAAAAAACAGGCTGATTTTGTTAGTCTGTGTCGTCCGTTTTTGGCAGAACCCGATTTTGCCATTAAGATTAAAGAAAATGAAGAATATAGATCCAGATGTATAAACTGTAATGTTTGTGCCATTAAAACGGGCACGTATAAAATAACGTCATGTATAAATGCGAACCTCTAATAAGCTGTAGTTCGGTCAAAAGGCAGTTATTAGAAGTTCCCTAAAAGGGGAGAAATATGCGACTCGAAGACAGGGTGATAATGGTAATTCTTGAGAATAGTGAAGGCTTGGATGGTATGACTGTGGATTCCGATCTACGAAATTTTGGTATAGACTCTTTTGGTTCTCTTATGATTGCAAATGGCCTTGAGGCAGAGTTTGGTATAGAAATAAGCGATCTCCACACCAATAGAATAACTTCTGTGAAAGAAATTGTGTCATTACTTAAAACATTCTATTCGGTGGAAGAAACCTATGAGTCTATATAACAGATTAAAAATTGATATGTCGGTTGCAGATGAGCTTTCATTTAATCCATACTATATTGCAACAAAATCCCATAAATCAGGATCTTTTGAGATTGATAAAAAACAATATGTTGATTTGGCTTCAAATGATTATCTTGGTTTATCAACGGATAAACGAGTACTAAAGGGTTCTTTTGATGCTCAGAATGACTTTGGTGCATCTCTTTGTGGCACACCGATAGCCACTGGTAATAGTATGAGATTTTCAACTTTGGCTGATCGTTTGGCAGGATTTGCAGGAGTTGAATCCGCAGTTCTTTTTCCTTCCTGCTTCCAGGCAAATACTTCTCTTTTTACATCCATCGCTGGAGTGGAAGATGTTATACTAATTGACCAGTTTGCCCATGCATCTCTTATACAAGGAGTAAAAAGTGTTGGATGCAAGGTTATGCCTTTTCTTCATAACAATTGTGATCATCTTGAAAAACTTCTTAAAAGAACATCAAAATACCGGGATGTTTTTGTTGTAACAGAGTCAGTATTTTCCACTGAAGGCTCTATTGCACCATATGACAAAATTACCGGTTTATGTGATCAGTACAATGCCACTGCCGTAATAGACGATTCCCATGGAATTGGGGTTCTTGGTGAAAATGGTCGTGGTGTGCTGGAACATTTTAATATTGAAAATTATAAAGGTATCTATACTGCATCACTGGGAAAAGCGTTGGCAAATAGTGGTGGAATGATTGGTGGGCCAAAAGAGTTTATAGATTACCTGCGTTATGGTTGCCCTGGTTTAATTTATTCAACGGCATTAATACCATCTGCTGTTGGCGGATTAGAGAGTGTGCTTGATATAATTGAAACTGAATTTTCAGATTTAAGAGATAAGTTAGAAAAAAACAGAGAAATTCTTCATAATTCACTAGCTCATAATGGTTTTACTGTAATTGGTAACAGCAAATCTATAATCTCTGTTAAGTGTGGATCTATGAAAGATACAATAGAATTAGCCAGGACTTTCTTTAATTATGGAATGATTACTACACCATTTGTGGAACCCTCTGTGCCTGTAAATAAAGGTGTTCTAAGGATTATACCGGGAGCCGGAATCAGCATTGAGAGATGTGAAGATATTGCTGAAATTATTAAGAAGAACATATTGGGTATCTCTTAAAATGAAGCAATATTTTCTAATCATGAATCCAGGATCGAAAAGTGGAAGAAGTAAAACTCTTTTTTCAACAATTCATAACTTTTTTAATGAGAATAAACTAGAATATGATTATGAAGTAACAACAACTCTGGAAGATGCAGAGAATATTTCTAAAAAAGCTTCCCGTAAAGGTTATAGAAAAATTGTTGCTGTAGGCGGAGATGGAACAATTAACAGGGTATTGAACGGGTTATATGATAATGGAAAAAGGAACTCTTCCGCACGGTTTGGCGTAATATACACTGGCACCAGCCCTGATTTTTGTAAGAGTTTCAATATTCCTGTTAATGTAGAGCAATCTCTTTTAACCCTGAAAAGAGGATATGAAACAGAGATAACACCAGGATTTATCCGTTTTGCAAAAAATCATACCACAAATTCCTCTGAAAGAAATTCCCATGATTCAGTATTTGCCTGTTGTGCAAATATTGGAATTGGAGCAGACCTGGCAGAAGCTGCAAATAGCGGAATCAGGGGTGTAATTGGAGACTTTGCAGGTACATTTATCTCACTTTTAAAAACACTAATAACTTTTAAATCAAAAAGTGTTACAACGAAAATTAATAATTCTGAACAAAAAATTAGAAATCTTTATAATTTGTCTGTTGGAAAAACACATCATGTTGCTTCCGGGATAAAAATTAAAAATGATTTATCATTTACTGATAGAAGATTTTATATGCTTACTGTAAAGGATTTAACTCTATTCCAAATACCTAATTGTCTTAAATCTTTATATGGCGGTAAGCAAATTACAGATTCTTCTATTTTTGAATATACCTATCTCGAAAATATAGAAATTACAGGCAGTAATAAGCCTTGCAGAGTTGAATTTGATGGAGATCCAGCAGGTTACCTCCCATGCAAAATAAGTACAGCTAATGATTCCCTAAAACTAATAACAGATTCCTAAGGAAATTCTAATGCTTTCTGAAAAAGATATAATTGAAACAATAAACAGATGTATCCCTTCTGATGCAAACCGGGAAACAGCATGCTTTGAGAGCGATGCAGAGCGTTTAAAATTTAACGGCAACAAAATTTTACTATCTACAGATGAATTCTCCTCAGAAGACAAATTCCCCGAAACCGATCCCTTTTCACTAGGGTGGAATATTGCGGCAGGAACAATTTCAGATGTACTGGCAACCGGAGGAATACCTCTTTATTATTCACATGCTCTTACTGTATCCCATAACTGGAGTAAGAAATATCTTGAGCAGTTTTGCCATGGAGTAAGGGATGTCTTAAAAGAGTATCAGGTTTCATTTGCAGGAGGTGATACAGGGTCATCAGATCAGTACCGCTGTACATCAACAGTGATTGGAAAAACATCAGAAAGAGATATTTCAAGGAAAGGAATAAAAAGTGGTGATCTGATTTACTTATCGGGAAAGGTCGGGGCTGGTAATTACAATGCAGCTATTAATATTTTCTGTAAAGAGAGTAAATTTAAATCTATTGTGGAATTGGTTGCTTCAAATTTTAAATTAAGAAAAAGAGAAGCAAAATTTATACAGAAATATGCAACAGCTTGTATCGATACAAGTGACGGTGTTTTTAATGCTCTTAACAGCGTGGCTGTACTTAATAATAATGGTTATATTGTTGATAAATTGCCCTATATAAAAATGGGAATTATTACATCAAAACTATTATCACTTCCAAAAGAACTACTTCTATTAGGTGAATGCGGTGAATATGAACTGCTTTTCTTTATAAAATCTGAAGATGAAAAAGAATTTTTAGAAAAATCCACCAAAGAAAAACTTGATTTTTACTGCCTTGGTCAGGTTTTGGAAGATCCAAAAGAAAGAACAATTATTAGTGGAAAACGAAAACTCAACATGAGTAACTTCAATATTAGTGCCCGTGATTTTATAAACTTGAAAGACTATCTGAAAAAATTAACAGACTGGATAAAAAAATGAAGAAAAGAGTTGTTAT
>JAAELO010000761.1 GCA_024226555.1 Desulfobacterales bacterium | reverse complement strand
TGGAGATATTAGAAAACAAAAAAAGTTTCGGTCGTTGAATATCTCCACGCGCATTTCTCCAAACGTGTGAGGGAGAGCACGCATTCATCTCTCCGAACCACTCTCTTCTCTTCTGTTGCCCCTGTTGAAAGATGATTAGGAGAAATGCTTCCCCAAACTCGCAACACAACCCAAACCCAAACCCAAATCCAACCCAAGCCAACCCACCCAACCGAACAACAACAAAGGAAACTGTGAGTTCTCTTTCTCTCTCTCTCTCTCTCTTCTCTCTTTCTCTCTTTGTTTGTTTGTGCCTTACTCCTGGCACCTCCATCCCCACTCCCTTTGTTTTCGCACATCACCGCACACCCAACACACCTGCACAGAATGGAATTGCAACGCCACACGCGTGGAGGATGAAGATATGGAGGATTTATTAAAGGGAGCAAGTCCCTATGGACTATTATGAAGTGATGAGCCCTACGAGGGCATCTTATTATCCCCCCGCGCGAAGAAGATGATAAAAATGAAAAGAGTAAAAAAAAAAGAATTTTAGTGAGATTTGGGAAGGGATTTGTTGATCCTTCCGCGAGGGAGAAAGAAGTAATAATATGGATGGAAATGATGGTTTTAATTAAATTGGATTAATTATGTGGCCTATTATGGCCAGAAAACTGACCGAATTACCTTAAGAATGGAAAATGAAAATAGAAAAAAGTAAGAGAGAAAAAGAAGAAAAGAAAAAAAGAAAAATGAGGAAATTAAAAGGG
>JAAELO010000760.1 GCA_024226555.1 Desulfobacterales bacterium | reverse complement strand
GCTGTAATAGTTATTTTCATGTCATAAAGATGTACATAATGTACCAAATAGATATGAATGGTTATGAAAATGAAGGCTACCCTCGTAAAGTTGGACATTTATTTACAGCTATTATCAAAAAAGTTTGTAATTTTGTAAGACACAAATTTACAAATAATTATGCAAATCAGGAAAAAGATTATAAATATATTTAAGAGGAAAGAAAAATCCGGTAGAAAAATAGCAAAAGAACTGGGTATTCCCAAAAGCACAGTTTATTATAATTTGCTGCAAACCCAAAAACGCCAATTCAAAGCTGGAACGGATTTTTGGGATACAGATCAAGGATATGCTTTTATGATAAGATTGGTTGTAGCAAGTATTTATAGCTTTGCAGTTAAAGGAGGTTTTGGTGCGGGCAAATTAAAATCATACTTTGAGATGCTAAATATAGGATCTCATCTTGCAGTTTCTGAAACTACTGTTCTAAAAATAATAAAAGAAATAGAGAAATTGATTTTACAATATAATGAAGTTAAAACCAAAGAAATAAAGTCTAAAGTAAAAGAAATAGAGCTTATTCTGGGTGTTGACGAAACATGGTTTGATAAGATGTTACTTGTTTGTCAGGAGCTCCAAAGCGGTTTCATTTTTTGTGAAGAATCAGCCGATGACAGAAGTGCAGCGACTTGGGATAGGCTTATAAAAAAAACTTTCAATCTATCTAAATAAGTCAAAAATACTTTTTTTTGTAAGTGACAGAGCCAAAGCTCTTATAAATCTTGCCCAAAAGCGTAATAAAGTTCAAAGTGTAGCCGATTTTTTTCATTTTAAATATGCAATAAACAAACTTTTATCACTCTCATTGGCAAGTAAAATGCTTGCAAGCAGCAAAAATTTAGAAAAATTTAAACAAACAAATGACTCAAAACAGATAGAAATATGCACACACAGATATGCACATAATCAATTTTATTCTGATTTTTATGCTGAAACTATGAATAACTTTACGATGATTCTTCATCCTTTTTACGCGGGTAATAAATCAAACAGTAGTGAAAACGCTGAAAATGAAATCAATAATGAGTTATATAAAATTGAAACCATTGTATCGGAATGTAATATTAAAGACAATTACAATTTATTAGAAAAAGCGAGAAATCAAGTTAATGACTTAACAAGTGTAGTAGATATATGGAATGATACTGTCAATTCACATATAATAAATTTGTCATTGAAATCACCTGAGGAGTTTTGGTTTAAAAATGTGTTGTTGCCAAAAACATATTGGTATTTGCAGATAAGAAGAACGAAATATAAGCTTACAAAGGATCGCTTAAAAGCAGAATTATCGAAATGTAATGAGAGTTCAATTCCCAAACCTGACAGTATAACTAAAGAATTGGATAAAATACTAAAATTAAAAGCAGATGAATTATGTAGAAAATTTCAAAGAACTTCATCGCAAGTGGAAGGACGAAACGGATATTTATCTATGATAAATCATAATCAAAGGAGTTTTGATGAAAACAGACTAAAAGCATTGACAGTCATTCACAACTTTGACATTCGCGCATGGGATGGAAAAACTCCTGCACAACGACTCTTTGGGGATAAAATTAAGCATGACAAAATAATAGACTACTTGATACAAAATTTTGGAGAATTGCCACTACCACGAAAGCGGATTAGGCAAGCGACTGATAATTAACTGTGTCCAACTTTACGTGGGTAGCCGATTTGTATTAATAATTACTATAGAATGTCTCTTCTTATCTAAAAAATTGTTAACGGTAAAAATTGAATTATTAACAAATATGAATCCTGTAACTGCCTTCGCAGGTGCAATTTTTTCTGATAATTAAGAAAGAATTGTGAGCACTAACAAATAGCATTTTATTATTTGGTGGAAAAGTTATTATAAATAAATTCATTAGATAATCTATTTATCATTAGTTCTTCTTTCTTATCTCATTTCT
>JAAELO010000759.1 GCA_024226555.1 Desulfobacterales bacterium | reverse complement strand
CAAAAATCAAAAAACACACATCAAACTTTACATTTCAATATTTCCTCACCCTTTCAAACTTTTCCCATTTATTATTTTTAACTTCCCAAAGTCATGGACGTACATGTTCGTTGGGGGAGGGGATGGAACCCTCCATTTGTCGAGTAGGTTGGCGTTGGAGGGAGTCGTAACCTCCATTTGCAGTTTTGGTGGTCGGGGGAGGGAGTCGTAACCTCCATATATGTTCCTTGTAAATTGGGGGACGCGGCACCCCTTTGCAATATTCACTTCCATTTAGTTTCGTTGGCAAGAAGGCGTAAGAACCTTCCATTTTAAGTTCGTTTGCGGGAAGGGGTAAAGAACCTTCCATTTGTTGCGGTGGTGGACGGGGAGGGAGGAATAACCTCCATTTGCGCGTTGGGATGGTCGAGGGAGGGACACGGCACCTCCATATATGTTCCTTGTAAAGTGGGGGACACGGCACCCCTTTCCAAATTCTTTAACCTTCATAACCATGTGATTTGTTGGGGGGAGGGATACGGCACCTCCGAGTATTGTCGATTAGGGGAGTCCATGGACCCCTCTCTCTTTCTTCTCTTTCCTAAATCGCGCTGGCCAGGCGGTCATCAGTTGGGAGTCGGCGGTGGGAGGGATTTTCTGGCCTCTCCGATGGAGGCGATGGCCTCCTTTATCTTTCCTTTTTCTTCTCTTCGGTCGTCCAGGTGGGCTTCCAAAGCGTTCGAGGGGTGCGGGTGGGCATTCGACACGCCCTTTGCATTTTGTGGAGGTTGGGCTTCCATGGGGCCCTTAGTATATTTATTGGTTCGGGTGGGGCCATTCGTCGGATTCATCGTTTGGAGATGGGTCATCTCTTCCACGGCGTATTCTTTCGTCGAGTTTGCGCGACTTACAACTCGGACGTACGTCCTCGTTTGCGCGGCTTTCTTTCGCAGTCTTCGTTGGGTGGGTTGGGGAAATGAGGGGGGAACGCCCCCTCCCAAGTGTTCCGCAATCATCGGGGGTCGTCTGGGAAGGGGGGGGCGTTGTTTGGGGTTTTGCGCGTTTGGGATTGGTTGGGGTGGGGGGACGCGGAGAAAGCAACTATGCAAGCCAAGT
>JAAELO010000758.1 GCA_024226555.1 Desulfobacterales bacterium | reverse complement strand
CCCCCCCCCCTAATTAACCACCTACGTACGCAACGGTATCGTTTTATGCCCTTTTTTCGAAAAATCACTAGGAGTCCTGCTTGAAAACGGCGCACTATCCCCGCCATTCTACAGCCTAGAAAGATGCAATTTGTGTGTAGTGTTCCTTTTCAGGCAGTAACAATAATGCAAATCAGAAAGGGACAGTTGCGCATTTTGTTAAAAAATCAGATGGGACAGTGCGAAGTATGTAAATTGACAAGATATGTAAAGTACCTCTTCAAGATCGAGTGAATAATTAATAGCGAAATAATAAATTATATGCATACATCACATTCCCTGGAAGGTACATTGCAACATGTTGCGTAGATGTCCTTTTCAGGAAGGAGCACTACAACAATTGCGCACAGTGAACTGTTCCAGAACAGTTCTTCAAAGTTCACGTACAACTAATCTATTTTGCGCAGTGCACCTTCTTAAGAAGGTGTGGTACTGAGAAAAGAGGAAACAGCATACCCACTGCTGGAGAGACACAGCCACAACCACTGCATAGTCTGCTCAAAGCTGTTGTTTAAGTCAACGCTGTGCACATTCACAACTCCAAATAATTGCTGTACGTTAGAAGTGTGGAACTCCTTCTTGAGAAGGAACACTGTGAGTGGGCGTAGTGTTCATTTCCAAAAAAGGACACTGCAAATGTGTAATGCTACTTTCCGGAAAGGAACACTGCAACTCAATGTTCTGGTTCCTGGAGTAT
>JAAELO010000757.1 GCA_024226555.1 Desulfobacterales bacterium | reverse complement strand
CACCACCTCCAACTCCACCACCTCCCCCCACATCGCCCTCGCCCTTTCCGCCCGCCCCGCCCTTGCCGTCTCCTCCGCCGCCAACAACGCCCTTGCCATCCCCCCCCCCGCCCTCCCCCCCCCCCCCGCCCCCCCCCCCCCCCTCCCCCTTCTTCTTCTTTTTTCTCCTTCCCTTCCCCCCCCTGCCCCCCACCCCCCCCCCCCCCCCCCCCCCACTAAAATGGAGAACAGTCACTCAAATAGGAAAAAAATTATTTAGTTGATTATGTAAATGATGTTTTAATGACTGGTTTGTGCTTAAAATTGTCTGCGCGGTTTTTAAAGGGATTTCTTTTATAATATTGAAGGGGGCTTCTTTTTTTTTCTTTAATTGGTGGCGGCGCAGCCGCCCGAACGAATAAGTGTACTAAATGATGCCCTTTACATTACAGACTCCCTTCGGGGTTCAGTGCTAACCTTACGATCGAGGCACGAAGTGCCGAGTTTGCGGATGGGATGGGATGGGATGGATGGATGGATGGGATGGATGGATGGGACGGGGTACCAAAAGTGTCCTTTAATTTTTTTCATTTTAATATATATTAAACACTAACCTCATATATACATATATATATAATAATAGTTTGCCCGGACAATTCTCTTGT
>JAAELO010000756.1 GCA_024226555.1 Desulfobacterales bacterium | reverse complement strand
GGTCGTCATTCCAGAACCTGATTAAAGCTTGTTCTTAATCAGGTATCAGGAATCCAGAGGTTTTTACTTATTTTTCTTTTTCATGACACAGCCTCGCGTATCAGAATCCAGAGGTGTGGTTTTAGACCTCAATCATTCAATTACACTCAAAACCCTGCAGAGCTACACTCTTTAAAACAATACCAAGCAATTTTCTATATAGAAACTCTTTTAAATTTTAACAGGATACAAACATTTAAAAATGAAAAGACTGTTAAGAGAATACTGAATTTACCAATGTGCGAACTATAAAAAGAGGTTCCAGCTATTATAAAAAGCAATGTAACATTATTAGCAATTACAACATTCCATCTGAATTTATTTATCTCTTCAATTTTAATAAATGAATAAATTGATAATAATCCTAAGAAAATAATAAATACTCCATAGTAAAAAAAGAATGCCGTGGATTGTGTGGCAACTTTGCTTTCTAATACCCGCTGGTATATTTCACTATATTGAGGCGTACCAAAGATGCAATGAACTATTCCAACGAGTATATATAGTACACTGGTAATAATGCTAAAATTTCTTATAATATTTTTTCTCATATTTTCCTTAACCTACAAACTTAAATATTGATAATATCGCATCAACAAAGGAGGGATTATTAATACCAAATCTTATTCTCATTGTTTCTTCAACCCTGTTTTCAATAAATATATGGGCATTATTAAATCCTTTTTCATTGCTATAAAAACCGGTAATTGTCTTTCGAATTTTCGATTTAGATAAATTCATATTCTCTTTATTTTTGAATTTAATCGAGATCATAAAACTACCCGTGTTTAGGTTCTCGGTTTTCACTTTATCATTAAAACTTTGAGAATCAATTACCCAAACATCTGTTCGGTTTTTTAGCTCTGCAATATCGGTAATTACAGCAACAATGGAATAATAAGATTTACCAACTCTTATTTTTTCACCAACAGGATTCTGATCAGAAAATAAAGTTTTTCTGATAGAATCAGAGATTACAACTACCCGATCATCACTACTACTCCCTATTTTTCCAAGTAGAAGTTTATAATTGTTAATATTCCAGTAGTTCGTGTCAGTGAGTGTTGAAAAACGCTTGGTCATCCGTTCACCAGATTGAACCTCCTGTTTTGCAGGGATGGAATTAAATGAGATCCCTATTTCTGTTAACGCTTTAAGCCGTTCAGATGTACTCTTATATGGAAAACCTGAGAACCGGGAATGGTTATCATCCTGATACTTTATGCTTCTGATATGGGACAAAAGCTGCACTTCCTCATTCACAATGCTATTAACAAGTATTATTGAATAATAGCCAAAAAACATTACAAAAACTACCATTGTAATTATAAAAGGGACCCTGTTTAAAACTATTGAAGGGTTGCAGATGTTTTTTTCTTTAATGAATTGTTTCAGGTTTTTATGATCAATCATCGAGCGAACAGGCAATAAAAAATATATACTACTTATTATCAAACTAACCAGTCCTATAATGCCGCTTGACCAGTTAATCCGGGATTGTGTAAAAATGATATTGTAAATGAATTCAAAAAACATAATTCCATTCATGAAAAAGATAAACCCAGTGAATATCAGTACTGATTTCTGGAATGGTAGTCTTCTGATGAGGCCGATTGCGGAAAAAGCGTAAAATCCGAATACAGTTAACCCAAGTATAACTGTTAATCCCAAAACATAAAGAAAAGGGGAATTTGCCTGATATAATACACTTCCCCATCCAATATCTTTCAGAAAATATTCTGTAGTTAACAAAGGTACATGTAAGATCGCAAATATTAGATTTATAATACCACACGCATATAATAAGTATTCCTTTTTCATTATTGACTCCAGTCTAATTAAGATTAATATCAGGTTAAAATAGTATTGATATTTTACGGATAGGGTCAAAAATAATTTGACGAACAAATCATTTCAAATGACCAAAGTAGATTATTACATGACGAATAAGTTTCAGGATTGTTTGAAGTTATGAAAAAAGCATATCAGGAATGATTGTTATTTTTTATCAAAGAATAAAAGTTCTCTTTATAATATTTTCCAACTGGTATCTTAATATCATTAAAAATAATATGGTCATGCTCTATGGATTCAATATATTCAAGGTTAACAATATATGATTTGTGAACTCTAATGAACGGTCCTGTTATTAAGAGTTTCTCCATCTCTTTTAATGTTAGCAACGTCATGATCTTTTTCTTAACAGTATGAATATAAAGATAGTTTCCGGCCCCTTCTATGTAAATAATCTCCTTTAATTTTATCTGATGAAGTTCAGTACCACTTTGAACAAAAATAGAATCCTGATGTTTCTTTTCATCATGATCTTTATTTGATTGAAACAATTTTAATGCTTTATCTGTAGCTTTTAAAAATCTTGGGAACTCAATGGGTTTTAATAAATAGTCAACTACCTGATAGTCATAACTTTCAAGGGCATACTCAGAATAAGCAGTTGTAATAATAACAAGGGGTGGTTTTGCAAGAGCCTGCAATAACTCCATTCCATTTAAATCGGGCATATCAATATCTAAAAAAATGAGATCAACACTGTTTTTAAGATAATTAAGGGCAGATAATGAACTTCTGAACGATTTCTCTAATTTCAGAGATGGCGTTTGAAGAATATATTTTTCCATCTGTTTTAGCGCTAAATACTCATCATCAATAACTATACAATTCATAGATCTCCTTTAAAACAAATCATATCCAAAACAAGATTCACACTGTGATAACCATCCTTCTTTTCAATACCAAGATGATATTGTTCTCCAAAAATCAAATCAAGTCTTTTTCTCACATTAACCAGTCCAATTCCACCAATACCAATTTCTTCCTTTAACTTATCAAAATATCTGTTTTTTACTGAAAAAGTGAGATTTTTGTTTAAAAGATTAATAGAGATAATAATTTCTGACGGACGATCCATGCTTATTCCATGCTTAAATGCATTTTCAATAAAAGGAAAAAATATCATAGGTGGAATTTTAAAGTCTGAAAACTCTCCATCAATGTTAAATTGAATATCAATTTTATCATCAGGAGAAAACTTTAATTTTTGAAGTCTGATATATCTGTTAATCTGCTCAATCTCTTTTTTTAATGATATTGTCTGATCATTATTTTCATAAACCATATATCTCATCAAGTGAGATAAAGTAGATATTCCATCAGCAGTTCTTTCTGCATTCTCTTCATTGGCAAGATAGAAAATATTATTTAAAGTATTAAAAAAAAAGTGCGGATTTATCTGAGATTTAAGTAAATCAAGTTCAGTTTCAAATTGTCTGGCTTTAATTTTTTCAATGTTCAGGTGTTGCTTAAGGCTATTGTAACCAAATTTAATTCCGGAAGTAAATAAAAGCATAAATGAAAGATATAAAATCCAATATGCCCGGTGCCGTGAAATATCAAATATATTAAAAAAAACATCTTGCAAAATTATACCGCCGATAACAACGGTTATTCCAAAAAAAAATAAATATCTGAGATACTGTTTCTTAGGTAAAATATGACTCAATACATAAATATTCAAATAAACCGGTGGAATGTAAATTCCAACAAGCACTGAACTGGTCCATAGTAACATAACAGTCAAACCTGTTGACTCTGTTCTACTGAAAACAAAAAAACAATAAAAACCAAACCAAAAAATAAGATGTAATATATATTCATTTTTAATAAAGCTGTTTAGTTTCATAAATCCTCAAAAATTAATTTTTACATTTATTTAACCAGATCTTTATCAATCAATTTCACTCATATATCAATAATATTTTTTACTTATGTATTTAGAGATTCTCTGTATTATTTATAAGACTCTTTAACATATTTGCGATACATTATTTTAATCGAATCGTCTAAATCTCTACAGGGAATCTCTAATAACCGCCTTTTAATCGAACTACTGCGTTATTTCAAAAAAAGAACTGTAGTAAAATCAGCTCATTTTTTTTATGCCTTGTATTTCAATCATAATTCTAAATAATAGAGGTTCCCTACAGTGATCAAATATGGTTTTACGCTCTTTTTCCTCCGACCATATGAAAATTTGTGATTAAAAATATTAAATATTTGTAACCTTATACAGACCCAAAATGTCTTACATATAAAGCAACATAAATTAATACAAACTTCTATCAGATGACCTGAAATAATTTTAAGAGAAGTATGTTTGCTACGAAACTATATCCAAATTAAGTAACAAGGAGTTGAAACATGGTTAACATTTTAACAATACTATTAATTACATTTTTTATGGTGTCAGGTTTTTCCTGGTTGATTGCAAGGCTTTGGTGTTTACCACAAAGAGATAAATCAAAAAAGAGACCTGAAGAATATAATATACACTATGAGAACGTATCCTTTCCTTCATCTAACAGGATCTTAAAAGGTTGGTTTATGCCTGTTTCAATTAATAAAGGACCTGTTGTTATCATACAGCATGGATGGTCTCATAGTAAGGCCAGAATGTTGCCTGTAGCAAAGGAAGTTTTGGATAAAGTTGGTTGTTCAGTATTTATATTTGATTCAAGAGGACATGGTGAAAGCGATAATGACGGGCCGGTTACATTATTAAAAATGGCTGAAGATTTAAGCTCATCAATTAATTACCTGAAGACAAGGAAAGATGTTGATATGGATAACATCGGTGTTTTTGGGCATTCGATTGGTGGGGCGAGCACTATTTTAGCAGGTTCATTAGATAGTAGAATTAATGCAATTGTTAGTACATCAGCATTTGCCGACCCTGTTGGTGTAACAATCAAATATATGAAGAAGTTTCACATACCGAAATGGCCCTTTGTAAAACTTGTATTTATGTTTATAGAAAGATGGGTTGATGAACCAATTGAAAATATTTTTCCACGTAATAATATCCATAAAATAAATGTTCCAACATTGTTGGTACATGGAAAAAAAGATAACTTTATAACACCTGAAAATATTGCGATACTATATGAAAATTCAAATAGTGAATTAACAGAATCACATATCTTACCTGATTGCTCACATTCAAATATTATAGTTAACAGCAGTCATTTCCAATTAGTAACAGATTTCTTAAAGAAACATATGTTTACAGAAAAGAAGAATGAAACAACTAAGTCGTTATCATATCATTCAAATGTTAACCCTTAATTTTTAACAAAAAATAGTTTTCTCATTAGAGAAAAATGAAAAAACATACATAAATTGAAAGTAAAAAACATACAAAAAGGAGAGAAACAATGAAACAAGAATCAAATGATAAAACACAGGGATGTAGCACTAAAAAATTTGAAAAAATGATGAGTAATTGTGGATGTGATCCGGCAAAAATGAAAAAGTTTATGAAAAAAATGAAGAGCTCAAATTTTTGTGGATTATTTAATAGTAAAACAAAGAATAATAGCTATTGTTAGTTTTTGATTTTTAACTACTCCAGTAGTAAAATTAATCACCAAAAAGTCTTGATAATTTAGTGAATTATCAAGACTTTCTTCTTTTTAAAAACAGTTTGTAGTTATAAGATAGTTATCAAATCCCTTATTTTAATAATAGAGTTGGGAATTCATGCTATACGACAATTAGCATTTTTGAGACAGATCCTAATTAAAAATTCCTGAAACACGTCATCTACTTCACTCCCTGATATGCTTTTTAATAAAAGATTTCAGTTGAGTTCCAAATTTATATTATTTTTAACACCTATTTTAAACCTGTTTTTTAAAGAATATCAGATTTAAAACATAACTAAAGTTTGTTATTTTACAACAATTTCTGAATATTTTTTTAAGTCAAATATTTAATAGTTTATCATGCCATTAAAAGATAAATAATTACTTTGATTGAAGTTCTTCATTTATCATAAGTGATATATTTCATTGAAACTTCTAACTATCCGAGTTATCAATAAATTTTAAATAATCGGAACCAAAAAGAATCAGGGATTTTATGAAAACAATTGATCTGCAGGAATTAGATAATACTGTTATTAATATGGATTCTATCAAAAAAGCTTCGTGTCTTATAGAAATTGAAGAGAATGGAGATATTGAGACATTTGATGAATTATATGAATATAGAAATGTTAAAGATCCAATATTTCTAAAATTCTGGAATAACACCATAGATCTGGATAGTGATGAGCTGGAAATGTGTTGCGTTTATAGCAAAAGCGATAATGGTAAAGCCTATTTTGTTGTAGATAAATTTGAAATGACAAGTGTTCACACTATTGAAAAAGAGGAAGGTCCTTTAAGTGTTGTCCTTATAATTAATGAAAAGTTTATGATCCTGTATAGCTGTATAAATGATAAACTTTCTATTCCTCATCCTGACGAATCACAATGGTATTACATGGATGAAAAGTGTGGAGAACAGACTATATATGATGATCAATACATTGCTCATCATAATTATAATGCAAATAAAATTGTTGAAGAATTGTCTCTGAATGAAACTATTAAAAAAGCCAAAAATGTTACTAAAAAAGAGAATTTTTTAGAAATAAAAAATAATGACGATTATTTTAAAACTGATTTTAGTAAAATGGGACATCTTGAGACTATTAAAATTAAAGATTGTGATATTGAAAAAATTAATCAGGCTGTTTTATATCTGAACAATTTAAAACAACTGAATATAAGTTCAAATAGTTATACTGATTTAAAAGGTTTAAATACCATTGAGAACCTTGAAGAGTTAAATATTTCTGATAATAATCTAACAGAAATTCCAAAAGAAATTTTTGAATTTCAAAATTTGAAAATTCTACACATCAATAAAAACAAAATAACAATTTTACCAGATGAAATTAAATCATTGTTAAATCTTACAGAGCTCAATATAAGCAATAACAGATTATCAAAAATTTCTGAAAATATTGGGTCACTAAAACACTTAAAGCGTTTGAATGTTAAAGGGAATTACATAAATTCTCTCCCTGAATCTATTTGCCAACTTAAGCTTGAATTTCTCTGTCTTGAAAAAAATAAGGGATTGAAAGAAAATTACCCGAATTGTCTTGAAAAAATGGATGATTTTTTACCTCCAAAGGAAGATGAAATAAGATTTTCATCTTATTTAGCGCAAGAGCTTTATGGAAAAATTAAGTCACTTGACGATGATGAATCTGAAGAAGCATTTGAATATTACAATAAGATTCTGGAACTGGAAAAAAACGGTAGTTGTTATTATGGACGAGGGTATTGTTATATTAGAAAGAAACAATACGATGACGCTTTGAAAGATTTTTCAGATGCTATTGAACTTGATGGAGAAAAAAGAAAATATCTTGAAGTAAAAGCAGTTGTTCATAATTGGAAAGGTGAAAATCAAAAAGCCCTTGAGTATATAACTAAAGCAATTGACCAAACGCCTACAGCTCAAAGCCTTGGAAACAGAGCACTAATTTACAAAGCAATGGGAGAATATCAAAAGGCCCTCATTGATTGTACGAAAGCTCTCGATCATACCGGGGTGTGGGAGGTGAAATGTGAACTATATGTATCCAGAGCAGGTTTTTATCGTCGTCTTGCTCTTTATGACGAAATGTTCGATGATCTTAATCATGCTCTAAAATGCGATCCAAAAAATATTTCTGTCTATTTGGATACTATAGGATCATATATTAGAGTTCAGGAGTATAATAAAGCCAAGGATTTCTTCACTAAATATGAAAAAAAAATTATTAAAATTTCTAATAAAAGAGACAAACTTCTATTTTATTATTTAAAGGCAATTATTAGTATTTGTCACAATGTTAGCTTTGAGGATTTAGAAAAAAAAATAAAACCTCTTTTAAAAAATAAAATGAAATTACGTTGGTCTTTTCCTCATACTAGAGACTCGATTAAAAACTCTAACCTCAATCAGGGACAAAAAAATAAAATCGGCGAGTTAACAGATCTTTTGGAATCAATAGATTTGGTTTAATAGCAATTGAATTACTAAATATTAATGGTTTACAGGATTGATGATGACTGAAAAATACTTTATATGGACTATTCAAAATCTCAAAGCACTTCAAAATGAAAAAGAATTTGATTTTAAAAAAGAAGATAGATGGGGTGAACGTCCTTTATCTGAATTATTGAAATTTTCACACAAATTTGAACAGAACGAATTTGTAGAACTCACCATTGATTTAATCAATAAAATTCCTGGTGAGGATGATAGGATATATCAGGAACAAAAATTGATATTTCAAGCTATGAAGGATCTTACCGATGAAGAAAAAGATAATAATATCAAAAAGATGATTCCTGCATTTATTGAGAAGGGTTTTGATCCGGATATATGTGATTACAAGGATCTGAAAAAATATAATCTAAAAAAAGTTGATGCATATTCTGATTAGTTTTAACATTTGAAATGACTCGCCTTTTTTAAAGGGGAATCAATATAGGCTTTAGGATAGTTTCAATTTAAGGAATTATTATTTTATGATAGTTTCTTAAGTGTTTATTATTACAGGACGATAATGGCTCTTTAGGATTGAAAAAGTTTGACAAATATTTATAGAAACTATAGTAAGGTGTGACAAATTTAATAGCAGTGTATGAACTTATAATATATTGATTGATTTTAAGTTATGATATTTGCAAAACAACTTGTGAAAAAATGATCAGATGGTTTTGCTAATCTCATACAAAAAAATAAATAGGACCATAAAAAAAAAGTCCGATGTTAATCACTGAAATTGATAAATAAATCTCAAATGCTTTAGTATTTATTTTTTGATGAGAGGAAAAATTTAGTAAAATGATAAAAAAGAAATTTTTAAAAGTAATAATTTTACTTTTAACCTGTATATTTATTGTTAGTTGTGGTGATGGAGAATCTGATGATTCATCAGCTGACAATAATGCTGATGCACCCAAAAATATTCCTGTTACTTCTGTACACTTAAACAAACAGACAACCAGAATTGATGTTGGTAAAACAGAGCAGCTTTTGGCAACAATAGCCCCTTCCAATGCAACAAACCAGAATGTGACCTGGAAAAGTAGTAATGAAGCAAAGGCAAATGTATCAGAGAGCGGCCTTGTAACTGCTGTTGCTGTAGGAAAAGCAACAATTACAGTAACCTCTGTTGACGGAAATTATACAGCAGAGTGTGTTGTAACTGTTGATTATGCTGTTACTGGTATAAGCTTAAACAAAACAACAACCAGTATTGATGTTGATACTACAGAACAGTTTTTGGCAACAATAGCCCCTTCCAATGCAACAAACCAGAATGTGATCTGGAAAAGCAGTGATGAATCAATAGTCACTGTCTCAGATAGCGGCCTTGTTACTGCTGTCGAAATAGGGAAAACAACAATTACAGTAGCCACAGTTGATGGAAATTATACATCACAATGTGATGTAACAGTTACATCTGATCAGTTTATAACAAAGTGGAAAACCAATAATACCGGTCAAACCAGTTTGACCGATGTCTATCAGATTAAATTACCACTGGACTCAGATGGTATATACGACTTTACAGTTTATTGGGGAGACGGTACCAGTAATACAATTACAGCTCATGATGATCCAAATTTAATCCATACCTATTCAAAGCAAGGCACTTATACAGTTAAAATCGATGGTACTATTGAGGGTTTTGGTTTTAAAGAAAAAAATGCAGACAATAATGAAGATTATAAGAAACTGATTGATATTATAAATTGGGGTAATGTCAAACTACATAATAAAGGCTATCAACTTACTATGATAGACCTAATTGAATTTTCAGCATATGATTCTCCCAATCTGGAAAATATAACTAATTTGTCTAATATGTTTTTCTTTGCTTTTAATTTCAATGGGGATTTAAACAGTTGGGATGTGAGTAATGTTACCAACATGTCTGGGATGTTTTCTAGCTCTTCATTTAACCAGGATATAAGTGGTTGGGATGTAAGTAATGTAACAGATATGTCTGAGATGTTTTCATACAGTGATTTTAATCAGAATATTAATGGCTGGAACGTGATTAAAGTCACAAATATGTCTCAGATGTTTGCATCTTCTGAATTTAATATGGATATTAGTGACTGGATTGTAAGTAGTGTAACAGATATGTCCGGGATGTTTTCTGGCTCTGATTTTAATCAGAATATTAATGGCTGGGATGTAAGTAAGGTTACAGACATGTCTGAAATGTTTTATGGAAATCGTTCATTTAATCAGAATCTTAACGGATGGATTGTGAGCAGTGTAACAAATATGTCTAAGATATTTTTGGTTGCAGATTCATTTAATCAGAATATAAGCGACTGGGACGTGAGTAAAGTCACAAATATGTCTCAGATGTTTTCACATACTTCATTTAATCAGTATATTGGTGGTTGGGATGTGAGCAGTGTCAAAGACATGTCTAATATGTTTACTTATAATACTGAATTTAATCAGTATATTGGAGATTGGACTGTGGGAAGTGTCACGAATATGTTTAATATGTTTTCGGAGGCTTCTTCATTTAACCAGAATATAAGCGACTGGGATGTGAGTGGTGTTACCAATTCGTCTAATGTATTTTATAGATGTCCAATAGAAGAAGCTTACAAACCAACTTTTAATTAATAAAATATAAAATTGAATTATAAGAAATCCTGCCAATGGCAGGATTTTTTTTTAATCGTTTAATAATTCCGAATCATAAAAACCTGATCTAATTCTTCTTCTAATCCACAGGTTTATCATTAAGCTCTTCATCCTTTATAATACTGAAAAATCCAGCACCACTTTTATCTTTAAGATAATCGGAAGCCTTTTCTCCAAGAGTAGACTCAGCCTTTAGCGCAGCAGTTCGGGCAAGTCTCAAATTAATATAATAAACAAGAGTTGGTTCATCTCGTCTGCCGATAGCGGGTTCTTTTATAATTATGTAATCATCAAATCCTTTAAAGCCACCTATTAAATCATTGATCCATTCATTAAAAGGAACTTCACATTGTAAGTATTCATGCAGTTCCAAAGCATTTATTCTTGAGGTTTCACTGTTAATATTGATTGAGAGTATGGGAATCTGTGACTTAATATCCATTTATGATTGTCCTTTTAGTTAAATAAAATTAGAAATTTTATTGACGTATTAATTACTGCGTTATTCTTCAAATAATATTTAGAGTTAATTTAAAATCACGATTGACCGTCATTCCTGAGAATAAAATAATACAAATGGAACATTTGTTTTTTTATGAGTCAGGAATCCATGTTCTTTAATGTTTTGATTCAATAAACAGGTTGTGTGAGTGGCTGGATTAAAAAATCATAATCCAGCCCAATTTTAGATTAACGCCTCTTCCACCCTCAAAAAACCTTATGAGCCTGGACGCAGAACCAGTGTTTCACCTGAAGAAAATCTTCAACTAATAATTTCCCTACTTAAAAAATTGAATCTAAAGGTTTTTTACCAATTCAATTTACACCAAGTAACATCTAAAACAGATTAAAATCAGCCTAAAAGGTGCGAAACCCCGCATTATAAAAACAAATGCAGCGATTTAGGCTCAATTGTATCCATTTAGATTGTTTCTGGTGTAAAATCTGCCCAGTGTTTCTAAAGCATTGCATAAAAAATAAAAACCATTTTTTACTCGTCTTCCTTTTGAATTCAACTTAAATAAAAGAGGCACATAAAGAGAAAAAAGCCTCTTTATTTTAGGATTGACGGAATTACTTTAAAAAGAGCCTAAAGCAAATTTCTAAAATGAGAGGCTGGATTAGTAATTTTAAAATCCAACCACTCTTTTAGAATTAACGCCTCTTCCACCCTCAAAAAAGCCTTATGAGGCTGGACGCAGAACTGGTGTTATACCCGAAGAAAATCTTCAACTAATAATTTCCCTACTAAAAAAATTGAATCTAAAGGTTTTTTACCGGTTCCAAATTACACCAAGTAACATTAAAACAGATAGATTAAAATCAGCCTAAAAAAATGCCAGACTCTGCATTATAAAAGCTCATGCAGTGATTTAGACTCAATCCTATCCATTTAGTTTGTGTTTGATGTAAAATCTGCCCGGTGTGAAAGAGGCATTGACGGAATGGTGGACTTTCTGTAAAAAAGAATACAGACATGATTGTTCTCCTCATACGAGAGTGATTGTGTTCAGAGTCGGTTTGGAGTATCAGCTCCTTTCCGGCTCGCTCATGGTAAAACATCTTACTTTTGTGTTTCATAAAAGAGCCTATAATATTACTTCTTATTTTTACAAGAAAATAATTATTTATTTTACACTTGCTTATAATATATGCTTTAGTTTTTAAAAATATAATTATAAATAGCTATAGAATATGAATGAATTAAAAAATAAATTACTGTTGATAATATTTGATGAACTTAAATGTCATCCAGATGACAAAGATTCTTTTGATATTTTTGAGGAGGAAATTGAAAAAATTGCAGCTGAGTACGGATATAGTGAATTAATATTAGCCTCATTAGAAATATTGAAGAATCAATCACAGAGTAAGTGCTGGTATTTAGCAGCATGTGTTATTAGCTGGTTTGTTGAAGATAAAGTATCACTGCCTTGTAAATGGGTTTATCTTGTAGCAGTTTTATATGTTTGCTTAGAAAGAGTCCCTGTTCTTGATGTAAGTGGGCCTGCTGATGGTGAGAATTTAGTTTGGTCTATTGCCTCTACAGTTGCAGGGGTTGGTTATATGTCTGATTGGGAACCACTGAAGGACAAGGAAGTTGTAAAAAGAATGAAATTAATCAAAGAAGAACAGGTAAATTCTAATAATAAAATCCTTTAATTATCTGTTTGTTAAACTTTTCAAAAGTTTAGCCTCCGGCAGGAACTAAATTTACCTGCCAGAGCGTACCTTGTTGCCTTATAAAAACAAGGTCTTCACTTGACCTTTAATCAAAAACCAACGGGGCTTTCAAAATTCTTATCAAGAAAGCTGCCTTCAATATTATTTGCCATTTCAACGAATCTATTTGCGGGCATTGAAAATGAGATCATATCTTTAGGAACAAAGTTCCTGACCATAGGTTCCATTAAGCCGATGTTAGCTTTTGGAAGGTCTTTAAATTTTTCATTATATGGAATTGAGAAGACAGACTGGCAGCCTGAACAATTGGGAGTAAATACATTATCCATATTTGCTTCCCTGTCGTAGCCCGACATAGTTACAAGTTTTGTAAGATTTGTGGGATCTGCCGGGAAAAGGTTTATTACCTCAATTTCTCTGCCCTTATCAATGTTTTCGATTTTTTCCATGTACAGGTATTTTTCTTTTGGTGGATGAACTATCGTTGCTGATTCTCTTGTATATGCTTTTGAAATTTCAAGAGTTTTTGCAAACCGTTCTGTTTCTGCGAGAAATACTCCTCCATCATCTACAAGTTCTGTAAAGCCGAAAAATTCTGTGGGGCCTGTGCATGCATTACCAATATCTTCTGAAAAGCAGATTCTCTTTCCTTTCATCATCATTCTCAGATACATGAACATGCATACCCATCTCTCTTTTTTATAAATGAAAGAGTTTTCTATCTCTTCTGAAGAAAAAAACCAGCCTATGGCTGGGTAGTTAGAAGATAATACTTCTGAAAATTTCCTTAGACTTTCTTTTACTGTTTCTGAATTCATTTATTGCTCTCCTTTTATTTTATATTATTTAACATAGTGGGAATCTCTAAAAACAGCTATTTGACCGAACTACTGCGTTGTTCGAAATAAAAAACTTTAAACTTTATAAAATAAAAATCTTTTTATAAACGAATCGCCTCGTTATTTATTTCTCACCCTTGTATTTCAATCAAATTTCTAATTTTTAGAGGTTCCCTAGTGTTAAGAGCAAATGATGTGCCATGTATGAAAGCCTGTTATGCAAGCATCCACAATTTTCAATCCATAAAAACACGATATTAAACGGATCAATACTACTGTATATCGTGGCAATGTGATATACCACTTAATATCATAGTTTTTTTGTTTTAGGGAATCTCTAATAACTGATCTTTTTGCGAAACACAGCGTTATAACAAAAATAAAACTGTAAACTTTATAAAATTAAAGCTTTTTTATAAACGAATCAACCCGTTGTTTTTTGTTATGCCTTGTTTTTCATCAAAAATTCTAATTATTAGAGATTCCCTTTACTCAAATTAAGAGAGGATTCAGATGAATGTTGATAAAAATATATTTTTTCAGGAGTTAACTTTAAAAATTTGTAGCAGCCTTGAAATTGAGAAGGCTCTTTTTAAGAGTTTTAATTATATCAGACAATATATTCCGGCAGATGGTCTTACGTTTGACATTGCTGAACCTGATGGCTCTAATCTTAGTATTGCAAGGGTAACACAGGATGGTGCCGAAATTCAGGATGTTCATATTCCATTATCTCCGGAATCCCTGGAAGAGGAGAGGAGATTTAAAGAGGGAAGAGAAAATAATCTTATTGAAGATGTCATGATTTTTAATGCACCTGATATAAACGCTATTAGTAAAGATTTTGCCAGAATTCTTAAACTTGAAGAAGCTTCTAACATTGTATTAACTCTGGATCTTGAAGATAGTCCTTTGGCGGGAATTGCTATGTATACTTTTGCTGAAAATGTTTACACTAAAGAACATGCAAAGCTTCTTTCAATAGTAAAAGAGCCATTTTCAATTGCCATGTCCAATGCATTGAAACACCGTAAAGTACAAAAGCTTTCAGAAAATATCAAAAAAGAGAACCAGAGACTCTATGTTGAATTGATGGAGATCTCTGGAGATAAGATCATTGGAGCTGAGTCTGGTTTAAAAGAGGTTATGACCCTTGCCGGACATGTGGCTGATGTTGAAAGTCCGGTTATGATTCTGGGTGAGACCGGAACTGGAAAAGATGTAATTGCAAATGCTATCCATAAACTTTCAGGGAGAAAAGAAGGACCTGTTGTAAAGGTTAACTGCGGAGCTATTCCTGAAAATCTAATAGATTCTGAGCTGTTTGGCCATGAAAAAGGTGCATTTACTGGTGCTGTTTCTCAAAAAAGAGGGAGATTTGAACGTGCTGACTCCGGCACTCTTTTCTTAGACGAAGTGGGCGAACTATCCCTGGTTGCTCAGGTCAGATTGTTAAGGGCTATCCAGTTTAAGGAGATTGAACGTTTGGGCGGAACCAGAACCATTGCTGTGGATACTCGTATTATTGCAGCTACCCACAGAGACCTTGAGGAGTTGATTAATTCCGGTAAATTCCGTGAGGATCTATACTTCAGATTAAACGTATTTCCTATCCAGATTCCACCTTTAAGGGAGAGAAAAGAAGATATCCCTGCTCTTGCTCTCTACTTTATCGAAAAAAAAGCAAAAGATCTGAAACTTTATCCATCTCAAAAATTAGCACCCCGGGCAATGGCCCAGCTTATGGATTATCACTGGCCCGGTAATGTGAGAGAACTTTCAAATATCATTGAAAGAGCTTTGATTCTGAATCGTAAAACACCACTTAATTTTGATCATTTAAATTACGCTTCTGTAAAAACAAAAGTTGTGAAATCACTAAAGTATGAGGAATATGAGGAGATTATCCCTTTCGATGATATGATTTCACAATACATACTGAAGGTCTTAAAGATAACAGGTGGGCGAATAGAAGGTCCAGAGGGTGCAGCGAAACTCCTTAACCTGAACCCAAACACATTAAGAAGTAAGATGAAAAAACTTAAAATCCTGTTTGATAAAACAAAAACAGATGATTTTTGTGTGGGGTTGGACCTATAAATGCTGCCATTATTTTTCTGAGATTTATTTATTATGGTGCGTATAATGCGCTTACAAGCTGATAAGCTTATAACTTTTAGTAAGGGAATTCTTATAAGGGAATCTCTAATAACTGATCTTTTTGCGAAACACAGCGTTATAACAAAAATAAAACTTTAGTAAAATCAACCCGTTGTTTTTTGTTATGCCTTGTTTTTCATCAAAAATTCTAATTATTAGAGATTCTCATAATTTAGTTAAGAATTCCCTTAATTTAGTTAATTTGCTGTTTTTACTCTTTTTTTCCTGGTTATAAAGGTTTTTGATTTTTTATCAAAGGTTATATCATCATAACTTGCAGGAACTATTATATTGCTATTTACATCAATAACACCAAACTTCCATCCATCAGCTTTTTTTACGATTTTCATATAATTACCATCAAATATCTCAACAACGCCTAAATCTTTAAATTCTTTTAATTTATTTTTATACAGATAAGAAGTATTTCCTTTTGAAAGATGATAACAATCTTTTTTGAAATTTAAAAATCCATAATTTATATCAAAAACCACTTTATTGTTTACATCTAACACACCATATTTTTCGCCATCTTTAACTATAAACTGTTTTTCAGCACCTCTTTCAATCTTATCATACTTTGCTTCAATAATAATTTTGCCACTTGTATCAACAACACCCCATTTTTCCTGATTTTTAAAAGTGAAATAATCTGGAAAAACTCTTTCTATTGATCCAGCCCGAAAGATTGGTTTTTCCAATCCAACCTTGTATAATTTGGTTTTCGTGCCATCAAAATACCATCTTTTGAATATCTTTTTACTTAATTGACTTATACTACCTGATCCTGTAGGAAGAACAATCTTCCCATTGTAGTCAAACAGTCCTTCATCATTAAATTGCTTTACTGTAAAAAAAGGTTTTTTCGAATCGTACTCAGTTAGATAACTTATTTTACTATATATAAATGGAATGATCTTTTTCATTTTCTTATCAACCACACCATATTTTTTTCCAGCTTTTACAATAAACCTGTCATTATTTACTGGCCAGACATAAGGAAAGAAATATGGAAGTACAAGCTTTCCATCTAAATCCACTAATATTTTATTTTTATAGTCACTTAATACAATCATTCCTATTTTTTCATACATTGTATATAAAGGTGTTTTTATTTTGTGAATAGAATTGTTCTCAGTGTTTAAGTAGCTCCATGGTTGCCGCTCTCCTGTTTTGACTGGAACAAATTTTTTAGAAAAATATTTTCCGACTTTATAAAAGCCATTTTTACTAACTTTCTTTCCTTTTTGATTTATAAGAAACCATCTATTGCCTACTTTTACAGGTGCAACACCATCTTTAAAATCATTTGCATAGTCATAAGAGGTTTTAATGATAATTTTGCCATCTTTGTTTATATAGCCCCATTTACCATTCAAACTGATTCGCCCATAACCCTCATTCAGTTTGCCTATAAAATCACAACTCTCTTTTATTATCTCTTTTCCTTCAAAGTTTCTGATTCCATATAAACCCAAATATTCTGTGATAAAAACATTATTATTTAAAGGTATAATCCCATCATAGTTTTTTTGAAAAATTTTTTTCCCTTTTATAGTGTAAATATTCGTAGCCATTGTATCTCTATAATCAATTCTTTTTGTAATTTTTCCATTCTTTACAACAAGAAAAAAAGAATTTAAAAGACTACCGTCCGGGTTTCTTTTAATTTCACCAGAACCAACAAGACTCCCTGATCTTGAAGAAAACCTCAAACCTTCAGGCCTATTTGTGTATAATATTTTCTTGGCATTTTTTAACTTTTCTAAAGCCTGTTCTTCAGTACCCTGATGATTATAAATAGCTTTAAAGTGTGATTCATCAACTATTTGATAATAGTCTATGCTACCTTTACTTTCTACTCTCTTATAAACCCCATCATACCTAAGTAATTTGCCTGTAGTTGCACATCCCTGAAAAACAAACACTGTAATAAACAGTAAAAAAATGTATTTTTTCATATTAATCCTTTTAAATTGAATATAAATAAAATTGGACTGTTCAATTATATAAAGTTTTATTATTTAAACAATAAAAAAGATAATTTTAGCAAAAAAGTTAAAACATGATCTAACTAAAAAAGTGGTGGTCAAGTCTATCGTTCTCACATACTCCGTTCTGAAGATCATTTTAATTTTAAAAATTACCTTATAAATAAAATTAAGGGAGTCTCTAAAAACTGTCTTTTGTCTGAATTACTGCGTTACAAGAAAAAAATAACTGTAAACTTTATAAAGTAAAATCTTTTTACAAACGAATCGGCTCGTTACATTTTTCTCAAGCCTTGTACTTCAACCAAAATTTTAGTTTTTAGAGGTTCCCTTTATTTGCTTCAATGCTTGAAAAAGTTTCTGAATATCCTGTATGGCTTGATTTTCATTATATTCTTTTAAAAAAGAAAAAAGATCATCACAGGTTTTCAATTTATATTTTTTCATGGTGTCGATTACTTCCTGCAAACCTTTTAGTAACTCATCCTGCCCTTCAAAAGTATATTTATCAGGAATGTTCTGTAGCAATTTATGCGATTCCTGAAGCTCTGCAAGTGTACACCCGGTAGTATTGTTTGATGATATCACGATATTATCTGTATTTTTGGCATAAATATCGTTCGTATCCAGTGCCGGAAGAAGTAGCCCAAAGAGAAGCGCAAATGAACCAAGTGTCCAAAGGGCAACAGAAGCAACTTTCTTTTTCCAGAGTCCAATACAGATACTGATAAATATTGCAGCTATAATCAATATAAATTCATCTCCGTTATAATTATAAAAATATCCCCAGGCAAGGAGTGCCATACTACCGAGAAGAAGAGGAATAATCCAGGCTTTAAATTTTCGAATACAAAGGTGTGCGATAAATAAAACTTCCAATCCGGCAAGAATAAACAGAAGTGCCTGTATAACTATTCCAATGCGTAGTGAATTATGCCATTCTTGTTCAAGTTCACTCAATGACTTTCCATAAGCACCTTGATAACCTGCGGCAAGTACTTTTTTATGGGTTTCGATCCCATATTTTTTATTCAGATATTTTCCAAATGAGCCAGCTGCAAGATAGCGCCTCTCACTTAACTTCAAGTCATTATTATTCATAATAGTTTCTTTTTTAACTAATTCTTTAAACGGATCCAAACCAATCTTTCTTCGAATAGCATCGTATAAAATAGATTCTATTGGCATTCCGTAATTTGGAAATGCCATGCCGGCACCAAATTTTTCTTCAGAGAGAACAGCTGTTTGTTCAAAAAAGAAATTGTTTGAAGCGTCTGGATGAACGGTTTTATTATAAAAATCTTCAAATGAAATATAAATCTGATAATCCAGAGAATGTGTCATCTCATGAACAGTATGTTCCAATCCTGATTTAATGTTATACACTACAAAATATGCTCCGCTACTAAATGATGTTCCTGCTTTATTTAATACAAATATTTCAATTTTGGGCATATCATCTGAAATTTCATCGTATTGGAAATACTTTATTACTACCTTCCGACGGTTTTCTACCCATTTTTTATATGCATTAATTTCTTCGTTTGTCATGTAGTTTCTTGAGAAGTAATATACAAAGTGATCACTTTCATATCGATCTGTCATTGCTACCGCATTTTTATACGAGAAAGTAGTTAAATTTAAAAGCAGTTCATTTGTTTTTTGTGTTTCTTTTTCATACATTGCGGACTCATACATTTGGATGAATTTCATCACCGGATAAACGAGCAGGCAAAATGCTAAAACAGATACTATTGCGGCGGGGAGGTATTTTTTTATAAATGATGGCTTCATCTTTTGATCTCCTCCTGATCCATGACAAATTGAAGGGATATATCTGATTCCTTCAATTTCAAATTCATGAATTTGCCCACACCGATTGCTTTCAATGTTTCCATAATTATAAAATCCTTTTGAGTTTTTCTAAGTTTTTAAAACTGTCACTCGATTGTTAAAACCTGCCATGTATTTTGGCTATTGAATTAAGGATGAACCGTCAGATTATGTAAATGAATTGACAATAATGTAAATATAAGGGTCTCCACAATAACTTTTGAAAGTTGTCAATTGAGTTCATCTGTCCCATGTTTTTTAATTGTTAATGTCTTTTTCAAATAGATCCATAATATATCCATCCTTTTAATATGCCGATCAAACCTTGTTTTGAGAGATCTTAACATATTAAGCTAAATGCAAATTTACCTGTTATTAAATAAAATAATTGATATTGAAACTTTTTTAGGATAAACACCTTTTTTACTAAAAATAAAAATATGGTGTTTAACCATATTTTGAGATTACGATTAAGGGCGTTATGTATATCAAGATCGATCCGGATTTCATCAGTACAGCAAGTGAATTTGTTAATTGTATACAAAGTTTTGGAGGAAGCTTCAATGGTTGGTATGTGGGGTTAACAAGTAATCCAAGGCACAGCTTTATTAATGTTCACAATGCGAATATGCATGATAATGGTTGGATTTTAAGCAGTTCATGTCCATCCTATGTTTTATATTTCGTAAAAAAATTCCTGACATCGATGGGATGTGAAAATAACATTGATTTTGATATGGAAGATTCTGACCGGATTTATTTGTATCAAATGGAACCAGTTAGAGTTTAAGATTTTATAGCAAAATCTCAGGATTCCTTGTCATGAATAGAAAATCAAAGTAAAAAGCCCCTGGATTTGCTTATAAAAACCGGAAGAAAAAATAAAATTAAAGCCTTTTATTTCTTATAGTTTTTAAAAGCGACCTGATACCTGATTAAGAACAAGCTTTAATCAGGTTCTGGAATGACAACCATTGCCGCTAATATTTCCAAAGATCAAATTTCAATATTTTTTTCACTCTAAAGAAGAGAAATTGATTTATGGCACGGCCTCGCGCTCCAAAAAACAAGTTTCTTGTAGCGTTCTGGAATGACGACTATGGAGGGGATTTTTAAATCGTTCTTCAAAACCATAAAGTTTTTGATTGGACTTTTTACAAAAAGTTCAGGTTTTATTTTTTTCGCTTAAAAGGCTTGAAACGAGAACGCAAAATTATAAATCTACTTAAAAAGAACAACTCTTAAAGCATCTAACCTTAACCTACCTTTCATTATGTATTCACTAAGCATCTTTGTCTGATATTTTGCAGCTTCAATCTCTTCATCTCTGATTCCCGGGTTATTTTCCTTTAGGCGTTCAAGTCTTTTTACTTCTCCCCCGGAAATTTCGATTGCTGCAAGATTAGCTTCTTCTTTGGTTTTTGTTGCAACGGCTTCTGCTTTTTTCAATGTTTGGGCTATAATATTCGGAAGTAACTTCTCTTTTATTTCAGGAACATTGAGGAAAGATTTATCACCATTTTTAAGGTCTTTAAACTGATCAAAACTGTATTCTTTAGTCACATCTTTCATGGTATGATCTATAACGACTCTGATTGGAGTTTTTGGTAGAAACTTCCTGATATATACATTTGCCGGAGCTACGCACTCTAAAATATATACAGACTCAAGAACTAATTTAAATTCACCTGCATCAATTTCACCAATTGCAGTATTTCCGGTTTCAGCTGATATTAAAAGATCGATACAATCTGATACCATTGGATGATCCTGACTCATAAAATCTATATCGTCTCTTGTAACTGAAAGATCCCTGTCAAAAGTTATCATCATCTGGTTTTGTTTAAGTGGCGGGGTTGGAAAACCTGAGTCCACTTTTGCAAGATAGAGTTTATAGGTTCTTTTTAGAGTATCTTCATAAGGAACGTTAAAGTGTTCAAAGATCCTTATCATAAAATCATCAAGCTCTTCGCTATCCTCAGCCTGAATGCTTTTGATCAAACCTTTTGATACATTAGGCCGAAATGAGTTGAGTTCAATAAGAATATCTTTTCCGTCACTTAATTTTTTTAGTAACTTAACTTTATAATCATCAGTTTCATTTAAAAGAGCTTCAACTCTGTTTTTGTTAATCTCTCCTGTTTGTGAAACATCACCTATCAGTTTTGAAATAGTATCTTTAAATTTAGTAAAGATTTGATGAATCCCGTTAATATTCTGTTTGAACAACCCAAGATTATCATACCAATTGACGAGAAGGGCTTCTGGTGATTTTTTAATATATGGCAAGTGAATTGTTATTTCGTTTTTCTGACCTATTCGATCTAACCTTCCTATTCTTTGTTCTATCAGTTCCGGGTTAAATGGAACATCCATCATTATAAGTTCACTTGCAAACTGGAAGTTTCTGCCTTCACCACCAATTTCTGAGCAGATAAGAACCATTGCTCCATTTTCTTCAGAGAACCAGGCTGCACTTCTGTCCCTTTGAAGAATGGTCATATCTTCGTTAAACAGGGCTATGTTGAGTTTTATATTTGATTTTAAGTATGACTCAATCTCAACTGACCTCTCTCTTGATTCACAGATCAGAAATGTTTTCTTACCCTTTAATTCTTTAAGAATGTCTCTTAACCAGATAAGTTTTGCGTTTTTATCTGAACCATTTAATGGATATAGAACTCCTTTTCTTTGTGGAAAACCCTTAATTGTCTCCCTGGTATTCCTAAATACTGCTCTTCCGGGTCCTCTCTGATCTAAAAGTTCTTCAATCTCTTTATCTTTTCCCTCTTTCTGGAGAGAGATTATATGATTCACTACTTTCTTATATTCAGACCTGTCTTTTTGGTATGCTTCAAAGCTGCTGTATCTCTTGGAATCCAGGAGAGCCAGATGGTGGAAATGGTTCTCTTCTCCCAGTTGTTCGGGTGTTGCTGTAAGCAGTATCAGACCTGTTTTTCTTCCTGTTAATGCTTTAATAAAATTGTAGGTTGTGCTTCCTGCATCTAAATGATGCGCTTCATCCACAACAACAAGGTCATAGCCTGCTTCAATTATCTTTTCATTTATTTGGGGATTTTCGGTTATAAGATCAAAACTTACAATACCTGTTTGGTTTTCCATAAATGGGTTATCTACTGAATCTTTAAGACAGTCATCCCTGTAGATATTAAATGAAAGATTAAAACGCCTGTAAAGTTCTATAAACCACTGATGAACAAGGGAGTCCGGTACAATGATAAGAACTCTTCCTATCTGTTCATTTAAAAGCAGACGGTTTATTATCAGACATGCTTCAATTGTTTTACCAAGGCCGGTTTCATCTGAAAGCAACACCCTTGGGACAAATCTTTGTGATACTATATTTGCGATGTAGAACTGGTGGGGGATAAGTTCTATTTTTCCACCAATAAAACCTGTAACATCTGATTTTTCAGCTTTATATTTTTGAAGGTTTGCTTCATATCTTAAGTTAAAGTTTTTAACTGAATCGAAGAGGCCGGCAAATATCCGATCTTTTGGAGAAGTAAAACTCATTGTATCTGAAAGGTCTTTCTCTGAAATTTCAAAACCTGAACTTATGTAGTAGAAAAGATGATTTTTTTCTTCAACTGAATCGACTAAATATTTTTGATTGTCTGAAGTTAATATTTCATCTCCCTCTTTAAACTTCACCCTTTTTAAAGGGGCAGTTGTCAGGGCGTATTGCCGCGTGCAATTACTACCTGTAAAATGAATAGTAATCCTGTTGTTTTTTTCTTCAAATAGTGTTCCCAGGCCGAGTTCCGGCTCCATCTCACTGATCCAGCGTTGGCCTTCTTTAAAATTGAACATTTATATATCCTGTCTTTCATTTTATTATAAAAAGAGATGTATATCAGAAAAACAGATGAATGTCATTGTGCAGTTCATTTCTTAAGTTCAACTATTGTTGCCCCCCAACCTCCATGAGAGGGTGTTGCTTCGTGATAATCAAGGACCAGTTCATTTTTTTTGAGCAGAGAGTGGACTCTTTTTTTTAGAATCCCCTTACCTTTACCATGGATAACACGAACGGAGAAAATACTTTTTTTCCGGCATTCAATAAAGTACTCGGGAAGTAGTTCAGAAACCTCTTTAGGGCTGAATGTATGAAGATCAAGTTCATCTGTTATCGGAAATTCAATATGTTCATCCATTAGTCTTTAAATTCTGTTGATATAACTTTGAATTTCTCCATAACATTTTCAAATGCATCGACTATATTCGGATCGAAATGGGAGCCCTTTCCATCAAGGATTATTTCACAGGCTTTTTCATGATCCATGGCAGATTTGTAAACCCTTTTACTTATGAGAGCGTCATAAACATCTGCAACAGCCATAAGTCTTCCTGAAATTGGTATATTATCCCCACTTATTCCTTCCGGATATCCTGAACCGTCCCATTTTTCCTGATGTGAATAAGCGATCTCACATGCATATCTTAAGAATGTATTGGATTCAAGGTCTGCGCCGGATGAGATAATAGCATCTCTACCGTACACTGTGTGGTTCTTCATCTCTTCAAATTCCTCGTCGGTTAGTTTTCCGGGCTTAAGGAGAATATCATCGGGAACGCCTACTTTACCGATGTCATGGAGGGGGGCTGTTTTGTACAGAATATCTACAACGTCATCTGACAGGTCATCTTTAAAAGCATCATGGCTTTTCAATTCATTAGCAAGAACCTTTACATAGTTCTGAGTTCTGTAAATGTGTCCACCTGTTTCCGGGTCTCTTGTTTCAGCAAGTGATGCAAGACAATGTATTATAATCTCTTTGGTTTCTTCGAGTTCTCTTGTCCTTTCAGCAACCATCTCCTCCAAAATAGTATTTTGATTTTTCAGAGATTCTTTTGCTACCTTAAGGGAAAGATGGGTTTTAACCCTTGCTTTTACTTCCGTGATTTCAAAAGGTTTAGTAACAAAATCAACAGCTCCAAGTTCAAAACCCTTCGTCTTACTTTCAAGGTCATTCATTGCAGTCAGAAAAATTATTGGAATCTCTTTTGTACTCTCCTTTGATTTTAATAACTGGCAAACCTTAAAACCATCTATACCAGGCATCATAATATCTAAAAGAATAAGATCGGGGGGAGTTTCATCCACAATTTCCAGAGCTGTTTCTCCATCCAAAGCAACACTCACATCATAACTATCATCTAATGCTTCAACCAATATATCAACATTGGTCTCAGTATCGTCAACAACTAAAACGGTACATTTTGATAGGTCTGTCATCGTCTATACCCCTGAATTTTTCTCAATAAAATCTTCTATTGCATCAAGTTCGCTTTGTGCTTCTTTGAATTTATATCTTTTTACATATTTACCAATACTATCCAAATTGCCATGAAGTTCTTCCGGCCATGAAAAGTTTAATAGTTCTTCCAGATATGGCTTGCATTTCTTAGGTTTTCTGGACTTAATCGCTTCTTTAAGTTCAGAAAGAGCGGAATGAACCTTGTTAAGATCAACAGGTTTTTTGAGGGTTTCAGATTTTTCAGACTCATCACCATTCTCATGAAAAAACTCGTTTAAAACTTCAAAAAGAGTTGTCCATTCTGAATTAAATCTCTTAAGTGCAGGATTAATTTTTCCTTTCTTATCACTAAGAATTATATCTTCAAGTTTTTCAGATGCTTCATAAAGACCTGTTGCAGCAAGATTACCAGAGACACCTTTAATTTTGTGTACAATCTGCTTTGATTCTTCCCAATCTTTCTCTTCAACTGCTTTTGAAAGTTCCGCTGCATCCTCTGCATTGTTTTTGAAATACTTAATCAAAATGCCTTTAAACAGATCCCAACTACCGCCAACTCTTTTAATTCCTGCTTTAACATCAATCCCTGGAATTTCCGGAACTTCACTTGTTTCAAAAGTTACTTTTTCCGGGGTAGTTTTGCCATTTGCGATTTTCTCTTTCTTAATCCACTTAATAAGAGTACTGAAAAGTTTCTCAGGATCGATTGGTTTGGTAACATGGTCGTTCATACCTGCATCCAGACACTTTTCCCTGTCGCCTGCCATCGCGTGAGCTGTCATGGCAATAATTGGTATTTTGGAATTTTTATCAAGAGCTCTGATTTTTTTTGTTGCTTCAAATCCATCCATTTCAGGCATTTGTAAATCCATTAGAACTATATCAAACTCTTCGCCTCTCTCCTCTACAATATCTAAAGCAATTTTACCATTACCTGCAATTTCAACTTTTAAACCCACACCAGTCAAAAGGCCTGTTGCAACTTCCTGATTTATTTCATTATCTTCAACAAGAAGAATGTTAGTTCCCTTTATTTTTCTGATTTCTAAAGGGTTAATGTTGGTAGTTGATTTTTTACGTTTAGTCTCTTTTTTGCCAAAAATACCCATTATAGTGTCAAATAGAAGGGATTGGTTCACAGGCTTAATTAAAAAACCGTCAAGTTCGGCCTCTTCAGCCTGTTTCATTATCTCTTCACGTCCATAGGCTGTTACCATAATGATTGTTGGAATGTTCTTAAGTTCGGAAGCTTTTATCTTCTCAGCGGTTTCTATTCCATTTATACCCGGCATACTCCAGTCCATTAACACAAGGTCAAAAGTGCTATCCTTATGTAATAGATCTATCGCTTCATAGCCCGAATTTACAGTTGTCACATTGAAAGAGAAACCTTCAAGTGATTGTTTCAATATTTTTCTTGATGTTTCACTGTCATCCACAACAAGAACATTCATGCCACGTAGTTCTACAGATGGCATAAATTCAAAACCATCCTGAACTTCAGAGTGTTTGAAAATCACTGTAAATGTAAAAACACTCCCTTTACCAGGAACGCTAGTAACGGTTATAACTCCACCCATTAGTTCCACAAGACGTTTACAAATAGCAAGTCCCAAACCAGTACCACCATACTTACGTGTTGTAGAGCCATCGGCCTGGGCGAATGATTTAAATAGTTTACCAATTTGATCATCTGTAAGACCAATTCCGGTATCTGTAACTGCAAACTGAACTGTTACATCATCATTAACAGAGGTAACAAGCTCAACACTTAAAATAATTTCACCATCTTCAGTAAATTTTACTGCATTATTCATTAAATTGGTTAAAACCTGCTGTAGCCTTAAGGGGTCACCAACAAGTGAGACCGGCATATCTTCAGCCACAGAAAAGAAAAGTTCAACTCCTTTCTCTTCGGCTTTTATACTAACAAGATTGGATATATTTCCAAGAACATCATCAAGCTGGAATTTGATATATTCAATATCCATTTTTCCAGCTTCAATTTTCGAGAAATCAAGAATATCATTAATTATACCCAAAAGTGAGTTGGATGCAGACTGAATTTTCCCAAGATAATCCCTTTGTTTTGGGGTAAGATCAGTTTTTAAAGCGAGATGGCCCATACCGATAATTGCATTCATCGGGGTTCTTATCTCATGACTCATTCTTGCAAGAAATTCACTCTTTGCATTGTTAGCATGTATTGCTTCCTCTTTAGCATTTTGTAACTCAACCTGTTGAATCTGCATCTTATCAGCTTGTCTTTGAGTCTCTTTAAGAAGGTACCCGATTTGATCCCTTGATTTTGCGGAGTGGAAAGCAACAGCAATTTTTTCTGTAACAGATTCTAAAAATTTTATCTTATCCTTTTCAAAAATTTTGTGGGTACCAAGTTCAATAATTCCGGTTAGCTCTTCCTCAATCATAAAAGGAACTATTAAAAGGCTCCTTGTTTCTGTTTGACCAAGACCTGATTTAATATTGAAATAACCCACTGGTATATCCTGAATATGTATTATTTCTTTCTCTTTTGCTACCTGACCAACAAGACCTTCACCAATTTTAATTTTTTTCTTACTATCTCCATCAAATGCATAGCTTCCTGTGAGTTTTAGATCGCCACTATCTTCAGCCAGGTAGATAGCTCCGATAAAAGCTGAAAGATATGTTGATAGAAAAGAGATGATGTTTGATGATAGATCTCTAAGATCTTTATCACCACTCATAATCTCATTGAGTTCATTCTGGCTGGTTTTAAACCAGTTAATCATCTCGCTCCGACTTTGGGCTTCCTGAAGTGACTGTGTCATTTTGTTAAATGATTTGGATAGATTTCCTATCTCATCACGACTTTTTATTTGAAGGTCAATATCAAGATTTCCTTCAGAAACATTCTGGGCAGCTTTTTTCAGGTTGTTAATTGGGACACTGATTGAACGAACAAGTAGTGCTGCAATTATCATTGAAAATAAAATCGTGCATGCAAGAAGAATGAATACAATCATACGAGCTGTGGAATACTCAGCAGCAGCTAATTTTGTTGAGTTTATTGCTCTTATTTTTATAGTCTTTACATGTTGATCCAGGTCTTTACTGAACTCATCAAAGAGCTCAAGAGCTTCATCATTCAAAATCTCAAGAGCATCTTTTTTCAGGTTTGCTTTTGAAAGTTTCAGAAAGCTTTTATGGAAAAGGGAGTAATTTACCCATTTACTTTTAAATACTTTAAAACGTCTTTTTTCAAGTGCTGTTAATATAGTTGCTTCATAATTTCTAACATCTCTGTTAATTGCTCTTTTCAACTGATCCATCTGCTCTTCACGACCTCTCATCTCGGCGGAATTTTTGATAAAAGCATGTTGCAGCTCGTGATTTCTCAGTTTGGAGGTATTCAGGTTAATTTCAGAGATGGTAAGCATCACAGGAATACTACTCTCGGTGATCTCATCTATTTTATCTTTTAGCTTTTCCATTCTGTTGATAGAAAAAAGGTTCACACCTGTAAGAATAAACATTATTATTCCAAAACAGATACTTTGCTTTATTTTGAGGCTGTTGAAATTCATAATTTTACGTTTCCTGCGTGGTTAGTAAACTCTTGTTATATTTGGATAATTAACTTCAGAAACAAAGCTGATTATAAATATTTACCATATTATGATAGTATTTAAAACTTAAATTCAAACGAATACACTTAAAAATAAAGGGATAAAATGAAGATATTCTAAAATAAGTTTAAGTTGTATAGCCACAAACTATAAGTATTATTGTGTTTTAAATGTTTGTGGTGCTTAAGTAATCTAAATATCGAAAGCTATAAAAACAGATAATGATTTAATTAACTGCATAAAATATAACTTTTTAAACTATTGAAACTATCAAAAACCAAATACCTGAAGATAAAAAGAGATAATTCAAGATTTCATCTACGTTTTAAATACATTTTTTCAAGAATCCAGCATCTTCCTGTGTAAACGTTCCGCCTGGAGACAAAATGCATCCAGTTTTGCATCGATCAATTGGGGAAAAGGAGATCCGTCAGATTCGATGGAGAGAAATGGTAGATCTTCAACATCTTCCAGTGTTTTACTTATCTTTTTATTATTTACAGATGAAGCCAGTTTATACTCTTTTTTCATGACTTCAGTTAAGACAGATTCTGATAGCCTGCTTGGCATACAACCAAATGGTCCTATTGAGATAATACCGCATGCATGGTCTGCTATTTCATGAAGAGCACCACCAACTGTTAATATAGCTTCGCCTGTTAAAAATGGAGATATATATGGTGATGCTTTTTTAACAATTTTATCAATACATAAAGGTTTACTGTGACAAAGGCCCGTTTTGTTGAGAATTTTCTTTATTCTTCTCTCATACTTATTCATAAATCTCCTCTTCAGGAGAAACTTAATTTTATCAGCCATTCCAAGTTTCACTTTGGATAATTTATTTTTAGTGAGATAATCTGTATATGATATCCACTCTGCAACAGGGGAGCATGTGGTTGCAAAACCTTTTTTTGCTAAGATGCCTGTAATATTACGCCTTGATAAGGAATCCCTTCTAACAAATATCTCACCCGTGAGTGATATCATTGGAACTTTTCTGGTTGGGTTTTTCAATGGAATATTTTTCAGTACTTTAGCTACTTTTTTTAGATCCCTCTCCATTGACTTAATGGATCCTGTTTTTGCTCTTCCTACAAAATGGTTCCACTCTTTTTCAAAAATGGAAAGGGCGCTTTCTGTATCTTTAGCATTTGTCATGAGCATGGAATGTATATCTTCCATAAGGTCTGATATTAATATAACACACCATAATTTCTTTTCAAACTGAGCTCCAAGGCCATTATAAGTGTCTTCTGAATTCAGAGACAGAAGAGCAACATTTTTCAGTTTTTGTTTTTTTATTAAATTTGACATAAAAACATTATATTGACCAAACCTGCACGGGCCATTGGTCGAAGGCATAAAATATACAAGGATCTCACCATTGTTTTTCTCCTCTCTAAGGAAAGAAAGAAGGTTTCCTGTTGTCAGGATAAGTGGCAAACATTCCTTGCAGGTTGTATTAGCTCTTCCGATTTTCAAAATCTCTTCATCATAATCGGTTCTTGCTGTGGCATTATATCCAACAGAGCTGAAAACTGCAGCCATTAGATCTGTTCCAAAGCCCATGGATGGGAAGAGAATTCTTACACGTTTATCAGTAAGCGGTAATTTGAGACCATTTGACGATTCAACCATTATTTCATTTGAAGAAAGATCAATCCTGGCAGCTTTAAAATCGGTTTCTTCTTTATCTTTAAGCTTAACTCTTCTGTATCCTTCTATGATATCAAAGAAAGCTTCTATTCTTGTTTCAATACCAGCATCCGCAGTATGGCTATCTAACTCAAGGGTAAGAGAGGGCTTCTTTCCCATCTTATTTCTAAAGTAACTTACGATAAATGAATCCGGTCCACAGGAAAAGTTTGTTATAAAAATACCAAATAGATTCGGGTTTTTAGAAGTGAACTCGGCTGCTTTCATAAGTTGCTGTCCAACACCCCAGTACATTGTTATTTCGCATGATTCTCTCTCATATGGGAGAAAGTCAAATGGTATTACAACCGTATTTCTCGAAGCAATTTTTCCTGGTATACCCATGTGGGCTTCATTTGGAAAAGCGTTATAGGGTCTTCCAAAGAGAACAATTGTTTTTTTATGAGAGACTCTGTTTATGTGGTCTAGAGCATCTTTTCCTATCTGTTTCATCTCTGAAAAACATCTGTTTTGAGAATCCACAGCACGAATAAATGCAGCGATAGCATCTTTTTTATTTTCGCCCATGGAAACAGCAGTTTTAACAAATGCTTTTTCCACATCTTCAAGTCCTTTTGTCATATCAAGAAGCGGAGTCAATACTTTGCAGCCTTTTGATTCAATCTTGTTTTTGAATGTTGACTTTAAAATAAATGACTCCCCCTGAACAAACGGACAAACCTGTGAGTGGATACTCTTGTTAGAAGAAGGCACAGCTTTTAAATGTGGAAGAAATATATAATCAGGGGGCTCTTTTGAGTTTATCAGAGTATGTATAAAACCATGGGATAGTTCTGCAGGATAGCAAAAGGCAGCATTTCTTTCGTCAATTCCATGTTGGGATGCGCTTTCTGGTAATACAGGTTCATATCCAAGTTCGGAAAAGAATGTGGAGTAAAGAGGATAGTAAGTATTTACAAGAAAGCTTTTATTAAATCCTATTTTCCCTTTGCTTTGAGCTGGCTTCTTCGCGCCATATTTGTCGAAAATAAGATTTTGCCGAAGTTTAACAAGATCAAGTTCATTAATATCGTAATCTGCTTTTTTTCTGATATTTTCATATCTGTTACAGGCACCACCAAAAGGATGTTTTTGATTATCCAATATAATCATCGAAATTTCACATTTCCTGTCACATCTCTCTTTTCCACCTTCACATATAAAAGACTTTCCATATTTAAAATCTTTTTTTACAAGAGTCTCAAGGTCAAAATTCTCTTTTGGGAGGATTCCCTCATCGATCCTTTTAATTATTTCAAGAGCTACTCCAAAGGCACCCATAAGACCTGGTTCAGGAGGGACAATGACGGGCTTTCCTGTGAGATATGCCATGGCAAGAGGCACCGCTTTATTGTAGCAAACCCCGCCTTGCATAAAGATTTTTTCTCCAACCTCTCTGTTTCCTTTAACCCTGTTTGTATAGTTCATACAAATTGAATAAACGAGGCCAGCAACAATATCTTCCCTTTCAACCCCTTCATGGATAGAGTTTTTTATATCTGATGAGATAAATGCTGAACACTGGTCATTGAAATTTGGTGGTTTTAATCCTTTTAGCGCAATATCTCCTATATCTTCCACATGTATACCAAGTGTTTCAAGGGCTGATTCTTCAAGAAAAGAACCAGTTCCTGCTGAGCATGCTTCATTCATAGCGTAGTCTGAAGGTACTCCCTGGGAGATGTGAGTATACTTTGCGTCCTGCCCACCAATTTCAAATATTGTATCTACATTTTTATCAAAATAAACAGAAGCTGTTGCATGGGCAATAATCTCATTGATCACGCCATCGCTTCCAGCATGGAGTCCGGCAATTTTTCTACCCGAACCAGTAACACCAAGACCCTCAATCTCAACCCCTTTTAGACCAACAGACTTTTCTATTTCAGACAGAATCTCTTTGTAGCAGTTGAGTGAAGCAGTAACGGGATCTCCATTGGTTCTTAAATAAACTGAAGCAAGAAATGCCCTGTCATCTTTCCTTATTAGAACAGCTTTTGTTGTTGTTGAACCAACGTCTAAGCCTAAAATACAAAGATCATCCCTTCTGATTTTGTCCTTTTTGATTGTTTTAAATGTAACCTGGTTTTTAACGTCTGAAAGTGGGGGGTGTATATCATTTTGTTCATTTTTTATTGCAAAAAGCTTTTCCACACCTTTGTATTTTTTGGTTTTATTTTTATCTGCATAGAGAGCTGCTCCAAAAGCTTCAAAATATTCTGCATTATCTGGAATGATTAAACCATCAATCTCTTCTTTCAGGTATTTAAGCATTATTTTGTTATTTGATGTGCCTCCTGTTATCATGATATTTTTCATATCAATTTTTTTGAGGAGACCTAATATTTTCTCACTCATCATTTTACATAGTCCGGCTGTAACTTCTGACTTCGGAATCCCTTTGTTTGTTGCATGGGTGCAGTCTGACTTGCAGAAAACAGAGCATCTGCCGGAAACCTGATATGGCTTTGCCGTTTCAGCATATGATGATGCTTCTTCTATTGAAACATCCATTCTTCTTAGCTGCTGGAAAAAAAACTCTCCGGTTCCTGAGGCACATTTATTGCCTGTAATTATTCTTGATATTTTCCCTTTTGAATCCAGGGCATATACCATGAATGTCTCACCACCTGCTGAAACTACTGCAGGGCAGCTTGTCCCGATAGGTTTTACAGAAGCAAATGAGAGTTCAACAGCTTTTGGTTCTGATATGGAAGTTAAATTGACATTCTTACTTAATTTTCTTCCGGTTATACAAATTGAATCACTGTTATCAATATCAAGGTCATTTAAAACAGATAGGAGTACTTTTTTTGGATCTCCATCGTGGCCTTTTTTTATTTTACAAACAGTTTCAAAACCGTTTGCACCTTCTTTTATTTTTACAGCGGAAATGGTTGAAGCTCCGAGGCAGATACCTATTGCATTTTTTTTTATGCTCATACTTTATGCTCAATCTCTCAAATGGATTTAGTGTTAAACTCTAAAGAACCTCTAAATAAACATAATAAAAAAAATATGGTGAGTAAGTCAATATAAGATTCACAGCAGATTTATAACATTTAAAGGTTTGAATTTGTAATATTATTTTTTTACGTTGACTTAATGCGAATATGCTATATATTAAAATTATAGTTTACATAAATATTGAATAGCAATATTCTTATTAAAGAGGTCTTTTATGAAAATAAGCAATGAACAGAAAAAAATCAATCGGGCAAAGATCATTGAAACATCGGTGGATCTTATTATTGAAGGTGGGTATAAAGCTGCTACCATGAGGGGTATTGCTAAGAAAGCAGGCTTTGGTGATGCCACTATTTATAACTACTTCCCCACAAAAGAGTCCATACTTTTTGCATATTATGAAGAAAGATTAAATGATTGTGTTGGAAAAATAAAAAAAATTGAAGATTTTAATGAATATTCAATAAATGAACAACTCCAGACACTTTTTCACATCAAACTAGAATTATTTCTTGCTGATAGAGAGTTTGTTGAGATCAGCTTTAAAAGAATCTTCTTTACATTAAATCAAAACAGCAAAGAGATTAAAAAAATTCGAGATCTTTTCAGGATCATTATAAAAGATATTTTCGATGCTGCATCAGAAGCAGGTGAGATACCCCCTCAGATTTTTGATGAAATCATTTACCACCTTATCTGGGACTACTATATTGGAATAGTTTTTTTCTGGTTAAAAGACACTTCTGATAATTTTAGTGAAACCACTATACTTATCGACAGAAGTCTCGATTTGATCAGTTCTGTTTTAGAGTCAGGCATTGTAAATAAGGTTTTTGACCTGGCTTCCTATTTTTTTAAGAACCACATTTTATCAAAAATGGATACATTTAGCAGACATAAAGAGACCATAAATATAATCAAACGTAAGTTTATGGAGTAAAATATGAATGAGAATATGAATGAGAATATGCCCGAAGGTAAATTTAAAAGGACAGTTGTGGGAACCGGAACTGCTGCCAAAGTTGGTGGAAAAGTTCTTAAGTATCTTGTGAAGAAACCATTTCTTTCAGATGAGAATAAAAAAACTGCAAAAAAAGAGTTATCTGAAGAGAGCGCAATAACAATTTTTAAAAGCCTTACCTTTTTAAAAGGAACTGCTCTTAAAATAGCTCAGTTTCTCAGCATGGAATTTGACCTGCTTCCCGAAGAGTTAAGGAATGAACTTTCTAAATCCTATAATAAGGTTCCCCCATTAAACCGTGCTATTGTACGTAAAATATTAAATGAACAATATGAAGAACCCTATGAAGATGTTTTTAAAGCTTTTGATGGAAAAGCATTTGCGGCAGCTTCTTTAGGACAGGTTCACAGAGCTGAAACTAATGAAGGGGATAAGCTCGCAGTAAAAATACAGTATCCGGGAGTTAAAAATACTATAAAAAGTGATCTGAAACTTGTGAAAACAATGGTAAGGCCACTATCAAATGCATCTTTTCTTCTTCCCATGTTAGATGAAATTGAAGAGAAGTTAACTGAAGAGACAGATTATATAAAAGAGGCTGAAAGTCTCTCCTTCTTTAAAGAAAATCTTGAAATGGATTCTGTTATAGTCCCTAAACTTTATAAGAAATATAATAGCGATGTTTTGATTGCTACAGAATATATTGAAGGTGTTTCTTTAAATGAGTGGATAAAGGAAAAACCATCCCATGAAGATAAGAATAAAATAGCCAAAATACTTTATGAAATTTTTTTAAAGGGATTTTACGAATTAAACTGTATTCATGCTGATCCTAATCCTGGTAACTTTATTATAACAAAGGATTTGAAGGTGGGGTTAATAGATTTTGGATGCATTAAACGATTTGATTCAGACTTCAAAGATATCTATTCATCACTAAATAAAAGCATACTAACAGGTGATTCTGAGTATTTCACATTTTTTAATGATCTCAATATGCTTAAAAAAGGAACTTCGAAAAAAATAAGAGATGAAGTTACACAAATAATGTTCAAAATTTCAAAATGGTACAACAGATTCTATAAAGATGAATATTTTGATTTCAGAGATAATAAGGATATTTTTTCAGAGCCCATGGATTATTTTAAAGAACTCGGAAAATACAGGAAATATTTCAATTCACAACCGGGTTTTGTTTTCCTTGATCGAACTAGATATGGGATTTATCGGATTTTTGAGCAGATGCAGGTAAGGATTAAATTAAGAAACCGTTATGAGTGGGAAGAATAGAAATGAAAGTTTTTAAAATTAATAAATTGCCTGAAAGTTCCCTTATCACAAGGGATATAAAAGGCGATGTGGATTATATTGATTCCTATATGGTTAGGGTTGAAATACCAGATGATATTTCAATTGATTATTTAACAGCAATTGCTTTTACATTTAACCCTGGTTGGGTGGATTCCCTTTTAAAAATCAGAGATATTTGTGTTAAACCATTTTGCCTTAAAGCAGGACATCCTCCCTCTGAAAAAACAACCTTTGATAAAAAGGTGTATTTTAAAAAAGGAGAAAAGGCAGTAATGTTTACAGTTTCGGATAGATCTGAAAATGAAATTGTCATGTCCGAGAATGATAAACATCTCTATTTCAGGACATCAATTTTAATGGAAAAAGATAGAGATGGTTTTTATAAAATATATTCAAATACTCTGGTTCAGTTCCATAATAAATTAGGAAAAGCATATTTTATACCTGTAAAACCATTTCATAAGTTGATTATTAGGGTCATGCTAAAAAATCTGGCAAAAAAATTACTGAAGAAACTATAGGCCATTCAGAAATGGAGATATTATGAATAAATTTAAAATTTTGAGCGTTTTTACATCAGTTCTTTGTCTTTACCTGTTTTATTTACTTTTCTTTTCTCCACAATCACTATTTTCGGATTTGGGAATAAAGGGAACCGAAGCATCATATTTTATTTGTCGTCGGGCTTCTATGCTAATGTTGGGAATCAGCGTTTTGACATTTTTGGCCAGAGGTATCCCTCATTCTCAAGCTATGCAGGCTATTTCACTTAGTGTTTGTGTGACAATGCTGGGATTGGCAATGACAGGAACTTATGAATTGATGCGTGGCTTTGTAAGTAATGATATTTTAATTTCAATTACTATCGAGTCAACTTTATCCATCTCATTTTTTTATATTTGGTTTTCCAACAGGCGAAAAGTAGTGAGCATATAGTTGCCGCTATAATGTTTATACTCTGGATAGAGAATTCAGCTAAAATGATATTTTGGGGAATTATTAACTTTCCTTTTATCCATCTGTTTTTACTATCATAGCTACTTAATTATGTATTTTTACGATTTATTAAACTTCTTTTATCTATAGGGAACCTCTAATTTTGGGAAGGAACCAAATACGAAAAAAATTACTGTATGCCGGCGGATCTATCAGCCTTTCATTCGCAATACTTCACGTTTTATTCTGGAAACTTTTTAACTGGAATGAGGAGCTTGCAATGCTTAGTTCAATGAATAAAGGGCTTATGCTAACGTTGGATGCCGGCATCACTTACCTTTTTGTTTTTTCCACTTTTATATCTCTTTATTTAGCAAGGCTAAAGGAATTTAAATTTTTAGAAAAAACAGTCGTTCTTTTCATCGCAGGAATCTACCTATTACGTATCGTATGCGGACTCTTTTTTTTCGACTTCACTGCGCTGGAATTGATTTGTTGGATTTTTTGTTTTTTAGCCATATCTTGCTATCTTCTGGCGTTGCGCCGCCCACGAACATAATAACTGCAGATAGAACCAGAAACATTTTGAAGGCGTTAAGAATTAACGATAGATATGAAGATAAAAGCCAGTGAGAATGATGATAAAAACTTACCTGATATAGTTAATTATTGTATACAACAAGGTTTACCACAGGATCTGGCATCGATCCTTATTAATGGTTACCTGATTAAATATAGAGATTCCCTATATTCAATCTGAATTTTCTTTTGAGCAGATTTTTTTAATAGATATAATTATATCAGGAGACATTAACAAAAAAGCTCCGAGAGAATATGCAAATAAATCCAAAACATCAAATGTTGAACCGATCACAATTCTTGCAACCGTAATATCTTGTAAATGTAGAACAGATACTAAGTCGTAATACTGGCCAATCTCTATTAAGTAGGAAAATAGTAGCACCCCGATAACTAATTTTAATTTTCCACTTAAAAAAAATATTCGAATAAACAAATATAAAAGTATAACCACTAAAACATCACCTATAAAAGGACGGATAAAAGAGTCCTTTATGAAAATAGCAATAATCAGTTCAATTAAGAACATCAAGACAAACATGCAAAAATATCTAACATTAAACCTAAATTTTACTTTCATAAAATAGCTGATCCTTTACGTTCTTCTCTGTACTATGAACTAAAAGTGTAAATATCATCAATCAGGCAACATACTACACTTAGATATATAGTTCAAAAAATAAAATGGATTACCAAAATTGGCTTTTACAGGTCTTAAGCAGTTCTTCCTTCGTATCATCATTGATTTTTATAAAGATATATTTAATCGGGATCAGGCAAATCAAGTTTAGGATTATTGATACAGCTACTTGTGTTAGGTAAATTTATTAGAAATTCCCTTAAGGATTAAACCCTTTATCAACAGGAAGCCCGCTTTTTCTTGCCATACCGTTTGCCAGGGTATCACATATTTCATTATACTTGTTACCAGCATGACCTTTAACCCAAATGAATTCAATATTAAGATCTTTAACAAGATTTAGTAATATTTCCCAAAGATCAACATTTTGAGCTCTTTTTTTGTCAGATTTAATCCAACCGTTTTTTCGCCATTTTTTCGCCCAACCCTTTGATATACCATTTACAACATATCTTGAATCACTATAAAGTGAAACAGGAATATCTTTCTTTTTAAGTGTTTTAAGGGCTTCAATAACAGCCATTAATTCCATTCTGTTATTTGTAGTGTGCGAAAATCCTCCTTTGATCTTTTTTTCTTTATCACCATATATTAAAACAGCGCCATACCCCCCTGGTCCGGGATTATTAATACAACCTCCATCTGTGTAAATGACAATATTTTGTTTATTGTTTGTAGTTTCGTTGTCATTCAAACCATCAATCCAGAGAATCGCTTCCTCTTTTTTTGAAAAACTTTTATAAAGAGCACCCTTAAATCCATCCACTTCCTTTTTTGCACTTTCCCAACTTGTGTAAACACCTGGATTATATCCGGATTTTACTGCATAAAACTTTTTTTTACCCATTATTCCCCATTCATTTTTCAAAATATATACAATAATTTTGCCATTTTTTTAACATGATTCGGGAATATATACTATATAAATAAGTGTTCCTGCCTATGGATTTATTTTGAAAGTTACGATATATTTTTAATAATGATAAACTAATTTCACTTCTATAAATTGATCCAGTAAGAAATCATCAGGTTAATCAGGTCCCTCCTAATTGGACCTATAGATTTTACTCCAATATGAAAGGCGCTTAGTATGTCAGATAAAAGAACAAGCCAGGAAATTTGTACAATGTTATATTGGGAACTATGCCAAAAAAGCCTCACAACTGATGAGATTACAACTTTGGTGAAAGACACTTTACAGATCTTATGTCAGGGTGGTAAATTTACTCTCCCCGGTATAAATAAAACTCTTAACAATGCTGGATGGGAAAGAGATATAATTACAACAAAAGCGATGGAACTTCTTTGTGAAATTATTCAAAATGAATTCAATTACAAAGTCAAAGCACATCATGTTGCATAATATTTTAAATCAGTAATTTGCAAACTTTATAATTTTCAATTCACATATGACATTTATTGTTTAACATTAATAATGAATCATATTATAAGCTCGCCTATAAATATAACTTGCTAAAAAGACCTTAATTTAATATTTTAATCAATTTAAATAAATTAAATTATTAAATATAAATTGAGGTAAACCTGTGAGTTCTGATATCGAAAAACCAATGTCACAAAGAAAATACTTATTCAAATGGTTAGGCTGGTTTTCAATTTTTAATTATATTTTTTTTGTTATTTTGATTGGTAGATACCTAAAATATACTAATGAGATTGAAAACATTACTACTCTTTTATACATGATCGGCGTTGTGCTCGGTCATTCCATTAGTTTGGTGTTTTTAGTAGTTCTAATTCTTTATTTTCCTCTGATATTAATAATACCAAGACCTCGCTTAGTAAAAAGCATATGCATACTATCAGCAACTATGGGTGCTATACTCCTTTTACTTGATTATGAAATATATAGTCAGTATCGGTTCCATATTAACGGTATGGTTCTTGAACTGGTTTTTAAGGGTGGAAAACAGATTTTTGATTTTTCATGGGTAACTTATTTAGTTGCAGTTGTTTTTATTATTTTAACAATATCTGCGGAAACATTCATCTCAAAAATATCTTCCAATATAGCACAAAGCTCTTTCAGACTTAAATTTAAAGTATTAATAATTGCATTTTATATCTTATTGATTTCTGGAATTCATGTGGGTCATATGTTTGCTGATGCAAAATACTACAGACCTATTACTACAATCACAAAACATATACCACTTTTTATGCCATTAACCGGCAAAAGATTCTTACTTTATCATGGTTATGTTGATCTTAATGAGAACTGGAAAATAAATAAACTATCAAAATCAAAAAACAGAAATAGTGAAGTGAAATACCCGATATCTCCTTTGAAATTTGAAAAAACTGATCCTTTAAATATTGTCTATATACTTATCGATTCATGGCGATTTGACACATTGAATAGTGCGGTAACACCTAACATGGACAAATTTGTTAAAGATAAACCTACTTTGAATTTTCAAAACCATACAAGTAGTGGAAATGGATCGAGAGTAGGTGTTTTTGGCTTTTTTTATGGATTGTTTGGTACTTACTGGAACAGCATGGAAACTAATCAAACTGGTTCTCTTTTGATTAAAAGCTTAATAGATCATAAATATCAAATGGGTATATTTACCAGTTCAGACCTTATTACACCAGCTTTTAATCAAACTGTGTTCAGCGATGTTGAAAATTTAAGATTAGAGTCCATAGGTAATAGTGGCTGGGAAAAAGATTTAAACATAATGGATGACTGGGGTAAATGGTATGAGAAACGAGATAGAAAAGAACCTTACTTTACATTTCTGTTCTTTGATTCTGCACATAAATATGCATATCCTCCTGATTATAAAAAAGTTTTTGATAACGTTGCTGAAAGAGTTGATTATCATAAATTTAACAATGAGTATGACCGAACACCAATATTCAATAAGTACAAAACAGCTGTACATTTCATAGATTCTCTTGTTGGCAAAGTATTATCGAAAATTGAAAAATCAGGCGATTTGAAAAATACTGTAATAGTAATTTCAGGCGATCATGGGCAGGAATTTAATGACAATAAAAGAAATTTTTGGGGGCATGGTTCCAACTATACAAAATATCAGATAAAAGTTCCTCTGGTTATATACTGGCCAGGTAAAAAAGATGCTAACTACAACCATTTGACAAACCACATTGATATTACACCAACAATAATGAAGGGCGTACTTGGGTGTAATAATCCATATTCAGATTATAGTAATGGCAGAAGTTTGTTTAATAAATCAGACAGAAGATGGATTTTTTCAGGAGGAGGACTGTCAACAAATGCAATTATCGAGAAAGACAGGATTACGGAAATATTATATACAGGTGGGTATGAAATATTTGCTCCTGATTACTCAATTTTAAAAGATGCAGATCTGGATCCTACAATCTTTAAAGAGGTCATCAAAGAACAAAGTCGGTTTTATAAGTAAATCAAGGGAACCTCTAATAACTGCAGATTATTTATGTATTATTTGGCAGGTTAACGTGATACAAATTTAAAACTATTGGTCTACATATAAACCTTTATCATGGGAATATTTTATCGGAGCTAATAGAATTTTACTCCATTTCTTTGAGAGTTTTTTAAAATAATCTGTTTTACTTATCTTTGAAAATGCTTTTTTCCACTGATCTATAACATTCTGGTCAGTCCCCTTTGAGAACATTATGAAACTTGGAGACACCCTGAAAACATAGACTGGTTCAACTTCATTTAACCCCACTCCAACTTTATTTAATAAAGATTTAATCTTCATATCCGATGCAACCATTAATGAAACTCTACCAGCTAAGAGCTTCAGGACGTTTTGTTTATATGTTCCAACATTTTGTATAGGAATACCCTGTTTTTTAAGGAATTTACTCCTCCAATCTCCTAACAAACATCCTGCATATAATTTTTGATTTTTGATATCTTCCAGAGTATTAATTGTGAATCCATCACCTCTCTTCATGTATAAAGTATGCTTTCTGGTTATTACAGGTCCTAAATACTGAAACCCATAATCAAGCCTCTCCTGTGTTTTGGCAGCAAGTAAAAATAACAATATTTGATTCCTTTTTTGATAGCGCATAAGCTCTGGCCCAGGGATAGACTTCTATTTTCACATCCTTTTTCAAATATTTTTGAATCTCTTCAACAATATCTACAGTTGTTCCAATAAGTTTACCATTTTCCTTGTAATTAGTTGGTATGCTATCATTAGTGTATATCTTAATTTCAGTAGCATTTATTTGTACAACCCATAATATAAGTATAATGACATATAGAAATTGTTTCATATTCCCCCTAACAAACTTTTTAAAAGATATATCAGAAATTTTGAATTCCATTGCATCAAAATGAGTATAGTCATTGATTAGAACCTGACCGGTAATATGGTATAGAAATAAATTGAATTCTTTATTAACAATGATTTTAACAATAATTGTTTGAAAAATAAAGTGAATTCTTTTTTAGCTGATCGTTATTGGTTATACAAGTATCGGTTGTTATTAAATTTTTTAATACAATCTGTATCTGCTTTTTTTTGAATATTTTTGTAAGTATATTTTTCATTAATTATGAAAAGGAGATTCAGTGATGATTTTGTTGGAAAAAAGTCTATATTATAAAGTACTGAAACCATTAAATGAGTTAAAAATTAACAATCTGTTTGCTGTTTCTGTGGTTAATGGCAATGTTGAAGGTAAAATATATGTTGATAATGAAGATAATCCACTATCATTTCACATTGTCCATCCGTATGGAATGTCGCTGCTTTTTGGAGAAACCGATAATGAAAGCTTTAACAGATCTATTTTTGACTACTCCCTGAACAATAATGAAATGAGAAATGGTGATGAATGGATGCAGGTTTATCCCAATAGATGGAGCTTGGTACTTTCAGATATGTGGGGACAAAATCGTATTAAGCATGGGAGTTGTGAATATGAAAAGGATAAAATTATTGAACACCAAAGAGTAAATTTTAAGTTCAATATTGAAATATATGAGGCTTTTAAAAAAAGAAGTATTGTTGATAAGTTTGAAATTGTATTAACTGATAAGGACATGTATGAAAATTTCAAAGGAAGTGTTGTTCCACATCATTTCTGGAATAGCCCGGAGGAGTTTATTGAAAAATCTATTGGTTTTACTCTTAAATATGAAAGTAAAAATGTAGCAATCGCATTCGCTTCTTTTATTATTGATAAGAAGCTCGAACTTGGCATGGAAACAATTCCAGAATGTAGGGGTAAAGGTTTTGCTCTCTATACATGCGCAGCTTTGATTGATTATTGTCTTGGAAATGGGTATGAACCAGTGTGGTCGTGTAGGGATTCAAATGAACCTTCATTAAGGCTTGCTCTGAAAATGGGTTTTGAACCTGAACTTTACATACCTTACTACAAATTATGTAGTTATTAATTATAGGGAATCTCTAATAACTGCCTTTTGACCGAACTACAGCGTTGTTCATAAAATATAACTGTTTTAAAATCAGCTCGTTACATTTTTCTCACCCTTGTATTTCAAGCAAAATTCTAGATATTATAGATTCCCTATAGGGAATCTCTAATAACTGCCTTTTGACCGAACTACAGCGTTGTTCGTAAAATATAACTGTTTTAAAATCAGCTCGTTACATTTTTCTCACCCTTGTATTTCAATCAAAATTCTAGATATTATAGGTTCCCTATAGTATCAATTTATTTGGTTATCAAAATCTAGTATATGTCGTTTATAAAAAACTTAATAAATTTTGTATTAGTGGTACATGGTTGAGTTTGCTATAAATACAAGACATGAAGTTTTATCATGCATACCACGAGTGACTTGCAACGAAGTATTTGTAGTAAAATCAGCCGTGCAATAAAATTAAATAATTATATTTATGATCTTTCAAGTGCAATCAATGCAGCGCCTAAAGCTCCAATTGTGTCTGGCTTTTCCGGAACATTAATTTCACACTTCAAAGCTTCACTTAATGCTCTTACTACTCCATGATTTCTCCCAACACCACCGGACATTGAGATTTTTGAACCATTTATATCTTGCTTTACTCTTTTTACAAGTGATAGTGTTCTTGATGCAATTGCTCTGTTCATTCCGTTTACTATCTCATTTATCTCTGTTCCATTGGCGATTAAGGATACCACTTCACTTTCTGCAAAAACTGTACACATACTGCTCAAAGTAAGGCCTTTCATTGCACCCTCATCAAGGTTTGCAAGTTCTTCTATATCAACCTGAAGAGCTCTTGCCATAGCTTCAAGAAATCTTCCTGTACCAGCAGCGCATTTATCGTTCATGGCAAAATCAGCAACTTTTCCATCTTCATCCAAAAGTATTGCTTTACTATCCTGCCCACCAATATCAACCAGCACTTCAGTCCCTTTAAATGTTTCAGAAATTCCTCTGGCATGACATGTTATCTCAGTTACTGAAGTCAACTTCTCTTCCACTCTGTTTCGACCATATCCTGTTGAAACAATGGCTTTAAGATCTGATTCAGATATCCCGGAATTTTCAAAGACTTCCTTCTTAACCCTTGCTATCGCCTCAATATTTTTTGCTCCGGTTGGAATAACGGAACTTGATAATACCTCTTTTGCTTCATTAATTAAAACTGCATCACACGAAAGACTTCCTATATCTATTCCTAAATAGTACATGATTTAAATTCCCTTTATGCTTTATGTTTCTAAAAATAGAAAACATTTCAGTTTAAATTTTATAGATATTAAGTAACTCTATTTCTATATTATAACAAAGTCATTAATCCTATATTTAGTTTATACTTATAAAACCTCTAAGCGAATATTTTTTAAATAGATTCCCCCGGGCGACCTCTAAGTTCTATTTTAATACATCAGCCAGTGGCCAAACCTGATACTGAAATCGCATCAGACTTTAAATTGCTCATTCATCCACGGATAAACCTGTAGTGTTCTGTCTTCAATCGCATAAAAAACCATTTCGTTTCAATTTCTGCTTATTATTGGCAAAGTAAAAAACTTTATATACAAGGCATACAAGGCATTAAATTCTGAGCAGGCCTTGCGGCATACGGTTTTGTATGTCGAAGGTCTGATCAGGATTTATAACGAAGTAGATAAAGGAATTTTACTTTTCCAAAAGCATTTCCATGAACGCTTCTATTCTCGTCATTAGCTGCCCCTCGGCTAAATTCCTGGTATCCACACAATCTATCTCAAGGTTTAAAACAGGAACTCCAGCCTCTTTTAAACCACCTGAAATTAATCCTCTTGCTCCAGTTCCCTGACGACACCCCCAGTGACATGGATTAATCGCTCCATCTACTCCATACTCTTTTGAAAGGTCCTGCAGCTTTTTTACCCTGTTTTCAATGGTGGTACTGTATGGATGTTTTATCATCCTCAAAGCTATAGATTCCAAAGGGTTTTCAGGATCAATAGGATCCCAGTTGATCATATTCAGTTCATCAACTACTATTTTAGCTCCAAAATTCTCCTCTAATATTTTCTCCAGATTGTACCTGAATTGGATCCTTGTTTGAATCCATAGTAGTTTAATTTTCTCTTCTCTGAAAACCCCTTCTCTAACAGTGTTCTTAAACTCATTATAGAAAGCATTGCAAAGTTCAACTCCTTTCTCTGTACCAAAGAAAAGAGGAAGAATTATACCAAAATCTTTTAACAGTTTATTATTAACAGGAGAAGGGGTAGATTTTGCTAAATCAAATATTTTTACCATTATCTCTCTGGCTTTATTTGTCAGCTTAATGGATTCTTTAAATTTATCAAAATCAAATTTAACTCCAGAGTGCTGTGATGCAAAATCTATCATCTCAGTTAGTTGATTTTTAAGATATTGAACGTTATCTATAGTATCTGTTTCAGGAATGTTCAAAACAAAGAATGGTTTTTTATAGACTCTCGCCATATTCTCAAGAACTGCAAGGCCTGCAACACAAGGCGTTGTTGTTCCAACAATAAAATCAGGAACAGGCATAGTTCCTTTCATTACTCCACCAAAGACCGATTTGTGGAATGCACAGGAATCAACTGCATATCCTGCTTGCTCTGAGTCGTTTAGATAGTCGTTTGCTTTATCGATAGATGCTAAGATGGCACCATTATACTCAACAAAACAAGATGTAACACCAAAAGTATTAAGGATATCAAACGGGGCTGTAAACCCGCACCAGGATACTTTTTTTTCACCGGAGTAAAGGTCTCTACCGAGCTTAGTCATTTCAAGAGCAAATTTTTTCCGGGCATTCGTTTTATTACTTCCACTAATTGCTTTACTTAAGCCATTTTCAAGTTCTGTATAATATTCAAGCATATCATCACCTCAACATCTCTATAAAAGCTTCTATTCTTGTCAATTGTTGCCCAATAGTCCCGGATCTTCCATCTCCTTCAAGTTGCAGAAATGGAATCTTTTCTCTTTTTAAAACGGACCTTATTTCCGGTATTCTGGCAAGATATGGATCGCAGAATTTCAGAGTATATCCAACTACCCCTTTTGCATTTACGCTACCAGCTCTGTCAAAAATATTTTTTGCCATAGCACCAGGGTTATTAGGATCAAATGTTCTTGCACAGGGAGGACTAAGTAGAGTGCTTTCTGCGATATCACTGAAAATATCAGAACCTGTCAGTTTTATTTCTGAGATATAACGTGATCCTGTACAAAGGTCGTCATCGACAATCTGAGCGCCACAATCATCAAAAAGGTTAAATAACTCTTCGTCAGGCAGTACATTACCAAAAAGAAATACAGGAACTGAATTGGATGTTTCACCTTCATCAATGGTTAATAATTCTTTTATCGCTTCGATTACTATTTCAGGATCATGGGTTAATGTGAGGTTGTATACCCCCTGCATTTTTCTGTTTGCATCTTTTATTTTGTTTTCATTAAAGAACAGTTGCAACTTTTGTGTAAGATTTTTTAGTTCATTGTATATTTGTATACTATCTAAAAGTCTTTTTTCTGTGATTTCATGGGAGCCCCACTCTTCAAGAACCTTTGCAATCTTCTTATACTGGTCCGCAAGATATGTAACAGAGGTCTGAGTTACAGATGATGGAAGATCAACTGTAATATTTTTAGCTTCTGGTTTTGTTTTTCGATATGCTCCTGCAAGCCTTCTCATCGAATCACAACTGTTTATAAACAAAGTTCCGCTAAGTTCCGGAATATCTGAACCTAATACTCTGTCTAAAATCATTTTTACATGGGGACATATATTATCATGGAGTATTTGTCCTGCCTGGTCTTTTGAATCTGTGGCAGGCAATATTCTATACGGGGTAAATCCGGCAGCGTGAATAATCTGAATTGGAGCATAAGCACATGTTATTCCAATTTTACTCCTGTTTTCAGGCATCAAATGACCTCCTCTTTGTAAATAACTATTTAATCAAAATTTATCTATCATCCCTTTAAGAATCTTTGTAAAAGAGTCTAACTCATCATCTGTATACCCTTCACAAATTTCATTATTTATACTGCTTATAACTTTAGAAGCTTTTTTTATTTCGATTGTTCCTGAATCAGTTATTACGATATTCCATTTTCTTCTATCCTTAGGGTCTGAAACCCTTTTAACAAAACCCTTTTTTTCCAGCCTATCCACCAAACCTGTGATTGTTGAATTCTTAACATTCAATAGTTCGCTTAAATCATTCATGGATTTTTGCCCCTCTAAAAGAGAGAATAAAATCCCCGTATGGGCTGGTGTAATTTCAACTCCATCATTTATAAAAGCATTTATCAGGTGGTTCTTTAATAAATGCTGTGCTGTTAAATTTAAAAATACCAGTCGTCTGTTTTTTTTCATAAAATCTCCATCTCAATATTTAGGATGATTATATTTAGCATGCTAATTATTGTCAAGCTAAATATATTTTGAGATAGTTGCTTTACATATGGTTCTTACAAAACATAAACCTGCTGTGAATTTTAAAATTCAATGAATCTAATTGTTTTTTTAAACTGTATTAATTTAATTTCCTTTTAAATTAAGCACTCTTGTTCCAGATCCATATCAACAAAGTTTGATCTGTTTAGACCTATCAGGTCACATTGAATTTAATTAAACCACTAACTATTAACTATTTTATAGTTACGAATACAGGTATTTATGATAGAATCATACTAATTTTACATTAAATTTCAGTTTATCTGGCAATGAATATAGACCACTGATAGTACAAAATTCAGTTGAAAATACCCTGCGCTTGTTAAAATGTAATTAACTCTCTGGAGACCTATGACAGCTTTGTTAGAGATGTAAATTGTTTAACGAATCAAAGTATTATATTTATGAAATTAAGACTTATACATTATAACGACATAGACCCCGGGTTATTTGACATTCATCCTGTATGGGCTGAGTATAGTGACCCGGAAGATGCTAACAGGATGATAAATGATGGGTTTCATTCACTGCTTGTACATGAAGAGCTATACAGAGTATATTATTCATCAGATTTTTTAATACCAGTAATAAATTTCTTAAAAACTTCTCCTTATGATTATACGTATTATAAGGCGAAAGTCAGTATGTGTTCAAACGATTATCTACCAGCATTTCTATTTGTCATGAACAATGAGGCTCATTCTCTCGGAGTCTACTTTGGTAAACAATGGCATCTTATAAACTTTTCATTTTTTGATGATGATGATGAAAAAGAAATTTCAACTATACTCGGAATAAGAACATTATTCCCAATGCATATTATATCATTCTGTGGCATCAAGTATAATACATACTATGAGTCTTTACCTCTTAAAGGAATAAAAACACCTGGAGTTACCAAATTTATAATCAATTACCCATAAGGGAAGGGGAACCTATAATCAATTACCATGGGGTAATTGAGAGAATGGCTTGAAGCTATTAAAAGATACTGTCTTATTTATGTCTCACTGTATCCTTTTGTGAGATATTATTTTTTTAAAAATGTCTTTATTCCACATAATACAACATGATAAACTAAACCTTATTTCTTATGAATTTTGGCATACTAATTTGAATTACAATAGAATGAAAATTATAGTTTAGATAAAATACTCTTTAGGGATTCCCTATTTGAGTTTAAAAATGCAGAAGAATACTTATTTTTTTGATCAATTAAGTGTTGGAGAGCTCCCAATGGTTCCACTAACACGAAATCCCCCTGTGTCAGGCATTCATTCAAAAGAGCAAATAATTTTTAAGGAGTAATCTATATGTCAATGAATTTAAATTTCTCAATGTTAATTATAATGTGTACAATTTTCCTGAGTTCTAATATCGCAATTGCTCAACAAACTGTTACTATAGTCAGTGCAGAGTACGAACCACACAACTTCAGAGATAATGGTAAAATTAAAGGTATGAGAATTGATATATTAACAGAACTTTTCAAAAGAATGGGTTATAAGTATAAGCACGTTATTCGCCCATGGAAACGGGCTATTGATGAGGTTCGTAATGGGAAAGCAGACGGTATTATCTCCATTTGGTATAAACCGGAAAGAGATGAATTTTTATGGTATCCTAAATATGATTACAATGTTGAACTTCTTGCAATTTTTCGTCATAAAGACACCCCTGAAATTGATTTTAATGGAAGCCCAAATGATATAAAAGGATTAAACATTGGTGGAATACAAGGCTTTTCATATCCAAAAGAATTTTTAGAGTCTAAAATATTTGAATTTGATTTGGTAACCAAAGATATACAAAATCTTAAAAAACTTGATATGAAAAGAGTTGATGCTATAATTATTGATTATATTGTTGGCTGTCATTTAATGAAAAAAAATAAGCTGACAGATAATATTGTTATTAACAAAAAACCATTTAATAAAGGATATAACGGCTACATCGCTTTCAGCAAAAAATCACCAATCGGTCATGAGCTTGCTGAACAATATGACATAATCATTCAGAAGCTCGTCAAAGAAGGCTTTTATCAGAATGTTTTTAAAAAATGGTTGGACCAGAAGCCAAACCGCCTACCTGTTATTGGAATAAAAAAATAACGGGCAGATTCGTTTATAAAATAAGTTTTAATTTTATAAACATACAACAGTTCTTTTTTTGTGAAGAATCCTTAAGTAGTTCAATGCCTTCTCATGATCACCTGGTATATTTCTTAATAAGAGCCTGGATGATACCGTCCTGCTTCGCTTTCTTAATGATGTAATTAATCTGAGGAAGCAGATCGGCACAGGGTGATTTACGTGACACTGCAAAATACACCTTATTCTCAGAAAGCGGACGATCTAAGGCCACAAATTGATCTTGTAACCCATGGTGCTTGAGAAATGTTAACCCATCATAATAGTCTTGAAGAAGATAATCCGTTCGGCCCCGCAACATTTTAAAAAACCGTTGCTTTTTGGTTTTGACTTCTTCTAACTTTAAATTATGAGCTTTCGCAAATGCATCGAATTTTGCTCCAAGACTACCACCAGCCGGAATCCCACCAACACGCCCAATCAGGTCGTCAAATGTCTTAAAAGGAAACTCCTTGCCTTTGACAACCCATACGCGCGTTTGATTCACAAAATATGGCTCGGTAAAGAGATATTTTGCAGCACGTTCTTCATTCCAATATAACGAGACGCATATATCAAGCTCTCCGTCTTCAAGATACTTCAGAATCCGCCTAAAGGGCAGTTCGTTTCGGATTACTACAGCACGCTTGAGTTTCTTTCCAACGAGTCTGGCGAAATCATAGGCCACACCGACGGGTTTACCGGTGGAAGGATCTGTAAATGACATGGGTAACCACCCATTTGCTCCGGCAACCCGAAGGACCTTACATTCCTGAGCATTCACGACCATGTTCAAAAATATTAAGATGATGGTGAACTTCGTTATTTTTTGCAGCATCAGATATCCTCATTCCCTCATGCAAAACAGCCCTGACAAGCCATATTCCAAAATAACCGTATGTCCCTGAACCAGACTGAAAGTCTCCGCTATTTCCCGTTCAGGCAGAACATCGGAGTTCATCAGCAGAACCTTGTTAACAGATTTTGCTAAGTAGGGGATCTTCAACAGATATTGTGTATCCTTGTTCGAGTGCCAAAAGGCAGTAAATGACAATTCTGAACCACCAGGGTACAATGGGATCTTCGGTAACGATCTGCTCTTATACACTCTTAAAGAAAAGGAGCAGATCTACAATATCCTTTTCAATTCAAAATTAATCTTATTTCAAATCTGCCCAGCCTTTTTTTCCTCTGTATTTAGCTTTCATTTTTTTAAGTTTTTTCCCTTGTAAAGTTGCACATGCTTTCCAGATTTTATTAACAAGTTTTGGATTTGATTTAAAAATCTGGTGTGACATTATAAAATAGTAAGATTTTGTTTTTAGAGGTATTTTAAGTTTCTTTACATTGCTGTAGTCTACCATTGCAGCATCGCCCGAATCTTCATGGGCAGCAAGTCCAATAATACGACCCTTCATAAGTTTTCTAAAATTTATTTTTATGGAAGTTACTTCATCTACCCTAACACCTAATTTTTTTAGGACAGCTACAATTGAAAACCCTAGTTGTGCACCAATACGAATATTCCTTTTATTAAATTTTTTCCCATTCCATTTAAGATCGGAATCTTTTTTCACATATAAATAATAACTTGAATCTGAAAATCGCCTTTTTGAATCTGGTTTACCAGCACTTGTCATCGGAAATACACCTCTTTCTTTTTTATAACTCCCGCAGACGACACCATCTAATTTTCCTCTTTTCAGGTTAATCAGACACTTCTTCCATGGTATACGTTTATACTTAAAATTTATATTTGCCTTTTTTTCAATATATCGCATCTCTTCTATGAAAATTCCCGGGTTTAAACCATTTTCTGTACCAGTAGGTCCTATGGAGGGGAAATTATCCTGAACATCAATTCCGATAAGCAGGGTTTTGGCATCAGCAGCAATAGGATTTGCAACAAAAATAACAGATATAGTGAATAGAATAGTCAGTGTGATAATTAATCTACTTTTCATAGTTTACTCCAGATTTTTAAGGTTAAAATTGAATCTATATCGGGAATCTAAAAACTAAAAAATCAGTTCTATAAACTAAAGATGCAAACCAGAAACAGGAAAGTAATATTTTTTAGAATTGAGGGAATTTCTAATAACTGATCTTTTTGCTAAACACAGATATAACAAAAATAAAACTGTAGTAAAATCAACCCGTTGTTTTTTGTTATGCCTTGTTTTTCATCAAATATTCTAATTATTAGAGGTTCCCTTGAGTTATTTCAATAAAATTAGTCCTAATTTTAACTTTAACTTATTAATAATGCAAGAAAAATGTAAATAGGGCATATTCAATCTTTTTGAGAACAACTTAGCATTACATCATCTTCGGCCTTAAAAATAACTTTTTCGCACCAAAAAGAATGCCTTAGTTAACTTATGGGAACCTCTAATAACTGATCTTTTTGCGAAACACATCGTTATATCAAAAATAAAACTGTAGTAAAATCAACCCGTTATTTTTTGTTATGCCTTGTTTTTCATCAAATATTCTAATTATTAGAGGTTCCCTTAAGGAAATTGAACTTGTTATTTTCACCACATACATGGCAGGAGTCGAACCTGCAAATATTAAGAAGGAAACAACTTCTAATCCTCAAACACTTTTTAAGTAGAGGAAATCAAGATCATTATATACCCACCGCCCTACCCAGACTGGGCCACCAAAACTTTCGTTCCGGGCAGGATTTGAACCTGCGACCTGTGGGTCCCAAAGTTAGAAGGAAATGATCTTTAGTCCTCTTTCTGTAAGAAATCTCCATTTGCTATGTTATATTGGTCGGGGAAGCAGGACTCGAACCTGCGACTTCGTGAATCCAAATCACGCGATCTACCAGACTGATCTACTCCCCGAGAAAACTCTCTTTTTTTGTTGAGGAAATTCAGACCATTATTTACTGCTCTACCAACTGAGCTACCAGCAGTTCAAAATCTGCTGGGCGGGACTCGAACCCGCGACCTGTAGCTTAAAAGGCGATAGAAGGAAATGGTCTGTAATCCTCTTTGGCGTTGTAAAAATTCTCCATTTGCTTTGTTGCAGCAATAGATCAGACGTTCGAGGTATTAAAAACATACATCTTCGCGCCTGATCAAATGCTGACGCCTTGCAAATTTAGTTTTTTACTTAGCCAGCTTAATATATTCTTAGTTTTTAAGTTGAGGCAAATGAGATCGCTTAATGGCCCGCTGCTCTATCCAACTGAGCTACCAAAAGCATTTGCTTTTGGGTAGGAGTCAAACCTACGACCTGCGGGGTAAAATATTTAGAAGGAAGCTATCTCTAATCCTCGTTTTTATTTTTATGGTCTGGGAAGCAGGATTCGAACCTGCGGCTTCGTGAATCCAAATCACGCGATCTACCAGACTGATCTACTCCCAGAAAATATATTTTTTATTAACGGAAATCGGTAATACTATTTTAAGGTTTTTAGAAGGAAGTATTAGGGAACATCTAATAACTGTTCTTTTGAACAAATACTGCGTTTTTCGAAAAAGGAATCACCTTTAAACCATAGGTAATTTTTTTCTCATGCCTTGTATTTGAATCAAAACTCCGCTTATTAGAGGTTCCCACTACCTAATCCGATTTATGTTGAGGAGATTAAGGCCATTAATTCTATTGCTCTACCAACTGAGCTACCACCAGATTTAACTGATGGACAGGAGTTGAACCTGCGGCAGATAGATCTTAATAAGAAGGAAATGGTCTGTAATCCTCTTTGGATTATTGTAAATCCCCTCAGGAATGACAATCAATCTTTTTTCAGCAAAATGTGTTTATCAAACTTTTCAAAAGTTTGGCACTCAATAGAACAAACACGATTTTGGTTTGTTCGCTTTCAGAGGGTTTTTCTTTGTTAATTTATTGATATTTATTTCTTATAATCCTTATGTTTTTTGAGGAAATTGATACTATTATCCCGATGTTCTGCCACTAAACTATCATCAACTAAAGGTTGACGAGCAGGAATCGAACCCGCGTTTTCGGCTTGGAATGTAGAAGGAAATAATATCTAATCCTCTTTGTTTTTAATCCTTAAATAAGTTCTGATAATACTGTCTCGATATTCGAAACGTTGTAATCACAATCTTTAATACCGAAAGTAATATCAGCTTCATCTTTATTTTCTACCAATACTGCGCATCTTCCTTTAATGTTGCGATGTGCAAGATCAAACATGTTTGGTCTTGTGTCGATCATTCTTAACATCTCTCTTGTAATAACAGATATATCAGAATGAGCACCTTCCACATTATTTCCTGCATTAACACCATTTACATAAAGATCCACAAAAGTAATTTCATTTTTCACAACATCAACAACTATTGGAATTGCATATGAACCAGCACCATTGATGTCAAATTTATTCTGCACTGTTTTGATATCGAATGACTTATAGTCTTTATTAACCTTATCCCGAATCATCCAGCCAGAATGGCAATCCATCTCCTGAAACCTCTCACCAGAATATTTATAAACCTGGGTAGCTATATACCTTACATCTTTCATCTTCTTTAAGGCGGACAAATCTATATCTATAAATTCAGCAGCACCATGTTCAGCTGACTGAATATCACCAGAGTGTAAAATACCTCCGGATTTAAGATTTGTATAACTGATATGACCAGTAAATTTCATGTTCTCATCATATTTAATGAGAGACAGGTCAAGGTCTGTTCGTTGTTCCTTTTGCTTCCAGTATACAAACAGTCTTAAAACCTTTCCTTCGTCCAGAGGTATTTTACTACCACGACCTAAGGTCATTAGTCCATCTGATGCTGCTCTTTGCTGAAGAGGTACAGTGTAATTTAGTAGTTCATTGTCAACCCATGCTGTTTTATCAACCCAGTTGTCTTTGTCTTCAGCTATTTTTCTAATCATAGCTTCTTCAAATATACCTAATAGCTTTACTACAAACTCTTCTGAAACTCTTTCTTTCTTATTATCCATCACAAGAATTTTACCCCTTTTGTTAATGATAGTTCGAAAGTCAGACTGTTCTATTGTTTTAAAATATGAGTCCATAACCATAAGGTTTTTAAGTTCTACCTTATCAACAACACTCTCAAATGAAGTCAGTACTTTTTCTGTTTCATAAACAGTGGCTGAAACCTCAAGGACCTGGTGAAGTTTTCTTGCAAAGATACCTGGTCTTTTTGAGATCAAATCAAGTAAATTATCTATATTCTTATCTTTAATAAAAGATTCTATTCTTGAATTAAAAGTAATTACTTTTTTATTCCTTAATATATCAAAGGCTTCATATGTTTTTTTATAACTATCCTTATATTCACCTGGGTGCAGATAGCGACCTAATTCAAGCCATAAACCTTTATAAACATTCATATCTTCAGCAGCATTTGAGCATCTGTTAATAACGTATAAAATAAACCTTCTCTGAGCTCTCTTAAGCTTTGGAAACTTTATTTTGGCAGTTAATGATGTGTCTGAATCTGTTAACGCCGCAAACAACCTTAAGCAATCAGTTGGAGTCTTAAGGTAGCTTTCCAATGCTTTATAATCTTTTCTATCCCAGTAGAATTTCATCAAATAACTTTTTGTTTCTTTAAAAACTACTCTATCTGCATCAATATCGTCTGCTTTAAAGTAATTTAAAAGATATACTATATGGTCTTTCAGCTCCTCTTTAACTGATGATTTTGAATAAAGAATACTTTGTAAGTATTCTTTTAAAGCGCAAATAGCATAATCATGATTTTTAATCTGAAGATCAAACCAGACTGTATTTGAATCTTTCTTACGTTTTAACTGGCTTAATATACCTTTCTTAAATAGTGATTTGTCCTGAAACTGAGTTATTGGATCAGCTCCAAACTCTTCAAGATCAAAAAGCCACTCTGGAACTATAAAGCCACTATCGAGTGCTTCACCTTCTGATACTTTGATATAGTTGCTTACAAATCCCACTATTCTTTTAACAAAATATTCGTCCTGATCAGGTACTTCGTTTGGGAATCCCTGAAATAAAGGTACATAATTAACATTTCCACCCTTCATCTCTTGAAGTATTGAAATAGTACCTGAATAGTTATGAAGAACAGAATCATTATAAGCTTCAGGATTTGTAACTTTGTATCCCATGCTTCCTAACTCAGCAAGAAAACCTAATTTCTTCTTAAGGTTTGTTTCTGCTTTTCCAACAGATAAGATATGTAGTCTTTTTAATAAAATTTCCTGTAACATGATTTTGCTCCTAAAATATTTTTTTGTTTTAAATCTTGTTTCTTCATAATTGCATCTCGTGTGCCATTCAAAAAACAAAATACAATTTATTTATCTAAGCAGCCGTATATACGATGTTATAAAAATTAAATTAGAATATTAAAATAAAAATAGCGTTTAATTAACAGCGTTATTTATATACATATATCTATTTATATATAATATATTCTATACCGGTTTTCATTTTTATTATATTTCTTAGGAATAGGTTTTTAAAAGGTTTAAAAATAGCAGGGTTTAAAAAAGTATATTTTCGATACTGATACTGTTTTTTTGGATATACTCTTTGATTTTTGCTTCACCGATTAACGGCTCTTTTGAGAAGGGCAGGGATTTAATTTTTCCATACCTTTCTATGGTTTTAAGATCTGAACTTACTTTTTCATTACCTGATCTGTCATTACAGATAAAACCTTTGGTATTGATGTTTAACTTTGAAAGATCGGAAACTATTCTGCTTGTTTCATTTACTGACAGAAGATCGGAATTGAAAACTGTATATATGCTTGAATCTGTGTTCGATTCAAATATACCTTTCATATCAAGATAATCTTTTTTGATCTCTCTTATTTTTAACAAAACTTTATCTTTTTCTATCTCTTTTCCCGCAAATTTTATTTTTGAAACAATCTCTTTTTTCTTATAAATTTCCATCCTGAGTTTTTCAAGCTGGTCTATCCATGTCAAAGATAGTGAGGGAAGATTGAAGAATCTTAAAGAAACTGCTGTTGGAGGCATATCAATTATATGATAATCATAATCTTTATATTTTTCTCTAATATTCATAAAGGTAGTAACAAGAGCATATTCTTCCATACCTGGAGAGAACTTTAACACATCGAAATATCCCTCAAGGTTGAACGACGTTAGATAGGTAAAAGATTTTTTAACATCCTTAGTTGTTTTTGAAAGATATTTTTTTACCTCTTTATCTCTGTTGATCTGAAGAACTTCAAGATTAGGGTTAATTTTTGTGGGTTTATCGGAAAAGTTCTTTTGAAAAATGTCTGATTGATTATGGGCATAATCAAAGGAAGCAAGGAGAACTTTCTTTTCTGCTTGTGAAAGCAGTATTGATAAAATAGCAGACCCTGTTGATTTTCCAACACCACCTTTACCTAAAAAAAATATAATTTCCGGATAGCTCATCTGTTTATCCTATATCAAATGTGGAGAATAGTTTGGATATTGGCTGATTTGAAGTTGTTACCCTTTCCATCATAAGGCTTAAATCTTTTTCCATGTGGGGAAGGAGTGAAAGTGAAATATGAACGGGAGGTGATGGCATACCAACAAAAGATCCCTGAACCAGGAGAGCAAAGATATACTCCATCTCTTCTATCTCATCTTCAATACTGTCCACAGCTCTGTGCCTTGCCACATTGTCTGCAATTTCCCAGTAGGATTTTATTTTACGACAGATTGTTTTTATTAGTTCTATCATTTTACCCTGAATATTTTCTTATCAAAGTCTATTCTTTTTTTAGAAGGAAAGTAATAGTAAACAGCATAAAGTGAGAACATCACAATAAATCCTGAGTAGAACTTAGGAAACTCGAAAACTATAGAAATTAATGCCAAATAGGGTGTTATCAATGACAAAAAAAGAAGCCTTTTTTCAAATCTAAAAAAAATATCCCTTTCTACACTTTTACTATTTCGCATACTATTTGCAAAATATGTTCTTAAAAAAATCGGTCCGGCAATAGAAGTAGTTGCTGATAAAATAAAAATGAGCGGATAAATAAAAACTGGAAGAGGTAGCTTGATATTTACCAGATTAAACTCTTTTATTACACCAAACACAATAAATAGGGTTATTACTGGTACTATTATAAAAATATAGTTATTCTTTAGGTTTTTCTGCATTTAGAACTTTCTATCTTTTCTCGGAAATCGATAAAAGGCCTGAATCAGTAATCTGAATCAGGCCCAATATTATTAATTTTCAGGCGCTTCAGCTAAATCACCATCATCTTTGATGGAGATAAACTTAAGTATGCCTTCTACAGCAATCCATATAGCTATAAACAGAATTATTCCGTTGATTATAGTAAGTAGCATATTATCGCTTGAATAGAATTTTGTCTGATTTATAATCAAAGCCCAGATAGTCATAAATATCATAAAAAGTGCAGGTACTCCTGAAATTATCCATTTCAGACCACCTTTGTTCTTTAGATAAACTGTGATTATTACAAGTGCAAGGCCTGCTAAAGTCTGGTTTACCGCGCCAAAAAGAGGCCATAATTTTAATGCACCCTTTCCACCAGCACCAGTTGCGAAAGCAAGTATCAGAGCTGAAATAACAGCTATTGCTGTGGCTATATATTTTCCTGAAAGAACCGGAAGTTTTGCACTGATAGCAAGTTCAGAAACAATATATCTCTGTATTCTTGTTGCAGTATCAAGAGTTGTTCCTGCAAAGGATGCAACAAAAACACCCATTATAACAACAGCGAATGAATTTGGTATCCCTGTTGAAGCGATCATGTTAGCCGCGCCATTTACAAAAGCTGCAACTTTTGAACCCAAACCTGCTGCTGCTGCCCAGGATGAGTAGTGTGTTGTCCATGCTGCTGCACCAACTAATGTTTCACCGGATTTAGTAACATAACCCATACCGATCCCGGCAGATACTGCAATAATTACAAGAGTTGCAAGAGTTCCTTCCATAAGCATGGAACCGTATCCTACAAAAAGGGAATCTGATTCAGATCTTACCTGCTTTGCTGATGTTCCTGAAGAAACAAGTGAGTGAAATCCTGAAATTGCTCCGCACGCTATTGTTATAAACAGAAATGGCCACATGGATGGGGCTTTAGCTGGTGCTATCTGCACTGCTGGAGCAACCATCTCTAAATTTCCACCAAAAGCTGAAAACAGAACTCCAAGAATTAGAAGAGTCATCGCTATCATTAGCTGATGTGAATTTATAAAATCACGTGGTTGCAAGAGTGTAGTAACAGGAAGCGTAGAAGCTATAAATGCATATGCAAGTAAAATTATAGTCCACATACCAGTTGCTGGTATCCCCATAATAGAAGGCATCTTAAACGGAATATATACTCCAAGAGCTACTGTAACATACATAAGAACAACAGCAACAATTGACCATGTCATTATGCTTTTTCCCTGCTTGTATATCATATGACCAAGAACAACAGCGATAATAACTTCACACCATACCGGAAAAACAGATGCAGGATACATACTAAAAACTACTGCTATAACCAGACCAAATATTGCAATCACAATCCATAACTCAAGAAATACAATGAGAAAAAAGAAAAATTTGACCCTATCATTCACATATTTCCCTGTGTAATCAGCAATCGATTTTCCTTCGTTTCTCATGGATATAATCAAAGATCCAAAATCGTGAACTGCTCCCATGAAAATACTTCCAACAAAAACCCAGATTAATGCAGGAACCCATCCCCATATAATCGCCACTGCTGGTCCTACAATAGGTCCTGTTCCGGAAATTGAGGTAAAATGATGTCCAAATATCACCTCTTTTTTAGTTGGAACATAGTCAATACCATCTTCCATGGAAACGGAAGGTGGAGTTGCACTATTGGAAAGCTTGAAAATTTTTTGACCAATAAATTTACCATATAGATTATACATAACTATATAACCTACAAAAGCAAAAACCATAATCATTAAAGCTTGCATTTACCCCTCCTCATAATTTTTAAAGAATTTTTCACAATATAGAAAGCTGTTTTAATTGTGTCAAGTTTATAAAAAGCCTTTGAAGAGGGACGGTCGGTAATGTATAGTATTGCAAAACCATGTTTAATATAAATAAATCTATAGAGTGGGGGTGTTTTCATATTCAGATATCTGAAAACAGTATATCCGAAGCTATAAAAAAAACTATCTGATCAGTAATTAGGGGGATCAGAAATATTCTCTTAAAAGGATAATTAGTTATGAAATCTTCTAAAATTATTATTATCACCTTTTTTTTGCAAACATTAATTCTTTCCTTTCAGTCAAAAGGTACCTTTTTTTAATCAGGCAATCCCCAAAAACAGACCTCACCAATTTTATTAACTAAAAGATGTGATTTCTGTTTGGATGAGAGTAGTAATACAGAATTGCCCCAACCACTTCTTTCACATTTTAAAAAGAGATCAATTTTATTATCCCCATTCATATCTCCTGCCCATATCACAACAGGGGGAGATCCCAATGATCTGGCAATGATTTGAGAGAGCATTGTTCCATCTTTTTTTTGATAAAACAGAATCCATTGGTATCCAGCAGCTTTATTTCCAGGAACAGAAAGATTATTTTTAGATTCGGATATTAGTATGTATCTTTTTTTTAGGAAAGAAAATTTAAGTACTCCGTTTTTCTCATCAAAAGCTTTAAGTTTATTTAAAATTACTGCCGTAATCACATTTCTGTGCTTTATGCCTGATATATAAAAGAGAGGTGAAACTCTTTTATTTAAAGAAGTAATTATAACCTGATCATCATTATAACCCTCATTAACTTTAATCTTAACTTTTGTTTTCAGGAGTTGAAGTTGATTATTAGTTTTAAATAATCCAAACCATTTTAACTTTTTCCACTTACTTGCATGTTTATAACTATAAGCATAGTTTAATGGAAGAGAGAGCTCAATCTTGTTTTTTATAACCTCGAATTGATAAGAGCTAACAAGCTCACCTTTGAATACCCATCCTACCTGATTTTTTTTCGTTTTGATTTTTATAAAATATTCATTAAAATGAATTCCTCTCATTGTGATTTTGTGTCTGGTTTTACTCTGAATTCCTGTTGAATATATTGTTTCTCCAACCTTTAAAAAGGTGATAGTTTTACTTTTAAAACCGGGAGTTTTTCTCACTCTTACACTATCAACCCATGCCGAGTATTTTGTGTTTTTAGAGTTAGTATTTGCTAAACCTGATTGATAAATAAAAATGAATAATAGAAAAAGAGATAAAAATTTTTTCATTTTATAATCCTTATAATAATTTTATTTTATAAAGGAACAACAAATCAATTTAGCTTCAAAAAAGTTTTTTTTCAATCTATAAAAAATACGGTTTAGTTTGGATACCGGTGTTTGTATGAATTCTATCCAAAAGAAATGCCTTAAGGGAACCTCTAATAACTGATCTTTTTGCGAAATACTGCTTTTTCAAAAAAAACAACTGTAGTAAAATCAACCCATTGTTTTTTTCTTAGCCTTGTATTTCATCAAAAATTCTAATTATTAGAGATTCCCATTAGAGATTCCCTTAATTCCCGTTTGCTTGTACGCAAAATATTCTTGACTCATATATTCCCATGTGCTTTTTTACATATTAATAAACAACAGAACTCCATTGAATAGATATTTACAAAAGCAATATTAACAAACAAAAACATGGTCTTTTTATGTGGAAACTTAACAGGACTCATGGTTTGTTAAACAGAAGAATATTTCATTTACAAAGATTTGAAGATCGAAGGTAAAAAAAGAAACATTCGGAAAAATCTTCTTTTTTTGAGGCACACGCTCAATAAGGAAGTGGTTTAAATATTTATAAGGAACCTGTTTTTTTTAGGTTCCAAAAGCAAAAGGAGAATAAGATGACCCTTGAAGAATGGCAAACCCCCTATTGGCCAGAAGGTGTATCCCACCATTTAGATAATTTCAAATTTCCTTTGTATCAAATTCTGGATGACACAGCTAAAAAGTATCCTGAAAATGTGTTTACTATTTTTTCCGGGGCAACTAAAACCTATGCAAAAGTCAAAGATACAGCTGATCGAATTGCAAATTTTCTAACCAATAAAGGTATAAAAAAAGGGGATAAGGTTGCAATTTTCCTTCCTAACCTGCCCCATTTCCCGGAAATATTTTTTGGTATTCTAAAAACAGGTGCAGTTGCTGTAAACTGTAATCCTGTATATACAGCATCGGAACTAAATCACCAGCTCAATGATTCAGAAGCTAAGATGGTATTCTGTATGGATCATCCTGAATTCTACAAAAACACCGCGGATGCTGTGAATGGTACAGGGGTTGAAACGGTTGTTGTCTGTAATATAAAATCATACCTTCCAAAATTGAAGGGATTAATCGGGGGGCTTCTTGGTAAAATACCAAAAGCTGGTAATATTGAGAATGAACACCTGATGTTTGATGATATTGTAGCAAGCTCAAAACCAATTGCTCCTGAAATATCAATAGATCCTGAAAATGATACTGCAGTCATGCTTTATACCGGAGGAACAACAGGCCTCCCCAAAGGAGCTGAACTTGTTCATACCAATTTCACTCATAACCTTATGGCAACAATGGAATGGTGTCGCCTCGTACAGTCAGAGGAAGGTGCTCCGGAAAAGCTAAAAGAAGGTGATTACCATTGTGTATTAGGAGTTCTTCCCTGGTTTCACAGCTTTGGTCTTACAGGAGCCATGCTGACAGCATGTAAACTGGGAGCACAGCTGATTTGCATACCTGACCCAAGAGCTGGTAATCCACCTTTCACTGATGTGCTTAAAACTGTTGATAAATACAAACCCACATTTATGTCTGCTGTTCCTACTTTGTTTGTGGCATTTTCCAATCATCCTGATCTAAGCAAATATGATGTGTCCTCGTTTCAGGGTTGTATTTCCGGAGGTGCACCGCTTCCACCAGAGGTATGCAAGGATTTTGAAGAGAAAACAGGCGCGATTATATTTGAGGCATATGGCTTAACTGAAACAGCGCCCGCTCTTACAGCTAATCCTACCTTTCCTGAATCCAGAAAAGTTGGTTCAATTGGTTTTCCACTGCCGGATACCCATGTCAAAATTCTAAATGCAGAGAATCCATATGAGGAGATGCCAAAGGGAGAAGATGGTGAAATTGCAGCATTTGGTCCACAGGTTATGAAAGGATACTGGAACCGTCCGGATGCCAATGAACAGTCCTTTGTAAAACTGGATGGAAACCGTTATTTTCTAACAGGTGATATTGGTAATATCGACGAAGATGGATATATTACAATTACAGACCGAAAAAAAGATATGATTCTTGTTGGTGGATTTAATGTTTATCCAAGGGATGTGGAAGATGTTCTCTTTACACATCCAAAGGTTGAACTTGCTGCAGTAATTGGAGTCAAGAACGGTAAAAGTGGCGAAACTGTAAAAGCATTTGTGAAAATTGTAGATGGTCAAACCGCTACAGAAGAAGAGATTCTTAATTTTTGTAAAGAAAATATGACTGCTTACAAAAGACCCCGTAGTATAGAGTTTCGCGATGAGATCCCCATGTCCAACGTGGGAAAAATACTTCGAAGAGTTCTTAGGGATGAGGAAACTGGATAATATATTAACCTCTAATAACTCTTATTTATACAGTTATTAGAGGTTCCCATAATTTACCACTTGTTTTTATACCAGTCACTATTTGAAAAATCGTATAGTAAGGGGATATCTGTAAACTTCCCCATTATTAGCAAGTACAGAGGCTTTAATAACACAAATTATATCAACCAGGAAAACTATAATCATTACTGGTACTAAAAAAACAACTATAATTTCTGTCTGTGACAAAAATACAATAAAAAAGAAGAACAGAAGAATTAAAGTATAAATAGTAAGGGAGATCTGAAAATTTAAAGATTCTTTGCCACATGAATCCACCAATTCATATTCATTTTTTTTGACTAACCAAACTATCAGAGGTCCTAAAATACTACCAAAGGGAATCATAAATCCAGCAAATGTCGAGAGATGACACAATATTCCAAAGGTTTTTTCCTCCTGAATATCTTTTTTAGATTTTTCGCCAAGATTTACTTGAACAGGAATTTTTGGTGGAATATTCTTGTTAATTATCCCATAGATTTCCCAGTCTTTCATATCACTATTCCAGACAAGGGTTTCATTTGTAATTTCATTATCTTTCACAAGGGCATCGAATTCACTTTCGCTTACCGGTCCCTTTCTTTCATCATTAACAACGTAAAACCATTCCATAAAAATACTCCTCCTGAATTCCTATATATCAAAATTCAAAATATGCATCAATAGTAGCCTTGCTCTCCGAGGTTTATAAACGTTATACTTTGCATTTCAACAAAACTCTTATGCTTTAGAGGGAATCTCTAATAATTAAAATTTTTCATGAAAAACAGATTATAAAAGCTTTTGTTTAATAAAATCTCTGCATTACAAAATACAACAGGTTGATTTTACTGTGTTTCGCAAATAAATCTGTTATTAGGAGATTCCCTAGGTTATTATAAAGTTTTTTGATGAAACATGTAAAAAATGTTAGGATTAAAAACAAGTTTTTTTAGATTATTCAGAATACAGGTTTATCTTCTTTTGTAGATCTCATAATGAGGAATGGGCGAATTGTAAATGATATGAATAAAATCTCTTTTATTTCATGATAATAAAACTCACTTTTATCAAAGTATTTCAAATTCGTCGATTATTAAAAAACATGTTCTTAGTTTTTATACCTGTACACTATGAAATATTAATCTGAAAATATCCATGTTTTTTTTGATAGATAAGTCTATAGATGATTTACGAATGGGAACCTCTATTAATTAAGGTTTTGGTTGATATACAAGTAATAAAAATAACGAGATGACTCTCTGATTCGTTTATAAAAATTCTTTTATTTTATAAAGTTTTCAGTTTTTTTTTCGTAATAACAAAGTCGTTCGATCAAAAAAAAGAGATTCTAATATGCATATTACTGGGACAGAATTGTAATTTTTGTTTGAAGGGGTTTTAGATTATGGACATAATTAGAGGATATGAGATAGAAAGAAAGCTACATAGTGGAAAAAACTATAATATATACTCTGCTGTTCGTAATTCTGACAATTTAAAATTAATTATTAAAACCCCACTTGATAAATATAAAACACAAATACCTGTTTTGCGATTATCAAATGAATATGAAACAGGAAAGGTTTTTGATCACAAAAACATAGTACGATATGTCGAGTTTATAGAAACAGATACTAAACCTTTATTAATAAGCGAATATTTTGAAGGAATAAAACTAAGTAATTATATACCCGAAAACGGGCTTGGTCTTGAAACATTCCTGATAATTGCAATACAGATTGCAGAAGGTTTAGCTGAAATTCACAGTAAAAATATTATCCATCAATTGATTAAACCCTCTAATATTTTAATAAACAAAAAAACAAGACAAATAAAAATTTATGATTTCGCCAAGGCAACTTATAATAATTACCATATAAAAGGCGACTACAATAATTTTAAAGATTCTATTGAGTATATTTCTCCGGAACAAACCGGTAGAATTAACCGTAATGCAGATTACCGAACTGATTTTTATTCCCTTGGTATTACTTTTTATGAAATGCTCACCGGAAGACTTCCTTTTGAAGTTAAAGACATACTTGAAATGATTCACTGGCATATTGCCAAAAAGGCCGATGCTCCGCATATAGTTAATGATTCGGTTCCCCATATAATATCCGATATTATTATTAAGCTTTTAGATAAAAATGTTTCTAAACGCTATCAGTCTGCAGAAGGTTTGAAGTATGATTTAGAGTATTTCTATAACAATCTTTCAGATTTAAAGGCAAAAAAACTTAAAAATTTTGAAATTGCCCAAAAGGATTTTTCAGGTGAATTCAAAATACCCCAGAAACTCTATGGCCGGGAAAATGAGATACAACAATCCCATGAACAATTCAACAAAGTATGTAAAGGTGATACTGTTATCCTTATGGTTACGGGTTATTCCGGTATAGGCAAATCTGCAATTGTTAATGAACTTCAAAAAGAGATAACAATAAATGACGCTTATTTTGCCACAGGAAAATATGAACATCTGAAAAAGAATATCGCTTATAGCGCTATAGCCAGTGGATTTAAGGATTTAATAAAGCAGATTCTTGGTAAAAATGATACGGAGATCATGGTATGGAAAGAAAAGTTGCTGAAAGCTTTAGGCGTAAATGGACAACTGATTATTGATATAATACCCGATCTTGAATTGATAATAGGTAAACAACCCCCTGCTCCTATGATTGGAAGCAGTGATACCCAAAATCGTTTTAACATTGTTTTTCAGAACTTTGTATCTGTTTTCGATCAAATGGCACATCCGCTTATTATTTTCCTTGATGATCTGCAATGGATAGACTTAGCCAGTTTAAATCTTATTAAACTGATAACTTCTGAACACCTTACAAAATCATTTCTGTTTATTGGAGCATATCGCAGCAATGAAGTAGATGAGAGCCATCCGGTTATTACAACTGTTGAAGACATCAAAAAGACAGGTGTTGATGTTCAATATATTAATCTTCAACCGCTCAATTTGGATAGCATAAACTGCTGGGTTGCAGATACCCTAGATTGTTCCCTTAACAAGGCGAAAGAAATTTCAACTTTAATCTCACAAAAAACCAATGGTAATCCATTCTTTATAAAATCATTTCTCCAGAATTTATATAGAGAAAACCTGATCAGATACGAGGGAAAAGGGGTATGGGATTGGAATCTTAATGAAATTATAGCAAAAAAACCCACAGATAATGTAACGATTCTAATGGCAGAAAATATTAAAAAACTTCCGGCCGAAAGTCGTGAGATAATAATGTCTGCCTCTTGCATAGGCATTTCATTTAAAAACAGAAACCTTTCTTATATTTCAAAAAAAACTGAATATGAAGTGGAAAAACTTCTACACCCTGTTCTTGACTCAGGAATGATATTCAAATTTCAGGGCACTTATAAATTCATACATGACAAAGTGTTGGAAGCTGCTTACTTTCTGATTCCAGAAGATATGAAACCTCAAAAACACCTTTTAACCGGACGCTTATTAATTCAAAATTATAGCAATCAGGAAATAGATGAAAATTTATTTAGTATTGCAGAACATTTCAACAAAGGAATTTCTCTGATAAATGATGACGATGAGATTTATGAGTTATTGAAACTGAATGTCAGGGTTGCACAAAAAGCCAAAAGTTCAGCAGCATACAGGAATGCAGGATATTACTACAAAATTGCAAGTAGCTTACTACATGAAAACAGCTGGAAGGAAAATTATGAATTTACCCTTGATATATATTCAGGTTGGGCAGAAGTAGAACATATGTCTACCAATTTCGAAAAGGCCGGGGAGTTGTTTAATATAGTTTTAGAGAATGCGAAAACAATTTTGGATAAATCCAGAATTTATCAGTTGATTTTCATCTATCATGAAAACACCGGAAAATTCAGAGAAGCAGTGGATCTTGCAATAGAAATTATTAATGATCTGGGAATAAGTTTTCCCCATCCCAAAAAGATTGATGAAGAAACAAAGAATAAACAGATCGACAGGTTTTTAAAAAACATTGGTGACAGAGAAATTGAATCCCTGATAGATCTCCCCGATATAAGCGATTCGCTTCATACTGAAGCTATTGGGATTTTGGTAAGTGTTCTTGTCCCATACTGGAATACTTATCCTGATATTTTGCCTTACATGACGTATGAAATTGTAAATCTGTCCATAGAAAAAGGTTTGTGTCCGGTGGCTGCGATTGGTTTTTCCACTCTTGGTTCAATCCTTGCCATGGATAGTAAAACTAATGATACAGGGTATAAGCTTGCAAAACTTGCAATTGCAATTACCGACAAATTTGAAAATAAGTTTTATGAAACTTCGTCAAAATATATGCTTTATAATCATGCTCATTTCTGGAAAAAACCTTTGAGATGGAAAAGAGACAAACTAATAGAAGCATATCATATAGGAATAGATGCCGGGAATACTCAATGGGCATCTTATTGTGTGAATCACTATTGTATGAGATTTTTGTTAGCCGGAGATAACCTTGAATCAGCCAAAAAGCAGTATGATACTTTTACAGATTCAATACACATATTAAGACAGGAAACTTCTCTGACGTACTTTAATCCTCCCAAACAAGCTGTTTATAACCTGTTAGGATTAGCTAAAGATAAATACCTTATTAAAGGTGATGCTTTCAATGAAGAGTTGGATTTTCAAAAATTTCATACTACAAAACAATTCCCGGCAATTGGATTATTTAACATATGTAAACTACTGATTTTCATTGTTTTTGGAGAATATGAGAAGTCGTTAAAAATAGTTTCAGAAACAAATTTTGAAGATTATGTCAGAGCTAATGCTGGTCAGTTTCAACCATACCTGGGGCTTTGCTTTTATGGAATAACCCTTATGCAGAATTATGAAAAAGTCTCGATGGATAAACAGGAAAAATATCTGGATAAAACAATAGGTTTAAGCCGGGAGTTTAAAAATTATGCAGATCTCAATCACTTAAATTTTGCTCCTATGTATTATATACTGACTGCTGAAGTAAAACGAATAAAGAATGAATATTCAGAAGCAATTGATTTTTACGATAAAGCTGTTCAATCTGCAGAGGAAAATAGCTATTTACACCTTCAGGGAATTATAAATGAGCTGATAGCTTCTTTCTGGAAAAAACGTGGAAAAGGTAGAATATCTGAAGCTTATATCTATGATGCTTATTTATGCTATAAAAAATGGGGTTGTACTCCAAAGAGTGAAATTCTTGAAAATGAATATCCCCATCTGTTTTTACATGAAATGCAGAATAAAACAGTTCCTGATGAAAGTTTCACTATATTGGATATTGATTCTGTCCAAAAGGCAACGCAAACTATTTCCAGTGAAATTGTAACAGATGAGCTTCTCTCAAAGCTTATGGAAATCATTATTGAAAATACAGGTGCTCAAAAAGGATATATCGTTTTAAAGCAAAAAACAACACTCTCAATCGTTTCCGGTTTCAATGTTGAAAGTAAGAAAAAAGAGATATTTATCGATGAAAATCTGGAAAACACAAATTTACTATCTGAAAAAATTATAAGATATGTAGTTAGAACAGGTGAAAACATAATACTGCAAAACGCTTGTTTTGAAGGTCAGTTCATTAAGGATAGTTATATTAAAAATAACTCTTCTAAATCTGTTCTGGCAATGCCAATTCTCAATAAAAAGAAGGTACAGGGAGCACTCTTTTTAGAAAATAATCTAAACACAAATGTCTTTTCTGATGAAAGAATAAAACATCTTAATATAATACTTTCCCAGGCAGCAATATCTCTGGAAAATGCAAAATTATTTAATGAAATAGTTCAGGCTGAAAAAGAACTCAGGAAAAAAGACTTCATTATACGTTCAGCCTCAAGCACTATTTCCACAGCAACTCTGGAAGGTATTGTAACATATGTAAATCCAACTTTTTTAAAATTATGGAAATATGATAGCCCTGAAGACGTCATTGGTTTACATTTTAGTGATTTATGGATGGTAAATGACAGGGTGGATGAGATCATGGGCTCACTATTGGGCAAAGGAAGAAAATGGAGCGGTGAAATAAAAGCAAAAAGAAAAGACGGTACTTTATTTGACGTCCTTGTCTCAGCAGCCACTGTTTTGGACGATAATGGCAATCCAATTGCTCTTATGTCTACATCTATAGATATAACCAAAAGCAAGCAAGCCGAAGAAGAACTGCACCGCCTTCGTAACTATATGTCCAATATCATCGATTCAATGCCTTCTGTGCTCGTGGGTGTTGATTCCGAGGGGAAAGTTACACAATGGAATGCTGAGGCACAAAGAAGTACAGGGATTTCACCAATAGATGCTGAAGGTCAACCGTTGGAAATTGTTATTCCCCGTCTCTATGATGAAATGGAACAAGTTAGAAATGCCATGCAGTCACATGAAGTCTATTTTGATCCCAGGCGGTGTCGAAATGATAAGGATGGAAAACGATACGAGGATGTAACGGTCTATCCTCTAATCTCTAACAGTGAGGTTGGAGCTGTAATTCGTATAGATGATACAACCGAACATGTACAAATGGAAGAGATGATGATCCAGAGCGAAAAAATGCTTTCTGTTGGTGGGTTAGCTGCTGGTATGGCACATGAAATTAATAATCCTCTGGCTGGAATAATGCAGATTGCTGATGTAATAAATAAACGTCTTACAAATCTTGAAATGCCTGCAAATCAGCGCGTGGCAAAAGAAATAGGTATTTCGATGAAAAATATCCACTCTTTTATGGAAGCACGTGGAATTATATCAATGCTTGAGATTATCAACGAATCAGGCATACGTGCCACTCAGATTGTAAGCAATATGCTGAGTTTCGCGAGGAAAAGTAACTCTTTTCAATCTCATAATCTGGTTGACTTACTTGATCAGACTGTTGATATGGCAGGAAGTGATTACGACCTTAAGAAGAAGTTTGACTTCCGTCAGATAAAAATAGTTCGTGAATATGAAGATAATCTGCCTGAAATTCCCTGTGAGGCAGGTAAAATTCAACAGGTTCTCTTTAATATCCTTCGTAACGGAGCAGATGCTATTCAGGAAGCAATAGAAAAGGATGATAGTAAGAAGCCATATTTCATCCTGCGACTTGCACACGAGGTTAGTGCAAATAAAATCCGCATGGAAATTGAAGATAGTGGTACAGGTATGACTGATGCAACCCTCAAGCGTGTTTTTGAACCCTTTTTTACTACCAAACCAACCGGAGTTGGTACTGGTCTTGGACTGAGCGTCTCCTACTTCATAATCACAGAGAATCACAGGGGAGAGATGAGCGTTAAGTCCACTCCTGGTAAAGGAACTACTTTTATTATCAAACTACCCCTGGATACTTAAGGGAACCTCTAAAAATTAAAATTTTGGATGAAATACAAGGCATTTCAAAAAATAACAAAGTATTTCGCCAAAAGAGGTTATTAGAGATTCCCTAAATATAATTTATAATTTAAGAAAGATAATGGGCAAATATTCAGTAGTCCTTTACAAAGGTTATTTGAAGATCTGCCCATGTATTTTGAAACCATGTTAATAGTAAGTGATTGACGGAACAAATGTGATTCTGTAAAAGAAATAGTAATAGTTTCTTTTTCGATATAAAATAGAGGTTCCCATAGTTTCAAATCATCAAAGGAAAGGTTCTTATTTTGATCATCAAGCTAATTTTACTGATTGCAATTTGCTTTTTTACTACTACAACCGTTTCGGCGGAAATAATCCATTGCAAAAATATTAATAAACAACGAGCTGTTTTTCTGAAGATGTATAAACAGAAAAAATATGAAAAAGCTTATACTGGTCTTAGAAATTTCATGGAAAAAGCGATAACATCAAAACAGTGTCGTTCTGAAATAAAAAAGATAATGATATGGGCATATTCAGACCTTGCATTAGCTGCTTACAAAAAAAATGATCCAAAAGCCTGTTTTGAATGTTTTGAGGATGTACTTGAATTGATTGATGATGATTCAGATACAGGTAAGCCTCTATCATCTCTCATGTATAACTACGGTAAATGTATGGATTTAAAAAAAGGCATTTCTGAAGCAAAAAAAGTATACTGCAATACACGCCGTCATTTAACCTGTATGGATTTTCGAGAACTTATTACTGAAAAAATTAAAACCAAAAAACCTTTTAACATTATAAAGTGCAAGCACAAAGAACATAATGGACTTGATTTAAGATTTGTGAATATTCAGAATTGCCTTGTTGTAGAGCAAGGGAAATCCGGAATGTCGGATGAAATGCGTACATGTCCCAAAATATATCTAATTAATGGGGCCAAAAAAACAGAACTTCAGCTTGCTTCAAAAAAAACGAAGGATAAGATTATTCTTTTAAAACAGGACAAAAGTGACTGTTGTAATAATGACAATAACAGTATCTCAGTTTTAAAAGAAGATAAAAAAATACTGATAAAATTCAGTAATTATGCAAGAGACTGTTATGGTGGGACTGCAGCATGGTTTTTTGAAGATATTTATGAACTTGATTTAGTGAACAGAAGGTTATTGTTAATCAATAATAAGCATGTTGGCATCCATTAGTCATTATTAAAAATTTCTTTATTGTCCCCTTTCTTATTCTCCTGTTTCAAAGACATATGGTCAAAATCATCAGTTGCCCTTTACAAAGGGTATTTGAAGCTCTGTCCTCTTGTCTTTTCTTTATATTCAATGGTGTATAACCTTATAATTTCAGAGAATGGAATTCTAACTATTTATTTTTAAATGTTGAAATATACAAACTTTCAACCTTCTCTCTCGCCCATTGTGTTTTGCGTAAGAATTTTAAAGATGACTTAATTGATGGATTACTCTTGAAACAATTGATGCTAATCCTCTGAGCCAGTCCTTCCCAATCGTAATGTTCTACTAATCTGATTATCGCTTTTTCTAACGTAATACCATGTAATGGATTATTTTTTTGTTTAATACTCATACTATTTTATCATCCTAAATGAATACACCGCACAACGGTTACATTTACCAGCGGCATAGTTAAAATTTAAATTACTGAAACGAACAACTTTTTTGTTCTTTCTCTATTTATCAAAATAAGCTCTAAAAAGCACCTTTTTGGTGAATAATAGTCACAGTAGAATGCCTTTTTCTTCTTTTAATAATTACAGCTTTTCGTAGGATGTCGTTTTTGTTTTTAAAAACGAACCGGGGCGTTTATAATATAAAAAGAAGAATTATTTTTTTTAAACCGCGTAAGTTCTCGCGGTCAGGTGCAGTGGTATGTTCGGCAGCTCATTTAACAGATTATCATGGTGTATTGTAAATTTTTGATATCTGTTCAGTAGTAAGATTCACTTGATTTTCTTTGCTGTAGTGATTCTTTTCACCTATCTCATGAGCAATATGATGTAGCCTCAGCATTTGCTTTCTCGGAAACTCAATGTCTGATTCATGGATCATGTAAAGAAGATGATGCAATGCGCAGCCTATCTCACCATAGTCTATAAAATCAACAACCGTCTTATGACCGGCAAGCAATCCAACTTGCTCAAATGTTTCATTATCAGGATCTGATCTGTGTAATTTATGGATCAATTCATGGGCATGTTCTGATGCTTGTAATATAGTTTTTTCAATGTTTTTAGTCATCATCTGCTGCCTAACGTTTGTTTCAACCGGCGGGCGGGCACTGCTAAAACCTTTAAAAAAATGAAATACTTTGATATGACAGTTCTAAAAAGTGGTGGCGTAGCCCGGTCGGCTGTGCAAGCTATTGTTCGCACATTTTTTTTTTTTGCCAACATTTTTTTGCCAATTTCATCATAACCAGAGTCCATACTTCATCATTGAATTTTTCTGGCATTTTGTCGAATTTCATACTTCCTAAACCCTATCTTTTGATAACATTTTATTGCAGAACTATTAAAATCAAAAACTCCCAAATCTATTTCATTTAGATTTAATATCTCGAAACCGAACTTAAGAGCATCGTGAATCATCTGGTTCCCGTATCCCTTACTACGCATTTCATTCGGCCCTATTAAAACACGACCCAATCTGGCAGTTCTTTTGTTATAATCGACAGCCATTAATTCTATATGACCAACAGTTTTTTTATCAGCGGTATATATGGATTTGAACATGAAATGTGAGGGTTGATGGCCCTTTGTTCCATCAAGTTCCATCATTAATTGGTCTCTATTCAATGGGAAAATGTATTTAGGCCCAGCCCATTGCAAAAGGAACCTTGCGTCAGGAATCCATTCAAGTAATTTGGAGATATCAGTTGATTCAAATTTGCAAAGTTTAATCATTGCTAATCTCTTCGATGCTAACATCTAATTACCCGTCGAGCGTATTAAGCTATTAATTTAAAAATGTGAAACGGTAGCTCGATCGTTGGGTAACCGGAGGCTGTTGCCAGCCTTAATCTAATGAAATAACAATTGTATTAACAAATTAAATAAACATTTATTTAATTTCCGGGTCAATATCTAAAATATTTCAGTTTAAAATAAAATAATTCACTATCATTAAAAATATAAAAAGTAAATTGTATTTATACAAAATGCTATCATTCGTACAATAACAGGTGATGTAATGCAAAAACAAATATCATAATTTTGAAAAAACAGATATCCAATAAAATCCTCTTTTCAAATATCAAAACGTTAATAAAACAATCGGAGAAAACCTGTTTAGGGAATCTAATAACTGATCTTTTTGCAAAACACAGATATAACAAAAACAAAACTGTAAGCTTTAAAAAATAAAACCTTTTTACAAACGAATAAGCCCGTTATTTTTTGCTATGCAGAAATTTTATAAAACTAAAAGCTTTTATAAACGCTATTTTTCATCAAAAATTCTAATTATTAGAGATTCCATTTAATAGGTAACAGCATCAATTGCTATTTGTAAATCCGATAGAGGTATACACGATCAGAATCATTCATATCCAGTTCCTTATCGGATTTACAACCAAGTGCTGTTAGCATTCTTTTGGAATATGCAGTGATTACCGGAGAACATTTATTAGTTAGAATCCAGTGGATATTATTAAAATTCAATTTGTGAATATCTGAAAAACTGTGTTTTGGATCTCTTGTTAAACCAACATACCATTTGTCATAGGTTCCGCCATAGCTTGCGATAACATCATTGAATTTTACCAGTGTTTCTACAAAGTTGTAGTTGATTTTTATATACATTAAAAGGTTCCTTATGTTTTTAAGTCGTTTATTAAGCCTGAAATTCCCGATCAAGTCGGGTAATGATATGTCTTTATAAATTTTGACAGTGCTCCTATGACAGGATTCCAATATTGAAATTTGATTTTGAAACCGGGCAAAAAATTAATTTTGCCCGGTTAAACCTTAAGGTTTGACCATGGGGGCAGTTCATTGGCCAGACCTGACACTTAAAATACTGTGGGAACCTCTACTAACTATCTTTTGAGCGAGTTACATATCTTGTTTTTTTATAAGAAAAGACGATTTGAAAAACAAGAGACATGATTTGAAAAAGATAATCCTCAAAATATTGCCATATATTCCTGCGGTTTATAATTTCCGACTCACTTGTACTTCATCTCAAAATCTAAGTTATAGAGGCTCCCATACTTAATATACCTCTTCCACGCGCAAAACCGGTTCAGAAATAAAGGGAGCAATAGGCAATTCAAAGTAAAAGTGCTTTTTATTTGATTTCTAAAAAATATTTAAAGATTTTAATGATACAGAAACCACATAAAAAACTTATTAGGGAACCTCTAACAATTGCCTTTTGACCGAACTACTGCGTTCTTCAAAAAAAAATAACTGTAGTAAAATCGGCTCGTTATTTTTTTCTCAGCCTTGTATTTCAATCAAAATACTAATTATTAAGAGAGTTCCCTTTGTTTATTTGAGTCCCGGTTCAGTTACACAATTAATTTAGGAAATACAGCATATAAGCCCGCAACGAAGGCCATTAGAATCTGCTTGTTTTCCATATTTAAACTGTTTAATGTGTAAAAACTGCCCCGGCGTGTGAAAGAGGCGTTGACGGAACCTTGTGGATTCTGTAAAAGAATATACAGACATGATCGTTCTCCTCTGTAGAGAATGGTTTTTGTTTAGAGTCGGTTAGGAGTTCGTAGCTCCTTTCCGGCTTGCTATGTCAATAAAAACTCAATGTTTTTATCGTATCGTTTAAAACAATACTCTGAGAATTCAATTTGATCAAGAAAAAAACACTTTTACTGCTAATAAAATATTTGCAGTTTGTGTTATTTCTATCTGCTTAGGGAACCTCTAATTAACCGGAAATAAAGTAACTATAGCTCAAAAATAGAAAACTACCTGACATACCTAACATGTGAAACTTTTTGTGTTTTTTTGAAGTAAATGTAATTAAAAAAAAATTATTAATTGTCTTCTACAGAGATTCAGCAATCAAAAATATAATAAGATAGTTATTCACTATTATTTGCCAGTTTCATTCTTTTGCCTGCAAAACATATGGATTCCAGACTCATATTTTACAAAAAAACAATAAAATATTCTCAGGAATGACACGCTGCTAAGTTTGTTAAGGTGCGTTGAAGGACGTTAACACCCTACTGATTTTTTTCATTAGTTTTGTGGATAATTCAATTACATTTTGATTTATAGTTTATCGGAACGGATGGAGGCAAGCACCGCCCCTACAAAACCAATCACGAAAAATTATTTCATAATGTGTTTGTTAAACCTTGAATAAAAAATTTACGTTTTTGGAATTTTTTATGTAGGTTGTTTAAAAGTTTAGATTAAAATAAAAGCAAAGCATTTTATTTCAGCATCGGCAGAGGGTTTTTGTTTCTTTTTGTTTTTTGGAAGAATACTTATTTCAATTAAAGAATATTTTGATTGCTTAAAACCTCTGGATTCCTGATACCTGATTAAGAACAAGCTTTAATCAGGTTCTGGAATGACAACCATTGGCGCAAATATCTCTAATGCCCTAATACAAAATATTTTCACTCTTAAACATATAAATTGATTTGTGACACAGTCTCATTATTCTCGGGAATGCCAAGCGTTATGTAGGGTTTTATGGTTTCATAAAATAGAAAAGGCAGGTTTTTTAACCTGCCTATTTTTGTAAGATATTTTGATTGTGAATTTTATCTTCTATAGATTTTGTATTCTCATACTGATATCAACAGATTGTGCCTGATGTGTTAGAGCTCCTGATGAGATAATATCCACACCTGTTTCGGAAAGTTCTTTAAGGTTTTTCTTTGTTACAAGGCCTGATACTTCAAGAACAGCTTTTCCTTTAACAAAAGCAACTGCTTCTTTGATCTGTTTAAGATCCATATTGTCCAGCATTATTACATCGGCTTTTGCTTCAAGTGCTTCTGAAAGTTCATCCATATTGGATACTTCAACTTCTATTTTTACGAGGTGTGAGATCTTTTCTCTTACAGTTGCCACTGCTTTTTTAATTCCACCGGACACTGCTATATGGTTGTCTTTTATCATTACACCATCATAAAGAGCGGTCCTGTGATTGTATGCACCACCAACAGTGACTGCATATTTTTCAAGAACACGAAGACCTGGTGTTATTTTTCTTGTGTCCACAAGCCTTGCTTTAGAATCTCCCATGAGTTCAACAAAAGATTTTGTGTTGGTAGCAATTCCTGAAAGCCGTTGAAGAAAATTAAGTGCTGTTCGTTCTCCTTTTAGAAGGGTTCTTAATGTTCCCTCTATCTCAAACATAACATCACCACTTTCGGCGATTTCTCCATCTTTCATAAATGATTTTACTTTTGTATTACTGTCCAGAGTATGAAAAACTTTTTTAACGACATCTGCACCACATACAATTAGTTTTTGCTTGGCAAGGATTATACCTTTTCCCATTTGGCTTTCATCGATCAGGTTATCTGTGGTTATATCACCTGGGCCTATATCTTCAGTTAATGCAAAATCTATTATGTATTGTACCTGATCCATATGTTTCTTCCTTAAAAGAAGCAACCTAACCTTTAAAAAGGTTAGGTTGCTTCTATAAATCTATGTTAGCAAAAAACTAAACCAAAGGTTTCGTCTTTTCTATGTTTTCAATAATCTTTGCTTTCTTATCTTCCAAAGCTTCTTTCTCTTCAATGGATTTAGCTACGACCTGAGCCGGCGCTTTATCTGTAAAGCCTTTATTACTTAACTTTTTTGTTAAAACATCAAGATTTTTATCAACTTTGCCAAGCTCTTTTTCAAGCCTTTCAAGCTCTTTTGAGAAATCGATAACACCTTCAAGATCAACAAATACAGAAATTCCTTCCACAAGAACGGTTGCAACAGATTTTGGTCTGTCACCTTTATCCTGAATGGTTAAAGATTCGAGTCTTGCAAGGTTAATAATGAAGTTCTTTTGGCATTCCAGCATTTCACGAATATCACTATCTTCTGTCTGAACAATAACGTTAAGTGTTTTCGATAGTGCTATATTCATCTCAGCTCTGATGTTTCTTATACCGGAAACGATGCTGGATAAAGTCTCCATATCCTTTTCTATCTTTTCATCCAGAATAATTGAATCTGCATCAATTGCATCTTCAGGATAGGTTGCTACCATTATAGAGCCTTCTGTTCCTGGAAGCTTACTCCAGATCTCTTCAGTGACAAATGGAACAACAGGGTGAAGCATAATCAGTGTATCACGAAGAACTCTTGCCAGAACGTTTTTAGACGCTGCCATTTGAGCATCACCAGCTTTTCCAAACAGTGCTGGTTTTGCAGCTTCCAGATACCAGTCACAAAGTTCATGCCATACAAATTTGTACAGATCACTTGCAACCTCATTGAATTTATATTCATCAAGAGATTTTGCAACTCTTTGTGAAACACCCTTCATCTTGGATAAAATCCATTTATCAACAAGGGAAATTTCATCATAATTTATTGGTTCACATCCTTTTTCTATGTGCATAAAGGAGAACCTTGCTGCATTCCAGAGTTTATTAATGAAATGTCTGTAACCTTCAACTCTTTCTACAGAAAGCTTTATATCACGTCCCATGGCTGCAAATGCTGTAAGTGTAAACCTTAGAGCATCTGTTCCGTATTCATCAATAACATCAAGTGGGTTGATAACATTTCCAAGGGATTTACTCATTTTACGACCCTTATCATCACGAACAAGTGCGTGAATATAAACATCGTGAAATGGAACTTCTTCCTTAAAATGAATACCCATCATCATCATTCTTGCTACCCAGAAAAACAGAATGTCAAAACCTGTAACAAGAACACTTGTGGGGTAGAAAGTTTCCTGAAGTTTAGTCTCTTCAGGCCAACCCATTGTTGAAAAAGGCCATAGAGCAGAACTGAACCATGTATCTAAAACATCTGTTTCCTGCTCAAGATTTTTTGATGAACAATCCGGACATGCCGTTGGATCATCAAGTGCAACAATCTCTTTTCCACAGTCTGAACATACCCAGGCCGGAATTCTGTGTCCCCACCAGATCTGTCTTGATATACACCAATCTCTGATATTATACATCCACTCGAAGTATGTTTTTTTCCATACCTCAGGCAGAATTCTTGTTTTACCTGTTTCAACAGCCTTAATAGCTTTGTCGGCTAATGGCTTAATTTTAACAAACCACTGCTGGGAAAGATTTGGTTCAACAACAGTCTGACATCTGTAGCAGTGACCAACACTGTGCTCATGTTCATCAATCTTTACAAGAAAACCCTGAGCTTCAAGTTCTTTAACCGCAGCTTTTCGGCATTCAAAACGATCAAGTCCCTTAAATTTACCAGCAGCTTCTGTCATAGCGCCTTTATCATCAATAACTTTTAATGACTCAAGGTCATGCTTTTTCCCAAGGTCAAAGTCATTTGGATCGTGAGCTGGCGTTACTTTAAGAGCTCCTGTACCGAATTCCATATCAACATAATCATCTTTAATAACAGGAATTACTCTGTCAGTAAGAGGCAGTTTTATTTTAACATCGTGAAAATCTTTATATCTCTCATCTTCAGGGTGAATCGCAACTGCTGTATCACCAAACATTGTTTCAGGTCTTGTTGTTGCAACAATGAATTCCCCTGATCCGTCTTCAAATGGATATCTTACGTGATAGAGCTTTCCATCTTTATCAGCATGCTCAACTTCGAGATCTGAAAGAGCGGTATTACATCTTGGGCACCAGTTGATAATATAATGACCTCGATAGATAAGACCCTGATTATAAAGATCTACAAAAACCTTTCTTACGGCATCTGAAAGACCTTCATCCATTGTAAAGCGTTCTCTGTCCCAATCACATGATGAGCCAAGACGCTTTAACTGGTTGATAATAGCACTTCCGTACTCCTCTTTCCATTCCCAGACTTTTTCTATAAACTTTTCACGTCCAAGATCCTGTCTTGTTATACCTTCAATTGCAAGTTTCTTTTCAACAACGTTTTGTGTTGCGATACCTGCATGGTCTGTTCCTGGCATCCAGAGAACATTATCACCACGAAGTCTTCTGTAACGGCACAAAATATCCTGCATTGTAAAGGTCAGTGCATGACCCATGTGAAGCATACCTGTGACATTTGGAGGGGGAATGACAATCGAATAACTTTTTTTGTCACTATCTTCTTCTGCTGCAAATAGTTTCTCTTTTTCCCAGTAATCGTACCACTTCTTTTCCACAGCATTAGGTTCATATCCCTTGCTTAATAAATCGGAACTCATCTGATTCCCTCTCCTTTGAACGTTTTTTATCATACCAAACACAAAAAATTACTCTTTATACGAAAAGAGTTAAGATTCTATATAATATCAGAAGATTAAAATAAATATTATTTTTCATCCATGGGCTTTTAAAATGCAAAATTAATAATGAAATTCTTATTTTAGAGGGTCTGATCAAAAAATTATTAGAATTTCAAATATCAATTCATGATTAAAAATCATTGATTGATCTTATTCTTTCAACATGGTCTATTGTTTTCTTAAACATTAAACAGGAAATTTTGAATGGATAAAACAGAAAAACCAATAATTGCCCTTGAACCATATCTGAAAAGATCTGATAAAGTTTTAACATTTAGTGTGAAGCCAAATTTTTCAGACTATTCCAGTGAAGAGGCAAAACTAATTAAAAATGCGGATAAAATTTATTTTCCATCCACATTCTATGCAGAGCTTTTTGATGCAATGGGTAAAGAGATTTTTCCAAGCTACCACACATATAAATATGCACTTGATAAAATAAAACAGACAGCACTTTTTAATCTCCTTGATATTCCACATCCTAGAACCCGGGTTTTTTATGGGAAGAGGCAGAAAAAAACGATCCTGGATTATTTTGATTTTCCCTTTGTGGCAAAAATACCAAGAGGTTCATCAATGGGTGATGGAGTGTACCTAATCGAAAACAGAAAGGATCTTGATGAATACCTTGAAAATGTAACACCTGCATATATTCAGGAGTTTATTGAATCCAACAGGGATATCAGGATTGTTGTTATTGGAGATAGGGTAGCTATCTCCTATTTTAAGATTTCAAAAGCAGGTGAATTTAGAAACAATATAGCAAAGGGTGCCACATATTCTTTTGATAATATTCCCAAAGAAGCTTTGGACCTTGCATTAGAAACGGCAAAAAAATGCAAATGGGATAATGTGGGTATCGATATAATTTGCAATTCTAACAATTATTATGTACTTGAAGCTAACATGAAGTATGGTATAAAAGGCTTCAAAGAACGTGGTATAAACTACTATAAGTATTTGATAGATCTGGTTGAAACAAATCAGATATAGGGAATCTATAGGAAACCTCTAATAATTAGAATTTTGGATAAAATACAGTTATTATAGATTCCCTATGAATTAGAAGTATGAAATATAATAAAATTAATAATTTTGAAATAGCTCTAAACGTAAATGGTTCTGATCAGTATACAAAAGTAAGCTATCCAATACGTTATGGCGTTTATTCAGAAATTAAGACAAAAGATTACATATATCAGTTCAATCAAAATGGAGAGATTCGTTATATAACCGGTAAGAACGGAAACTGGCCTAATCCTCTGGAATGGTTAAAAAGAACTGTTGCAAATGACTGGGTTTATTATTCTTCAGGTGGATATGCAGGACTGTACAGTATAATTGGTGAACACTACTATCCATGTTTTTCATACTCAAGCAATTCACTACTAAGAAGTAACCCCTTTGAAAATGAATCAGTCAAAGACTCAATAAACTCCATTGAAGATCTGCTGGAAGAAATTACAGAGATTAAGAACAATCCATTGATTGATAATGAAACATCTCTGTTTTTAGAAAAAATTGTTCAATATAATAAAAAAACATGTGCACTTAAATCACATAAATTCCATACAATAATTGGAGGTCGGGTAAGTGTACTGCCCCCTGATTCAAGGCATGTTGATTATGACGTTATTCCAGTAATAATATCTGACGGATGTCTCTATAACTGCGGTTTTTGCTCTGTAAAATCAGGCCAGGAATTTTGCGAAAGAGAACCTGATAGCATTATAGACCAAATTGATAATCTTAAAGAATTTTATGGAGAAGATATATCAAACTATAACTCGCTATTTATAGGACAACACGATGCACTGTATGCGAAAACTGATCTGATAGAACATACTGCTAAATATGCATATGAAAGATTTGGTTTTAAAGAGTCAAATATGAGAAACTCAAAGATTTTTATGTTTGGAAGTGTTGAATCCATTTTGAATAAGACAGATGCAGATTTTAAAAGAATTAACTCGCTGCCGTTTTATACATATATAAACGTAGGGCTTGAGTCTTTTGATCAGGAAACGCTGGATTTTTTGAAAAAACCCCTTCAAAAAAAATTAGTAGAAAAAGCCTTTTTAAGGATGGTTGAAATAAACAGGATGTTTCCAAACATAGAAGTAACATCAAACTTCATCTATGGAAGTAATCTTCCAGAAAACCACTATTCATCTATAATGGAGCTACTTAGAGAGAAAGTTAAAAGAAAATACAACAAAGGAGATGTGTATTTTTCATATTTTAATGATGGTGGTGATAAAGGAAAGATGCAAAGGGAGTTTTATAATATTAAAAACAGCAGTAACCTCCCTGCTTATACATATCTGATTCAGAGATTATAAAAGGTTTTCTACAGGAATCTTTAAATACCAAAAATGCAGTACTTAAGGCTTTCAATGTTTTTATTATTCTTAAATTTTCATCTCAAACCTTCGGTGATAAACTTTTTGTAAAAAGTTCAATCAAAAACTTTATGGTTGAAAAATTGACAAGTAAACATTTCATCCACATTCTGTTTGCCAAACTTTTCAAAAGTTTGGAGCCCTTTGTTAGATTGCAGGAAGATTAAAACTATGAATTATTTTTGAGACGGCTTCTAAAAGCTTTTTAAGTAGAATTTCAGTCATAATTCTAATTTGTAGAGATACCCCATGGGGAATCTGTTGATAATACCTGTAGTAGTTTATAGAATTAAAGCTTAATAATTAGATTTTCAGTCATAATTCTAATTTGTAGAGATTCCCCATAATGAATTAGCACGAGCTTTTTCGATTTTTACTTCGATTGTTCTACCAATAAGATCATCTTCTGTGTGATTAAAATTTACTATCTTATTTGAAGAGGTTCTTCCCATCCATTGCTTTAATTTAATATCTTCAGAAATTTCTGTACTTTGTCTTTTACTTAATGATTCAACTAATACTTTTTCCACTCGTTCTTCATATATGATATTTTTCTTTTTTGAGATCTCATTTTGAAGTTCATTAAGCCTTGCCAAACGATCTGTCTTAACATCTTCTTCAATTTTATTTTTAAATTTGGAAGCAGGGGCAACAGATCTGTCTGAATATTTAAAAGCAAAAAGACTGTCAAACTCAATCTCTTTCAATAATAGAAGAGTATCATTGAAATCTTCTTCACTTTCACCTGGAAAACCAACAATAATATCTGAAGTTATTGAGATATCCGGACGAACTGATCTTAATTTTATAATTCGTTCAATATATATTTCCCGTGTATATTTTCTGTTCATCCCTTTTAGAACGTTATTTGAACCTGATTGAACCGGTAGATGGAAGTTGTCACATAATTTATCAATATTTTTAAACGCTTCTATTAAATTATCAGACAAATCTTTTGGATGAGATGTTGCAAACCTTATCCTCTCAAGACCATCTATATTCTTTATTTTATGAAGAAGTTCCGGAAAGGAGCAAAGATTTTCTTTTAATCCATAACTATTAACGTTCTGTCCAAGAAGCGTGATCTCTTTTGTTCCACCATCAATTAGTGACTTTATTTCATTTATAATTGATTCAGGTTCCCTGCTAATTTCCCTACCCCTGACATATGGAACAACACAGTAGTTGCAGTAATTATCACACCCCCGCATAATTGTTACAAATTTTGAGACTTTTGTTTCCTTAGGCTCTTCGTAACCTTTTATCTCATCAAAACCCTCAGTCATCTCGATATCTATTATTCTGTCTCTTTTTTCAGATACTTTCTTAACATATTCAGGAAGTCTTCCCAGAACCCTGGTACCGAGGACTATATCCACGTAGGGAGCTCTTCTCGTAATCTCTTTTCCAAGATTTTGAGCAACACATCCGGTTACAACAACGATTTGATCGGGTTTTTCCTTCTTCGCCTGTGCTATTCTTCCTAAATAGCTAAATGTTTTTTCAGCTGCTTTTTCGCGAATCGAACATGTATTAATAATTATAAGATCGGCTTTCTTGATGGAATCGATCTGAACATATCCAAGAGGTTTTAATATTTTTATCATTAGCTCAGAATCGTATACATTCATCTGACAACCAATTGTATTTACATAAACATTCTTCATCTTAGTTTTCTTCAATCTCATAAGGTTTTATGGATATAGCCTCGGTTAAATCAGAGATTATAATTTTAACCTCATCTTCAAAACCAGGTGATGTTCTTAGAACAACAACTCCTTCATTCTTGTCAATTGTTGTTAGAACAGCAACTCCATCATAAGCTTCAAGAATATATCTTAAAAAGCTTATTTTTGTTTTGTCCATTTGATAGTATTTCTTTATTATTTCCAAAAAAACTCCCATATCTAAATTTTCGCAAACATATGACAGCTTAGGCAAAGAAATGCAAGAATTATTACAGTGGCTTATGGTTGACTTTTATATATTCGTTGAAACGATGCGAGGGAATAAACATAAAAACCCAGCATTCCATTCAGCATAATATGAATGGAACTTACTTTATTTTTAGAATCTCTTCTATCTTTTCTTTCAGTACATTTGAATCATATGGTTTTACAATATAACCGTTCACACCATTTTTAAGTGCGGTCATTATGTGATCCTGGGATCTCTGACTTGTTTGCATAATAAAAGGAATATCTTTTAAATTATTGTCAGCTTTAATTTTTTTTAGCATCTCCATACCGTTCATGACGGGCATATCCCAATCTGCTATAATTAAATCAATTTTTTCTGAACTTATCAGGTCAAAACCTTCTTTTCCATCTTTTGCTGTGAATATTTTTTCAAATCCCATACTCTTAAGATTGATTTCAGTTAGTCTGAGAGTGGCTTTATTATCATCAACAATAATAACACTTAGCTGCTTCATAAAAATTATCCTCCGGAACATTTGATTAGAAAATTAGGTTGAGGGAACCTCAAATAATTAGTATTATGATTGAAATTCAACGTTTATAAAAGCTTTCAGTTTTATAAAATCTCTGCATTAGAAAAAATAAAGAGCTGCTTTAAAACAAATTTTTTTTCGTAATAACGCTGTAGTTCGGTTAAAAGGCGGTTATTATAGATTCCCTTAATGTAAAATATAAGAAGTTATACAAGTTTAGGGCTGACAACAAGGCATCAAGGTGGTTTGTT
>JAAELO010000755.1 GCA_024226555.1 Desulfobacterales bacterium | reverse complement strand
TTTACAACAGTTTTCTTTTTCTAATAACATAGTAATTCGGTCAAAAAGCAGTTATTAGCGACTCCTCCAGAATAGATATTCTGGAACCTAACTGCCTAATAACACATAATATATAAAAAGTGTTACTTAGAAGAGGTTCCCTAAAAATAATGCTTTAAAAGAAGGATATAATAATGAAAACTGAATACTCTCTTTTGGAAATTCAATCAAACATTGAGGGATCTGAACTTCAAAATTGCAATAACCCTGAAAATGTTATTATAGATTGTGTTGTTACTCTTGATGACGATAAACAAAACTCAATCTCATTTGTAAGATCAAGAGCATTTGTGGAACAAGGTAAAAATTCTAAAGCAACAATTGTTATTGTTAATAAACAGCTTGCGAAAGAGTTTGAAAGGCCTGTTTTAGTTGTAAAAAATGTCGAAGAATCATTAATTCCTGTTCTATCCTTATTCCATTCTCCCAAATCTCCAAATGGGACTATCTCTGAAAAATCATCTATTCACGAAACAGCAACAATTGGAGAAAACAGTCAAATTGGGGATTTCGTTATAGTTGGAGAAAACTCGTGCATTGGTAAGAATTGCATTATAGAAGGAAATGTTTCTATCGGAAAAAATGTTTCTATTGGTGATGATTCAAGAGTCGGTCCGGGAAACGTTATTCATGACGATGTTACAATTGGAGATCGTTTTGTAAGTTTTGGGAATTGTACTATTGGTGCAGACGGATTTCGTTTTGTCTTCACTCCAAAGGGACACATGAAGATTCCTCAAATAGGAAAAGTGATTCTTGGTAACGACATAGAGATAGGTGCTCAGTGTACAATTGATAAAGGTGGTCTTGGAGATACTGTTCTTGGAGATGGTTGTAAATTTGACAATATGGTACATATTGCCCATAACTGTATTCTTAAAAACAATATTGTTATTGCTGCACAATCAGGAATAGCAGGTAGTTCTGTTATAGGCAATAATGTTATGATTAGCGGTCATTGTGCTATTCAGGATCATATTGAATTAGCCGATGGAACAATTATAGCCGGTAAAACAGGAGTCAGAAAATCAATTACCAAGGCTGGTATCTATGTTGGAGAACATGCTCAAACACTAACTAAATTCAACATGCTGAGAAAAAATATATCCCATTTGGTTAGATTTGATAAATGGATAAAACGAATAGAGAAAGTTGAAGAGAAATTAAGTATTAGTAAGGATGAAGAGAAATAAGTCTGATATATATTAGAGGTTCCCTTAGGCTAAAAATAAAAGAAGAGGTAGTTGGTGTTTTTCTAGCTTATTTATAATCAAAAACAAAATATATTCAATTATTTTTACCTGAGAAAAATTTAATAAAATGCAGGTTCTAATTATGGTGAAAAACATTGTTTCTTTTGACATTTAGGGATTATTAAGCCATATTAAAAACAATGGATGATTTTCAAAAAGCATAATGAAATCTGGTTTCAATCCAGTTTTTTATCATAATAAGGAAAAGATAAAATGGTCGATGTTATTGGTGTAGATGTTGGGTTTGGTTTTACGAAAGCCTACAATGGTAAGGGTTCCGTTATATTCAAATCCGTTCTTGGAGAATCAAGTGAAATCCAGTTCCATTCAAATTTGAAAGATGACAATGATCCATCAAAAAACCTACATGTAACAATTGATGATAAAACATTTTTTATTGGTGAATTTGCTGAAACCCAATCGAGCGTTCGCCTGTTTACACTGGACCAGAACAAACTTCTTGCTGATTATGCCAAAGTACTAGCTCTTACAGCAATTGGTCTTTGCAATGACGATGAGCTTCAAACGGTTAATGTTGTATCAGGTCTTCCCGTTGGATTTCTTAAGAGGGATCACCAGAGGTTGATTGAGCTTTTGAGGGGGAAACACAGGGTTGTTTTTCATACAAAAGATGGAACAAGGGTAACTAAAAAAATAAATATACCAAGAGTAAAGATGATGCCACAACCATTAGGGAGTGTCTTCAATTTACTTATGGATGATCATGGGAAAATTATAAATCAGGATCTGGTAAGCAAAAAAATTGGTGTAGTAGATATCGGCTTTAGAACAACAGATTACTCGGTTTTTGATAAATTACAATATATTGAACGCGGCAGTGGTACAATGGATACCGGACTTTCCAAGAGTTTAAATATTATCGCAGGAAAACTTAAAAAGGAAAGCGGGATAAATATAGAGTTATACAGATTGCATGATGTTCCCAAAAAAGGTGCTCTTTTTATTAAAGGTAAAGAGTACAATATAACGAATCTTAAACAGAAAGTTTATGAGCATGCAGCAAGCTCCATTGTTGCAGATATGAACAGACTTTGGGTTGATGACTGGGATATCGAAGCGATATTAATTACAGGTGGTGGATCAAGAGAGCTTTTAGAATTTCTCAATCAATCTATAGATGGAAACGTTATACCAATAGATTCAACTCTTGACTCAAGAACAAATAATGTGAAAGGATATTATAAGTTTGCTAAGCATGAATGGGGGCAAATGATATCCCAATCTCAGCAGGTGAGGGAAGTCCCAAAGGAAGAACCTGAACTGGTTGAAGAACCTCCAAAACCAGAATCTATAGAAAATAAGCCAAAGAGCATGGGCTGGCTTCGAAAATGAATGAGAACAAAATCCGTGAACTTCTTGAAAACGTTTCAAGGGGTTCATTATCAATTGATAATGCCACTGAAAATCTAAAAAACATACCTTTTGAAGATCTCGAGTTTGCGCATGTTGATCATCTAAGAAGTTTAAGAAAAGGGTTTCCTGAAGTAATTTATGGTGAAGGAAAAACATCACATCAGATTGTTTCAATTCTTGAAAAAATGGTTGTTCACGAAGTAACCATTTTGGTTACAAGACTTTCAAAAGACAAAGCTAAGGTGATCTCAGAAAAAATTTCTGATACTACATACGATAAAGATGCGAAAATGTTAGTATATCAGAAGGGTGAATCAGAGGTTTCAGGTAGAGGATATATAACAGTTATTGCCGCAGGAACTTCAGATCTTCCAGTTGCTCAGGAGGCATACCTTACAGCAAAATCTATGGGTAATGAAATAAAAAAGATCATAGATGTTGGGGTTGCTGGAATCCACAGGCTTTTTAACTACCGTGAAGTTCTTGAAAAATCCACGGTTATAGTTGTGGTTGCAGGAATGGAAGGCGCTCTTCCAAGTGTTGTTGCCGGAATGGTTAGTTGCCCTGTAATTGCAGTTCCAACAAGTGTTGGTTATGGAACAAGCTTTGGTGGTATTACTGCTCTATTCGGGATGCTCAACAGCTGCAGTTCCAATATTGCTGTTGTTAATATCGATAATGGATTTGGAGCTGGTTTTATGGCATCAAGTATTAATAGAAAGTAGTTTCAAATATCAAGCACTCTCTCCAGCAACTTCATCAAAACGCTTCACAAGAATTGATTTAATTCGGTTACCATCCATCTCTTTAATGGATATCTCGAAATTATCCTTCACTATTTTTTCGTTTTTTTTTGGAATTCTTCCTGTAACCTCAAGGTAGTAACCTGAAAAGGTATCATAATCGTCTGTGTCAGGAATATTTATATCGATCTCTTTGTTTATATCTTCAATATCAATTTTACCAGCTACGACCCATTGGTTAGGTTTTATCTTTTCAATAAATTTTTCCTCTTTATCCGATTCATCTGTAATATCACCAACTATCTCTTCAATAACATCTTCCAGGGTAAGTATTCCTGAAACACCACCATGCTCGTCCACAAGAACAGATATATGGTTTTTTCTTTTTTTGAACTCTTTCAGAAGTGTATCAATCTTCTTATTTTCTGGTACAAAGAAAGGTTCAGTCATAATCTTTCTAATATCAAAATCACCATTATGCTTTAAAACCTGAGTAAAAAGATCCTTAATATTAGCAATACCAATTATATTATCATTGTTTTCCTCAAAAACAGGAATCCTTGAGTAACCGGTTTTTATAATCTCTTCAAGGGGTGGAACCTCATTAACATCTATTGCATACATATCAGATCTAGGGGTCATAATTTCAGAAGCGGAAATATCATCAAATTCAAAGATATTATTAATTAACTCCTTCTCCTCCTCTTTAATCTGCCCTTCTTCCTCAACAACTTCTACCATAGTCATTAATTCTTCTTCAGTTAGAGTCGGCGCTTTCTGCATTTTCCCTGTGATTAAAGGGATAAACTCAAGGAACTTAATAACCGGATAAAAAAGAAAAGAGAGCCAATATATTGGAACGATTACAAATTTGGCTATCATTATATTGTTTCTTGTGGCGATGGATTTTGGGAATATCTCTCCAAAAACAAGAATCAAAAATGTCATTACTCCTGTTGCTGCACCAATAGAGTATCCTGGAGATGAAGCAAATAATCTGACTGATTGAGTAAGATCAATAGCGATCGTTGTTGCAATTGCTGACGCCCCAATATTAACAATGTTGTTTCCAATTAAAATAGTTGTTAACAAATTGTGGGGATTATCTTTCATTTTCTTTATAAGTTTCAAGAAAAAATTATTTTCTTTGCTAAGATGAATAATTTTTGTTTCACTAATAGAGAAAAGAGCAGTTTCAGCGGATGAAAAAAAAGCTGATAAAACCAGTGATACCGTTAAAAGGATTGACTCATTTACCATGTTTGTTTTTTTATACCTTAATCTTTTATTGTAATTTTATATCTTAATTTCATTATCTAAAAAAATAGTGTTTTAGTCAAAGTTATTTACTAATTGGGAACCTTTAATAATTAGAATTTTTGATCAAATACAAGGTATAACAAAAAACAATGAGCTGATTCGTTTATAAAAAGTTTTCATTTTATAAAGTTTACAGTTCTTTTTTGGTAATAACGATGTATTTCGCAAAAAGAGCAGTTATTAGGGGTTCCCTAATCTTTTTTCCCACTCAACAATATGTTTCTTAACTGTTCGTCTGTCAAGACTAGTTCTTCTAGCAACCTCTTCATAGGTACCTAAATTGTTATACAACATATAACAATATCCTGAAAGAAGGCTTTGTGCATCAAGGTCTCCTCTACCAATACCCTCAGTTAAAAAGTAATGAATATTATCAGCTCTTTTTCTGCTAACTCCTTCATAACTGGAATTAATAATAACACTTCTTATGCATTGTTCAAGTTCACGAACATTACCTGGCCACGCATAATTTTTACCAAGTTTTGTAAAGACTACATCCCTCACCATCTCAATTACCTCATTAGATTTAGACCCCAGCATCTTTTCGATGAGATACTCCAGAAGCATATCTAATTCAGCAGGTGTTTCCTGTATTCTTAGTTGTAATCTTGGTACAGTTATAACCTCTGAGCATAGTCTGTAATAGAAATCGTCCCTGAATATTTTTTCATGTTGTATTTCATGTATATTTCTGTTTGTTGCAGCAATTACTCTTCCTTCAAATCTGCTTTTCGTATGACTGCCAACCGGACTGAAGACTCTGTCCTGAAGAACCTGTAGTAGTTTTATCTGAACAGGAATTGATACCTCTCCAATCTCATCAAGCAGGATGGAACCAAATGGACTGCATTTTTCAAAGATACCTTTATGGTCCTCAACAGCACCAGTGAAAGCCCCTTTTTTATGACCGAAAAGCTCAGATTCAAGCAGTGATTCCGGAAATTGAGAAAGATTAAGAGATATAAATGATCTTGTAAAACTTTCAACAAAAGTTTTTTTCTTGATATCAAATGGGATAAACCCTGATCTCCCAATTGCCATAGCAGCAGTTCCCTTACCAGTTCCTGTTTCACCAAGTAGAAGAGTTGAAAAATTTTCCATCCTGTTCCACAGGTACTTCTCGTATAGTCTTACATTATGTGTAAAAATGTTATTCCAAAGATCGTTTCTGAGCTGTTTCATAACAGGACTTTGTCCAATCAGGCTATATCCAATGAAATAGAATGCACGCCTGAACTGATATGCTAATGCTATATGCCTTAAGGCAGTTTTTGTTTCGAACCCCCTGCTTCTGAAATACTCAAGGGCTTCATCAGCAAAAGATAAAGTGATAGGTTCATCACCTGCTCTGGTTTGATCAATTATAAATTGATCAAACTTGTCCTTAAAACTGTAGAAAAACATAAAAATAAAAGCATTTGCTATTAATTCCCTGTCATGACCTGAGAAGTATATGAGGTTTGCTCTGTTTTTTTCTTTAAGTTGCCTTATTTTTTGATCCACAGCAAGAATTGCTTTATTAACAACACCAGAAACTGGCTCTCCCTCATAGTAAGATGCCATTTTTTTATCAAGTTTGTCCCGTGACTCGCTAAATGGATTGGCTAAAATAGCTGAAGTTACCAGATCAAAAAAATCTCTGTCATTATCTGTAAGGACTCCCTTTGAATTCATCTCATTCCTTTTTGTTATATGTACATAAATTGTAAAACCATATTACAAATTATGTACGAATCATTCAATAGATTATTACTAAACCATTTTTTTTATGATTTAATTCGGATACAGGATAAATAATATTCATCTTATGAATATTATTTATTGCAATTAAGATTTATTGATATTACAATGCTTTGCGTTTTTAAATAATGAAATGAGAGATGGGGGTTATAAAAAAGTAACCAATATTACACAACTTGGCACAACTATTGTTAGTAATGAGAATTAAGTACAAAGAAAAAATGAAAATTACTGAATTTTTCAGGAATTATAAAAGTAACCTCAAATAATCAGAATTTTGAGAGGTTATCTAAAGGGAAACTCAAATAATTAGAATTTTGGATGAAATACAAGGTTTGATAAAAAATAACGAACCGGTTTTATTACAGTTCTTTTTTGGAAAAAACGCAGTATTTAGTCAAAAGATCAGTTATTAGAGATTCACTAAAAGGAGTTTCAATGTTAAAAAGAGTTTTAAAATCAAAATTACCATTAATAGTATACAATCCGGTTAAGACTTTTTGTCTTGATTATTCGACGTCTCTCCATGGCGCCGGAGCTCTTCCGGTTATGGATACTGAGTTTATGGATAATAATGAAGTAATTAAAAATATAAATGATCTATCATCGAGAGACATACTGTTTGGAATAAGAGTAAATGTTAATAATCGTGAACTTAAAACACATCTTGAACAATATATAACAAATCTTGATCTTATAATATTTTCATACAACTCAAACAATGATCTGGATAATTTCTCTTTTAAAAATAAAGATTGCCGTTTTTTTCTTGAAGTAACAGATATAGATATTGAAGAAAAGATCAAAAAGATAGATCCTTACGGACTTATATTAAAAGGTAATGAAGCACCAGGAAAAGTCAGTAAATACACTTCATTTATTTTGATGCAGTGGTACCTTGAAAACTCTGAGTATCCGGTTTTTATTCACGGCGGGATTGGTATGCATACAGCGCCTGGTATTTTTTCAGCCGGTGCAAATGGTATTGTACTTGATAATCAGCTTTATCTTTCAAAAGAGGCACCTCTTTCTGATAATTTTAAAGATCTTATTGGTAAACTAGACGAAGCAGACTCACAGGTTGTTGGGCAAACCCTTTCTACTCAATACAGATTTTTTGCAAAACTGGGTACAAAAATTGTAAAGGATATTAAAGAGAAAGAAAGCCTTATATCAAGTGATGAGAATCCAGACAGTTTACTTTATGATGAGATTAAATCAAAAATTGCCCCACTTAATGATGAAACAGCAGCTCCTATTCAGAGTCTTTTTTATCTGGGTCAGGATGGGTATTTTGCCAAAAAATTCGGCGTTAGAAGTGTAAAATCTATAATTGAAGGGCTATTCAAAAATATTTATAAAGCCCTTAATGAAATAGATCTGTATGATCCTCTGAAAGAAAACTCACCCCTTGCAGTAGAACATGGTACAAAATATCCGGTTGTTCAGGGTCCAATGGCAAATATAAGTGACAATGCTGAATTTGCTCAAAAAATATATGAAAGCGGAGCTCTTCCATTTTTAGCTCTTGGAAGTCTTCCAAAGGATCTTTCTGAAAACACAATCTCTGCAGCTGCTGAAAAATTAGAACATTATGGTGCCGGTATGATCGGTATCGAAACTTTTAATGCAACCATAAAAGACCACTTTGAACAGGTGAAAAAATATAAGGTTCCATTTGCACTTTTTGCCGGTGGAAATCCTTCCCAGGTTAAAGAGTTAGAGGAAGCCGGAACAAAAACATATCTTCATACTCCATCTGTCATGATGCTTGAAAATGCAATTGATAATGATTGCAGAAGATTTATTTTTGAAGGGATGGAAGCTGGTGGCCACATAGGGATGTTGACCAGTTTTGCACTTTGGGAATCTTCAATTGAAAAAATTGTAAGCTATTCCGATGATGTTCTAAAAGAACTTAGACTTCTCTTTGCAGGAGGAATTACAACAAGGTTTGCTTCTTACTTTATTACAGGAATGACATCAATACTTGCATCAAAAGGCGTAAAAATTGGTATTCAGGTTGGAAGTGTATATCTTTTCACAAAAGAGATTCTGGAAGTAAAAGCGATTCAACAGCTCTATCAGGATATTCTTTTAAAAGCCAATGATACAATTCTAACAGGAACAACTGTTGGGTTAACATCAAGAACATTGAAGACTCCTCTTACAGAAAAGATGATAGTTGAGGAACATAAGAGAATTAAAGATGGAATCCCGTTAAGTGAGAGAAAAGAGATCTTTGAAAAAGGAAATATCGGTTCACTTCTGGTATCTTCAAAAGGTTTTGCTCCAGAATTTTCAAAGGATGAAGAAGGCAACATGAAAGTAGACCTTATTCATTATGATGAAAAAGAGCAGTTTAAGCGTGGGAATTATATGGTGGGTGATTCCCTTGCTTTCGAATCGAAAGTTATCTCTATCGATGATGTTCACAAACGTTATTTCGATGAAAAGAAAGAATTGTACTCAAACCTTAATAATCTTGAAATATACTCAACCTCAGATAACAGCATAAATGATGAAATAGCTGTTGTAGGTATGGGTTGTTATTATCCTGATGCTGATAATATTGATAAGTATTGGGATAATATTCTCTCAAAAAAATGTTCCATAAAGGAAATCTCAAAAGACAGATTTAATACAGATTTATACTATGATGAAGATAAATCAGCTGATGATAAATCATACAGTAAAATTGCAGCAACTGTTGATTATACTTTTGATCATGAGAGATTCGGATATGAAAAAGATAAGGCAGAAAAAATATCAAGATCACACCGTATGATTCTTCAAACTGCTTACCAGGCTGTGGAAAATGCCGGTTTTTTAACAGAAGATGATAAAATTGTCGATTCTTTAAAAAAGAAAACAGCTGTAATTATGGGTTCCTGCCTAGGCAGCGAACTTGGTAACAGTGTACATCTGAAATTTTACTATCCTGAAATCAAGCACTATCTGAATGAACTGGAAGAATTTAAAACTCTTCCTGAAGATAAAAAAGAAGCGTTTCTAAAGGATCTTAAAGAGGGTTTCACACAAGGGATTGATTACAGTCCTGTTCATGGAATCGTTCTTAACATAGAAGCCGGCAGAATCGCACATCATTTAGGAATAGAGGGAATTAACTATACAGTTGATGCAGCTTGTGCAACATCATTTACCGCTATTGACTGCGGTATTAAAGAGTTAAGATCAGGTAAATATGATTGCGCAATTGTAGGTGGACTCAATTCAAATCTTTCCCCTGAAACTTTCGTTGGGTTTGCTAAAATGGGTGCACTTTCAAATGATGGTTCTTTTCCTTTTGACGAGAGAGCAAATGGCTTTGTCCTTGGTGAGGGTTCCGGAGTTCTTGTTTTAAAAAGAATGAAGGATGCAATTCGCGACAATGATAAAATCCACTGTGTTATAAAAGGTATGGGAGCAAGTTCGGATGGAAAGGGAAAAGCGATCGCAGCTCCAAGCCCAAAAGGACAAGCCCTTGCTCTTGAGAGATGTTATGAAAATATCAAAACTGATGTATCTTTTGATGATATTGATTTCATTGAAGCCCACGGTACCTCAACCGTTATGGGAGATGAAGCTGAGCTAAAAACACTTGCATCTGTTTACAAAGCAAATTCTAAGATTGGTGTTAGTTCAGTAAAATCTCAGATTGGTCACCTCCTTGGTGGAGCAGGATGTGCGGGTTTTATTAAAGCTGCAATGGCTGTTAAAAATGCTGTACTCCCTCCAAGTACAAATTTTGAAAAGCTTTCAAAAAATCATGAATTAGAAAACTCACCACTTTACATAATTGATAATAAAAAAGAGTGGGAAAGAGTTGATGGAAAAACAAGGAAAGCTGCAATCAGTTCCTACGGATTCGGTGGAATTAACTACCACTGTGTAATTGAAGAGTATAGAGACGATTATGAAGCACTCCCAAGGGATATATTTAAAGATCTTGATTACAACTATAACGACGACAGAATAGTCGTTGCTGGATTAGGGGTTGTACTTCCGGGAGCAAAAAATACAGATGAGTTCTGGGAAAGACTTGTGGATGGAAAATCGCCTATAACTGAGGTTCCAGAGTCAAGATTTCACAATGCAGCTTATTCATCTGAGAGTGATGATTTTAAAATTCCTCAAATTAAGGCAGGTATTGTTCAGGATTACAAATTCAACAATGCAAAGTTCAGAATACCTCCTCTTGCAGCAAAATATATTGATCGTGCCCAGCTTTTTGGACTTGATGCTACAAATCAGGCGCTTGATGAATCCGGCCTGATCAATAACCTGCCACACGGTAATAAAACTGCTGTAATAATGGGAACAATTCCCGGTGAACAGCATGTTGAAAATGTTCTGAGAACAAGAATACCATTTGTAGCAAAAATGCTTGAAGAAGCTGAAGCAAAACATGGGTCGTCTGGTATTACAGAAAAAATTATTGATAATATAAAGAGCAGATACAATAAAAATACGGAAGATACTATCCCAGGACTACTTGCGAACATAATCTCAGGTAGAATTGCAAACTATTTCAACTGTAACGGACCAAACTTTGTTGTGGATTCATCCTGCGCATCTTCAGCTGTTGCCACAGACATTGCAATTAAGGGACTTCTTTCAAAGGATCTTGATTATGTTGTTTGCGGCGGGGCAGATGCAAACTTCTACCCAACAGTTCTCCTTGCATTCCAGACCTTAGGTCTTCTATCTGAAGGTGATTGTAAGTTTTATGATACTAACGGTAGCGGATATATAATGGGTGAGGGTGCATCGGTTCAGGTATTAACGACCTATAAAAAAGCCATTGAAAACGATATGCCGATTTTAGGTGAAATAGATTCCATTGCGTTTAATTCCAGTGTTCCTGCACATCTTCTTTCTCCATCAGAATCTGCATTCAAACAGACTATTGATGAATGTTATAATAAATCTTCTGTGAAAAAGTCAGAAGTATCCCATCTTGATGTATTTGGTTTTACTAACTACTTTGGTGACCTTGTCGAGAAGCAGGCTATTGAAGCAAGTTTTGATTCTGAAACATACTTTGGAAATATAAAACACCAGTTTGGTTATTTTAAAGCAGCAAACCCTTCTGTTGTTCTAACCAAGCTTATTTTAATGAACAAAAACAGAAAGATTCTAACCAACTCATGTTACAATAAAGAGTCATCAATTGTGGAAGACACTTCAATACTGAAGCCGAACCTCAATATTATTGATTCAAAAGAGTACAAATCTTTTTATATGGCATCCAACGTAAATGGAATTGGTGGAAACCACGGACATATGCTCGTTGGTGCAATGCATGAGTATCTGAATCCATCTAAAACAATAGAGATTGAAAAAACAGTTTCAAAAGAACAAGAGGTGAAAGTGGTAAACACTAGTTTTAAAGAAGAGAAAGTCGAATATAATGTAATAGATGTTCATACAAAATATAAAGGAGCAAAACAAATGATAGTTGCTCTTCTTTCAGGGCAGGGTGCTCAGCATGCTGGTATGATGAAGGATATGTATGATGAGAATTCTGTTATACGGGATATAATGAATAGAGGTAATGATATCTTTATGAAAGAGAGAGGATACTCTCTTCTTGATATGATGTTTAACGAAAATAAAGATATAAACCTTACGGAAAACACACAACCTTCAGTATTTCTTTCAACAGCAGCAGTTTACAAATCTCTGCAGGAGAAAGGTTTCAGCCCGGATTTTTACATAGGTCACAGCGTTGGTGAATATTCAGCGCTTTATTGCAGTGGTATGCTTGATTTTGAAGATGCCATGAAGCTTATAATCAAGCGAAGTGATTTTATGAAGATGGCTGCTGAAAACCTTCCAGGAAAAATAATGGTGGTTTTTAAGAATAGTAAAGTGACACTATCTTTAATCAGACAATCTGAAATTGCAGGTATCTACATTGCCAATAAGAACAGTGAGAAACAGACAGCCGTTTCTGGATCAGCTGAAGAGATTGATAAATTCTGTGCTTTCTTAAAAGAGAAAGGTGAGATGTACACAAATCTGCCTCTGTCAGGTGCTTTCCATACACCACTTTTTGCAAAAGCAGCAAACTCTCTGAAAGAGTATATGGAAAATGTACACTTTAAGCAGGTTGATTACTCAAGGGTAATTTCAAATGTAACCGGAGAACCATATCCAAGAGATGGCCAGGCGATTAAAGATCTTCTGGTAAAACAGATAACATCCCCTGTTGAGTTCATTAAATCGGTTGAAAATGTCTATGCTTCCGGTAAAACTCATTATATTGAGATTGGACCAAACAGATTACTTTCAAATCTTTTAAAATACATAAATATTGTTGAGTACAAGAGTGTTCCTTCTGTTGATTCAAGAAAAGGTCAGATGAAGACATTTAAAGAATGCTGTAATCACCTTGAATCGTATAACGTAATATTTTCTAATAATCAGCAAAAAGAACAAGCAAGTGAAACAGTAGTTCATGAAGTCTTAAAAAAAGAACCTGTTTATGAAATTAATGACGATTTTCAGCAATTTAAAAAGAATAATGCAACTCTTGTTGATGACCTTCTTTATCAGGAATACCTGAAGTACGAGAAGAAAGCCTCTGTTGAAGCCTATGAAAAATTCAACTTCCATGTAGGTAAAATTAATATTGCTGGTGTTTCAGTTGGTCTTCCTGGAAAAGGAAGGAAAGTTTTTGCAGCCGATAACTTTGATAAACTATTAAAAGGTACAAACTTCATTGAGCCTCTTCCAGAAGAAGAGAAAGAGAAAATGGCAGATATGAATGTTACAAGACTTTTTAAACAACCCGATGGTAATGCAAAATTTGTTGAGATCAACTCAACTGAAGATGTTATCCAGCTTGCTGGCCAGTTAGGTTATTTCGATATTAATGATGAATATGGAATTAAGAAGAAATATGATCTTTCAATGTCCCTTGCAATAGCTGCCGGAATTGAGGCCCTTAAAGATGCAAACATCCCGCTTGTTATGCAGTATAAGGAAGCTTCAACAGGAAATAAAATTCCAAACGGTTTTGCTCTACCAGAAGAGATGCAGGAGGGAACTGGTATAATTATTACTTCACTGTTCCCAAATAGCGAATCCTTCATTGAAGAGATAAATAGATATTACTACAATAAATTCTATATTAAGCCATATGAAGAGTTTGAAAATATCTACTATCACATTATGGCAAGTGGTGTTGTTAAAGATGTAAAAGAGCAGATAACAGATTGGTTTTACAGAATTAAAGAGAGAAGAACCAAGTTTAATGCATACTCTTTTGACAGAAACTTTGCTTCAAAATATTGTCCTTTAGGAGCTGCTCATCTGGCAGAACTTATTAAGGCAAAAGGACCAAACATTCTATTAAGTAGTGCATGCGCTTCAACAACCCAGGCCATCGGAGTTGCAGAGGACTGGATCAGAGCAGGAAGATGTGACCGTGTTATTGTTATCGGTGGAGAAAATGCTACTTCTGAAAAGCAAAATCAGTGGATTGGAACAGCATTTTTAGCCCTTGGCGCAGGAACAGTTAAAAAGCATGTGGAAGATGCAGCAAAGCCATTCGATGAAAACAGAAATGGTACCATTTTAGGAGCTGGTGCAGTTTCACTTATTGTTGAGCGTGAAGACAAAATTAAAGAGAGAGGATTTAACGGTCAGGCTGAAGTGCTTGGAACATACATCGGTAACAGTGCTTATCACACATATAATATTGATGTTAACCATCTTTCCTCTGAAATGAACAAATTTATTACAAGTGTGGAAAAAAGACATGGACTTAATAAAGCTGAATATCCTAAAGAGCTTGTTTTTATGTCACACGAAACCTATACACCGGCAAGGGGAGGAAGTGCTGATGCTGAAATAAAGGCTCTTCGAACCGCTTATCCTGATAATTACGGTGATATAGTAATTTCAAATACTAAAGGTTATACGGGACATACCTTAGGCGCCGCAATTGAAGATGCTGTACTTGTAAAAGTACTTCAAAAAGGGGTAACTCCTCCAATTGCCAATTTAACAAATATCCCAAAAGAGTTTGAGGATCTCAATCTTAACAGGGATTTTCATGGTAATTACAACTATGGTATTCACCTTGCGGCTGGATTTGGCTCGCACTATGCATTTGTTTTCTTCAAGCGAGTAGAAGAAAATACAGTTGATGACAATTTAAGATTTAGAAACTGGATGAGTAAAGTTTCAAACGAAAGAGAACCAAATCTTACTTTAATAGATAACACTCTCTGTATAGAGCCTTTGACTATCCCGGCTAAATCAAACTTAACTGAGCAGAAGCCTGTGGTAAAAACAGTAAAAGAGGCTCCTGTAAAAGTTAATGTGGGAGCTGTTCAGGCAACTTCGCCTTCAGCAGGTAATGTAACAGATTCCATTAAAGGTATAATTGCTGAACAAACAGGTTATACAAAAGATATGCTGGAAGATGATCTTGATCTTGAAGCAGATCTTGGAATTGATACTGTTAAACAGGTTGAGATCTTTGGAAAAATATCATCCAGCTACAGTTTGAAAGTACCTGAGGACCTGAAATTAAGAGATCTTAATACGATCCTGAAACTGACAGATTATATTAAAAAAAGCGCAAATATTAAAGAAACTGCACCAGCTGCTGAACAATCAAAACCATCTGCCGGTGTAACAGCCACTGCAAAGAAAATTATTGCTGAGCAAACTGGTTATACAGAAGATATGCTGGAAGCCGATCTTGATCTTGAGGCGGACCTTGGAATTGATACAGTAAAGCAGGTTGAGATCTTCGGAAAGATTTCATCACATTATAGTTTGAAAGTTCCTGAAGATTTAAAGCTAAGAGATCTTAATACAATTGAAAAGCTTTCAGAATATATCCAGAAAAGTGCAGGTATAACAGAATCTGTAAGTTCTGAAGCACCTGTGCAATCTGCTGGAAATGATGAAATATTATCTGCTGCTAAAAAGATAATATCAGAGCAAACCGGTTATACTGATGACATGCTGGAAGCCGATCTTGATCTTGAGGCGGATCTTGGAATTGATACTGTTAAACAGGTTGAGATCTTTGGAAAAATATCATCACATTTTGGTTTAAAAGTACCTGAAGATTTGAAACTAAGAGATCTTAATACAATAGCAAAACTAACCGAATATGTAAGTCAGCAAACAGGAGGCGGTTTTGCAGAAATAGCCCCTGTTCAAACTGAGAGTAGTCAGACAGATTCCGGTAACAATGAAATTCTCGAAACTGCAAAGAAAATCATTGAAGAACAAACAGGATATACAAAAGATATGCTGGAAGATGATCTTGATCTTGAAGCGGATCTTGGAATTGATACTGTTAAACAGGTGGAAATCTTTGGTAAAATTTCCTCTCACTTTGGTTTAAAAGTTCCGGAAGATCTGAAATTACGAGACTTAAATACAATTGCAAAACTTACTGAATATGTTGAAAATCAAAGTGTAAGCTCTCCAACAAAAAACATCACTTCTGCTGCTAAGATTGCTGAACCTGAAACTCAGGTTTCTGCTTCTTCTAAATCAGATGAAGTGATTAAAACTGCTAAAAAAATAATTGAGGAGCAAACAGGTTACACAGAAGATATGCTTGAGGATGATCTTGATCTTGAAGCTGACCTTGGAATAGACACTGTGAAGCAGGTGGAGATATTTGGTAAAATATCCTCCCACTTTAAGCTTAAAGTCCCAGAGGATTTAAAACTAAGGGACCTTAATACGATCTCAAAATTATCTGACTATATCGATTTACAAATATCAGGTGAGAAGAGTTCTGAAACTGTATCTGAAGTTAAAGAAGAGGTAGTAGAAACCGCTGAAAAATCTGTAAAAAGATTTGTTCCTGATGTTAAGTTAATTGAAGTTGATAGTTCTAAGCCTTACTCCTTTGATGGTAAAACTATTATTTTAACCTGTGACAGTGAAGGCTTTTCAGATAAAGTAAAAGAGATTATTGAAAGTAAAGGGGGAAAAGTATTAACCCTTGGAAATGACGATAAATATGATATTAACTATGATCTGACTGATATCTCCGATACTGAAGAGAGACTACTGAAAATTAAGGCAAATAATAATGACATAGATGGTATTATTCATCTTGCACCAATAGATTACTATTTTGGTGATAATGAGATAAGTGATGCCGAAGTCAATGCGTGTTTGAAATCTCTGTTTTTAATGATTCAAGCTTTCTACCCAACTCTTGATAAAAAAGGATCAATAATCGCATCCATGGGTTTTGATTCTGTTGTATTTCCATATGACAGAGATGAGTATGCAAGAATATTCCCATCCTTTGCAGGTATCAGCGGAATGCTTAAAACTGTAAATAAAGAGCTTGAAAACACCCATGTTAAGATGGTGGATTTTGCACAGCACGATATTGAAGACCATATAGATTATATTACTGAAACTTTTGTTAATGAGATTGAATCAGGAGACCGTATTGTTGAAGTTGGTTTCAAAGAGAATGGAAGGTACGGTTTAAAACTCACAACCGAAGCAAATAAAAATGATGAAAGCTTTATTAAGGATGGAGATACAATCCTTGTAACCGGAGGAATGGGTGGAATTACATATGAGATTTTAAAACGTGTTGGAAAAACAAACAAAGTTAAGTTCATTGTTTTAGGAACAAGCGATATTGACGGACTTGATGAAACAATTCTTGCAAATCCTGACAGAGCATATGTGATGGATAGAGTTAAAGAGAACATGACAGGAAAACCACTTGAGATTAAAAACGCAGTGGATAAAATCATGCGAACTCTGGAAGCTCAAAAGAACTTAAAAGCTCTTCAGGAGATCTGTGAAGTTGATTACAAAAGCTGTGATGTTCAGGATTTTGAATCTGTTAATTCCATAGTTTCAGAGTATGAAACATTTGATGGTGTTTTACATGCTGCTGGTGTTGAACAAAGCCAGTTCATTGAGAAGAAAGAACTAACATCTTTCAACCTTGTTATGGATGTTAAGGTTAAAGGTTTAGTAAATCTGCTTAAAGCATTTGAAGGCAAAGAGTATAAATACTTTATGACATTCTCTTCTGTTACTGCAAGATTTGGAAACGAAGGTCAAATTGATTATACAACAGCGAATGATCTGATAAGTAAAGCCCTAATCAACGAGAAGTTAAAACACCCTATGAAGATTTACAAGGTTTTTGGCTGGACTGCATGGCAAGGCGCAGGCATGGCAACAAAAGACTCTGTAATGACAGTATTAAAAGAACGGGGTATTACCTTTTTAGAACTTGAAAAGGGAATAGATTTCTTCATGGACGAGCTTTATCACGAAGGTAATGAAGCTGTATATACCGGATATGACTTTAACTTTGATAAAGATGGAATTCTTGAAAGTCCCTTTGATACCGACTTTCCATTTTTAGATAATACAGTTGAAGAAAATGGTTCAAAGTCTGTTTTTAACAGAACTTTATCTTTAGACAGGGATCTTTTTCTTTTAGATCACAGCATGGACGGAACACCGATTTTCTTAGGATCAACCGGTATAGAAACCATGGCAGAAGCAGCCTCAAAAGTTATGGACGAAGAAAGCAACCTTGTTGAAGTAAATGACTTTGCCATTCCGTATGGAATAAAAATTTTAAAAGGAAAACCAAAAGAGCTTCAGATAGAAAGTTGTTTGAACGAAGATGGTAAAACAGTTGATTGTAATATATCCTCAGTTTTTAAAAACCCGAAAGGTGTTGTGATGGGTGATCCAACTAAGCATTATGAAGGTTCATACATCTTTTCAAATAATGGATACAATGAAGAAATAATCGATATTCCTGAGTTTAATCCAATTGAATATACTGGTGACTTAAGGGATATTATCTATAATCCAAACAGACTTTTTATGGATGGGCTGTTTGAAACCATTAAAGACATACCATCTTTTGATGGAGATCTTCTAATAACCAAAATTTGCGACACATCTTCCAAAGAATTTTTTAAAGGTGTAAATTCACCCAAACTAAAAACAGATGCCGTATTAATTGATGCGATGTTCCAGACAGGAGGATTATTAGAGTTTTTATCTACTAATTTTACAGTTCTGCCATACAAAATCAAAAAACTGAGACTTCTTCAGAAAGCAATAAAAGGCGAAGAGTATTATTGTTTAACAAGAAAAACTGATGAGGGTGAAGAAACTAACACTTATCAGCTTGACCTTGTTGATAAACAGGGTAAACTGTATATTCAGGTCAAAGATTTCCAGATGGTAAAACTACAAAGACTAGCCGAAGAACATAGAATTCTTGACAGAGTAAAGTATTAGGTATAGGAACAAAAGCTTTTTTCCAGAATTTAAAGTGTGAATTAAATCATATTGCTTTGAAAAAGAAAGAAATAGAATTGATTATGAGTTGTATATTGCTGAACTTATTATGTTTTTCCAAAGGAATAGGAAATAGTAGATGAGAAGAACTGTTATTAGAAGTACCGGAAGATATCTACCGGAACGCATAGTTACCAATGAAGATTTAACTGATATGATGGATACATCAGATGAGTGGATCGTTCAAAGAACCGGTATCAAGCAAAGGCACTGGGTTCCTGATGAGGGAGTTGCAACATCTGATCTTGCTCTCGAAGCTTCAAAAATTGCTCTGAAAAGAGCAGGTTGGAACTCAGAAGATCTAGATCTGATAGTCTTTGCAACACTCAGCCCTGACATGCATATGCCGGGAGCAGGTTGCATCTTGCAGCATAAACTGGGTACGAAACCTATTCCTGCACTTGATATAAGGCAGCAGTGCACAGGTTTTATTCATGGACTTGAAATAGCACATGCCTATTCAATGGGTGGTCTTGCCAAAAAAATTCTTGTTGTGGGTGCTGAGGTTCAAAGTAAAATCTTCGACCTCACAACAAGAGGTCGTGATATGGCAGTTATCTTTGCAGATGGTGCAGGAGTTGCCTGCGTTGAATCTGTTGATAACGATAAAAACATTGGTCTTCTTTCTTCAGTGCTCCACGCAAACGGCGAATTTGCAGAGAATCTTATGATCGAGGCTCCTGCATCAAGGCTGAAAAAATATGCTCTTTGTGAGCAGTGGATTCAGGAGTTAAGGCATTTTCCAAGTATGGATGGAAGAGCCGTTTTTAAATTTGCAATAAATAAACTTCCAGAGGTAGCAAGAGAAGCTCTTAATAAAGCCGGAATGACTTTGGATGAGATAGATCTCATCATTCCACACCAGGCAAATCTAAGGATTAATCAGGCTCTTGAAAAGAAACTTGAACTGGCTCCCGGTAAGATTTTTAATAATATAGAAAGATATGGAAACACAACCGCCGGAACGATTCCTATAGCTTTGGATGAAGCTATTGAGATGGGAAAAGTGGATACTACTAAAGATACCATCATGTTTATTGGACTTGGTGCGGGTTACACATGGGGAGCTTCAATCTACAGATTCGGATAAGTGTAAGGAATCTCTGATATTTAACCAAATATTTATCAGAGGAAACCATATGCAAACTTTTTACAAGGCTGATCTATTAATATTTTATTATTATGATCAGCCTCGTGATCTGGAGAAAGACTATGGATACTGAAGTAAAAGAAATACACTATTGTGAAGAGGTAAACCCGGATATTAACATCTGCTTTGTTAATATCCACGAGTTCATTGAACAGTACATGGTTGGGGTACATGTTGAAACCTATGAGTCTTTAAAAAATGTAGAGTTAGACAAATCCTTCTTCAAAAAGGAGATTCTTTCCGTCGAGGAGATGGATTTTATTAACAAATTTAAGACTCTGAAAAAACAGATCGAATGGACATGTGGCAGATTTGCAGTTAAAACCCTTGTGATCTCCCATGAGGTCACAAACTTTACACCATACAACTATGATGATGTTACAGTATCATACAGAAAAGAAGGCGCTCCATATCTTAAAGATTTCCCCGAGTACAGAATTTCAATCTCTCATTCAAATGAGTTTGCTCTGGCAGGTCTTTGCACAAATCCTTCTGTAACCTTTGGACTCGATATTGAGAAGATTATCTTTACTGATGTAAACCCTGTGATTAACGTTGCTTTCTCTGATAAAGAGATTAAAAATTTTAATGATGTAACCCATGCTGAAATCTATAAGGATTTCACACTTAAGGAAGCATTTTTAAAGTACATCAAGAAGGGTTTCAATGAAAGTCTTAAGAAGATTGAGATTGTTAATGGTAAGATATATTGGTATAATGAACTTGT
>JAAELO010000754.1 GCA_024226555.1 Desulfobacterales bacterium | reverse complement strand
GGAGAAATAACAGCAGCTGTGCCTGAACCAAAAACCTCTTTAAGTTTTCCGTTTTCATGGGCTTCAACTATTTCATCAATACTGATTCTGCGTTCACTAATTTTCAGCCCCCATTTCTTTGCAAGCGATATTACAGAATCTCTTGTAATACCAGGAAGAATACTTCCACTTAGCATAGGAGTTATTATTTCATCATCTATAATAAAGAAGATGTTCATAGCCCCAACTTCTTCAATATATTTTTGCTCAACCCCATCAAGCCAAAGTACCTGAGTATAACCATTTTTGTTAGCGTCTTCAGTAGCTTTTAAGCTTGCGGCATAGTTTCCACCAGTTTTTGCATCACCAACTCCACCTCTGATAGCTCTTACATAATCCTTTGAAACCCATATTTTAACGGGATTAAAACCTTCAGCATAATATGCTCCAACTGGAGATAAGATAATATAAAAAAGATATGTATTGGAAGATCTAAGTCCCACATATGGATCAACAGCAATAACTGTAGGTCTTATATATAATGATGTTCCAGGTTCTCTTGGAACCCATCTTTCTTCAAGGTTTATTAGTTTTTTAAGGGATTCAAAGAGAAAATCTTCATCCATTTCAGGTATACACATCTTTCTTGCTGATGTATTTAATCTTTTGATATTATCTTTTGGTCTGAAAAGCTGGATTTTACCATTTTCAGTTCTATATGCTTTTAGTCCTTCAAAAATTGTCTGGGAATAATGCAGAACCATAGCAGCCGGATCCATAATAAGTTTTTGGTATGGTTCAACTCTTGCGTTATGCCATCCTTTTTCCTGATCAAAATCCATCAACATCATATGGTCAGTAAAAATTGTTCCAAAACCCAGGCTTGACTCATCTGGCAATGTTTTAGGGCTCTCAGCTTCAGTAATCTTTAGTTCCATTTAATAATCTCCAGAAAGTTTTGAATATTGAATTTTTTGAAATTAAACTACCTAAATACAGGTTATAAATCAAGTAAATCTTTTAAAATTAAGTAGTAACAATGATTACAATAAACAGAGAAATTGATTTTTAACACTTTTATTGATCGAAAAATTTCTTAAAACATCATTTGAGTGTTTGGTAAAAGTATAAATGGTTAACTATTAAAAAACATTGTTTTAATATTAAAAACAAAAAAAGCCTGATAAAAATCAGGCTTTTTTTAAAAATATAAAAAATTCTATACGTTACTTCTGGGAACTCCTTCATAAGGTGTCCATTTTGTAGCAATTGAACCTCTTTCCCTCATACTCTTTAATATTTCGATACTCGTCTTATATCCTTTGTATAATCTGCACATATCCATAGCCATACCACAAATCTGGGCAACCGCCTGAACCATTGTCACATCCTGAATAGAAAATTCCCATCTTTCAGACGTATACACTCTAAGGGCACCAATAATTGTATTTTGTGACACAATTGGTACTCCAAGAATGGATGCGATACCTTCTTTTTTTGCCTCCAGGGGGTATTCGATTCTTGGGTCATCCAGTACATCATATATTGCAACAGGTATAGCATCTTTAACTTCTTTAATCTCCTGCATAAAGTGTATCGGTCCTTTATTCAGATATTCCTCACTAAGCCCATATGATCCGGAAAGGCTAAGTTCTTTGGTTTTTCTGTTAACCATAAAAACAGAACAACCTTTGGCCTTAAAAGCTGTTTTAACGGCCTGTGCAGTTAATAAAGCAACCTCTTCAGGATCTTTACACTGTGAAATAGATTCGGTTACTTTAATTAATACATCGTAATGCATCGAATGTTTTTGCATAATTACCCCCTTATATTGGTTAATAAAACTTTCTAATTTCAAATAGAAACACCATAACCATTTGAGCAGTAATAAAACTTCAGATCCAAAATGCTTAACAAAAAATTGAAATGAGATTTAGATGAGAACTTGTTTAATTATTATATTGTAAAATTAAGGTTGAGTCAACGAATCTGTTTTAGAATGTCTATTTAAGTGGGTTTGATAAAAAAACAGATTATTAATACAGGGAATCTCTTAAAACTGATCTTTATCTGAAATACTTCGTTATATCAAAAATAAACTGCTGTAATGTTTATAAATTAAAGTTTTTTATAAACGAACCAGTTCGTTATTTTTTGTTAGATAGAGATTTTATAAAACTAAAAGCTTTTATAATCTGTATTGTATCAAAAATATCTATTATTATAGGTTCCCTATAGGTAATATTATGTTTTTAATCCTTGAAATAATAATGTTATAATTATATCATAATTAATCGTTCACAACCTGAAACTAATTCGCTTATGAAATCATTAGATTATACTAAAAAAACTTCCTTATCAGGACTATAAAATGAATAAACCAACTTATGAAGATTTAGAAAAAGAGGTTCTATTACTTCGGGAATTAGTAAATGGAGATTTAACTCCAGAAAGAAAAGAGTTATATAGAAAAATTAATAAAATTGATATGGATTTTCATTTTTTATTAAATATGTTTTATGAAGCTATTGTTTTACACAAAGATGGCAGAATTTTATATGCAAATAATAAATATTATGAAATGTTTGGATACACACCAGAAGAGTTATCAGGAGAAGATGCATTAGCACTGACAATTGATAAAACCTCCATAAAAAAGGCAAAAAATAAAATCATTGATGGGAATATAGAAAATTATGAAGTCATTGGATTGAGAAAAGGTGGGGAAAGATTTGAGGTAGAGGTAAGACCTAATAGTGTTGAGTACATGGGAAAAAATGTTAGGGTAACTATACTGATGGATCTATCTGAGGAGAAAAAAAAGGAGAGAAGTTTAAAAGAGAGTGAGGAGAGATTTCGAAGAGTAGTTGAATCAAATATGTTTGGTATGGCAATCTGGGAAACAAAAGGTGCTGTCGTATCTGCTAATGATAAATTTCTTGAAATAGTTGGCTATAGCAGAGAAGATCTTAGAGAAGGTAAATTAAGTTGGGAAAAAATCACGACTACGGAATATTATGATTTAATACTTAAGAAAATCAAAGAGGTTAAAGAAAAGGGGTTTTGTACTTCATTTGAAAAGGAGTATACCAGAAAAGATGGATCGAAAATACCTGTTCTTGTTGGTGGGATTACAGGTACTGGTGGACAAATTATAAGCTATTCCATAAATCTTAATAAGAAGAGAAGTGGGGATGTTAAATTAAAAAGAAGTGAAGCAAAATCGAGAGCCCTTCTAAACGCTATTCCTGACCTTATGCTTATAATGACAAGAGAAGGTTTGATACTGGATTTTAAAGCAGATAATTCAGGTCAGTTTGATAAGAACTTGAATGATAAAAATATTAAAGATATTTTGCCCGATGATATTGCTGATAAAATTATAAAGTGTGTTTGTGATGCCTTGGAAAGTAATAAAGTAGAGCATCTTGAATATGATCTTGATTTATCTGGATGTGGCAAAAGATACTATGAAGGAAGTATTAACAGGTTTAGTAACAATGAGGTCATAGCAATTCTCCGCGATATAACTGATAGAAAGAAGTTTGAAGTTCAACTGCAACATTCTGAAAAGATGGATGCAATTGGGACACTTGCTGGTGGAATTGCCCATGATTTTAATAATATTCTGGGAGTTATTACGGGAAATATCTCTTATCTGTTTAATAAATTTGACCATGAAAATGAAATTCACTCAATATTGAAAGATATGATGGAAGGAACAATACAAGCTCAAAGTCTAACACAACAACTCCTTACATTTTCAAAGGGGGGAACCCCAGTTAAAACAGTATGTGCTGTTGACAAGATCGTTACTGAGGCATCAAAATTTGTTACCAGAGGATCAAAAACGCTTTGTCATTATGATATACAGGAGAATTTGTGGAGATCTGAAGTAGACGAAGGTCAGCTCCATCAGGTTATTTGTAATCTTGTTATTAATTCTATCCAGGCTATGCCTAAGGGTGGTGATATAAATATCCGAATAGAAAATTTAGCCGCTTTTAAAAAAGAATTTCTTAAAAAAGGCGATTATATAAAGATATCGATAACAGATCATGGAACAGGTATAAATGAAAATGATCATCAAAAAATATTTGAGCCTTATTATTCAACAAAGAAAAAAGGTAGTGGGTTAGGCCTTGCAACCGCATATTCAATAGTTGAAAAGCATCATGGTAAAATAGAAGTTATTTCAAAGAAAAATTATGGTGCAACTTTTATAATTTATCTGAAAGCAACAGATAAAGAGATTCCTTTAATTTTAAAAAAATCTGTCCAGGATGTTAATATGAAGAAAGGTAAGGTTCTAATAATGGATGATGAGGAAATTCTTCTTAAAATGCTCGAACGAATACTTGTTAGAATTGGATACGAGCCATATTTTGCGATGGATGGAAGAGAGGCCGTTGAAATGTATAAAGAGTCAATTGAAGATGGAGATCCTTTTGATCTGGTAATGATGGACCTGACAGTTCCTGGTGGAATGGGAGGAAAGGAAGCCATAACGGAGTTGCTGAAAATAGATCCTAAGGTGAAGTCTGTTGTTTCAAGTGGATATTCAAATGACCCTGTAATGGCTAATTACAGTGATTATGGTTTTAGTGGTGTTATTCCAAAACCATATTCTTTTGAGGAAATTTTTAATGTTTTTGGAGAGATTATTAATAAAAATTAGTTCGATGGAATCATTACAATTACTTCTGTTCCAGCATCAACTTTACTTTTAATATGAATGGAACCATTATATATCTCAAGTAGTTTTTTTGTAATTGTCAGCCCTAAACCTAATCCACTGTTTTTTCTTATTGTGTAATCCTCAGCCTGATAAAAAGATTCATAAATTCTTGGTATTTTTTCAGTTGGAATTCCAAGACCATTATCTGAAACATTTATTATAAAAAAATCATTCTCTTTTGATAGTTTGATTTTAGTATAACCATCATTTCTACCGAATTTAATTGAGTTTTCAATAATCTGTTTCACAATCTCGGTTATATGATCAGGGATTGCTGATATGACAGCATTTTTACAATCAGAATCAAGTGTTAGTGAAAGATCAATGTTCTTTTTATTTCTTTCATCTTCAAACATCTGAAACACATTCAGTATAGTATCATTTATATTAATTTTATCTTCTCTTGTTTCATCTCTTTCATTGATTTGAACAAATTTAAGTATTTCATTAACTATGGTATCCAGGTCCCTACCACTATCCAGTATTATATTAACATCTTCTCTTATTTCATCATCAAGATTTTCATTATCTAAAATCAATTCAGATATTCCCACAATACCATTAAGAGGAGTTCTCAATTCATGTGAGAGAATAGATAAAAAACGGCTTCTTTGTGAATCAACCCTGGTTTTTTCTGTAATATCCCTCATCATAAAAATATTTGCTTTTTCCATTGGGGTTACAAGAATTGAGAAAGTTTTATTACCCCAGTTTTTGAATTCCATGTCCAACTCAGTTTCAATATCTGTAGATATAAGTTTATTAAAAACATCGACTTGATCTTCTCCTATAAAATCGAAAACTAAGCTATTCTTAAGGGTTTTATCTGATTTACCTGTTAATTTCTGAAATGCAAAGTTTGATTCAGTAATTACGCCATTTTTATCAATAGCAATCATTGCATCGTTAATCCCATCTAACACAGCTTGAAGTTTAAAAAGAGTTTTACTAAGATCGCTTGTTTTTTGTTTTACAAGTTTCACAAGTTGTGCCTGATAGGTTCTCACCTCATCCTGTGCAGCTTTCATTTTAAGCATTGAGTTTACACGAACTTTTAGTTCAACTTTATCAACAGGTTTTGTAATGTAATCATTGATGCCTGATTCAACAGCTCTGATTCTATCAGCTCTTCCTGAAAGTGATGTCACCATTATAACAGGAATATGGGATAAATTTTTGTTTTCACGAATTCTTGTAACTAACTCAAAACCTGTCATTTCGGGCATCAGGGCATCAACAATTATAAGATCAAAGGAGTCATCCAATATTTCATAGGCTGAAACTGCAGAGTCTGAAAGAACAGATTCATAACCAAAACTTGTTATAAGTTTACCTATAAGATGAAGATCAGTTCTGATATCATCAATTATAATTATTCGTTCTAAGTTTTTATTCATTGGATTTAATCCTTTTGTATAAACTCAACGTTAATCTTGTTTATGTATTTCCTGGCTTCATTCATTTTAAGTGTAATATCAGTTATAGATTTTTTCTCAGATGCATGCTCAATACTCATAAAAATTTCTCCAAGGTCGTATAATTCATAATTCCTTGAGGAACCTTTTAAACCATGACCTAATCTGTAAAGATCATCAAAGTTTCTTGCCAAAAGTGCTTTATCCATAACTTCAAGGGTTTCCTTAAAATATATGAAAAAATCTGGTATAAGATCTTCAAAGATATTATCTATGTATATAATATTTGCTTCTTCATTATTATTCTTCGGGATATCTTCTACTTTTTTAGTATCTGCTATTCTCTCTATTCTGTCACTAATTTGGAAAATATCTGAAATATTGTTGATCAGCTCAGCTCTTCTAACAGGTTTAACAATCAATCTGTCACATCCAGCTTCAAAGCATTTTAGTTTCTGTTCTCCAAATGCATGGGCTGAAATAATTATTAATGGAACAGCTGGTGCTGAGTTTTCTTTTTCAAGCTTTCTGATTGCTTTTGTAGCAGTTAGACCATTCATAACCGGCATCTCGACATCCATTAAAATAAGATCAAATTTCTCTTTTTTGAAAAGATCAAAGGCTATTTCACCATTATCTGCATCAATTATTTTAACAGGAAAATCCTGTAAATATTTATGTATAACAGTTCTGTTTGGTTCAATATCGTCGGCTAATAATATTTTTAATTCAGGAATAGTTTTAATCTCTTCTGTTTCACTGAATGAAACTTTTTTAATTAAATCAGATATTGAAAATTCAAGGGTGAAAAAAAATACAGACCCCTCATTAATCTTACTTTTAACATTTAATGTCCCACCCATTGCTTCTACAAGTCTTCTTGATATAGCAAGACCTAAACCAGTACCTCCGTATTGTCTGTTTGTAAAAGAGTCTGCCTGGGAGAAACTTTGAAAAATCATTTCAAGTTTTGATTTATCAATACCTATCCCTGTATCAATAATTTTAAACTCTGTTTTTATTTTATTTTCAGAGATTTCCTTCGGGTCTATCTCAATTTTAATACTACCTTTTTTTGTGAATTTTACAGCATTTCCAACAAGGTTAATAAGTACCTGACGGATTCTAACAGGATCTCCTAAAAGAATATGTTCAATATTATTTATAAATTTAAAAGATACTGTTACATTCCTATTTCCTGTTGAAAAGATATTAATAACATCCTCTACTATATTTATGATATTAAATGGAATAACTTCAAGGTCAAGTTGATCCGCTTCAATTTTTGAAAAATCGAGTATATCATTTATTATAACCTGAAGAAATTCTCCCGAAGATTGTAAAACATTTATATACTCAGTTTGATCTTTGTTGCACTTAGTATGTTCTAATAGTTCAGCCATTCCAAGTATCGAGTTAAGAGGAGTCCTAATCTCATGGCTCATTTTAGCGAGAAAATTAGTTTTAGCTCTATTGGCTGCATCTGCTTCCTTTTGTTTTCTTTCCGCACGTTTTTTCTCTTTTAAATCTGATATATTTTTAAGAGATCCTTCGTAATATATTATTTTTCCATTTGCATCTTTAACAGTTTTTGCAGACATTGAAAGCCATATGGTAACTCCTTCTTTGTTTAGCCCCTCAAACTCGTAAGTCTCAATAATATTATTCTGATCAAGTTCCTTTTTTATTAAACCTAAAACACCTTTTGATTTCAAAAAAGGAGCAGCTTTTTGATTGTCTATAAGATCTTTTGGGTTTTTGTAGCCGAAGATTTTAGCCATGGCCGGATTTACATCTATAAATTTGTTATCAGTACCAAATTGAAAAATACCTTCCACAGCATTTTCAAAAATATCACTGTATTTTTTCTTAGCAGCTTTAAGATCTTCAATTTGTTCTGTAATTTTTAAACTCATAGATTGAATAACATTCACAACCGGTACAAACTCTTTGTATGGCATCTTAAAATCTTCACTGGAATACTTTTCAAGTGAGTATGAGTTAACAATATCGCTTAATCTGTTAAGAGGTTTGTTTAAAAAACGTCTAAGAAAAAAACCTGTTAAAATCAAAAGAACTGTAAGGTTAATCAAAAGAGTAACAGATCCCGAGGATAGTATTTGTTCAATGGCTTCTTCATATTTACTTGCAGAAAGTACGACTTCAACAGTTCCAGCTATTTTATTGTTGTGAAAAACACTAGCTCTTTTCCCTAAAGTATTACCTTTATCTTTTTTATCTGTTTCAAATAGGGTTATACCGAGTGAATCGATGATTTTAAGTTTTACGATGCTTTCATTTCTTGAGTAGAGTTTACCAATATCTTCTATAGTTTCACTATCGTATGCCCAAAGGGGCATTTCAAGTATATCTGTAATTTCAGTAAGATTCTTTGTTATGTCCCTCTCAAGACTATTTTTTGCATTTTCAGTTGCTTTTATATAACTAATAGAAATTGCAATGGATGAAACCAGAACGATTGTAGCCAAAATGCTTGATGTAAGCATAAAAGCTATACTATATTTTCTATCAGTTTTTACTTTTCTCATTCATCTAATACTTTAGTTTTCCAGAATTTTTAAGTTTCTCAAATTCTCTTTCCAGGTTTTTTAATACATCTCCACCATTTTTTAGTTTTCCTGAAACTATGAAATAAATTGGTAAAGATGAGATGTCATTATGCTTTAAATTTTTTATAGTAACTTTTTTCTGTGCAATATTACAAGGGGCCTTGTAGTCTAAAAGATAATCACCTCTTCCAGCACGTAACATTTTCAGGGCAGAGGTATGCTTATTAGCCTTCAGATAGTCCACACTATTTTTGGGGTTTTTGATGTAATTAATCCATCCACCATAGCTATATCCTCTCAAAATAATTACAGATGTACCTTTTAAATCCTCCTTTTTAATAATTTTTTTATTTTTTTTCGTTGTATATGCCCTTAAAATAAGATCTGTAATTTTTACAGTTCCTTTATAAGTGGTATTTTTAAACTGTGGTAGAGTTTTAAGGCCCATCCATATATCAACCTTTCCATCAACTATGTATCCTGCAAGCCGCAAAACCGGTAGAGATTCTGAGGTGAACTTATACCCTGCTTTTGGAAAAATTTTAGATGCCCAGTCCACAAGAAAACCACTTGGTTGTTTATTGGTATCTGTATAAGTAAATGGTGGAAATTCGATGTATGCATACTTTAGACTGCTTGTTGTAGCGTTTGCATAGTTCAGGAATAAAAAAAGATGAGCAACCAGAACTGTTAAAATGGTGTATAAACAATATCTTTTCATCATATCTTTTTCCCTATAGTTTACTTTTATTTTGCTGATAAAATTTTAAGCCCTCTTCATAGCCTATATCACGGAGTTTCTTAAAGTTTGAAGCACTCCAGTCCATTACATTTGGAGCTATCTCATCCGGAATGTGGAATGGAACCTTAAGTAATGTTCTGTGTTTGAGATGTTTTGCTTCAAATAATTTAGTATCATCTGCAGCAATTGTTACAAATGGTAGCATTATAGAAAGATTATAAGCATCATAAGTATTTCGTGGTTCTCTTATTAATGCTTCTTTATTCATAATGTTCATTACAACAATTGTATCGATATCTTCATCTTTTCCTATAAGCCCTTCATAATTTAGACAGTCAAGATATGACCCTTCTCCATACAATTTTCCATCAATTTTTTGCTGGGGACAAATGAAAAACAGAGATGAACCTGCGATAATATGTGACATAGTTATCTTATCTTTACCAAATATCTCTATTTTTTTGTCAGTTATGTTAAGTGCATTGATGTATACATCTTTCTCGATATTTTTTATATTTTCAAAATCTATGAAATTATCGAGAAATGGAGCTATTCTGCTTATTGATGTCTTGGTTGGCCACTCCAAAGAAGGTGTACATAACGTTAACCAGTATAGATACATATCGTTGTAATATCTACTGATTTCATTTTTTGGATCTATAGTATAGAAAGGATTTGCTTCAGTCATGTTTTTAAGGAAATTATCTGAAATCTCATTTAAAGGACCTGCATTCTTTTGGAAAACCTTATAATTTGATTCACAGAAATTGTAGTAAATCTGATCCGATAAACCAGATGCATTACACCATTTTTCCACTGCTTCGGGACCTGTCATACCATTTGCCGGGCTTGAATAAGCAAGACCGATTATTGAACCAATACATGCCCCTGAAATAATATCAAATTTAACCCCTTTTTCATCAAGTGCTAACAAAGCTCCGGCTTCAAGTCCGCCAAGAGGTCCTCCTGCTCCAAGTATCAGCGCCTTTTTTTTCATATTTAATTTCCTTTAATAACCCTGAATCGGAACATAATACACCAGATGCAGGTTTAAATTTTAAAAGCATCAATAGATTTACTGTTTTTAAAAATTAAAAATAAAATTTTATTGGTGAAGACCTTAATGCATGCCTTAGAATTTGACTGGCAAAAATACTATGTCAGTATATCATATTTTCTCAAAAAAACAATAAACTGTCATAATTTTATACCATGAATAAAAATATGAATGTTAGAAATTTAGTAGTTTATTATTACAGTTTTCAAATAATTAATCATTCAACATATACTATTTATAGATAATTTAGCGAGACAGATATGAATCAGAAATGTTTTTGGGAATCTCTATTTTAAAATTTGTTATATTTTATGGCAGTAGGTATTTTACATCTATTATCATTTATAATGTTTGGTAAAGATTCAGAGAAATGCGAAATCAGAATATTTCTGATGTACAACAAAAATGAATTTCGCCTGTTCCAAAAAAAATACTAAGGAACCTCTAAATAAAATAACTAACAGGAATCTTCACGGGCAATAGATGCATTTGCCCAGAACATCGCCTGTTCGATGTTTACAATTGCCTGCTCTTTTTCCCGCCCTTCAGGGCAAATTTTATTGATAAGTTCTGCAGCTTTTTTAATTTGACTCCTTATGGAATCATACCTTTTAATTTGATCTTCATTGGGGCAGTGACGTACAAAGTTGTAATCCAGAACTTCCTGTTTCATATAATCCTCCATTTAAAAGAGTTATACATGATTATAAAAATATCTCTAAAACAACACTTTAGGGAATCTTTAGTAACTAATTTGGATTTGTAATTTCAGTATTAAATAATGAATCAGGTTTCATTTCATGCTCAATGCTTTATTTTATATAAAATATTATAAATATTCAATATCAAAAAAACAGAAGAAAAGTATTAATTACTTTAAAATCAAATATATCAAGGGTAATAACTGATCTTTTTGCGAAACACAGATATAACAAAAATAAAACTGTAGGGAATCTCTAATAACCTCTCTTTTGACGAAATACATTGTTATTTCCAAAAAAAACTGTAATAAAATCGGCTCGTTATTTTTTGAAATGCCTTGTATTTCATCCAAAATTCTAATTATTAGAGGTTCCCTTAAATGACTTGACTGAAAGAAAGCTATTTCTTATTATATGAACTATCGCATGTTGAAATTGAACTACTCTGTACAGGCTATTCTTTCTATTCTTCTGATTTTTGATTATTACTTCAGAAGGTAGGCATAAATTGTTATTTCTATTTTGAAATCAAATATTTGTCCACTTTAGAGGTTCCATGATATTATTAACAAAAAAATAGAAATAAATTCCTTAAATCTCTATAATTGACAACAGATATAGCCTAAAACAGGAAATTAAAAAGGATAAATAACATGAAGCAAAAACAGAAGGCTGCAACTGAAAGTTTTTATGAACAAAATGTCATGTCTGAAGAGGCTGTCGATGAGTTATTAGGGGCTGGGAGTTCTTCTGAACAGCAAGAATTAATGCCTGAATATGAACAACAAATGGTGATGCCGGCACCATCATCTCCACCTAAGCTTTCAAGAAGATCTTCATCTTTCAGGAAAGGACCAGTTAAAATGATGAAAACCTCTGAAGAACTGCAATTAGAAAAAGATATTGTACCAATAAGGGAAACAGGTTTTGGATTTTGGAAACGAATAATAGTACCTCCAAATGCATATGTTGTTCACACAAGAATGAAACGCAAAAAACCAGTAACATTAGGACTTGGATTGTCATTTGGATTTAACCCTTATAAAGATTCTTATATTATAGTACCGGCTGCCATGCAAACAATTGGAGTAGTTGCAAACTGTATAAGCATGGAAAAACAAGGTATTAATGTTCTGGCTTATGTACAGTGGCAAATAGATGATTTTTCAATTGCATATAAGAAACTTGATTTTTCAAATATTAATGATCCATTAGGCATTGTAAATGCACAGCTAAGAGAACAGGCAGAAGCAGCCATAAAAGACAAAATTTCAACCATGAGTGTTGAAGAGGTTTTGACTGATAAAGCTCCTATCATTGAAGAGTTAACCAACAGATTGAGTGAGGTTGCTGAGGAGAGTAGTAAAAATGATGAGGGTGATCATGGGCTTGGAATTAAAATTGTTACCGTTCAATTAAGAGAAGCTTTGGTGAGTTCTACAAGGCTTTGGGAAGATCTCCAGGCACCATTTCGGCATCAACAGGATAAAAATGCCAGACTTAGTCAGTTATCAATACAAAATGATATTCGTAAAAAAGAGTTGGACTCAAGGCAGCAAAAAGAGATAAATGAAGCAGAAACAATGGTTGAGATAGAACGTACAAAACAAAATAAAGAAACAGAAGCTGTTAATCTTAAACTCTCAGAAGAGGCAATTCGATTTAATAAACAACAGGAGTCTGTTCGTGAAAAAATCTCCCTTGAAGAACAGACAAAAGTAATTCATCTGGAATCTGAACAACGAATTAAAATACAGGAAAATAAAATAATACAGGAGAATGAAATTAAAACCTATGAGATGGAGAGTGAAAAGGATCGTGAAAAAGCAAGATTAAATGCTGATGCTGAAATTCAAAGCAAAACCATGGAAGTAAATCGAGAAGAACATTTCATAGCTGAGGGGTTACGTCTTAACACAGCAAAATCAAAATCTGATCAAAAAAGAATTGAGTTGGAAACTAAAGTTCAGGAGATCGAAACCAACTTAAAGATAGCACTTCAAAAATTGTATGATGATTATGATGGAATGGTTCAAAAATCTCAGTTAGATCGGGAAAAAGCAGCACATATTAGCACTCTTGAACTTCAGAAGAAAAGCAATGAAGTAAAAATGACACAAATTAAAAACGAAACAGAAGTAAAAAGGGCAAGGCAAGAGATAAATAATATTATAAATAATAACCTGCTATTAAAAACATTTTTTGAGCAATTGCCTGATATCGCTAAAGAGATGCCTGAGATAAATGAACTAAAAGTATTGCAAACCGGCAATAATGATTCAACTTTTGATTTTTTGTCAACATTTGCTCATAAAGCAATGGCCTTAGCTGAAAATCTTGGGATTTCTGTTAACAACGGAGACCCAAAAGAAACAGAAGGTTAGTTTTTAAAAGGGGCATGTAAAAAGGCCCTTTTTAAAATATTTTAAGCTTTATAATTTCAGGGAACCTCTAATAATTAGAATTTTGATTGAAATACAAGACTAAGAAAAAAACAATGGGTTGATTTTACTGCAGTTGTTTTTGTTGAAAATGCAGTAGTTCGATTAAAAGGATTATTAGAGATTCCCTCTGATAACACTATTTTTTGTAGTTCAATAAATGTGCTGTTAAAGTGAATCTCAAATAACTGTCTTTTGACCGAATTAATTCGTTAGTTAGTTCAAGAGGCAGTTATCAGATTTTCCTTTAAAAAACTATTCAAAAATATTTTCAAGTTTTTTGTCTTTCTCTTCCCATAGGTCATTAACCCAAATTTGGAACTTTTGTTTAAATTCGGGATCATTATCATAATTACCTAATATTTCTGGAGTTACTGCTATTTTTTTTACATCTATTTTAATATGAGTTGTACGACCGCATAGAAAATCCCAGAATCCCGGAACTTTTTCAGGATACGAAATTGTGAAATCAACGATACAATCGAGATGCTCGCCCATAGCGCCTAAAACAAAAGCAACACCTCCAGCTTTAGGCTTTAATAAATTTTTAAAAGGTGATTGCTGTTTTTTATGTTTTTCAGTGGTGAATCTGGTTCCTTCAACAAAGTTCATTATGGAAACAGGACTGTTTTTAAACTTATCACATGCCTTTCTTGTTTTTTCAACATCCTTACCTCTCAAATGAGGGTTTTTTTCCAGAAAGGATCTGGAGTATCTTTCCATGAAAGGAAAATCAAGAGCCCACCATGCAAGGCCCATTAGAGGGACCCATATTAATTCTTTTTTTAAAAAAAATTTAATGTAAGGAACTCTGTTTAGAAGGTTTGTCTGTAATACAAAAATATCTACCCAGGTTTGATGATTGGAGATTACAAGACACCATTCATTTTTTTTGAGCGCGTCAATTCCCTTAACATCCCAGTTTATACGATGAAGGAATTTGAAAATATATGAGTTTGTACGAACCCATTGGTTTGCAATCACAATCAATATTCTACTAAACAAATTTCTAATAATATTTATGGGAAGGATCAGTTTGAAGACAGCAATAATCATTATTGGAATAAAGATTATAATTGTATTAATTACAATTAGAAAAAAAGCCAATATTCCTTTAAGACGACCTGGTAGAAAATGCAACATGCTACAGTCCTTATAATACTGTTAATAATTTATCCAACAAGATTGCATGATACATACACAAAGTTCAGAATTTAGACAATAGGGAATCTTTAATAACAGCTTTTTAACTGAAATCCTGACGTTATTACGTTATAATATTTGAATTAAATAGATTTCTATTGAAAATCATCAGGTAGACAATTAATATCGAGCCACCTTAATGCGTCTGTTTTCTCTTTTACAAATTTAATATTTCCTTGATTAAGTAATGTCTCAAATAAACGGGAGACACCAAAATTCAAATTTTGAGGGACAACTACAATAATTAGTAATTGATTTAATTTTTCACCACAAAATCGTGCATATTGATTTAATTCTTCAAGTGAAAGAGTAGAAAGGTTGGAGACAGACATATCACTATATAATTTATTTGCTTTGCTAAAATCTTTATGAGCAGTTATTTCCAACATACCATTTATGAATTCTTCCGGGCTAATAGCTCCAAACCTTTTCACAAAAATGATTTTTTTCTCTTTATCAATTATATATTTAATTCCCATAATATTCCTTTTAGAATTTAAATGAATTAAACAATTACTTGAGATTTTATCATGAAAAGAAGTATCTATATAGGGAAACCTCTAATAATTAGTATTATTATTGAAATACAGCGTTTATAAAAGCTTTTAGTTTTATAAAATCTCTGCATGGGAAAAAAATTACCATTAAAAATGAATCGCAGAAACAACACCACCTTTACTTCTGTTTTTTACTGTTACCACTCCTCCATGAAGTGAAACTGCTTCTTTTACAAAAGAGAGTCCTAAACCCGTGCTCTTTTTACCTGTTTCAGGTCTTGGAAGAGAGTAGAATTTATCGAACAACTTTTCAATTGCATATTCAGGAATTCCCGGACCTGAATCAATAACCTCAAAAACGATTTCGTTATTCTTCTCTTTTTTTAATGATATAATTAAAGTGTCATTAAAAGAACTAAATTCGATTGCATTTTTTATTAGATTTGCGAAAACCTGCCTTAAAACAAACTGGTCACCTTGTTTTTTTAACTCATCATCTAAAAACAGTTTAAGATCTATAGCTTTCATTTTAAATAAAGGTTCAAAACTTTCAATAACATCTTTTAGCAATTCAGTTAAATTTACCTCTTCAATTACTGATAGTTCCTTTCTGTTTTCAAGGGAAGACAGTTCAAGCATCCTATCCACAATATCCTGAATTCTCTGTGATTCTGTATTGATATTATTCAGGAACTTCATCATTTGCTTTTTTGGCATCTCATCGTTCAATAGTTCAGCTGCACCTTTTATTGCAGAAACCGGGCTTTTAATCTCATGGGTCAGAGTGTGTACATATTTCTCCACATATTTTTTACCCTCGATTTCTTCGAGCATTCCTTCAAAAGCCTTTCCCATTTGGCCTATCTCATCATTTCCGAGTTTAGGAAGATTTACTCTTTTACCCTCACGGATATCATTGGCAAAATCAGTAAGTTTTTTTATGGGTTTGGTTATTAGAAACACTATTACAAAACTTAGAACAACAAAGGCAAAGGCTGCTAAATAGGAAAATCTTAAAACCTTTGCAGCGGTGTCATGTATAAAAATATTAATATTGGTTGAAGGTTTTGCAACAGTTAAAACACCTATTACTTCAGATTTAACAATTATAGGTGATGCAACGTATAGAACTCTTGATTCGGAATTTCCAGGAATTGATGCAGTGGATCTGGCACCATAGTTTCCTAAAAGTGTTTTGTGTACATCGAGCCATTGAGAATAGTTTGCTCCTGGTTTTGACAATCTTTTAGAATCAAATAGAAGTATTCCATTTTTATCAGTTATATAAACTCTAACATCCACATCTTTTTTTGATAATTTATAGATGCGGGCGGAGAATTTTTGTTTATATACATTATCAAAAACTTTATGGAAATTATCTATAGTAAATCTTTTTTTTTCAAACTCAAAAGAAGCAAAAGAAGCAAGTATCCTTGCTTCATCAACTAAAGATTCTTCAACACCTTCAAGATATCTGGTAGCGATGTTTTTGATTACAATATTTGTAAGATAAAAAAATCCAACTCCAATAATTATAAGATAGCTAAGAAATATTTTACTACCTATCTTCATTTATACTCCTTAAGTGAATAACCAACCCCTCTGTGAGTTTTGATCATATCAAGGGACGGTTCGATCTCTTTTAATTTTTTTCTGATATTTTTGATATGGGTATCAATTGTTCTATCCATACTCATAAGCGGGTCATCCCAAACAAGATCCATTAACTTATCACGGGAATATACACTCCCTGGTCTTTTAACCAATATGCTTAAAATCTTAAACTCATACCTGGATAGATCTAATGTTTTATCCTTATATTTTATTCTGTTTTTATCCTCAAATATCTGAAAAAGTAAGTTTGGTTCAACTTCACCTTTTTGATCTACTCTTCTTAAAATGGCCTTTATTCTTGCTGATAGTTCTCTCGGGCTAAATGGTTTTACAACATAATCATCGCCTCCAATTTCAAGACCTACAATCTTATCAATTTCATCACTTCTCGCAGTAAGAAAAAGAACCGGAACATTTGATTCTTTCCTTATTTTTTTACAAAGTTCAAACCCATTAATATCTGGTAAGCCAACATCCAAAATAATCAGATCAGAACCGTTTGCCAGAAACTCATTGAAAGCATCAATTCCTGTGGCAAACCATTTTGTTTCGAATCCTTCAGAGTTAAGTACATAACTAATATTTTCAGCAATCGCAGGCTCATCTTCAACAATTAATATTTTATACATACTAATGCCTCTTTCTTTATTTTAGGGAACCTCTAACAACCGCCTATAAAACAAAAGGCTTTAGTTTTGTTTGTTTTAATCGAACAACTTAAGTTGTTCAAAAAAACAGAACAACAGAATTATTACAAAAAAAAACTGTTGTAATGTCTATAAAATAAAAGCTTTTTATAAACGAACCGGTTCATTATTTTTTCTAATGCAGAGATTTTATAAAACTGAAAGCTTTTATAATCTGCATTTCAATCAAAATTCAATCAGAGGTTCCCCAAAGCTATCTCAATCCTTTTAAAAACCTTTTCCCAGGTATAATTTGAAGTTATTGGATCAATCTCTGAAATGGGAACATCTTTTTCTTTCATGGCCTTCTTTATCTGACTGGAAATTGAGTTTGTTAAACACTTCTCAAGTAAAATTTCATCTTTCTTAAAAGGAGAATCAATCGTTTCCAAAGTTGGGATATCAATAACATCAACATACTTTGAAGGCTTCTTGAACAGTTCTCTTGTTCCTTTTAAGGAGGTAGTAACAACTCTGGTTCCACTTGCAAGTGCTTCTAAAAGTACCAGTGGAAGCCCTTCAAAAAAAGATGGGAAAACAAAAATGTGGGCTTTTTTCATTAAAACAGATAAAACTTTCTGTTCTACCTTCCCATGGATAGTAACCTTGTTTTCTAATTGCTTCGCTAACTCAAAGCAAACATTTTCTTCATCTTCTGTTCCACTTCCCACAAGATCTAACTCAAAATCATTTTCAACATTTGAAAGTGATTTAAGAAGCCATGGAACACCTTTTGCTCTTGCAATCTTTCCAGCATAAAGAATTTTAACAGGAGAAGGATTTTCTTTTTGTGAGTAGTTAAAAATATTACTATTAATCCCACTTCCGCATATGAATATCTTATTTTCAGTCATTCCAAAAAGATCTTTAATCTCATCTCCATGTGATTTTGTTAATGCAAGAGCCGCATCCACTTTACTACAATATTTTTTTACAAAGTCTCTAACCATATCACAATTTTTGTATTGTCTTATATCTGTTCCATGACTAATAACACCAAGAGGTATTTCAGGATATAGTTTTTTTGCTATAGCTGTCATAATAAAAAGGTGGTGCGACAAAATTACATCAGGTTTAAATGACTCTACAGCAGTGGTTATTTTTTCCTCAAATGCTTTATAATAGCTACTTAATTTTCCTTCATCCATCGTACCAAAAACAGTATTTTTATAAGGCATTACGTCGCTCATACCAGGAACAGGAAAAGGAAGTTTCTCACTTTCAAATTTAACGAATACCACAGATGATAAATTCAACTCTTTCAAATCAGTTCCCTTGTGACTGGGAATACCACATAAAAGACAATTGTCATGCCCTTTTTTATAGGCTTCTTTTATTATTTCACGAACAAAAACCCCGGAACCTGTTTGCTCTGGTCTCTGGCTCAGTAAATGTAAAATTTTCATAATTATTTAGCTCAACAGTTTATTGGTCATATGGGTGATTTATAATAGAAAGATATGATTAATCTGTAAAGGGATTTGTTTTTCTGGGATTATATTGATCCTATAGTAAGCACCTCAAGAGAGGTGCTTACCAGTAGTTTTTATTCGAATTTCATATTTAGCTTTGTAATGATATTATCAGGATTTCTTTCTTTCATTATATCTTTAATAGCAACAGGTTTATCAGGAGAGATTGTAACATTGAAAGATTGTGGGTCCATAAGGAAATTTTTAAATCCTTCAAAGAATTTCTTTTGTGTTTCATTTTTAGCCAGTTTAATTTTCATATCCATAGCTTTTACAACTTCAGCTTTAATATCTTCAACAGTCTTTCCTCTTTTTTTAGAATCCACTTCTATCACTCTCTTTAAGAAAGAATCTTCAGTGTAACTTAATGCTGCATTTTTGATTTTTAGGGTTGGATAAAGAAATACAAGTTGTACCATTGAACCAGGATCATTCAAATTAAGATTAAGATTTTCGATATTAAGTTTTAGGTTGGTTTTAAAAGCATCATGGAAATCAACTTTAAAATCTTTAATGTTTAAAGACTTTTTCTCTTTATCGTAACTATAGTTCAGGCCATAATCAAGAACCATATTTTCGCCATATCCAATGTCATTAAGAGTTTTTGCGTACATAGGATTAATTTTCTTTGGGCTAAACAGTATGCCATTAACCTCAATATTCAAATTTGAAGGGATGGCGCTTTTTTGATCGTAGGAATAGATATCTTTAACAACAATCTCATTAATTTTAATTTCATCATATTTAATACCATAAATAGTTGTTTTAGAACTGATAAGACTTGTGCTGATTTTGTCGTAAGTAATTTTTAGTTTTGAATTGTTAATTTTTGCATCAACCACATCTGCTATTTTATTTTCCACAATAGATGTCGCTACAAAATATACTACAACCAGAGCAACAACAACTATACTTAAAATTATACCTATTTTTTTACCCATTACATCTCCTTTTTTATTTGTTTCTTCATTATTATGATCTTTAATATAATAGAACTTCTAATTGCTTTTTGACCTGACTACTGTGACCATGATTAATCAATGTTATGCTGAGAATTCTTGCATTGCACTGGTTATCAAAAAAAATGACCTATAAAAATGTATGTCATTTCCTTGAAGATTTTATAAAATTGAAAGCTTTTTATAAACGTCATGTCACGTATTTCAATCAAAACTCTAATTATTAGAGGTTATCATATGTTACTGGAATATAACGGAATGCGAATATCGATAAAACATCTATTATATTTTTAACTCATAATAATATATAGATTAGCTTGCTCTGTAAAGAAATATATTGGGGAATCTCTAATAACTGCCTATAAAACAAAAGGCTTTTTATAAACAAATTGGTTCGTTATTTTTTTCTCAAACAGAGACTTTATAAATCTCAAGCTTTTATAAACGCTGTATTTTAATACGCAAATAAAATCATTATGAAAATAAAAGGATCTAGGGAATCTCTAATAACCTCTTTTGGCGAAATCCTTTGTTATTTCCAAAAAAAACTGTAATAAAATCGGCTCGTTATTTTTGGAAATGCCTTGTATTTCATCCAAAATTTTAATTATTAGAGGTTCCCAAAGGTATTTATGGCAGGTAAGAGTTCTGTGTAATAAAAGAGTTAAGATAATATTTTTGAGATTTACTTAATTCACCAAATTTGCCCCTTAAAACACAATCTTCCTCATATAGTAAAATAAAAGGTATAGAGTCAATTGGTTGAGATTTTTTATTACTTAAAGATATATTAAGGTGGCCATTGGTATTAAATATCTTGTTTTTATAATGAAAAGCTATACCACTTAGACTAATATCAACTATTTTTCTTTTGTTTTCTGTCTCGTCTTCCATATGAACAAAAGTGTCTTCAGTTAGCTCATATCTTTTATGAATCCGTCTGTCTAAAAAATTTCTAATTTCGTTTAAAAGAGTATTAAAACTGTATGGTTTTGCAATGAATGAAATATCTTCCCCGGCATAATCGTGGATTATATTTTTTTCATGGTAACCACTACATATTATAAACTTTAAAGATTTTTTGTAATATACTTTTTCCAAAACCTCAAAACCACTGATTCCAGGTAGATTTATATCAAGAAGAACCAGGTCTATCTCATCATCATTTTCTAAAATATTAACAGCGTCTTCACCCGTTGCTGACTTTAATACCTTGTACCCTTTTCTCTCAAGTATCTGAGCAGTCATCTCAAGTATAGCAAGCTCATCTTCAACAATTAAGATAGTACCATTGCCAATGCTTTTTTCTTTCTCTTTTATAAAGTTAGAATCTTTTTGGCAAACAGGTATATAAACATTAATTGCTGTTCCAATGTTTTTATTCGACTTTACATCTATCCAGCCCTTATGATTATTTACAATGCCCTCTACAGCTGCAAGTTCAAGACCTCTACCCTTTCTTTTGGTTGAGTAAAAAGGGTTAAACATATTTCTTTTTACATCATTTTCCATTCCACAGCCGTTGTCTTTTACTGAAAGGCAAATGTAGTTATTATTACCTATATCTTTTTTATATATACTCTCTTGTGTTGTTGAAATTATGATATCACCATATTTTGAAATTGACTCCACTGCATTATCAATTAATGAAGAAAGAAGAAGTTTTAACTGTTTGGGTTCATACACTATAGATAGTCCTTCACTTTCCAAAACTGATTTTAGGCTTATTTCAGGTGGGATATTCAAATCATTAATTAAAGATGGTAGGTACTGGTCAATCTCAATTCTCTCCTGATGAAATTTTCCCTCCTGAGCATAAGCTAATATTTTATCTGTCAAAACTGTCATCTTTGTAATAGAATCAAACACCTCTTTTGAGCATCTTTTGACTTTTGAGCAATCAGGCATTTCCATTGTCAAAAGTTCCATGTTCGCATTAATAGTATTTAATCCATTATTAAAACTGTGGGCAATTCCACCAGCAAGCTCTGATAAAGATTTTGAACTTAAGCTTTCAATTGAATCCTGAACAATCATTATGCAATTATTTTCTGAGGATGTTAAGAAAACAGACGCGTCTTTCTTCTTGTCTGAAATAAGGGTTAGTTCACCTTTAAAATAGGTAGTTTTTCCGGCAAGAGCTTTTCTGAATGGTTCAATAATATCATTACCAAAAAGAGAAACAATATTACTCCCTTCAACGGTCTCATTGGTCTGTCCCTGGAAAATTTCAGATATTTTTCCCCCACATTTTTTTATCACACCTTTTTCATTGGAAATAAGGGTAATAAATGAAGGATTAGTTAACATGATCTTTCCTCAATGGGTTTAAGCAGTATTAAGGGAGTAATTCTTTACAAATACTTAATACAAAATGCATTATTTTTTAATAATAACACTTTATGTCTTTATTGTAAAGCATGTGGATTGTTTCAGGAGTTAAGTATCATTAAAATAAAATTATTTTTTAGATATTACTTACGCAGTAATTAGTACTTACCCGGTATAATATTAAAAAAGCTCTTCACTTTTTATGAGCCTGTTTTATTGAGTTGTGCTAACTCTTCAGATATGGCTACCTGAAATCTGTATTATCTGAACAGATTCCTGCGGCGCATGGTTTTGATAGAAGTGTTTTTTTAACAGCGTTTGCAAGTGCTTTAATACCCTTGTCAACATCTTTAAGATCTATGGAACCATAGCTTAATTTAAATGCATTATCATAACCATTGTCAGGATCAAGAAGAGGGCCTGGAACCATGGCAACGCCATTATCTATCGCTGTTAAAAAAGTATCTACTGATGAGTAGTTTTCAGGAAGTTCAACCCAAATGTGAAAACCACCTTCCGGTTTAGTCCACTTCACTTCATCGGGCATAAATCTTGTTAATGCATCAAGGGTTGCGTCTCTGACGTTTTTGTAGTGTCCCCTTAAGATTTCGAGATTAGAATCGTATTCACCAGATTTTATTAAGGTATTTGCAACATTTTGAATTAGAGTTGGAACTCCCATATCAATTGTTCTTTTTAAAGGAAGAAGTTCATCAATAAGATCTTTGCTGCCAACTATCCACCCAAGTCGCATGCCAAACATAAAAGATTTTGACATTGAACCTGATACCGCAACATTACCTCCATTTACCTCTGACAAAAAACTATCGGCTGGTTTATCGAAATAAAGTTCATAATAAACTTCATCGGATAAAATCTTTCCACCATTTTTTCTTGTCCAGTCAATGAGAGCTTTGCTTCTATCAGGATGCATATTTGTACCCATTGGATTATTATAAATGGGACACACATAAAATGTAGTTGGTTCGATTGGGAATCCTGTGTAATTTTCAGGGACAGGACCTTTAAGATCTCTGGGTACAGTATGTATTAAGTGGTTAAAAGCCTTAAATGCATTAGCCATTCCAGAGAACCATGGCGTTTCAAAAAGAACCTTGTGGTCTCGTAAAAAAGCCCTATGGGCCATTAAAAAAACAGCTTGCTGAGTTCCTCCGGTTATCAAAATTTGATCCGGATCAATGTTGTGTCCCCTGCTTTTAAATCTATCTGAAATTGTTTCTCTTAGTTCAATCTTACCCTGGGGGACTCCTATCTGGAACTTGCTTTGATCGTTAGCTTTAAGGGTTTCTGTTACAACTTTATCAAAGACGCCTTTTTTAGTAAGGTTATGGCTTAAGCCACCACTTGTAAACCTTATAAGACCATCTTTTTCTATGAGTTTTATTAACGAATTAAAACTATATGATTTTGATCTATCGACAGATTTAGGTATTTTAACAGTTTTTTCAGGTTGAACTTTATCTGTTTCATTGATGAAAGTGCCTCTCCCCACATGACAGTGAGCAAGTCCATCTTTTGTTAGATCTTCAAAAGCACGTCTTACTGTACATGCTGTAACGCCCAAAGTTTTAGCAAAGGATGTAACAGCAGGAAGCCTGTCGCCTCCCTTTAAATCCCCATTTTCCACAGCATTTATTATTTCATCTCTAATCTGCACATAGAGAGGGATTCCACCGTCTCTGTCTATCTTTATATCGATCATTTAATAATCCATTTTAAGGGAATCTCTGCTAACTGCCTTTTGACCGAAATACTGCGTTGTTTTTTTCTCATGCAGAGATTTTATAAAACTAAAAGCTTTTATAAACGTTGTATTTCAGTCAAAAATCCAATAATTAGAGGCTCCCAATAATTAATATGCAACCAATCTTTGGTTGAAAATAATGAATATATATATATATCAATTATTTATAAACCCTACATAACAGTTTTCACAAGGAAAATCAAAATAAAATAAATTCCATATTGACATATACATATTAATACCGTATTAATGTTGTCAAAGGGATGCACAATAAACACGGGGTGAAAATATGAAAAAAACAATAGGTATTATGACAAACAGTTTTATAGGGATTTGGGGAATCTTGCTAATTGTTTCTTTATCTGCCTGGGGGGCGGGTGAAATCTCAATTGGTTTTTTTATAACATTTTTGATTGCAGGATTGATACGTATCATTATTATCAGAAAGAAAAAAAAACGAAAAACAAAGTATCATCATCCACCTCATAAACCTGGAATTGATAAGCATTCTGAACTTTATGACTATCATAAAATTATGTCAATTAGATATTACAACCATTTTAGATAGATCATCCCCGGGTTGTTTTATACAACCTTTGCAATGTGTTTATATTTATATAGACACATTGCATTAATTCTTGACATTTTATAGAGTTTTGGTAGTTTAAAGACATCACATCAAAAAACAAACCACATAAAACTTTTTAAAAAACCAGCCAAATTCTCTAACTGTATATTCAAATCTTATAATAATAATCCCCTTGTTGTCTGAACTTTCATTTTTAATTATTTATTATAAATAAAAGGAGAATTTACATGGATAACAACACACCTGAACAATTAATGAAATTAATTACGGCAAAATGGATATCTAAACCAATTTATATTGTATCAAAACTTGGAATTGCAGATCTTTTATCGAAAGGAGCCATGAGTATTACAGAAATAGCTCAAAAAACTTCTTCTAATGAGGATTATCTATATAGGATAATGCGAGCTCTTTCATCCTTTGGAATATTCAAAGAAAATAGAGAAAGGCAATTTGAGCAAACAGATATGTCATCATTTCTACAAAAAAATGTAATGGGAACATTCGCAATTCTTTTTAATGGCGAATGGAACGACAAAGCATGGTTAGAACTTTTTGATTGCGTAAAAACAGGTGAAATTCCTTTTGAAAAAGCCCATGGAAAGAATATTATGAAATATTTAAAGGAGGACAAATATGCATTTAAAATCCACAATGAAGCAAATGCAATAAAATCTTCAAGAACTCACAGGGCTATAGTTGATTGTTATGACTTCTCACAATTTAAAACTTTAACAGATGTTGGAGGTGGAACAGGAGCTCTTTTATCAGAAATACTATTTGAAAATCCAGAACTACAAGGAATATTGGCTGAGCAGCCTGATGTTATATTGGAATCAGAGTTTTTTATAGAAAAATTTAAATTTAATGAAAGAATGAAAACTGCTACCTGTGATTTCTTCAAAGAAGTTCCAAAAGGAAGTGAAGCTTATTTACTGTCTCACATTCTCCATGATTGGAACGACGAGCAGTGTGAATTAATTCTTAAAAACTTAAGAAAAGTTATTGGTGATAACTCAAAACTATTGATCTGCGAAATGATAATTACTGAACCTAATACTTCAGATATAACTACACTACTCGATTTAGAGATGTTGGTGATGACAGGTGGAAGAGAGAGAACCCTTAATGAATACGAATTTTTACTTAATAAAACCGGGTACAAAATATCGGAAGTTTTTGAAACTATGGAAGGTGTGTCGCTTATTGAAGCAGTGATTTAGATAATAATGATAAAGACCATACGTAGTATATCTATTTGTGTTCAGGTAAATTCAAGTGCAGGGGACCTGCTTGTGATTGCCAAAAACATAAATGAGATGGTAGGAAAATTTACAATATAGTTTATGGGAAGAACAAAGGCCATGGAAACATGGCCTATTTACAATAGATCTTTATCTTTTCAATTTATGCATTATTTCTCAAGGGTTTACCTGTAATAACTCCAAAGAGATATCTTAAAATTCCTGTGAATTGTGGAAATATAACCATTGATGAATGAAACATATATAAATTTCTATAACTGTTTTTCAGAGATTTCCCATTAAATGTTTTTATTCCAAGAAATGGTCTAAACAAAACAAGAGAAGCTGCCAGAGCTCCTGATAAGATATTTCCTGCAGCTATCCCCAGAGTAATTAACAAAAGAGGAATCAAAGATCTGAGTGAAATTCTCAGAAGTTCTTTAAGCCACATTTTATCCTCCCTGAACATAAATCTGGTTCCAATTTCAGCGTAGGCGTATCCGCTCCTGTATGAACGTTTAAAATAGCTTCCAATAGTTTTCATATTGATGTCATGCAAGGTCATATCTTCATCGATCCTTAGTATTTTCCAGCCATTCATACGTATTCTGTAACTTAATTCAGGATCTTCCCCTGCAACAAGATCATCATCAAACCCGCCTGTTTCTTCCAGAACTTCTCTTTTCAAAAGAACATCTCCTCCAAAGTATCTGCAAAAACCTTTTTCATAATCCCATTCCAAATCAGTAAAAACGTGATAAATGTTTTTTTCAGGAAATATTTCACTTCTGTTTCCGCACACAGCAGATATATTTTCATCAAAGTGTGACAGTGCTTTTTTGAACCAGTTTCTGTTTAATATAGTATCGGCATCAAGGAACTGGACATAAGGGGTTACAAGATGTTTCCATCCGTGATTTCTACCTTTTCCCGGGGTTGGATGTTTATCGTTTAACTCTATTGCATGAACTTTTTTGAAGCTTTTTGCTATCTCAACACTCTTGTCCTTAGAGCCTCCATCAACATATACTATTTTTAAAAGAGAGTTGTCATAGTTTGAAGCCAGAACTGAGTTTATACAGTCTTTAATATATTTTTCCACATTAATTCCAATGATTACTACTCCAATTTCAGGTTGATTTTTCATCTCAACTTCTCCTCTATTCTTTTTATTTCAGCGGGTATACCAACAGCTATGCAATTATCAGGAATATCTTTCATCACTACAGCATTCGCACCAATATTAACATTATTTCCAATTGTTATGTTTCCAAGAATCATTGCACCAGAGCCCACATCCACATTGTTTCCAATATCTGGTGCCCCTGGGTCATTCAGGTTTTTCAATCCAATTGTTACATTATTTCTTAATGTACAGTTATCTCCAAATGAAGCAAATCCACTTATAATCACAGAACCAAAATGATCTATCCTGAAGTTGTCACCGATATTCACCTCACAGGGGAGTTCAATTCCAGTTAGAATCTGAACGAACTTGTACATAATTTTATAAAGCAGTGAAAATATTTTTCTTATGATTGTATTCTTTATACTGTATCTCCATTTACCAAACCGGAATACAATCATAGCCCAAAATCCCTGGGCTCCGTAATTTCCGTTATATGTTTTAAGATCTTCTCTTATATTTTTAAACATGGTTTAGTCCCTCTACCAAAATTATCCTGCAATAGTGTCCCAATCAGCGACCTTATCATATAACTGGCATTTTCCTGTTTAAGCCTTCCTGTTTCAGATTTTTTTATTGAATTTTTAAAATAAACAGCAACATTCCAAAGTATTTCAACACCGGATATCAAAAGGACATATAAAGCATTGTGCCATTTACGATAAAATCTTAATTCACTTTTAATCTTCACTTTAACCATTTGATTCCCTTTTTGGGAAACTCTGGCACCACTTTTTTTACTACTGATTCCACCGAGATGTATAACACTGGCATTTGGAAAAAAGATTACATTCCATCCTTTTTTATGGGCACTTAAACAATAATCTATCTCTTCATAATAGAGGAAATATCTGTGATCCAGATATCCAAGGTCGATCATCGTTTCCCTTCGGATCATAAAAAAAGCTCCCACGACCCATCCAACATTTTTAGGGGAGTTATGGTCCCACCATGTATAATCCAGTCTGCCGAAGAATCTGGATTCTGGAAATTTTGCAGAAAGTCCTGTTATGTGAAGTATTTTATTAAAAATTCCCGGTTGCATTCTTGCAGATGGTTGCATTTTACCGTACATATCAGTTAATTTGCATCCAAGAATACCTGTATTCTGGTTAGAATCCATATAATCTACAGTTTTTGTTAAAATTCCTTTATCAATGTAAACATCTGGATTTAAAAGTAGTATATACCTTCCTTTTGCGATCTTCATTCCCGGACTGTTTCCAGCCGCAAAACCCTTGTTTTCTTTGAGTTCTATCAGGTTTACAAATTTAAACTGATTTTTAATCATCTCAACCGACCCATCAGTAGAATAGTTATCAACAACTATTACTTCTGTTTTCATTTCAGTAAGGCAATTATTTACCCGTTTGAGACATTCTCTTGTGGTGTCTCTTGTGTTATATGAAACAATTACTATTGATATATCAGTCATGATATACTCCTGTTCTACAAGATATGTGAATCAAAAAAATCAAATCCAAGAAGGCTTTTGATTATATAAAAAAGAAAGAGAAAACCCGATGTTAAGAGAGTTCCTGTTGCAATCACAATAATAGATAGTATGATTTTATCAAAAAAATTAAGTCTGTCATTACCATCATTTTTGATACGCTTCTCAATTATTAGTTTTACAGTATACTTCTCTTTTACGACGGATAAAGGAAGAGCAAAATCAAAAACAGATATGTATTTACTTTTCCTCATAACTGTATTTCTGGTAGTTATATTTCTCATTATGAACCCTTATCTCAGTTAATAATTTCCACTCTTCTACCTAATTTTAACCTCTCTAACTGCCATGAGTGAAGAGATTTCCTAAAACCGGGATAGTTGTATCTTGTATCTAATTTTAAAAATCCTTTTAAATATCCAGTGATAATTAAAAGTCCGCCTGTAAGAAAAGGCCTTTCAAACATTCTGTATATGCCAAGAGCTATAATATAAAGTGGATGGGTTCCCATAAAATATTGTCCCCAACCCCATCTGATTCTTCCATGATATATGCTTTTATCTGATGACCCCATGATTCTGTGATCTGTTATTATCATCTCTTTATCCCTGAAACTTCTGGTGCGATAACCTTCCATTCTGCACCTGTGAAAAGCAATTCCATCCCACATAACTTCATTGACAAAGCCTTTAATTTTTAGAAAGCATTCTTTTCTTAAACAAAGAACTCCACCTAAAACACTTTCATCTGTAATTCTTTCTTCAACGAGTTTTCCATCCACATCTAAAAACAGTTTTCCACTTGCAGATCCAAGCTTTGGGTCCTTGTCAAATTTTTCTAGAAGTGTTTGAAAATACTTTGGTCCAATAGTCAGGTCACCATCCATTTTGCAGATATAATCATAGTCTGTAGCAAGTGTATTGAAGCCGTGGTAAAAGGATTCAACAACACCACCACCTACTTTTCGAAACCCTCTGTTTTTTTTATGCACATATTTAATAAAACTGAAATTTTTTGAGTATTTTTCAACAATCTCTCTCGTTCTGTCTGTGGAACCGTCATCAACAATAATGTATAAATCAGGTAGTATTGTTTGATTCAAAACACTCTGTATAGTTGCCTCAATATATTTCTCTTCATTTCTCACAGGGGATATTATTATATATTTATTCTTCATTTTGCTTACACTCCTAAGGAACCTCTAATAAATTGAATTTTGATTGAAATACAAGGCATTAGAAAAAATAACGGGTGATTTTACAACAGTTCTTTTTTCGTAATAACGAAGTAGTTCAGTTAAAAGTCGTTTATAAGTTTTGATAATCTTTTTGTATTAGCCATTTGATTAAAATCGCTTTTTATTTTTTTAAGGCTGTTCCTGACAATGTTATTTCTGAATTTATTGTCTGAAGATATTTTTAATATTGCCTGCGCTGCTTCATCTGGGGAATCCGGGGAAATACATATACCTGTTTTACCATTTTTGATAAGCTCCGGGATCCCTGAAATATTGGTTGAAATAACTGGTGTACCACATAGCATAGCTTCCATTAAAACAACGGGAATTCCATCCATGTCACCTCTTGAATCTTTTTTGCAGGGAAGAATAAAAATATCAAGGTTGCTTAGAAAATCTGCAACTTTGTTATGTGAGATTTTTCCTGTTAGAAAAACGTTGGAGGTTAGTTTAAGTTTCGATATCAGTATGTATATTTCTTTATAATATGGGCCATCACCAGCAATTTCCATTGTGAATTCAACCCCGTTTTTTTTAAGTTCAAGTGCTGTTTTAACAAGAGTATCAAACCCTTTTTTTTCAACAAATCGTCCCAGTGAACCAATTTTCAACACCTTACCAATTGGGTTTTTTGGTTTTGTTTTAATCTCCACTGTATTCACACCACAATGCAGAACCTCTATCTCTTTTGTGGGGGAGTAAACTCTTTCAATATATTTTCTGTTGTGATCAGATATTGTAACTGCAAATTTTGAGCGGTCTACTTTTTGTTTAAGCAGCCATCCTCTTTCAAAGATATCATTTGCGTGAGAAGTAAAACTAAAAGGTATCCCTGAAAGAAGAGATGCATACATTCCAATATCACAAGGGACATGAGCAAAATGTATATGGATATGGTCTGTCTTTTTCCTTCTCAGAATCGTTGAAACCCATGAAGCAACAATGAATCTGTATAAGATACCAGCTGAAAGCCTGGATATCTTTAATTTTGAAATATCTTTTAACATGTAAAGCAAAGCCTTAAGATATAGATAAGGGTTTCTGATAAAGGCTGTAAGGTTAAAAAAAAGGTAAAAGAGAAAACCTCTTCCATAGATCCGGATCATCTTTTTTTCAAGTTCCTTTGAAACAGGATCGGATGCTTTTACCTGTGGTTTATGAACCGACAGAGGGGTAACCTTATGTCCAAGTTCCTCCATTGATGCAATTTCATTATATACAAATGTTGCTGAAAGAGCCGGGATTTCTGGTGCTATATATGCTATGTTTCGTTTATTCTTACTCATTTTTATATCCTTTCACGAATCTTTACTGCTGGATTTCCAACAGATACAGAGTAACTTGTAATATCTTTTGTAACCACTGAGTTTGCCCCAATCACGGCACCATCTCCAATTGTAACTCCGGGAAGAATGCAACTTCCCCGGCCGATCCATACATCTTTACCGATATTTACAGGTTTTGAAGTGTGTAGTTGCGTTTTAATAATATTACCACACGCTGTTCCATGATTCGCATCCCGTATGGAAACATATTCACCGATCAGAGTATGATCTCCAATGTGAATTTTTCTGTAGGAAACTATTGTACAACCTGTATTAATTCTTACATCCTGACCAATATTGATAGACCCTCTATCCTCTGTCTGAAGTTCAACATCTCTACCTATTCTTGATTTACTGCCGATACTGATGTTACCTTTCACATAAGCCTTTCCATCTGCCTGAACAGAAAAATCGAATCCCTGAATCTTCGATATGAGGGCTGCTCTGTGTATATTTTTTGCTATTTTTTCATAAACAGGCACTATGGTTTTTACTAAAAAATGGAAAAAGATCCCTGTTGTATTTCTTATTAATATTCTCATATTAATACCCTTTATTTAAACTCTGCTGTTTTATGGTTAGGAAGTAGATGTACGGCAATTTCCCGGATTTTTTCATTCTCTTCTTCTGTAAAAAATATTTCTCTATAAAAATAAAATAATGCAAGAACTGAAGCAACATGGAAAACAGAAGTAATTGCCAGAATAATAAAAAGCCAGAATTGTCCAACTATGCAGTTGGCAAGTATATAGCTGATTATTATCTTAATTGGTATAAAAGATATGAGAACCGGAATCAAAGGTTTTAAAACATTTTCAAAAAATATTACCATATTAATCTCAAACTTTTTATTTATTACATATATAAAATACAGAGAACTTATTATTTCACCAGTTATATAAGATATTGCGATTCCTGTTAAACCCCATGAAATTAAGAAAGGAGCTGTCAGCAATATTAATATCAGATTTATAACCATGCTTTTTATTTCAAGGGATGGTTTTCCCATACCTCTTAAACACGATGTTCCTGCTCCTGTTAAAAGATTTACAAGACCAGCTATGGCAAGTATCTGCATTACAGTTGCAGGTGTTTCAAAGCCTTCACCTAACCATATCTTCATAACCACATCACCAAAGAAAATAAGATACCCGTAAAGAAAAACCGAAAACATCATAAGATATCTCGTTCCTTTGAGATAAACTTCCCGAATTCGATCCTTTTGAGAACTTCCCTCCAAATGAGAAACACATGGTATGAGAGTTCCAGCTATTGATGATGGAAGCATAAGTCCAATATTTGGAAATTTTCTTCCAAGTTCATAAATAGCTGTAAGTTCAAGGTTTAGAAATTTAGTTATTATAATTCTATCCATAGAGTTAATGATCATGGAAATAACACTTAAAACTGACATTTTATTTCCATAAGATGTAAATTTTTTAAGCTGACAAATTCTATATTGAAAGAGGCTTACTTTTAATTCAGGAAAGATATAATATGAAATAACAGCGCATGACAATATTATTAAAATATACCTGATTCCATATGCATACAGGAGTGAAAATATACCAAAACCATTTTTAAAAAAAACTATAATAAGTATTATTTCAACCAAAGAAGCTAAAAATTGAATCTTCTTCACAATATCAATTCTTTGCTCTCCTTCAAGTATACATTTAAAACCATCCAGACTTAGATTTAAAACAAATATAACAGCTGTGCCCATAACCATCATCTCAGACGTTTTCCTGAGTTTTTCATCAAGCCCCAGTAAGTTAATCAATCCTGGAGTAACAAAGTAGAGAATAATAAGAATTATGGATGAAATAATAATCATTGAAAAAACACCGGTAGATAATAACTGATTAAGTTTGTCATTCTCATTCTTTGCCCTGTAAAGGGCAGCATATCGAATGTATGTGGTATTTACACCAAAAGCAGTAAATGAAAGATAACTTAAAATAATGAAACAGTATGTCCACAATCCATACTCATTTAATGAAACATAGGAAAGGACAAACGGAGCGATAGCAACTTTTGAACCTAAGTACCAGATATTGAAAAGAATTGTATATGTTGAATTTTTCGAAATTACTGATAACAATTTATTTTTATTCATCATACACCTCACTTCCTATTTCTTAAGAGCAACCACTCTAAAGCCTATTCCTGCATTACTTCTACGTTGATCAGCGAACAACCTGTTTGAGGAACGAATATCCGGAATATCACTGTTCCAGTTTCCACCACGAATTACTCTGTATTTTTTTCCTTTGTAGTAGTTAAAATCACTATTCAGGCTTTCAAACAAATACTGATTTGTACACCACTCCCATACATTGCCCCTCATATCATAGAGTCCGTTATCTTCAGGCTTCTTTGTTGCAACCCTATGAGTTTTTCCCTTCGAATTAAGATTGATCCATGCAAAATCGTACGGATTATCAAATATTTGGATTGTGTCTTTCTTACTGTTTCTCTTAATTGCGAATTCCCATTGTTCTTCCGATGGAAGAGAGTATATTGTTGTTTTTTCTAATCCATTAAGTTTTCTGATGAAAATATGGGCATCATCCCATGTAATATTTTCAACAGGACAATTTTCGCCACACCTGCTAAATGACGAAGGGTTCTTCCCCATAACTCTTGACCATTGCTTTTGGGTGACCTCTGTATTTTGAATGAAAAAATCGTTTTTTATATTAATATTCTTAATCTCTTCATCTTCATCTCTATCTTTTAAGGAGCTTCCCATTCTAAATTCACCTGATTTGATGTAAACAAAAGTCATATCAATTGAATTTTTTCCATATCTTTTAATTGTATCGAATGAAGATAGTATTTCATCTGGTTCAGTTTTACCTCTTTCAAAAGATACTATAATTCTAGTGTTTTGAAATTTAGATAGATCAGAAAGGTTTCTTGTATTTAAGTTATCCTTATATCCTCTTCCTTCAATTTTTTTAAAAGCAGGTGAGGAGTAAAAAAGGTATTTCTTAATCATTTTCTGTACTGAAAATGCTCTTTTTAATGATAATCTATCATTGTATTTCATAGAGCCTGTAAATGAAGCGTTTCCTGTTATAGAAAAAAATGTTTGCCTGTCATTTCTTATGATCGAAATTGAATCCAGAAAAGTGATTAATCTTTTATATTGAAAAGAGTTTTCACCAAGTTTTGAATGGCCTGTTTCAAAAAAAACAGTTATCTCAATATTTCCTGTTCCCCTTTGAAGCAAGGGAGTTGCGTTGGATATAACATGAAATATTAAGATTAATACAGATATAGTGATCATTTTTATAGTATTTAAAAAAATCATTTTTTTCTTTCGTTATAAAATTTGATTGCGTCTTCAGATTCAGCGGTATAGAGGAAAATAGATTAATAGTAAATATGTTTTATAAGACGCTTAATTTAGAACCATTCCTAATGGTAGTTATTAACAGAAGTTGCACCTTTAATTTTTAACCAGTCTTTTGACTTCCTTATTCTTTCATTAACAAAACCTGTAATTTTAACTATATCAGCATGAAGTCCCTGATCCTCGGCCCAGGTTACGAGGGCATTAACATCCTTTGGAAAACACTTTCCTCCAAATCCTCTATCCCCATCGTGTCCGGGAACATCACAATGACTGTCTGCGATTCTGGAATCAGCGAGTACCATAGCTTTAACTTCATCGTAATCAACACCCATAAATTTCGCCATATCATAAATTTCATTGAAGAAAGAGATTTTAACTGCAAAAAATGAGTTCAGAATATATTTAACCAATTCTGCTGCATCACTGCAGGTTACAAAAACATTAGCACCGGAGAATCTTTCCTGGAAAAGATTCCTGACAAGCTTTAAGGAATCTGAATGCTTGTGAATTCCTCCCAGAATAATACTTGTTGGATTTATAAAATCGATTTTTGCTGTTCTTTCAGTTAGAAATTCAGGACTGAAGACAAAGTCGTGATCTGCGTATTTGTATGCATAGTTTTTTGTTGTTCCGGGTAGCACCGTTGATTTTATAATAATAATTTTAGGTTTATATGCCGTTATAACAATGTTTTCAATTGCATCATCCAGATTAGACAAGTCCTGGGTTCCATCTTCCTGCATAGGGGTTGGAACTGAAACAAAAATGATATCCGACTCATTTACTACTTCATAAAGAGAGTTATAAGAATCATTGTATTTATCATACATTTTGATATCAGCAAACTGTGCAAATCCATGTGCAATTGCACTACCAACAAAGCCAACTCCTACTATTCCTATTTTATATTTCATTTTATGTCTCTCCATATGTTAATTTATCAAGATTTCTTTTAAGTTCTTTTCCAAAAAAATCCCAGTTTAATTTCTCTTCAAAACGCTTCCTTGAATTTTTATTCAAATTTGAATAGATAAGCTTATCTCTGGTTGCGTTAAATATAGATTTTGCAAATTCTGTTCCACTTTCATTTTTTCCATGCAAAAAACCATTAATTCCATTTTTTACAATTGATGAAATACCTCCCACACCCCTTGTAAACACGGGTAAACCGTAAGCATTGGCTTCACAAAAAACAAGTCCAAAACACTCTGTTTTTGTTGGTAAAAGAAGTAAATGAGATTTAAGAAGTATCTCATTAAATTTAGTTCTCTCATTTTGAATGTTTTTATTAAGATAGTGAATCACTTTTAAATTTCTGTGTTTTATATGTTTTGGTGGCGTTACACCTAAAATTGTCAGCTCTGCTTCTATACCAATGGATTCGAGTGCTAATAATGTGTCAAATGCAGTTTGCCCTCCTTTTCTATCCCACTCTTTAGCAAGAAAAAGCATTCTGATTTTATCATCAATCTTTTTATTTGTTACCAACTCTTTTTCAGGTACTGAATCCAGATTAGCACCGAATTGAATTACCTTAACTTTATTTTTATCAGCTTTATAGTCTTCTATTGCAGAATTTGCAGCCCATTTAGAGGGGTAAACACATAATGAAGATTTTTCTATCGATTGTCTTTCAAGCCGTTCCTGATCTTCAAGTGTTTTTTCTGATAGAGTTGAAAAAATTGAATAATCATTTTTAACAATATTAAAGGTTGCATCTGAGATATAGACAATTGGAACTCTGGTCTCAATATTTGCTATCTCAACACTGGCAGCCGGAGCAACAATAAAGTCATATTTTTTTCTTTCAAGTTTTCTTTCAAAAATTCTGGCATAATGCATAGAGGCTGCGACAGATCTATCCGGATATGATATTTTTCCTGTTATTCTTCTTATATTTTTAGAAACCATCATTTTGATTCTTTCGAATGGAATCGGAACAGGTCCAAGATTTTCGATCTCTCCCACATGTTTTTTTAAAGACTCAGCAATATAGTGAATAGAACCAGACCAGGCTCTTCTATCTTCAGGGTCAAATGATGTGATAAATGCTATTTTGTATGATTTTTTCATTTGTAAAAATACCTATCCCTTTCTGTTCTTAATTTTTTTTCAATGGAAATATTGTGCTTAGGATCAAACTTATGAGATCTTTTCGTTAAAATTTCTTTCCATGGATATGATTTATTTATCTGTTCTGTCTTTTCAATGTATTCGTCAAGAGTGCAAATAAACTTTGCAGGATTTCCGGCCCAAATGCTATTGTTCCCGATATTTTTATTGATTACCGAACCAGCTCCGATTATTGTAGAATTTCCTATGGATACACCGGGTAGAACGATTGTGTTATTTCCCAAAAATGAGTTATTTCCTATTGAAATGATATTAACTTTATCAAAATGGGAGCCATCTCTCATATTAAGCATTATTACAGATGCATCATGGCACAGGAGTTTGCATCCATCTGTTATCCATACATTATCGCCAATAGATGTGAGGTATGGATCTGAAATGTCTGCTCCTTTTGATATGAAGCAGTTTTCCCCCTGCTTTTTTAAGATCATTTTTTTTTTGAGATAAGCAGCATATTCAAAACCACTTTTTATAAAATATTTTTTATGGATTTTTTTTATAAAATTCATTCAATAACCTCTTTTCTTTTGTTTACAAGGTCGTAATATTTGTTCATATTATCCTTAAAATATCTGCCTCTCTTAAATCTTACCCTGTTAAGAACCACTGAAATTACTTTGGTTTTTAATCTGTCAATTGTATTTACCACTCTTGAAAGCTCGTGTTCATTAACAATACCGGCATTTACTAAAAGAACCGCAACATCAGAGATTTTGGAAAGGAATTTTACCTCGGAACCAAGAATAAGCGGGGGAGAATCAATTACAATATAATCATAATCTTTCTTTAACTTATCAATTAAGCCAGTGATTCCTTTCCCCATAAAATGATTTTGACTGTTTTCAGTAACTCCATACGGAAGTATATGAAAAGGATAGTCACTATCTTTGATAATTGCTTCATTAAGTGATATCTCACCTTTAAGAACACCACAAATGCCCTTTCCTTCAATATTTATATCTGGAACTTTGAATGGATTATAGATATTCATGTCCACAAGAATTCTTTTGTGTTTTTCAACATCAAGAGCAGACAGTGTATTTGTTACAAAAGTAGTAGTGCCTTGTTTTTCACCCATAGAAATACAGGTAAATATTTGAGAATTGTTGTCCTCATGCTCCAGTGCATAATTAAAGGAAATTTCTCTGATCTGTTCGGAATATTGTGAAGCAGATTGCTTTATTACAGCTTTTGTCAAATCTTCAAATGATTCTTTATCTTCATTTGCATCCATAACATAGCCTGTTGCAGGAAAACCTAAAACCCTGTAAATATCATGGGGTGTGTGGATTTTTATATCTGTTTTATCTTTATAGATTGCAAAGGAAAGTCCGGAAACCAAACTTGCAAGTATAACAATTACCAGCATCTTAGCTCTTTTACCAGTTGATGGCGTATCCGGGACTCTTGCTTTAGTTAGTAAAGTTATTCTACCGGAAGATCTGGATTCAACCTCAATCTGATCAATTCTTCCATCTATTCTGATTAAAGAGTCCTGGAGTCTCTGTATATCTTTCAGAAGAGTAGACGCCTCCATCATTTTAGTATTAACCATGGAAGCTTTTATCTCTGCATTTTTCAGCTCTTTCTTTAACTCTTTTTCAGTGCTTAATGCTGCTTCATATTCAGTTTTCAGGTTAAGTATTTTTTTTCTCTGATCTGAAATAAGCTTTCCACGAATTACTCTTTCAGCAACTTTTTCAGCCCTTTCAATTTGACTGTTCTGAACTTCATATAGCTTTTTAAGATTTTCTTCATACTCTTTCCTGTCAGGATGATTAGTTTTCACACCTGATAAAATGAGCCTTAAATCCTGAAGTTTTCTTGAAAGCTGGATTCTGTTGTCACGTATTGACCAGTCTTTTTCCACCCAATCATCGACATCTGCAGAAATATCCAGTTTTTTCAGGAGATTTAGCTGTTTTTTTAATTCACCCAGAGTTGTTTCAGCTTCAATTCTTCTGCTTGTTGCCTTTACAACCTGTTGGGTTAAGTCAACAATTGCCTGTAGATATACATATATATTTTTTTTATCTGTTAATCCAATAGCGTTTTCTGAAGAGATATTTTTAAGAATACTGTAATTTTTAGAGAGTTTATCTTCAAGTTCCTTTTTTCTTTTCCTTAAAAAATTAAGCCTTGAAGAGTCTTTGTTTAATTGATCATTACGAATTTGATCAAGATATGAATCGGCTACAGAGTTGATAATTTCAGATAAACCCTCTTTTCTTCTGCTTATCATCTTTAAAGAGAAAAGCTGTGTATCTCTTATTTGTGAAATATTAAGTCGAACTGCAAGGCGCTCAACTGCCTGATCCGGATTTTCGTTTGGCAGATTAAATAAATATCCCTTTTTTTTGTAGTTTTGAATTGCTTTATTAAGTACTTTATAACTTTTAACAATATTTATCTGTGTTCGAACATAATCATCATAATAAGGCGTAATTGAGGCATCTTCTTTTCCATACAAAATTTTAGGTACAACAGGCTCTATCTTAATTACAGCATTTGAAGTATAGAGAGGCTTAACTTTAAAAAAAACACTAATCCCACCAGCAAAATTAATTATAAACACTATTACTACAACTATTTTGATATGGTTCCGCAAGCTGTTTAAAGGATCAATCTTTTTAGGTGGTATATTCCGCCTTATGTTTTTATCTGATTCAGTAGCCATAGTCTTTCCTGTTTATTTTACAGCATCATTAATGAGTAAACCTGTTATAAAAGTTCTTAAAAATGGATCTATCTGTCTTAAGAAGTAATTAAATTTAGCAGCACCTCTTTTGGGAATAAATATAATATCATTATCTTTCAGGCGATAATTTTTGGAGAAATCTCCTTTTGCGGTCATATTTTCAAGATTAATAACCCTTACTCCATCTTTCTCTTTCATATCTCTTACAAGTCTTATTTCGTTAACATTTGCATCTTCTGTTGGACCCCCTGCAAGGTTAATTGCATCAAGAACTGACAAACCAGAGGTTTGAATCTGGTAAGATCCTGGATTTTTTACATCTCCCATAACAAATACTGCTGCATCCATAGAAGCAGGGATATATATAATGTCATTATTTGCAAGTCTGATATTAAGCTTAATGTTTGCTTTTTGAAGAAGTTGTAAAAGATTTATCCATATAATCTGATTGTTACCCCGAACAATATAACACTTAGACAGGAATATGGTTTTGTCACGGGTTGGAAGTCCTCCAGCCATCGAAAGAGCTTCAAGAAGTGTTCCTCCCCCACTAAAGTGTATTACTCCGGGATTTGAAACTCTGCCTAAGACATATACTTTATTGTTAAGATATTTCAGAATTTTAACAGTTACAACCGGATCATTATAATATTTTCCAAAATCCTTACTTATAAGATTCGCACTATAACTTCTGTTCATGCCTCCAATTTTAAATTCACCCAACATTGGAAGCGTAATGACACCAAAGGGACCAACAGTATGTTCTCCTGATAGTTTACTTCTGTTCCACACCTGGATATTAATTCTGTCACCAGGGCCAATTTTATATTCTCTTTTAAGATTTGATTCATGCAATCTTATTACTTCCGGTGTTGCAAATGGTATTTTTGTTGCTGATGAATCTATATTGAACTTGTCACTTTTACCATAGTCCTTAATATCAGGGGTGCAGGCAGTGCATATTATAATGAGGGATATAATTGAATATTTTAGTAATAGTTTCATTATTTTACTCCTTTTTATAATACCCTTGCAAATTCGAGGACACATCTGTCAGAAATTGAATTTTTATTTGATTTTTCTATTTTATTTTTGTTAAAATCCAGAGCCTGACACATTCCTCCGATTATAAAAAGATATTGAACCGATTGAGCACCTGAATATACAGTTGCCTGGGAGAATATTGCACTGATCCATCCAGCAGCTATGCACCATGACAGCCTGGCCCATTTGTCATCATGGTCTTTTTTATGAATTGAATTGAAAAGAGTTTTTAATGTTCCTGAAAGAAAAAGAAGGTACAATGCGAGAGCTAAAACTCCTGATGAAAGTGCTATTCCAAGATATTCAGAATCTATCGATTTGATACCTCTTACAGAAGGGACTGAAAACCGGCCCCAGCCAAGGAAGGGTTTTTCAAGAACGACTTCAGTATAAGCCTGCCACATCTCTTTTCTGTACGCTACATTTCGTTGTTCAGTATCTATCGCTGTGGCTCTTGTTACCGAAGCATACTTTATGGCAACAGGAGTACTGATGATAAGAGCTATTGTAATAATAATAACTAAAATAGCAGATATGGCTGCTTTATTTTTTGACCATCCATAGTAAATTATAATCAAACCAATAAAAAAGCCTATCATTGGTGCTCTGGACAGAGAAGTAATTATACCTGAAAAATTAAGAAAAAGGACAATTTTACCTAATCTGAGATTTTTAAAAAAATTCTGACTATAACACCAGATGGCAAGAGGAGTAATAAATGCGTATATATATCCTGAAACAATAGGGTGTGAGAATGGACCAAAGGCTCTTTTAAATCCCCACCTGCTCATAACCATTCCAAGATCCCACATAACATACGACGGCCAGATATTGCGAAGAATCCTGTCAAAATAATTTGTAAACATACGAAACTCAATCAAATTGAAAATTGCTATAATTGCACCTGAATAAGTTATTATTTTTATCATTTTAATTAACATCATCCTGTCTCTACAGTATATTCTTGTAAGAAGGTATGGGAAGAGAACCGCTAATAGATTGTTGAACATGAGTTTCTGAGCTTTCTTGTAATTGCTGTTATCCCATTGTCCGAAAAAAATAACTAAAATATACAAAAAAATAATTAAATCCATATGATTGTATGTGTAACCTTTAAAATTACTTATAGCCCATGAAATAAGGATAGGAATAAGAGCTGATGACCAGAAAAAAATTTCAGGGGTTCCACTTATAATTTCAGTATCAAAATACACAGGTAGAAAAGTAAGAGTCGGGATGAAAACAAGAATAAAGGTTTGACTCCCTGATCTGTTTAAAAGCGATATAGTTGATATTATAAAAGGTAACAAAATTATTTTATCCATTTTTTACTCTTTCTGGTACTCATCTGATTCATAAAGAAAGTTAGAGATGTAAAACTCGTCCTTAATTTCAACTTCACTTGCTAATTCTGTGTTCACAATTCTGTTGTCATCAATCACTGAATCCTGAATATTTAAAGACCTGCCGATGTACGAATTACTTTCGATCAAAGAATTTTTAATGATGGTGTTATCATCTATTCTGCAATTTTTTCCAATAGAGGCAAAAGGTCCGATCACAGTACCGCTTCCTATTACGGTGTTGTCACCTAAATAAACAGGGGCATTAATTATGGATTTTTTTCCTATTGATACATTTCTACCTTTAAAAATACCGTTTTCAGTTTCCCTGCATTTCAAAATTATACCGGACTTATTTCTTAAAATTTTATTAGCTGAGTCCAGCCAGTCTTTATAAGAAACTATCGATAACAAGTCAGTTACTACTTCTGTTATGTTATCCCTGTAACAAAGTTTGTTATTTAAATCATCCAGATCATTAAAAATAAGTTTTTGGAACAGATCAGGTGTGAACAAACCCCACCCGGTATAGCTTTTGCTCAACCAATCATAATTTTTATAAAAGAAAAGAGTATTAAAACCTTTCTGGAAATTAACATGCTTATAATCCGGCTTAACAATGTAATCAGGGTTAACCATCAGAGTCATCTCTTTAGTGTTAATGTTCAATTTAATAAACTCTGATAAATTCTGATTTTCAATATGATGGTGATTGATTGTACTCCCCCATTTTTCTCCATTACCTGCTATAGTCAATACTTTATCAGGATGTTCATAGTAAAAGAGATGTATTTCATTAATATATCTTTCGATAAGCGCTTCAATGACATGTTCAAGAAATGGTCTGCCAAAGAAATTTTTTAAACAATTGGAGTTTTGATTAATAATTATAATAGTGTTCATACTAATATGCCCCTTTACCTGAAATTACTGCTGGAATTGTTAGAAAAAGTATTTTTAAATCTATTAAGAAATTGCAGGTTTCTATATAATTAACATCAAGTTTAAGTTGTTTTTTAAACGGAATATCTCCCCTTCCTGAGACCTGCCATATACATGTAATACCTGGGGTAATATCAAGTCTTCTTCTATCGTTTAAACTATATTGACTTACCTCTTCTATTGTTGCTGGTCTGGGACCTACCAGAGACATCTCACCTTTTAACACGTTCCATAATTGAGGAAGTTCATCAATACTTAGCTTTCTGATTAATTTTCCAACAGGTGTGATTCTTGGATCATTTCTCATTTTGAAAGTAATACTATCGTTATGATTGTTTTTCTTTAGAATTGATTTCTTCTTATCATCTGCTCCAACATACATTGATCTGAACTTAGGTAACATAAAGGGCTTTCCCCACTTTCCAACCCTTTTCTGCCAGAACAAAACAGGACCTTTATCAATTTTAATAATGCATAATGAAACTATTATAAAAAGAGGAATCAAAATAATTAACATTATAAAGGATACCGTTATATCAAGTATTCTCTTTAATATACGGTAACTGTTATTTGTAATAAACCATGTATATTTAATTCTTATGAATCTGATTTTTAATAGAAATTGTGATAGTGGTGATAAACTAATCAATTTTTTTGTAATCATTATTAACTCCTTATTTTGCGATAATCTTATGACTTTGATTATGTTTATTTTGCAATTGCGGGGCCAATCTGTATTAAAATACAAAATATTATATTTGCAGTTATAAAATAAAATACATATAATAAATACGGCATGTTAATTGCACATCCTAATTATTATTAGGGAATCTCTAATAACTGCTCTTTTTACGAAACACAGCGTTATAACAAAAATAAAACTGTAGTAAAATCAACCCGTTGTTTTTTGTTATACAGAGATTTTATAAAACTAAAAGCTTTTATAAACGCTATTTTTCATCAAAAATTCTAATTATTAGAGGTTCCCATTAATTAAAAGATTCTTTATTACTTTTTTCTGCAAAAATATTTCCCGTGGAGGAGAATATGAGTAAAAAAAATATTGCTGTATTCTGTTTAATACTTTTTCTAATAACATCCGCTACTCTCTTCTTTTCTGAAAAGAACAGTGAAGAATATAACGAAGAGAAAGTCACGAAAAGTGATTCCTATATATTAAGGTTTGGGCACAATATGCCTGTAAATAGTGCTCAACATCAGTCAGCAGTTAGATTTGCAGAGGTTGTAAAATATAAGACCAAAGGAAAGGTTGAAGTAAAAATATTTCCTGATCAACAGCTTGGAACAGATCAGGAGATGATAGAAATGGCGCGAAGAGGTGAGCTTGATATCCTCCTCCCTCCCACCGCTAAAATGACTACCCTTATTTCAGAACTCCAGCTACTGGATCTACCATACCTTTGTTCCTCAAGAGAAGAGTTATACGATTTGCTTGATGGTGAAATAGGAAAGATTTTATTAGAAAAGCTTAAACCTCATGGGCTTATCGGTGCCAGTTTCTGGGAGTCAGGTTTTAAACAGTTCACTGCAAATAAGGAAATACACAGTCCTTCAGACTTTCAGGGTTTGAATGTGAGAGTTATGAAAAGTAAAGTTATCATGGATCAGTTCAAAGCTTTTGGTGCAAATCCTATACCTATAGATCTGCATAAAACATATCAGGCTCTTAAAGACGGAATTGTTGTTGCAGAGGAAACCCCTCTGTCTTCTATTGTAAATCTGAAGTTCTATCAAATTCAGTCGCACCTTATTATAAGTAATCATGCTTATTTTGCCCAGGCTTTTGTTTTCAGCAGGAAAGTATTCGAATCATTACCCTCTGATATCAGGGAGATTTTATTTTCCACAGCTGTTGAGCTGGCAACTTTTCAAAGGAAAGAGGTTGCTGAAAGGGAAGTAAAATACCTGAAAACAATTATTGATTATGGAACAAATATACATAAACTAACTTTAAGAGAACAGAAAGAATTTAAAAAAATATCAAAAAGTGCGTTTACAAAATTCAGGGAAGTTGGGGGTGATATTCTGGATAAAACGTACACATTTCTGTCTGAGAAAGAAAAAGAGCGGGATAATCAAATCATCGTGGGTCTTAATGCTGATTTAAGATCATCATCATCTTTATCAGGGCTTTCGATTAAGCGCGGAATGGAAATAGCTATTGAAGACATAAATAAAAGTGGGGGCGTTCTGGGAAAAAAACTCAAACTAATTGCCATGGATAATTCAGGAATTAATGTTCGTGGTATAAATAACATGAAATTATTTAGTAAAAAAAAGAATCTCGCAGCTGTTGTATGCGGTATTTATAGCCCTGTCGCACTTGCAGAGCTACCAATTATACATAAAGAAAAAATTATTTTTTTAGATCCCTGGGCAGCAGCAACAGGTATTGTATCAAATGGTTATAAACCCAATTATGTATTTCGGGTTTCTGTTAGAGATGAATATGCCGGACCTTTTCTTGTTAAACAAGCTCTGAAAAAGCATAAAAAAATTGCATTATTACTTGTAAATGATGGTTGGGGAAGAAGTAATCATAAAGCAATTACAGAATCTCTTGCAAAAAGAAAACTAAAACCAGTTACGATAGAATGGTTTAACTGGGGTGAGAGTAATATGACAGAAAAGTTAAACAGGATTGAAAAAGCAGGTGCTGAAGTAATAATAATTGTTGCTGGAAATTATGAAGGAATAAAAATTATCAAAGGAATGGCTAAACGTGCTACACAAATCCCGATAATCTCTCACTGGGGGATTACCGGGGGCAATTTCTGGAAAGAAGTACAAAACGAATTAGAACATGTTTCTCTTAAATTTCTTCAATCATTTTCATTTCTGAATCCTAAGAACAGGAAAACAAAAGAGCTTATCAGGAAATATTATATAAAATATAATATTGATCATCCCGGAAAAATTGTCGCACCAGTTGGAACAGCACATGCATACGATTTAGTGCATCTATTGGCTATTGCTATAAAAAAAACAAAAAAACTGGATAGAACTTTAATCAGAAACTCTTTTGAAAAGATAAAAAAATATGAAGGAGTTGTTAAAACCTATGCTCCGCCTTTTACCAAATCAAATCATGATGCACTTGATGTATCTTCATTCTTTCTGGCAAGGTTTAATGAAAAAGGATACATTATTCCTGTAGGAGAGTAGTATGGTACAAAAGTCGTATAAACAGCGCATATTATTACCACGAAGAAAGTTGAGAAGACGTATCGTCGGATATTTTCTGAGTGGCGCTACGGTAATGCTGGCTATGATAATTTTAATAGTTGCAGTTTTAAATATTAATGGAATAAAAATGGAACTAAATAATTCCCTGTATTTAAGAGCTGATCATGTCTTTAATGCTATGGAACAAAGAGTTACTCATTTTGTTGAAATTGTTAATAACTTCAGTAAAAATCATTTCATAATAAATAGTATTGTTCATCCTAAGGAGAGAGACCTTTATCTGAAAAGAATGGTTGACGATTTCAGTAAAATGCAAAGTATTCATTCACTGACAGTTGTTGATTATTCAGGAGTAATCATATATTCAAATCTGAAAAACCCTCCTGATTATCGTAAAATATTGTATTTAAGGCCAACCCTTGAAACGGGTCACAGTATGATAACAATACAGAAAAACACACATAATTTTGTGATCATTGAACCGATAATGCATTACCAAACTCCGATTGGTGCAATTATTGCCGAGATTGATACAGAAGACATTATATCGCAATATTTTACCCATGAGAAAACAGACTATTACAAACTTTATTCGGATAAAACTCTTCTTGTTTCCCATAACTATTATGATAAAGAGGATTATTTTGAGATAAACCATCTACCGGAAAGTAAACTGATAAATCTAAAACACCTTAAAATGAAAATCGAGATTGGTGCACTTGAAACAAAATATATAGATTTAGTAATAATAATTGTATTTAAACTTCTACTGGTAGGTATTTTTTTTCTTGCTATTGCTTTTTTTATCTCTGTAAAATTAGGTAATAGTCTTGCTAATCCTATTCTGGAAATGGTTCAAAAAATTTCTATGTCGGCTGATAATAAAGATCAGATATATAGTCCTGTTGGAACCGGAGATGAATTGGAAATACTTGCAAATGAACTGGATAAGCGTGAAGTATCTTTAAGAGAGAGTCGGGAATATCTGGAAGAGCAGGTAAGAGAAAGAACAAATGAGCTCTCCTATGTTAATAAAAATTTAAAAAGTAAAATACTTGATCTTAAAAAAGCTGAAGAAGATATGAAGCTCGCAAAGGAAGATGCTGAATCAGCAAATCGTGCTAAAAGCGAATTTCTTGCAAATATGAGTCATGAAATACGAACTCCCTTGAATTCAGTCATAGGTTTCAGTGATCTTTTATACAACATGGAAAAAGATAAGATTAAAATGAGTTACCTTGAATCTGTTCAAACAGCAGGGAAAAGTCTTCTTAATTTGATTAATGATATTCTGGACCTTTCAAAAATAGAAGCAGGAAGATTTGAAATACAATATTATCCCTCAAATCTGAATTTTATTTTTAAAGAAGTCAGACAACTTTTTAAATTAAAAATAGAGGAAAAGAAACTTAACTTCTTTATAGATTTTGAAAATGAAATTGAAAACATGATGCTTGATGAAGTCCGGGTGAAGCAAATACTTGTTAATCTGGTAGGCAATGCAACAAAATTTACAAATAGTGGATATATTAAACTTTCAGCCAAAACAATAAACAGAACATCTGACAAAGCTGACCTTGTTATTTATGTGGAAGACACTGGGATTGGAGTACCTGAGGATAAGCAGAAGCTTATTTTTGAATCATTTCAACAGCAGGATGGTGAAATAACCAGAGCTTATGGTGGAACAGGGTTGGGACTTACAATAAGCAAACGCCTTTCTGAATTAATGAATGGAAAAATAAGCTTAGTGAGTGAAGAAGGAAAAGGAAGTACATTTGAAATAACATTGAGATCAGTTAAAACTTTGGCCACCGGGGATTTTAAAACTGAACCCAGAGAAATATCTGATTATTATAGTTACAAATTTAAATCAGCTAAAGTTATTGTTGCTGATGATAATAAATCAAACCGATTTCTTATAAAAGAGGCACTTAAGAAAACAAACCTGATCATAATAGAAGCAAAGAATGGAAAAGAAGTTCTTTCATTAACAGAGGAACATAAACCGGATCTCATTTTAATGGATATCAGAATGCCGGTAATGGATGGGTATGAAGCAACCAAACGACTTAAAAAAAACAAGGATACCTGTGAAATACCTGTTATTGCAGTTACTGCTTCACTTGATGTTAAAAACAATTATAGTAAGGAGTTTGGTTGTGATGGGTATCTTTTTAAACCAGTCATAATTATTGACCTTTTAAAAGAAATATCTCATTTTCTTGCTTTAAAGAAGAATAAAAACAGATCAAAAACTCAGGAAAATATAGAATCCGTGGTAAATATTGATATCAAAAATCTTTCGGAATTATGTTCAATTCTTAAAAATGATTTAATTCCTGAATCTGAGGAATTAAAAGGTGCAATAGAGATTGATACAGTAGATAAATTTGCTAAGAAAATCTTTGACCTTTCTGAGTTGCATTCATCTGTTTTTTTAAAAGAGTATTCTGAAAATTTACTAAAGGATATTAACAATCTTGATATAGAAAAGATATATGAATCAATATATTATTTTAAGGAGTTATCCGGTTCAATCCTGCAAATGAATGGAGACCACAATGAAAAATGAAGATTTAGTAGTATTAATTGTGGATGATAATCCCAATAATCTTAAAATTATGGGTAGTATTATTAAAGAGATAGGTTATAAGTTTGTTTTTGCTCAAAGTGGTGAACAGGCACTTGCTTTTCTGGACAAAAAATTAGTTGATCTTATTCTACTTGATGTCATGATGCCTAACATTGATGGCTATGAAGTTTGTAGGAAGCTCAAAGACCGGATTGAAACACGCGAAATACCAATAATTTTTGTTACAGCAGTTGATGATGATGAAAGTGAATCCAAGGGACTGGATCTCGGGGCAGTAGATTATATAAGCAAACCATTTAAACCCGCTATATTTAAATCACGTGTAAATACTCATCTTAAACTAAAAAAAGCTCTTATAAGTGAAGAGAAATCAAGGGAGATTGAAAGAACCAGAAATGAACTTATAAACAGAGCTATTGATTCGGGAAGTGCACAGGTTGCAGCTATGGTTCTTCATAATATTGGAAATGCCATAACACCAGTTAAAATTGATATTGATAATATACTTAATAACGAAGCCGGAGAAACTATTAATTACATAAATTCCTGTTATGAAGATCTCCAAAAGAATCGTGGTGACATCACCTCCTATATTAATGATAATAAAAGAGGGGTAGAGGTTTTTTCATATCTTGGTGAACTTATAAATGCACTTTCTGAAGAACATAAAAAAAGAGAAACAATTTTTAAAAAAATGAACAAAACAATTGCTCATATATCTGAAATATTAACTTTTCAGGGAGAATACTCAACAAGAGGATATGAAACCTATGAAGATCTTAATTTGATAATTAAAGATGCGGCTAATATGCAACTTGTTACAGCAGAAAAAAAGGGAGTAATTATAGATATTGAACTGGATGATAAATTACCAAGGCTGATTATAGACAAGGGTAGAATAATGCAGGTCATTATTAATCTAATTAAAAACAGTTTTGAAGCAGTTTCAAATTTAGCTGAAAATAGAAGGTTAAAAATTAATTCATTCATGGAAAATGATTTTCTATTTTTTACAATCGCAGATAATGGGATTGGTATTGAACCGGAACAAATTAATAAAATTGTTAAATTTGGAGAGTCAAATAGTAATTCCTCCGGTTTTGGGTTGTATTATTGTAAAGATTTTGTTGAAAAAAGAAAGGGTGTCTTTGAAATAAACAGCCCTGGACGAAACAAGGGGGCAATTGTTAAAATTGGTTTCCCTAAAGAACACATAATTGAAGGTTCTTCCCGAAAGTTAAGAGGTAACTAAAAATGGATAGAAATGCATTAATTCTAATTGTAGATGATAACACTCATAATCTCAAAGTTGTTGGATCTCTTTTAAAAAATGAGAACTATAGAACAGCTTTTTCAAGAAGTGGTGAAGAAACTCTTAAATATTTGAATGATAACAAACCGGATTTAATCCTTCTTGATATTATGATGCCTGGAATGGATGGGATTCAAACCTGCAAAAAAATAAAAGAGATTGAGATATATAGAGAAATTCCAATAATATTTATCACCGCATTAACAGAAACAGACTATCTTATTAAAGCATTTCAGGCCGGAGGAGTTGATTATATTACTAAACCCATCTTTAAAGAGGAAGTCGTCGCCAGGGTTAAAGTGCATATAAGGTTGAAAAGGACAATGGATAAATTAGCAAACATGTCGATAACAGATGAGATGACTGGTGTTTATAACCGAAGATTTGCTTTTCAGGTTTTAGAAAAGCAAATAAACATTGCAGTAAGAGAAAAACAGGATTTTATACTCTGCTATATTGATATTGATAATCTCAAAAAGATCAATGATACTTTCGGTCATTCGTCAGGGGATCTGCTTATAACGACTGTTGTTGAAGCTCTGAAAAACAATATTCGAGTGTATGATTATCTGTTTCGAATGGGTGGAGATGAATTTATGCTCCTTTTTTTAAATACTACTATGGAAAAAGCAGATAATTTGGTCAAAAGACTAAATAAAGAGCTTAAGAGTACAAAAATTCAAGGAATTCCCGTTGATTTTAGTTTTGGATTTACACAATTTGATCACAGCCAAACTATTGAACCTGACAAATTGATTTCGTTGGCTGATGAAAATATGTATCTTGATAAGGTAAAAAAGAAAAAGGAAGAATCAGGAAAAGAATAAATCTTTAGCCTTTAATCAGGTCATAAACTTAGAAAACAGTAAAAAGAAGGTCTTTCATTGGGGAATCTCTAATAACTGATCTTTTGACGAAATACTGCGTTTTTTCCAAAAAAAACTGTAATAAAACCCTTTTGGGCGCGAGGGTATTTTGTAAGTAACATTGGCTTGGATGAAAAGACTATTAGAATCTATGTCACGGACGTCCCAAATCAGTTCCGATGTATGTTGTCTGTCAAGCCCATATATAGTTTGTCATGTTTTCTATACTGGCCTAAGATTTATTTATTGCCAAATCGAGTGCCGCTTTCAGATCGGATAATACATACGGTTTATGAAGAAAAGCTATTGGGTCGTATAACTGTGCATCTTTCATCACCTCAGCTTCATCGTAGCCGCTGGACATAATAATTGGAATATCAGGGGCAATACTACAGAGGGCATTAATTATTTGCCACCCATCCATATTGGGCATAGTCAGATCTGTAATGACGCAGTTAATTTCATTCTGGTGCTTTATGAAAAGCTCTATTGCCTCTTCCCCGTTCATTGCTTCAAGAACTGAATATCCAAGCCGACTAATCATTTTACTGGCCATATTTCGTATCATAGCTTCATCATCAATAAACAGGAGTGTATTTCCCTTTCTTATGTTTCCGAAAGAACGGGTGTTTTGTGAAATTTCTGAAACAGTGTTTTCCGCAACAGGAAAAAAAACCTTGAAGGTGGTTCCAGCTCCTATTCTGCTTTCTACGTTAAGGGCCCCGTTTATTTGCCTCGCCATACCAAAAACCACCGCAAGCCCAAGTCCCCGCCCGGAAAATTTCGTGGTGAAAAAAGGATCAAAAATATTTTCTAAATTCTCGTTATCTATACCGCACCCGGAATCTGTTACTTCAAGGCATGCGTATTTGTCTTTGCCCGGTTGCCAGTCAGGAGGAACAATATTATCTTCAGGTATGTCAGTTTTCGATAAAAGTTTTGTTCTTATGGCAATATTGCCGCTTCTATCTCCAATGGCTTCTGCTGCATTGGTGACCATGTGCGTTAGGGTCTGTTTTATCTGGTCGGAGGTTGAAAAAATGGTCGGGCCAAAATCCATTAATTCAGTTTCAAGTAATATCTTTTCGGTAATAATTTCCTGCATCAAAGGTAAATTGAGTCGGCAGATATCAGAAAGGTTAACCGGCTTTTTGCTCACCGCAGTTTGCCCTAAGTAGGCCAGCATCAGACGACTGATGTCAGCAGATAGATTTGCAGCACAATAGGCTTCTCCTATTTTTTCACGTTCCGGTATTTCAGATGGTAAATCATCCATAACCATTTCCAGATTACCAATTACAACACCAAGCTGATTATTAAAGTTATGAGCTATAGCACCGGCCATTCGTCCCAGACTTTCTGACTTTTTGATCTGCCAGCTTTGTTTTTCAAACTTTTTCTTTTCCTCTTCCATCAGTTTACGTTGGGTCACATCTGCAAGGGTTAATACGAGTCCGTTCATATTACCTGTATTATCCTTTACAGGTACCAGGCTCCAGTCCCAGTATGTTGTTCCGCGCTCAGGGTTATCAGGATAGTCGAAAGGTTTGTCCACTATAAAAAATGGTTCACCTGTATCCACAACACGCTTAAATATCGCCTTGTTTTCTTCATCAGGGTAGAGTTCGAAATGGTTTTTTCCGGAAAAGAATGCGACATCATGGAGATCAGCCTCAGCATACGCACGATTTACTTTGATAAAATTGAATTCGTTATCCATAAATGCTGTTAATACAGGGGTGTGTTCGAGAATTATTGACAGAAGTTTGTTCGATACAGCTAATTTCTTTTCGTTTTCCCTCAGTCTTTTGTCGACATTGTTTTTGTACAAAGCCATTTTAATTGTTACCAGAAGTTCTCTCGAATCGACCGGTTTTATCAAATAACCATATGGCTCTGTTAGCCAGGCTGTTTTTATCAGTTCGTCATCTGAATGAGCAGTCAGGTATACGATTGGGATTTCGGTTTTTTCTCTTATTTGCTCAGCAGTTTCAATTCCATTCATTTTTCCGATAAGATTAATGTCCATCAACACAAGATCCGGACACTTTGAATCGACTAAAGCAAGTGCCGCCTTACCTGTCGATACGGGGGGAAGAACAGGGTAACCTGCTTTTTCAATGATATTCTTGATGTTTACTGCAATTATTGCTTCGTCTTCAACAATCATTATAAGTTCATCAGGCATGGTTTCAGTCCTCGTTATGTATATTTTTTAAGAATTTCAGAGTATATGCAATGCCGCTGTCTGTATCTATTTCCAGATTGGCGTGAAGCTGGTGTTCTGAAATAAGTTTTATAAGTCTCAGACCAAGGGAAGCCGGTTCCTGCAGATTTATTTCAACAGGCAGTCCGGTTCCGTTATCTGAAACTATAAGGATTATAACCCCCTCTTTTTCCTGCATGGATAGTGAAATTTCAAAGTTATTCTCATTATCTCTACAATCGTCAGCAACAGATGGAAATGCATACTTTAGTGAGTTTGTTACAATTTCGGTAATAATCAGGCCGCATGGAATGGCAGTATCGATTGGTAGATCAATATGATTAATATCTATATTCAGGTTGACAGTAGCTGGTGCTTCATATGATTGTACAAGGTAGCTCGTTAATTCATGAACATAATTGTATACAGAAATGTATGCGAGATTTTTTGATTTATAAAGTGTTTCATGAACAATGATTATATTTAACAACTTGACAAAGTGTATTGACTACACTATATAGATAGTGTTGATTAAACACTATTATTTTAGGAAAAGAAAATGAACAGAAAGCAAAGAGCAGATATAGCACAGAAAACCTTACAAATACTTGAAGATGGTTTCTATTATAAAAATGAATTGAAAATTGATATTAGTGAAATATTGAAAAGTAGTGTTGAGAACACAATGCTTTATAAACCAGATGATTTTAGAGATGTAATAAACGACTTAAAAACTGAAATAAATGAAACTGAAATTGAAGTCACTAATGAGTCTACACTTGAGGCCGCACATAGAGTTGCAAAAGATTATAAGAATGTTACCTGTTTGAACTTTGCATCAGCAAAAAATCCGGGTGGTGGCTTTATAGGTGGTAGCCAGGCACAGGAGGAGGTTTTAGCAAGATCTTCGGGGCTGTATTTATCACTTATAGAGAATATGGAATATTATGAATATAATAGGAATTGCAGAACTTCACTGTATTCAGATTATTTAATATATACACCGGAATCACCTGTTTTCAGAGATGAAGATGATAATCTTATAGAAAATTTTCAGACCTCTTTTATCACCGCACCTGCTGTTAATGCAGGAGCAGTTGCAAAAAATGAGAGAAATAAAGTTAAGAGCATTAAATCAACAATGTTGAATCGCATGGGTAATGTACTTGCTGTAGCAGCTCACAATGATAGTGATGTTCTTATTTTGGGTGCCTGGGGTTGTGGAGTATTTAAGAATAATCCTGTTGAAATTGCTGAATCATGGTTTGAACAGATTATGCTAAATGAGACTTTTAAAAACAGATTTAAGAAAATCGTATTTGCTATAAAAACTAATAATCAGAACATTCACAATGCTTTTTTGGAAAAGTTCGGGTTAAAATTAAAAGAAATGAACATGAAAACTATAACATTATACAGGCCTACAGGACCGAATGAGCTCAAACTTGTAGAAGAAAGTGGATATAGAAAATGGCCTGAGCGTTTAAAGGAGCAACCCATTTTCTACCCTGTTACCAATGAGGAGTATGCCAAAGAAATTGCTGTGAAGTGGAATATCCGGGACAGTAAAGTTGGCTATGTAACAAGATTTGAAGTAAAGAAAGAGTTTATGGATAACTATAAGATTCAACAAGTTGGTGGTCAAAATCATATTGAATGGTGGATTCCGGCAGAAGATCTTGATGGGTTGAATAGTAATATCGTGGGCGTGATAGAAGTAATTGGTGAATACAGTTAATTTGAGGAAACCTCTAATAATTTACAGTAGATATCTTTTTATAAATTTACCTTATGGGAATCTTAATTATTAGAATTTTTGATAGTTTAAAGATAGATGTGCTTTAATTTATAATCGGATAGGAAGTAATAATTTTTATAAACTCTTTCTGGTATGAAGTTGATTTCTCATTTAGAAAACTTGCTTTCCATGTAAGTAGCGTTTTCTTTGAAGTCAGGTGACATGTTTTAATTTGCTTCTTTTTCGTATATGGAGATATAAACCATTTGGGTAAAATTGCTATTCCCAGACCTGCTTCAACAAGATCCACAACAGCATCAGGATAGGTAATCGTCATATACCTTCCTGGTTTCACCCCTTTGCTTTTTAAAAATAAGTTGTAAAAAGAGGGACCTGCTTTATCCACCATTGAGATCATATCAACCCCATGAAAATCTTTATAATCCAAATACTTCTTTTTGCTCAGGGGATGTTCATCCGACATGGTGCACAGGAATTCATCTTCAAACAAGGGAGTTGAAGCTATTTTTTTATTCAGAACAGGAGATGTTGCAATAGCAATATCGTATAGTTTTGAGATAATATCCTTTTCAGGATCAAAAGAGTTGCCGATAGATATATCTATATTTGGGTATTTATCCTGAAAAAGTTTAATAACTCCAGGAAGCCATTTATAACAATATAGGCATCGTACACCTATTTTCAGTTCACCTTCCTCTCCATTAACACTCTTTTGGACCTCAAGTTCAGCTTCTTCAATTTGATCAATTATTATTTTAGAATAGTTCAAAAGCTTTTTCCCAACACGCGTCAGGATCATATTTTTACCGGTTCTTGTGAAAAGTACAGTACCTAACTTTGACTCAATATCTTTCAGTTGTTGGGAAAGAGCAGGTTGGGAGATAAACAGTTTTTCTGCTGCCCGTGTTAAGTTATTTGTCAATGCGATCATACGGATCATTCTTAGGTGTTTGATTTCAAGATGCATCATGTCATAAGTATCCCTTATCATTATTATTCATTTAATTGATTTTACTTATATCATATTCAGATGTATTTTTGTTAATAAAATTTATTTGAGGTTCCCTATAAACAAAAGACATAAGGAGGTATGCAATGACACTTATTAATACAATAGCACCTGAAAATGCAGAGGGAGAAATCAAAAAAGGGTATGATCTTTTTTTGGAAAGAGGGATTAAAGTTCCAAATCCATTCAGACTATTAAGTGTAAGTCCGAAAATGTTTGATATGTTGGTTACGAGAAACAAATACTTTTCAAACCATCCAAATCTATCATTCGAATTACTTGCACATATAAGGTATTTTGTATCAAAAAATCTGAATTATGAATTTTGCTGTAAACACAATAAAAACCTTCTAATAATGCAGGGGGCTTGCGAAAATGATTTTACAAAGATGGATAATGATCCTGAAAAATCGTTACTGGAAGAGAATGATTTGTTTATGTTGAAATTTGTTTTAAAAGCTATGGACAGTCCTGAATCCATATCTGAAAAGGATATTAATCAGTTAAAGGAATCAGGGTGGGAAGACAGCGATATATTTGATGCTCTTGCCCAGGGAGTAGGAATGATTGATCATAATTATTTCATGAAAGTGTTTAAACCTGATTTTTAATTTTTTAAAGCCTTCTGGAAAGAACAGGCAAAGAATAACAGACGCTTACTTTACACTGTCCCTGTTTTACGAGAGTGTCACAAACGGGAATCTCAAATAATTAGATTATGGGAATCTCTAATAATTAGAATTTTTGATGAAAAACAAGGCATAACAAAAAATAACGGGATTCGTTTATAAAAAGCTTTAATTTTATAAAGTTTACAGTTCTTTTTTCGTAAAACTCTGTGTTATGCGAAGCATTCATCCTTAAATATACAGTGATAAATGAAAGCCTAAGAGGTTCCCTAATGTTTTAAATACTAACAATTATATTTTTTGACCGTTTGACTAATGAAAAGTAACACGACCATAAATAAACAATAAATACAGCTATATACATTGTATTACTTTGCTTTATTAGTTGACCTTATATTTCAAATCCTTTATTATATATAATATCATTTCAGATTTATATTCAACAAATAGCCTTTTCAATAGCAGAGGTTAATATGCGAAGAATACCATTATTATTGATTTTAACTATTATTTTTTATCTTGGTTGCAATATCTCAATATCCGGGACTATAAGGATAGCAACATTGAACTGGGAACCGTACGTAGGAGAAGATCTTAAAGAGGAAGGTTTTCTTGCCCATATAACTAGAGAAGCTTTTAAAAGAGCTGGTTATAAAATTGAATTTCTATACAGACCCTGGAAAAGAGCAGTTGTAAAAGCTGAGGAGGGTGATTTTGATGGTTATTTCCCTGCATATTTCTCAAAAGAGAGAATGGAGAAATCATATTTCACTGATAAAATTATTAGTGGTCCCATGGGTTTTTTTAAATTAAAGTACAGAAACATTACCTATAAAAAGATAGAAGATTTAAAACCATATAGAATTGGAATAGTTCGAGGCTATGTGAATACAAAAGAGTTTGACAATGCAGACTATATTAGAAAAGAGGCAGTCGTTGGAGATGAAACCAATTTCAGGAAACTGTTAATGAAAAGAATAGATTTGGCCATTGCAGATAAATTTGTTGGATATAGTATTATTAATAGAAATCCTAAAATGAAAGGGAAGATCAATTTTTTAAATCCACCATTGAAGGACCTGAAATTATATATTTGTATTTCAAAAAATACAACAAGTGCTCAAAAAAAATTAAAGGCCTTTAACAAAGGTCTAAAAGAGATCATAAAAGATGGTACATTTAAAAGAATATTAGTCTATCATAACATAAGTTAAATACTTAGTAAGCATTACTTTATTTTTTTTAATAGCCCTGTCACAAATTTAGCTGTTACCAGAATTTTTTAGATTTCTGTTTTTTTTACTATAAAGTTGAGGATATAAAATGAAAAAAATAACATTGGTTTTAATTATTCTTTTTATCTCAGTAACAATCAGTTCAGCACAAACCAAAATAGTAACTTCCGCGTCAGATCCATGGCCTCCTTTTGTTGATCCGGATCATCCCAAAATGGGTATTACAATTGAAGTTGTTACAGCAGCTTTCAAAACACAGGGATATATTTTAAAACATAAAATAATTCCATGGTCACGGGCTGAGCAAATGGTTAAAAGAGGTAAAATTGATATTTTACCAAATACATGGAAAACAGATAAGCGTAAGAGTTACTTATTATATAGTAAACCTTATGCATATAATAAGATTAAGTTTATCAAAAGAAAAGGTGCTGGCTTTGAATATAATGGGTTAAAGAGCCTTAAAGGAAAAAAAGTTGGCATTATAAGAGGCTATGGTTATGGAGATGAATTTATGAATTCTAAACACTTCAAACGTTTCCCTGTGAATAATCTTATACTTAATATCAGGAAGTTAGTTGCTAAAAGAATTGACCTCACTTTGGAAGATGAAATAGTAGCAAAAAATCAAATTTCAAAAAAAGAACCTAAACTTTTGAGTAAAATTGAGTTCACGAAAAAATATATCTCCAGTAAAGGCTTGCATGTTACGTGCGGACTAAAAAATCCAAGTCACAGATCAATTATTATGGCATTTAATAAAGGATTGAAAAAAATCAAATCAAATGGAACTCTTAAAAAAATATTTAAGAGTTATGGTCTATAACAGTTATTGAGAATCTCTAATAACCTCTCTTTTGGCGAAATACTTTGTTATTTCCAAAAAAAACTGTAATAAAATCGGCTCGTTATTTTTTGAAATGCCTTATATTTCATCCAAAATTTTAATTATTAGAGGTTCCCTATTATTAGTTCTTACATATTTAAACTCAAAAGGTGTGTTACCTCAATGGTAAACGCACCTTTTTTTTTTATGGGTTCCCTAAATACTTTATTTTTTTATCTGGCGCACTGTTTCAGAGATTATTTGAGCAAGGTCAGTGGGGTAACGACTGGTCATAATATTGCCGTCAACTACCAATGCCTTGTTTTTAACAATTGCTCCAGCATTTTTCAGATCTTCAAAAATATTCCAGGATGCTGTCATTTTACGCCCCTTAACAACTTTCGCATTAATTAATACCCATGGACCATGACAAATCGAAGCGATAGGTTTCTTTGTATCATTCATCTCTTGTACAAAAGTAAGTACATTTTTATTATTCCTCAGAAAATCAGGACTCCAGGCCCCACCTGGGATAATAACAGCATCATAATCAGAAGCTTTAACATCAGTTATAAAACGATCAATTTTTATCAAACCTGCATTATGCATAAATCTGACAGTTTGGATGTACTCTCTTCTACTAACAGGATATTGTACTCCATATTGATCAGGCCAGGGAGAATATTTAGTAGATATAACTTCAACAATACCGCCTCTTGCTTTTAGGTAATTCAGGAAAGAAGTTAATTCAAGTTCTTCAACCCCATCTGTTGCAAGAATTGCAATACGTTTTCCTTTTATCATTTCACTCTTTTTAACCTTTGCCATTAGAAAAGCTTTAAGTGAAGGATTGTTATCTAAAAGATAAGCGGTATTAATTATTGGAACCAGGGGTTTTGCTTTGAAACTTTCCGTAACTTTAAGTTCCGATGCAAGTGTGATTGTAAAAAAACCTGATAGTAAAGTGATCATAATTATTGAAAAATATAAATATTTTGTTTTCATCATTTTATTCCCTTTTTGATAAAAAAAAGTGATTTTTTATTCGAAATTTTATTGTCTAAAAGTATCTCTATGTACAAATTCATTTAATTCTTTTCTCTCAGGTGAGCTCCCTTTATGTCCTGGAAATCCGAGGGGAATTAATGATACCAGTTCGTAACCCTCAGGAACATTAATAATCTTTTTTGCTTTTGTTTGATCAAACCATCCAACGACAGAAGTTCCTAACCCCAACTAATGAGCTTCATTGCAAAGGTTTTGAGTTGCAATCCCAAGATCGTACATCATCCAGTCACCTAGAGCAGAGCCTTGTTCATCGCCGAAAAAACCAGATGTTTTGCTTTTTCCACATATTGCAATAAGCACAGATGATTCGACAATAGCTCTGTAGCTTGGATTTTTGGAAGGAACTGTTTCCTGTATCTTTTTTCTGATCTCTGGATTCTCCATAACCACAACCTCCCAACACTGACTATTACCCCATGATTGAGAATACTGAACTGCTTCTAAAACTTTTGTAAGTATCTCTGCCTCCAATACCTTTGATTCGTATTTACGTATTGTTCTTCTGCTTTTAATTACTTCTAAAATATCATTCATTTTTGTTTCCTTTTTTTTATTAGTTGCCTGTTTTTGTTTTTATTTTCAAAAGCTTAATAACTTTTCAGAAAATCTCGCGCGTTGATCTGTCAGAAAAGATATGATAAAGATAAACTTAACGAACATAAGATCAAGTACCCACTAATATGTCTGGTACATACCTATTGGTATATAATGATGTTAATCAGTGTTATAAAAAGGTGAAAAAAAAATGAAAAAATGTAAAATTAAAGAGATGCATGACAAAAAATATCACTGTTACTTTGAATTGGCTCTCCTGATAATAGGTGGAAAATGGAAATCTATAATCCTATATCATCTTGGTAAAGCTGGTATACTCAGATATGGAGAATTGAAAAAAGAGATGCCCAATATCACAGAAAAAATGCTTACTCAACAGCTAAAGGATCTTCAAAAGGATAATATGGTTTTGAGAAAAATGTATAATCAGGTTCCACCAAAAGTTGAGTATTCTCTGACTCCTTTTGGTCAAACAATTATGCCTGCACTTCTAAAATTAAGGGAATGGGGAATTACATATGAAAAAGAGTTTGATCTGTCCAGATATTATGAAGGTAATGAGGATTATGAACAGATAGATGATTAAAGAAAAGGCAGGATATTAAATATATCCTGCCTTTGGGGGAGATCTTTTTCAAGATCCAAGGGATATCTTATGGTTACCCCTGAAAATATTTTCTAATAATCACATAGATATCAGGGGCAACCTTTATTTGTTATCTCCAACAACCGGTTCCATTACCTGGGCCTCTACCTCTGTGACCTCTTCCAGTTCCCATAGTCGGGTTAATTTTCTTGGCTTCAAGCTTAAATTCAATAGCTTTCTGATCAAACTTTGCGCTTAGTGCTGAGATCTCTTTTTGAAGAGACTTTATTATTCCCTTATCAGGATTTTCTGCATTAAATTCTTTGCTCAAAGCAGCTGACTTTTCATTAAGATCTTCTCTGATATCTTTTGTATCGTTATAAAAATTCTCTTTCAAAGTTTTTAGTTTGTTATACTCTGCATCACTTAAACGTCCATTTCCACCTGCAAAATTAGGACATTCATAATTTCCGCCTCCACCCATATGGTAGCCGTTACTATTTCCCCATCCTCTATGATGACCATTTCCCCAACCTGCATATGCATATGCGCCAACAAAAACTATAGCTGTTACTATTAATACTTTACTTAGTGTTGTTTTCATTATTAACTCCCTTTTTAAGGGAACCCTAATAACTGCTCTTTTTGCGAAATATTTCGTTATTACCCAAAAAAAACTGTTGTAAAATCAGTCCGTTATTTTTTGTAATGCCTTGTATTTCATCAAAAATTCTAATTATTAGAGGTTCCCTTTAGTTATTATAAAAATTGAAATTGTATTCAAACTTGAATATTTATAATAGCAATGCACGTGCCAATATAAGAAAAAGCATCTTAAACCTTTATAAAATAACACTTCAGTAGAATTAATGACTTTATAAATAGACTTTAAAATAATTAATGTGTATACTTTTTACACATGTTGTCATGGGTTTATAGGTTACATATGGGTAGAAAGTATACATATTGGAATAGTTCAAATATTTGGATATATGTTAACCATACGACTAATAGCTTTCTTAATAAATAATTAACGAACTGGCACTTTATTTGCTCTATCAAATAATATGAAGAAAAAAGAATCGATCATAAAAATTCCAACATGGATACTTATTGGTGCATTTCTCGTTATGTTACCAATATTTGGGTTTATTACAGTGGGAAACATATGGGTCCAGAAACAGAATAGTGAAAAACTTTTACTTGAAAAAGGAGCTGCTTTAATAAGGTCTTTTGAAGCAGGAACCAGAACAGGTATGATGGGAACATTCTGGAATAACCACCAACTCCAAAGGCTTTTAACAGAAACAGCTAAACAACCGGATATTGAATATCTACTCGTTTCTGACTTTAATGGAAAAATACTATCCCATAGTAATAAGGAAAGAATTGGAGAGACACATGACCATCACTCCGGTTTGAATCCAAATATAGTAAATTACCGTATAGTTGAGTCTGAAAACAATAAGAAAATATTTGAAGTGTATCGTAAATTTCTTCCTTCCAATCACCACTTTAAAGGTAAAGGTCATGGCAGGGGAAGGGGAATGGGTCTGGGAAGAGGCCAAATGAGAAGAAGAATGATGTATCAGTGCTTTGGTGAAAACATCGGTAAAAATATAAATTTAAATTCAAATGATTATACTATTTTTGTTGGTTTGAATATGAGCTCAGCGACTGAAGCCGGATCTGCCAACACAAAGCAGGCTATAATAATTGGAATTATATTACTATTGGTTGGGATCTCAGGTATTTTATTACTGTTTGTTATGCAGAATTATCGAAATACAAAAGCATCTCTTACAAAAATGAAAGCATATTCAGATACCATTGTTAATAATATGCCCATAGGTCTTTTATATATTGATGATGAAAAAAACATAGTAGCATCTAACCAAATGGCTGAATCTCTATTTTCCCTCGGTGATATAAAAGATTTGAATGAGGATGTTAATATTTTACCAACAGAGATTAATCAACTAATTAAAAGACTGGACAGTGAAGGTGAAAAAATCCTTGATTCTGAGATAGTTTGTAATATTAACGAAATTATTATACCCCTTGAAGTAAGCGTTGCAAGCTTAATGCAGGAAAATGAAAAAAATCACGGATACATTTTATTAATAAAAGATTTGAGAGAGATTGATAAATTAAGAAAAGAGATTGAACTGAGTAAACGACTTGCTTCGGTTGGAAGTCTTGCAGCCGGTGTAGCCCATGAAATAAGAAACCCTCTAAGTTCCGTAAAAGGTTTTGCAACATACTTTATGGAAAAATATAAAGATATTCCTGAAGATAAAGAAACGGCAAGAATTATGATCCAGGAAACTGAGAGATTAAACAGAGTTGTTGGTCAACTTCTTGAATTTGCAAAACCTGTTTCCATAGAGAAAAAAAACATTAATATTAAAGGTTTTACAGAGGATTCTCTAAAACTGATTGAGATGCAGGCTGCTGCTAAAAATATTGGGATTTCATTTAATGTTAAATCCGAGATGCAGAATGTTATGATAGATACCGACAGAATGAGTCAGGTATACCTTAATATTTTTATTAACTCTATTGAATCGATGGAAGAGAACGGACAACTTTCTGTTGATCTTATTGAGAAAAGTTCAAAAAAAGGTGTGGTAATAAAAATAAGGGATACTGGTTGTGGTATAAAAGAGAAAGACCTGTCACACATTTTTGATCCTTACTATACTACTAAATCATCTGGTACGGGTATTGGTCTTGCAATTGTTCATAATATAATTGAATCCCATGATGGAGAGATTACATATATTAGTAATGAGAATGAAGGGACTACAGTTAGTATATATCTACCTTATGGGAACCTCTAATAATTAGATTGTTGATTGAAATACAGCGTTTATAAAGTTTACAGTTTTTTTTGAAGATATTATGTTGTTTTGTTTTTTCTCTTTTAAAACAATTTAAGAATTTCGGTCAAAGGGCAATTATTGGAGATTCCCTTATACAAATTAGGAAAATAATGGAACAAAAATCAGTTCTTATAGTAGATGATGATGACGGGCATAGAACTATGCTTAAGACCCTTGTTAAGGGTTGGGGATATGATATTTTTGAAGCAAATGATGGTAGTGTTGCCATCGAAATGATTAAACAGGATTCTTTCGATATTGTTCTGATGGATATAAGAATGATTACAGTATCCGGAATTGAAGCGCTTTATGAAATTAAAAAATATAATCCTTCAATACCTGTAATTATTATGACTGCATTCTCATCAGTTGAAACTGCCGTTGATGCTATGAGAAAAGGAGCCTATGATTATTTAACAAAACCTTTGGATTTTGAGAAACTAAAACTTATTTTGAAAAGGGCAACAGATTATTACAAATTGAGGGAAGAGAATGAACAGCTTAAAATAAATCTGGCAGACAAATTTGATACATCCAAAATCATTGGTAAAGGTGCTGCCATTACAAAACTTCTTGAAACTGTTTATAAGGTTGCTCCAACTGAAGCAACAGTTCTGATTATAGGTGATTCTGGTACTGGAAAAGAGCTCGTAGCAGGAGCTACTCACTACAACAGCCCAAGAAAAGACAAACCATTTATCAGGATAAACTGTGCAGCATTTTCTGATACTCTTCTTGAGTCAGAACTTTTTGGCCATGAAAAAGGTGCGTTTACAGGAGCTGACAGAAAAAAAGATGGATGTTTTGTACAGGCAGATAGTGGTAGTATCTTTCTTGATGAGGTTAGCGAAATGCCACTAAATATGCAGGCTAAATTACTTCGGGTTCTTCAGGAAAGAGAAGTGACAAGAGTTGGTGGTGAGAAAGTTATCAAAATAAATGTTCGCGTTATTGCTGCCACAAATAAAAATTTAAAAGAGCTTGTTGAGAAGAAAGAGTTTCGTGAAGATCTTTTTTATCGCTTAAATGTTGTTGATCTTAAAATACCGTCATTAAAACATCGAAGAGATGATATTCCCCTTTTAGCTCACCACTTTATAAATCAGTTTGCATCAGTGAATAAGAAGGATGTTAAAGGTTTTACTCCAAAAGCTATGGATACTTTGGTTGGCTATGACTGGCCCGGAAATGTACGGGAACTAATGAATACTGTTGAAAGAAGCGTTGTTCTTTCCCAGGCTGATTTTATAAGCGAAAAAGATCTGTCAATTATTACTGTTGATAATGAGGAGAACTCTAACAGCATGGACTCTCAAATTGAGCGCAGAGATCAAACTCTTTTTGATGTTGAAAAAGAAGCTATATTACAAACACTGAAAAATGCAAAAGGTAATAAAAGTGAAACAGCAAGAAGACTAGGAATCACAAGGAAAACTCTGCATAAAAAGCTAAATAGTTATGGTGTTTAAGAGTTCTGCATGAAGTTTAAAATAATTTATGACAGGGATTTATAAACCTCTTTTATTGTAATTAGCGTCATAAATCTAAGATAAACTCCCCATTTAGGGAACTTCTAATAAATTTCAACCAAAATCCTAATTATTAGAGTTCCCTTTAGTTAGTTCATATTTAGTAAGATAGTTTATAACTGGTAAAAATTTTTTTTTCATATATTCATTCATTTTATTAAATCCCTTTTCCAAACAGATACTCTGGTTATACTGACGTGTTTTAACTGCTCCCATATCTTCCAAGGCAATTGAAGATTGATCATCGGTCAATACAACCATATATTTTAGTGGGTATCTTAATGATGTATTACAATCAAAGTAAACCTGCGATGCATTGTAAACCAACAATCTGCATATATCTTCCCTTTGATTTTGAGTCAGGTGAGGGTCAACCATTAGATCACATTTGTTTTCCAAAAAACTGAAGTTGAACCCAAATGGGCCCCTATAAGCTATTATCATCCCTTTTGGTTTACAAGTACTCTTTTCTATGGCTATCCAAATATATCGTTTTCGACTGAGCCCACATTTCTTATACTGGGCATCTAACATAGAAAGCTCAATATCATATTGATCCAAACCTTCTGCTTCACAATATATTTTACTTCTGAAAGATTCAGCTATCTTACAAACCACAGAATGATCTTTATTTGTACATTTTTGAATGGTAAACAAATTAGTTGAAGGATTTAATTCTGATGGGTCTATTTGCAGATAATTCAATAAACTGGATTCTGCATGTTCAGAACCGATTGTATTAAGATTTCCATAATTATTCATAGCAAATTCGTTAGTCGGACTCGACCAGTGTTGTACAGATCCATATTTCATGATTATACTTATATTTTGTGCATTAAATAATAGAGATAGTAATCCTGCTGCGTGATTTTGAGAAGTCAGGTGCTGAGAAAACCACCCGTTACCAGAGGTTTTCCATGCAGAAAATGTACCCCTTTTATTAAGAGCCTCATCTCTGTATATAAGTGTACATAGAATATCGCTCCTGCCTGACCAACCTTTTTCCCAGTTTTTTTTAATCAGAGCTAAATGAGGTTGAAGCTTATTTAGTTTTTCAGGGTACAAAAATCCAACTTCACTGTAATGGGCAAACAACTCTTCAAATGATATTTTATTTAAAGGAAGTATTTTCAGGCTCAGATTTTTATTCCATTCTTTCAAAAAATTAATGTCTGTCATTTGGGTTTATAGCCTCAGTTTGTTTTTATGAAAAAATTATTTAAAATAAATATTTATATCTACCTTATATTTCATATAAGGGAACCTCTAATAATTAGGATTTTGATTGAAATACAAGGCTGAGGAAAAAATAACAGGTTGATTTTACTACAGTTCTTTTTTTTAAACGCAGTAGTTCGTTCAAAAGACTGTTATCAGAGATTCCCATAAGTAATGAGTAACAAAAAACAGTTAAATTTAAACAGAAAATAATAATATTTTTTTAATTTAATTTATATGAGGATTGATTGGAGAAGAATGCTGGTTTCTTATATACCAATAAAAAAGGCACTTCACAGGATGTCAAATGCCTTATATTTTTTAGATATTACTCAACTGTTACATTAACAGCAGCTGGTCCTTTTTGACCTTGTTCAATATCAAAAGTAACTCTATCACCTTCGTTTAGAGTTTTAAAACCTGATGCATTTATACCTGAATGGTGAACAAAAACGTCTGGTCCGCTTTCCTGCTCAATAAATCCAAACCCTTTTTGCTCATTAAACCACTTTACAATACCGTTTGCCATTTTGACAACCCTCCGGAAAAAAATTAAAAAGAACGATACGCTTCAGGTTGTTGCCACTTTGTTAGAAATGGTATTGCCCTAAAAAGTATCACCAGTTATTTGATACATCTAAAAGTATAAACGCTTAGTCCATTTAAATCAAGCTTAAACCATTCATAATTGGAAAATTTGAGATGGACTATTCTTATTATTACTGGGTATCTATTCACTATTTTTTGTAAATATTAGAATTAAAATTTTGATATAATTATGAACTAATTTATTTTATAATATTTTTATGCAATATTTTAGGTTTGTTCAAATTGATTTTTCAAGAATATTTATGTGATAGGCTGTATAAAGAATGGTTAACACGGATTCATAAATGAAGAGTTCATTAAAGCTTATATAAAATACAACACAGGTTATTATTGAGTCATAAACAGCTGTAGGGAACCTCTAATAACTACCTTTTAATCGAACTACATCGTTATTTCAAAAAAAAACTGTTGTAAAACCGGCTCGTTACTTTTTCTCATGCCTTGTATTTCAATCAAAATCCTAATTATTAGAGGTTCCCTGTATTTAAATACAGCTGTTTTATTTCTTAAATAAGGAAAAATGACTGTTTTTTAAGATAGAATTTTACTGCATTTGCTCATTAGCTGAAGAGCAGCTTCAAGTTTATCAATAGATTGATCAAGTATTAATACAACTGTTTCACTTGCTATTCCATCTCTTGATTCTCTTATCCTAACAATAGAATCTCTAAGTACAGCTTCTGAATAATTAAGGCCAGTTTTTGTGTTTTCATTCATAGAATTTACATTAAAAATCATTAGATGCTGCATATAACACATTGCAGACGCATTTTTAAGATGTCCCTGCAAACTAGCAATAGATCTTGCTTCTTCCATATCTGTTGCATTCTTTTCACCGATATAACGATTACTTTTAGTAATTTCTCTGCTAATTTCAAAAAGTTTAACAGCTATTTCGTTAAGTTCATAAATTGCAGGGTTTGTTTTTTTTGCAATAACCATCTGTGGAACTAATAGAGCCATTATTACAACTATTGATACGATAACTTTTTTCATTTTTCCCATCCTTTTTAATAAATACTAATTATTATTATTTTCATTTTTTTAATTCAAAAACATATCTTTCGCCTGAATTGCCTTCTTCATCAATATTTCCACATCAGATGGATCCATTCTGTTAAGCATACCAAGCAAATACTCCTGAGCATCGTTACTCATAACTTTGTCAGGTGATATTTTTTCACCCTTCTCTTTTGCTATTTCAGATTCAATATACTGGACCATAAGAATCATAAGTTTATTATAGATCATAGCATTTTTCTTAAATTGTTCTGAACTGTTCTGATTTCCATATGTTGAAAAGGTTGGATTACCTTTCGGGTGTCCCCAACTTGATGAGTAGCCATTAGGTCTGTTATATGGAGATGTGTATGATCTTCCATATTCCTGAGCATAAAGCCCCTGACAGATGAAAATTATCAATCCTGTGATAATTATTGTTTTTTTCATAAAACCCCCTTCTGATATTGTTAATGAGAAAGATTTCATATCAATCTTTCCCCTAATTTTTGTTGTTTTAACTTAATAGTATTTTCAGCAATTTTAGCTGAACCAATTAGATCATTTTTTATACTGTTATAAACATCGCATGTTTTTAAATTCATATCTTTAATCAATTCAGCTGCTTTTTTCTGAAAAAATGTTGCAGTCTTTCTGAAAAAAAGTAAAACAGAGATATGTTCCTGTTGAAAACCATAATCAGCAGCATGTTTTGCCATCTCTGATGATAGAATCAGAAGTGTCTCCTGAACGGATTTCAGTTCACCAAGGCGATACATTTGGTCCCTGGTAACATCTTTCTTATTTATATATGATGATATCAGATCGAGTTGTTTTTCAATTCCACCTACAACAGGACCTGTCATTACAGAATCCTCAATAAGATTGAATGGCATAACAATTTCATCCCAGGCTTTTCCTAAATTCCCAATAATATTGTCTTCTCTAACTTTGCAGTCTTTTAACCTGATGCCACCATGGGGCGCGGGCTTAAAGAAAGGAACGATCATGGGTTCTGTTTTTTCAAGTCCTTTATTTTCAGATGATACAAGAAATGCGGAGTACTCTTTTCTGTCTGACTCATTAGTTATCGCTATAACAATAAAGTGATCTGCTATTGGACCATTCGTCAAATAAGCTTTTTCACCATTAAGTATGTAGTGATCCCCATCTTTTTTTGCTGTAGTTGTCAATAATTTTGGGTGTGCTCCCACATTAAGTTCGGAAACAGCAAAGGAGATCATACTTCCTTTCGAAAGGGCTTTTAAAAGTTTCTGGTGTTTTTTATTACCGTAACCACCAACAACAAACCCTGAAATTATTTCATGTACAAGAAATGAAAGGACTATGCCAAGACAATTGCCATTTTTTGCAAGCGCATAGCAAGCTCTTGTTAAATGTCTCCAGTTTGGGCTTTCCCCATTAACAGAATGGGGGATATAGTAGGAAAGGAGATCCTTCTCACCCATAATTTTCCATATATCAGATGGAAAATCAAGAGATGTACAGAGATTTCTACCTGCTATATACTCTTTTGCAAATTCAGAATATTTTTCCTCTGTATACATTTATAAACCTTTCATATGGAATCTTCTGCAGGGATATTTTTCCCCTGTGTCAATTATTCCCCTTTAAGTGTCAAATTTATTGCATTATTTAAAATAGTCATAAAATTAATTAAAACTAATAACAGACTGATTTCACATCGTACACGTCTATTAAATACTGTCTTAATCAACTATTTTGTTATGTAATTTTGCAAGGTTTATGCCAGTAATATCAAAATATGGTACAACTGGCATTGAGGGGTTTCAAGAATATACCTATATAGCATTTAACTCTTTAGGAACATATGACATGGAAACGTCTTCTTTAATTGGAACATTTTTAAAAATAGAGACCAGTGGCGTGTATGGATCTCTATTATCATCTAATATAAATTCATATATGGCATAAAGTCTTCTTTTTATTTCAGTTTCAACGTTTAACCTTAATAATTTCAGTTTTTCATCGATAATTGTTTCAATATTATCGATCTGTTTCTCTCCAATATATTTATTTAGTTTATAATTAATACGCTGGTTAACAATTTCATTTATTATTATTTGATGTTCAGGACTCATAGAAATAACTTCAGGAATCAGAAGACCAAAACTTCTGACCTCCAGAACATCTTTGTTTCTTGCCCAGTAACTTTCCAGAAGCTCCTCACTAAAATCGTAGTAATTTTTTACAGGCATATACATTCTCTTCAGATATTTTAAAACTGTTTCTGTTTTCTTTTTGTGACCACCAATAATAACAGAACCTCCAATATCTTCCTTTGTTGCACCCTTTGTCCATGGAGCACCAGTAATACCAAAATCGTTACATACCGGGATCATAAGAAGAGCTGAAAGGGTATTAATTGCAAGAGCATAGCCCGCTGAAGGACCTCCAACATTGTAAGATGCGGAAAGTAGCTGATGATGTATAGTGTATCCCTCCAGAAAATTACCAAGAACTTTTGCGACGCTTAAATCAGGCATCAGATATTGAAAATAGTTTTTAACCAATGTCAGTGCTTCCTGTGCTGACTGGTTTGTCATCTTAACAGAAAGTTCCATTTGAGCAGTGGCAGATGTTGATGACGACACAGCACCAGTTACCATAACTTTCTCATCGCTGAATTTATAAGTTAGATTTGATGCAATTGGAAGAAGAACTCCTGAAACATCATTTGCTCCTACACCAATAATAAAACCGACTTGGGGTTCCTGGCTTAGTTCAGCTTCAAGATATTCATCTAATTGAATTTTCCCCTGATTTACAGGACTTTCTGAGATTTCCTCTCTTGCTGAATGAAGATGTGTAAGGGAAAGGGGATAATCATCAGATGAACAGATCATTTCATATAATGGTTTAATTTTATCAAAATTTTTAATATATTCCCCATGGTTTTTTTTGACTGCAGATCGTAGTGAGTGTGGAGCATCTAATGCTTCAAGAATACCAAGTAGAGTTTTAAAGTTCAGCTTAAAAAAACTATCCCTATCTCTATCATTTAATTTATCGATAATCTTGAGTTTTTGCACAACAGCATATTCTGTTGTTCTCAAAGACATCGCTTTTTCAATGAATGCTGTATAATCCGCAGGAGTGTTACAGATACTGTTTGCTGACTCAACAATTGTTTTAAGATCTAAACCATTAACAAGTGGTATTTTTTCCAGTGGTTGACGAATTATTTCTGCAATATCTTCCTGTCTGAGATGCCCTGATATTTCAAGAACTTTTAGCCTTTTTGACCTGATGAGTGCTGGGTCCATTATATCAATTCTGTTTGTTGTAAGAACCGTGAAAACCTTATTTAATGGAACATCACCATCAATTAGACTCAAAAATTTATTTGTAAGCTTATCTGAGGGAGAACCTCCAGTTGTACTTCTTTTTGGTGCTAACGAATCTCCCTCATCAAAGAAAACTACAGATGGAGCAATCATTTTTGCAATATCATAAATATTTTCAAGATTTGCCAGAGCCCCATCATAGGGATTTGATGAATCAAAAAGATCGTTTGGACTTGCAGATATATCATGCACATCTCTGTTCTCACTTAACCATGATCTTACAAGAAATGTTTTTCCACTACCTGGAGGACCATTTAAAACAACCCCTTTCTCTTCACTTACACCATAATAGAGACAGTTATTTGCCATCTCTGAAAGTTTATTTTTAACAAGGCCTATATATTCCTCCCATTTGGAAGTCCTATCCATTTTGTTGACAACTTTTCCGAAAAGTTCCCCATATGCATTTTGCGCAACAAGTTCAAAAGCTCTTTTTATAAGATCAGATTCGTCAAAATATTCGGTTTTAAAATCTTTCTTTATCTCAATTATAGATTGAATAAGTTTTCTTACATATGATGGTGTTATTTTAAGATTCTTCTCTTTAAATATAATAATAATTTTTTGCACAGAATCATCAATAGTTGAAATTGGTATGGATTTTAAAGAGTTTGATAACAGGTATTCCTTTTTTCCAGAATGAATGTTATTTCTTGATAACTCTAATCTTACAAGTTCTCTTAAATTATCAGGGTTATTCCAGAATTTTGATATATCTATTATCGAGCCTTTTTCAACAAATCTTCTATATATTGCTGGGTCAAATTTTTCAGGTTGATCTGTAGATGCAACGATAAAACAATCGCGCCTTCCATTAATGACTTCATCAAGTATTAGATTTGAAGTATCTATAAGTGTTCTTTGTTGCCTTGCAACTCCACCCTGATCGCCCCCTGAATCTGCTTTGCCAAACGCACTGTGAGCTTCTTCAAGATGCCGGATTGAGGTCCTTTTAACATCCCCCATGGCTTTTTTCAGGTAATTTCCAGGTTCTCCGGCATAAGCTGTCTGGTAATCATTTGGAGTAACAACTGAATAATCAACATAAATACCTTGTTCTTCAAGTTCAGAAAGATTTGTACCAATTATTTTTTTAAAAATAAATTTTATAATTGGTATATGTGATAATATTTTATAAAATCTTAATTTTTTTCTAATTCTTATCTCTTCAGCAAGTTCAGGGTCGACCTCTTCCAGAGATTTCCATAATGATTCCTTTTCAAGTCTCTCCTCTTTTTTCTTTTTAAGATCTACTTCCAGAATGGATTCATTCTGAAAGATTATTGTATCTATAGTATGTTCAATCGTTGCTGTTTTCCCACTACCACTGGTACCGGTGATTAGTAGTAAGGGTGCTTTGGGAACTGAACTATCTGAAAGGTACTCCTTTCTGATATGTGCTTTATATATGTTTCTAAAAAGATCTTTAAGTTCTAAAGGGACATGCACATCTATAAGCTCTTTATCAAGAAGTGCCATAATGTACTTATAATCTTTTCTTGTTATCTCTTTCTCAAGTATTTTATTCCAGGCATCCTGAGGATTGGATTCCCCTGAAAGTTCAAATCTTTTTTGCCAGTTCGTTAAGATATCCGGATTACTTAAAATAGCAAATTTTTTTCTTCCAGTAATTCTAAATATAAACCTGTATATTTTCTTTATAAAACTGAAAATCAAAGAAGGTGGCGTATATTGGTGGAGCCTCGCTCTCATAAATGCTTTTGTTTCGTTTGGCCAGTCATTTACAAGAGCTTCTATCTCCCTGATTCTTCTCTCAGATAATTTTATATAGGATATCTCTTTTGTAAGTCTTACTCCCATAATTATTCTCCGATGGCATAAGTAATCTCAGGTTTTTTAGCTTTTTCAATTTTTTTCTCGGCTACCTTTTTCGTACGTGCTTTTCTAAAACCAGTAGTTATATTTAGATTGGGTGATTTTGATGTGTTTTGTATAACCACAGTGTTCTGGCCTGTCTGGTTCTTTTCATAAGCAGAAGCCCACTTTTGTTGGACAAGAAACTGGAGAATTGCCATATTCATATTATCTCCCTTTCCTCCGAGACCAACCTGTAGAGCTTTAATGTTTTTCAGATAAGCTTTGTAGAGTTTGTCAATCCTGCTTGCTTCCTGGTCCGCTGCATAATTTTCAGCTTCCGCTATAAGTTCACGCCTCTTTTTCTCTTCTGTCGCTTCAATTAGTTTGTCACCAAAACGAGTTTCTTTTAATACAAAAGAGATTACTTCAAGACCATATTTTTCCTCAAGAGTTGGGCCATCAAGATTTATGGGTCTTGACTTCAACGCTTTAAATATCTCCTCTTTTACCTTTTCCCTGCTACTGATCAGATGATTTACTTTATATGATTGAAGTATATCTTTTACGATCCCATCAAAATCCCCCTGCAAAAGATTTTGTGGATCAAGATTTTCAATTGCCCATATCTTGAGATTGTTAATTCGGTATGTGAGAACACCTGATGTCCAAAGAGCAACATTCTCTTTTGAAATTATTCTCATTGGCATTTTGCTATCACCAATAAAAAGAGTCTGATTCATAAGAGGAACAACCTGCTCAATATTTGTAAAAAAAGGTAGTCTTGCATGCCATCCAACCTCTGTAACAGCTTCTCTTTCTCCACCAAATCTCTCTAAAACCACAGCATAATTCTTTTTAACCTTGTATATGGTTTTGGTGGCATAAATCAATGCAATTACACTGTAGATAAGACTCACATATATTGTTATCAGAACAAGCCAGTGCATTACTCTGCGGACTGAACCTCTTTGTAGTGCTTGTTGTACTCTTTCTTCAGACATAAGCTCACTCCTCAATTACATAATTTAATATTTTTTTATGTTTAAAATGGAAGATTTTGTTAAAGGAACCTAATAACTGACTATAAAACAAAAGGCTTTAGTTTTGTTTGTTTTTGATCGAACTACAGCGTTGTTCAAAAATATAACTGTTATAAAATCAGCTCATTACATTTTTCTCACCAGAAATTTTACAAAACTAAAAACTTTTGTAATCTGAATTTCAAACAAAATTCTAATTATTTGAGGTTCCATAAATGTCATTTTTTAATAGATCGCTGAACTCTTTTTTTAAAGCGAACTCTTTTTTAACCCAATTTTCTATTTCAAGGGATTTCTCTTCAGAAATATCTATCTTTTCGGCGATTTTTAAAATAGTATCCTTTTCCAGATTATCGTAAGTTCCATCTGAATAAGCTAATCTTGTAAGCTCAACTATAAAATAGATTTTTCCATTACTATCCGTTATTCCCTTTAATATTTTGGGAAGCTCCCATTTATGATTAAGATCTTTCCAGGGTATATTCAAAGTTCTTGAGAATTTTGAAACAATCTTCTCCTCCTCCTTTGATATTTTTCCATCAATTTCAGCCAGATGTATTAGTAGCTTCATAAAAAGAATTTGTGTACCTTTGGGGCTGTTTTCTATCATTTTAAAATCTCCTTAAATTATAAGGAAAGATTTAATAGGAAATAAGGCACAATTGAGTACCTCTAACAACTACACTTTTTGCGAAATACTTCGTTATTACCAATAATAACTGTTATAAAACCAGCTCGTTATTTTTTGTCATGCAGAGATATTATGAAACTAAAAGTTTTATAAACTTGTATTTCATCAAAAATTCTAATTATTAGAGGGTTCCCATTATTATAATCAAAAAGACCCGTTTGTTAAGCTCAGTCGCTTTTCAAGAAAAATAAGCGATTGGTGTCTTTCTGTCATTTTTTGAATTTAAGGTCTTACAAACATAGATAAAAGATATTATACTCAATATATTTATGAAGGTCAATATATTCTACCTGATACAATAATTTTTTAGTTGTTTTTCAAAGTGTTGTAAAATTATCTTGACATAATCAGGGATGTTTTGACATATGATTCCCAAATATTAAGAAAAGAGAGCAATAATGAAAAAAGATAATATATACAAAGATACAGTTGAAAGAATACAACCGTTTAAATTTAATAGTAAAGTTGTGGATGTTTTTGATGATATGATCAATAGATCTGTACCTCTCTATCAGGAATCCATAAAAAGACAAGCTGAGATAGCAGCTGAATTTTATCAGGAAGGATCTGTAATATATGATTTAGGATGTTCAAGTGGTAATGTTGGTTTAACATTTCTTGATAAAATGGGTAAAAAAAAATTTAATATGGTTGCTGTTGATAACTCTAAAGAAATGATAGATGAATATAAAAAAAGATTATCGAATAAGCCAAAAAGTGAAAATATAAATTTCTTATGCGATGATATCAGAGACATATCCTTTGAAAACGCATCTGTTGTTATTATAAATCTTACATTACAATTTATACCCTTAGCTGACAGAGATTCACTTGTTAAAAGAATCTATGACTCTATGTTAAGTGGTGGTGTTATAATACTTACTGAAAAAACTGTTCATAAAGACAAAACGATCACTGATTTGCAGCAGAATTTTTATTACCTTTTTAAAAAAGAGAATGGTTACTCAAATCTTGAAATCAGTCAGAAAAGAGATGCTTTAGAGAATGTTTTAATTCCGGAAACACCGGAAGATCACATAAAAAGATTAAACAATTCAGGATTTAAAGAAACTGATATATGGCTCAAATGGTTTAACTTCGCTTCATTTATAGGTATAAAATAATGGTAATGGAAGAATTTCTTAAGAAACATTCTGAGTTTAGATTTGATCAATTTAAAGATGAACTATCATCACTAATTAACAGGATTAAACAAGAATATGACAGGCCTCATATAAAAGAGCTTGAAAAAATTGTCTCAGATTTTCCTGATATAAAACCAACTTCAATTTCTCTTGATACCGGTAAAGTTAAAATTGGGGAAAAGGGTGATTCAACTGAAGATGAATTAAAAAAAATGAATCAACTACTCCTTGATTTAAATCCCTGGAGAAAAGGACCTTTTGACTTTTTTGGTATAGATTTGGATACGGAATGGAGGTCTGACTTAAAATGGGACAGGATAATTGATCATATATCCGATCTTTCAAACAGAAGGGTTTTGGATATAGGTTGTAGTTCGGGATATTACATGTTTAAAATGACATCATTGAATCCTGAGTTTGTTCTTGGAATAGATCCATACCACAGATTCTACTACCAGTATCAGGTTCTTCAAAAATATATAAAATCAAAAAAGACTTTTTTTATTCCTGCTAGATTTGAAGAGTTTCCTGTTTTTAAAAAATATTTTGATACCATATTTTTTATGGGAATTTTGTATCATAGAAAATCACCAATAGATACTCTCTCTACAATTCATAAAAACCTTAAAAAAGGTGGTGAACTGGTTCTGGAAACACTAATCATCGATGGAGATGATGATACTGCTCTTTTCCCTGTTGACAGATATGCGAAAATGAGAAACGTTTTCTTTATCCCCACAGTCAAATGCCTTACAACATGGCTTCAAAGAACAGGTTTTGAAAACATTCGGTGTATAGATGTAACAACAACAACGCTTGTAGAGCAGAGAAGAACCAAGTGGGTCAATACTGAGTCCCTTGAAGATTTCATAGACCCTGATGATCCCAATAAGACTATTGAAGGATATCCAGCACCTGTTCGGGCAGTTGTGCTTGCAAATGCTAAATAATCAGCAAATTAAAGTATTTTATAAAGGTACGTTTTTTTAGATCAGTAAGACTGGTATTTTTCATTTTACCTTTAATGTATGTCCCTCTATGGACTCTATTTCTGCAACTACATATTTGTGATCTGTTTCTTCTATAGGAAAAATAATATCAAAATTAGTTTTAAGATTTTGAAAAAAACTTTCTTTATTTTCCCCGGAAACATCTAATATTTCAGCAAGGGCTTCTACATATTCACCAGAACCTTTTGCTATGTCAATTGAAAGATCGTTAAGATTATCAGCTACGAACCTGTTTAGTAGTGCTTTTTTATTTTTCTTTTTTGATTTATCAGATGTGCTATATGTCAATCCAGTTGTTGATATTTTTGTAGAACTTGTAAAGAGGTTATCTCGTGAGCTTCTTTTTATACGAATACTTGATTTTGTCTTTATGCGAGCAGCATTCGTTGATGCGCAAAGAAAAATTGTTAAAAACATAGTAATAATAATCTTTTTCATTATGGCTCCTTTCAAAAATTAAACGGTTTTGTTTTATTGGGTTCTTTCAAGTTATTAGAGAATTATATAATCACAATAGATGAGTTGGAAATTAAGATATTATATCACTACTGTCTGTTGAGAAACAGACAAAACTCAAAAATATTTAAAAATAAAGATCAGTTACATTCTAAAATAATACTAAAATTACAAATAAAAATAGAAACTCTTTTTGGATGGTGTTAAACGTTTGATAAACACAAAATGGACTGGCTCCTGTTCTTTTTTTATAATATTTTTTCCATTTTAATTACTTCCTTAAAATTCCAACCTGCAATTTTATTAAAAGGCCACAATTTCGTGTTCTTTATAACTTTGAACCCTATGGTTTTATAAAAGTGTATTGCTCCTTTATTTGAGTTTATCACTTCAAGAGTAATTCGATGATTATTATCAAAAGCTCTTTTGATTAATTCTTTAAAAAGGTTTCTTCCAATGCCTTTTGACCTGAAAGAGTTTAAAACAGCTATACATTCCACATAAATTTCACCGCTATCTGGAGAATATTCAAATATTAATAGTTTAAAAGCTTTTATAATACCAGCTATACCATAGATTGAAATAAAGTCTTTAAGTTGAGGTTCTAAGAAATTTTTATTATCAATTTGTATAGCTAAAAAACCTATTAATTTTCCATTTTCAATAGCTGAAATACAATTATCTGGATTTATGGATGATTCAATTAAATTCTTTGCTTTTGATCCGTTACCAAGTATTGGAATAAGTTTGTCACCAAGAGCTTCGATCAAAAGTTCTGATATCGATGTATGCAGATTGTCAGGTAATCCTTTTTGATAATTTATCATTTTTATTAAATCCTAATTGTTTCTATCTCATGGGTTATAAATAAAACCTATACATTCTTTTAAATTCTAATTCAGTTAATAGTTACTGAATTATCTTTTTTTTATGTTCAGCAGCAAATTTTATATTCATTTGGTTATTAATTGGGGTTTCGTTTGATTATTGACAGACATCCTGTTCATAGTTGTTGTACAATATAAATTCTATAACAGCGCACTAACTATGGCACAGCTATAGACATTGCCCTTTAACTGATTTAATTTCATTTATAATTTATCGGTTAATTTCCAAAGTTGTAATGTACTAAAAATTTAATTAATATTGATTTAAATTTAAACTGCTGATATTCATCAACTCACTTTTTATTAAGATGTATAGTAAATATAAATATTTGTATGGTGATTCGTTCCTATCAAAGGCATTTATCACCACATTAGTGCGCTTTTTTTGTCATTTCATTAAATTCAGATTTAACAAAATTACAAAAGATAAAAATAATTAGACAAAAGAAAGAATAAGATGCAATATCAAAGTTATTCATTGAAAAATATAAATAAAATTGAAAACTTAAAGAAACTCCCAATTGATATTAAAGAATCAATTCAGACTGTTGGTAGTGTATTACCTTTTAAAAGTAATAATTACGTTGTTGAAGAACTTATTGATTGGGATAATTTTGAAGATGACCCAATATTCACTCTTACTTTCCCAAGAAAAGAGATGCTTGATCCAATTGATTATATCAGAGTTAAAAGTTGTTTTGGTCAAAACGAACTTAGAAATTTAGTCACAGATATAAGAACAAAATTAAATCCAAACCCTGCTGACCAAATTGAAAAAAATATTCCCATGCTTAATGGTGAGATTATTAATGGAATTCAACATAAATATTCTGAAACAATGCTAGTTTTTCCATCAAAAGGTCAACAATGCCATGCTTTCTGTACTTTTTGTTTCAGATGGTCTCAGTTTTCTGGAGTCAAAGAGGAAAAGTTTGCCCTTAAAAACTCAGAGCATATGGTGGCATACCTTAGGGAACACCCAGAAATTACGGATGTACTTATTACAGGTGGAGACCCAATGATAATGCGTGCATCCTCTCTCAGAGTCTTTATAGATGCAATTCTTGAGTCCGGTATTAAAACTGTAAAAACAATTCGAATCGGAACAAAAACTCTTACTTTCTGGCCATATCGTTATCTCACTGACTCTGATAGCAGTGAAATTCTTGACCTCTTTAAAAGAGTAACTGATGCAGGTTATCACCTCTCTATTATGGCTCACATCTGCCACAAAAATGAGATGAAAACTGATGCTTTTAAAGATGCCGTCAAAGCTATCAGAAATACTGGGGCAATAATAAGAACCCAGTCTCCTGTTATGAAACATATTAACGATTATTCAGAAAACTGGAGTGAGATGTGGAAAGAACAGGTTCGTTTAGGAATGATTCCTTACTACATGTTTATTGCAAGGAATACCGGTTCCCACCGATATTTTTCCATTCCTCTTCTCAGAGCCTATGAAATTTTCAAAAATGCATATATGAAAGTTAGTGGTGTTGCCAGAACTGTGAGAGGACCTAGTATGTCTGCATCACCTGGTAAAATTGTTATTGATGGGATTATAGATATTGGAAATGAAAAAGCAATATCATTAAGTTTTATTCAGGGAAGAAATTCCGAATGGGTGAAACAACCTTTTTTAGCCCAATATGACGAAAAAGCGGTCTGGTTTGATGAACTAAAACCAGCATTTGATGAATCAAAATTCTTCTTTCAAAGATAACAATATAAGAACCTCTAAAAAATAAAATCAATAAGGGTTTAATAACTATTGAACCCTTATTTGTTTTATATTCACAACAAAAGTCCTCATACTATTTATGAGAAGCAATGAATTTATATCCTTGTCCCACCCAAATGAATTTCCAAAAAAACCCCGAAACCAAAACATAAATTCCGTCATTATATTCATAATACTTAAATTGCTTTGTTTGGAAAAAATAATGTCTAACACCTCCTACAAAGAAAAAATTGTGTTGTTCTAAATTTTTAGTAGTATTTCCCAATCATCCAATTTTTTGAAATCGTATGCAATCTCATCAACAAGCCATTTTTGATTTGTTTCTTTTTCACTGCTATGAGTTGATAGAATTGAATCCCTTTTGGACATGGTGCCCTCCTTGAAGAGTTATAAAAAGATTTCCAGATTATAAGACATTTATATGTAAATAGGGAATCTCTAATAACTCCTCTTTTGCAAAATACTGTGTTATTTCTAAAAAAAACTGTAATAAAATCGGCTCGTTATTTTCAGAAATGCCTTGTATTTTATCAAAATATTAATTGTTAGAGGTTCCCAATAGTCTTTATTATGTCTATTGAAGACTCACTATATAAAAAATCAAAAGACTCTTTTATAATTTTACCTCCGTGTTTTTTTATTTTAAAGACATGACCATTTAAGGGTTTCGTCAATGATTCCATGTAAAATAAAATTGAATGTTTACTCAAACGACATAACTATCTAAATTAATTGTGTTATTTCTAATTAACACCGATCACAAAGGTTACCTTTGGATTCATTTGACAGAGCTTGTTTGAATCTGTATTATGCCAAATTTTTTGATATTTAACATCTATGGAACCTCTAATAATTAGAATTTTTGATTGAAATACTGCGTTTATAAACGCTTTTAGTTTTATAAATCTCTGCATGAAAAAATAACGAGCCGGTTTTACAACAGTTTTTTTTTGATGATACTCTGTTGTTTTGTTTTTTTCTTTTAAAACAACTTAAATAAGTTCGGTCAAAAGACAGTTATTAGAGGTTCCCTATTCTGAACGGTGATGTTCAGGTTAATATAAAGGAGTTATTGTAAATGAATGATATTGCAAAATGGGAATATAAAGAAAAGCTTGTCACAGCTAATGAAGCGGTTGCATCTGTTAAATCAGGGGACAGGATTTACTATAGTGAGTTTGTTCTTTTTCCCGAAGTACTTGATGAAGCGCTTGCAAAAAGAGTGAATGAGCTTCAAAATGTATCGGTTGAAAGTGTTTGCTATACCCGAATGCCCAAAATTGTGGAAGCAGACCCGACACAGAAGCACTTTATACTTAATGACTGGCATTTTGGTGGTATAAGCCGCGCCCTTCACATGAAGAGTCTTGCAAACTATATACCCTTGACCTATCATCAGGGCCCAAGAATTATCAGAAAATATAAAAATTATAATGTAGCCTTTGTTACTGTTGGGAAAATGGATGCAAGGGGTTACTTTAACTTCGGTATTTCAAATTCCCTCGTATCTGCAGTCATTGACAAAGCAGACAAAATCATTGTTGAGGTTAATGAAAATATTCCATACTGCTTAGGTGGTAATCAGGAATCGATTCACATTTCCCGAATAAGTAACATCGTTGAAGGTAATATGAGAGCCCTTCCTGAAGTTCCAGTAAATGATGCTTCCAAAACAGACGTGGCTATAGCAAATCATATAATGAAAGAGATCGAAGATGGTTCATGCTTACAACTTGGAATTGGAGGACTTCCTAATGTTATAGGACAACTCATTGCTGAAAGTGATTTGAAAGATATAGGTGTTCATACTGAAATGTTAGTTGATTCCTATGTCGATCTATATACTGGAGGTAAGGTAACAGGTGCGAAAAAGGCAATTGACAAATATAAGATGGCCTATACATTTGCATTGGGAACAAATAAATTATATGAATTTCTGGACAACAATCCAACCTGTGCATCGTACCCTGTCAACTACATCAATGACCCCAGAATAATAGCACTTAATCCAAAGGTGGTTGCTGTAAACAATGCAATGGAAGTTGACCTTTTTTCTCAGGTTTGCTCAGAATCTGCTGGTACTCGTCAAATTTCAGGTACCGGTGGCCAGTTAGACTTTATCTTTGGTGCATTCGCATCTAAAGGGGGCAAGGGTATTATTGGTATCAGCTCAACATACAAAGATAAAGAGGGCAAAATTCACTCAAGAATTGTTCCAACACTAAAACCAGGTTCAATTGTAACACTACCCCGATCTATTGTTCAATATGTTGCCACAGAATTTGGTATTGTAATGCTTAAAGGAAAATCAACCGTTGAACGGGCAGAAGCACTTATCAGCATAGCTCATCCTGATTTCAGAGATGAACTTATTAAACAAGCTGAGGAGATGAAAATCTGGGAAAAGTAGAAAGATAATTCCATTGGACAGGTCAGAAAATTTAAAATACTCACGGCCTGTTCAATAAATGCCAGGAGTTACTCATTATAGACTTTATTGTTTAGCAAAAGGGTCCCCCCTTTAATTTAATGACCTTATAATTAAATAAATATTCCATAGGATAAAATAAAAAACTTGCGGAATAGAATGCATATTCTATATAAAGAATTGAGATATCTAAAAATATCATAAAGCAATATTGAAATATATTATGAATAAATAACAGGAGGAAATAATGTCCGTTGTGATCTGGGAAAAAGATGAAACTGTAGCAATTGTTAAAATGAACACTGCTGATAATGTGCAAAATCTTGAATTTGCTGATGCTCTTGGAAAAGCTCTTGATGAGGTTATTGCTGATGAAACAGTTACTGCAATTGTTCTTACCTCAAGCAATGAAAAAAACTTCTCCCTTGGTGTTGATATAAACTGGGTTATGGGAAGAATGGGAGAGAGTGACAACGAAAGCATCAAAAAATTCATGTATGGTATGAATGAGAACTTTAAAAAACTTCTTCTTCTGCCTGTTCCTACAATCGCAGCAATTAATGGACATGCATTTGGTAATGGCGCAATATTGTCATGCGCATGTGATTTCAGATTTATGAGGGAAGATCGCGGTTATTTCTGTTTTCCTGAAGTTGATCTTGGTATACCTTTCCTTCCAGGAATGGTAGCATTATGTAAGCTTGCCATGCCATACTACAAATACAAAGAGCTAAAACTGACCGGAAAACGTGCTGGAGCTAAAGAGCTTGCAGAAGATCATGTAATTTTAAAAGCCTGCTCTGATTCAGATACATTGATGAAAGAGTCAATTGCCTATGCAAAAACATTTACAAAAAAGCGTGGGATTTTTGGTGAACACAAACAAAGACTAAACAAACATGTTTCTGAAATAATGAAAACTGAAGATCCAGAGTATATTGAGCCTATTAATCTTTTCGTACAGGATTAGTCTCATTTGAAAATATAGAGGGGGATTTTTTGTCCTCCTCTTCTCTCTTAACTCTGGATTTTTATTTTTTGATCCATTGCTGGCTCTATTTAGATCTGTGAGTCATCTAAAAATGCTTTCCATGAGTTTAAAAGCTCATATCTGATATTGTTCCTACAAATTTTTATTTAAAATACCCTTCACTATTGGTAATTGTAATTTCTTAATAATTACAAATTTTTAGATTTTTAGATAAGTGGGAATCTCTAATAACTGATCTTTTTACGAAACACATCGTTATAACAAAAATAAAACTGGAGTAAAATTAACCCGTTGTTTTTTGTTATTCCTTGTTTTTCATCAAAAATTCTAATTATAGAGGTTCACAAGTGTCAAAAATATTAACCTAATAATTAAAAACAGATAGTTTTAAAGCCTTGTTTTTTTATACAAATGCATTAATATTTAGAAAATCAATAAAATGGAGTTTATAAAATGAAACGAATTTGTGTATTTTGCGGATCAAGTCCTGGTTCTGATCCTGAATATGTTGAAATGGCAAAAAAATTAGGTATGGAATTAGCTCAAAATAATATTGAGCTTGTTTATGGTGGCGGTAATGTTGGTATGATGGGAGTGCTTGCAAATTCCGTTGTAGAAAATAAAGGTGATGTTATTGGTGTTATCACAAATAAACTACTTAAGATGGAAGTTGCTTTTACAGAACTATCAGATTTAAGAGTTGTGGATACTATGCACGAGCGAAAAGCCATTATGGCAGATCTTGCAGATGGCTTTATAGCAATGCCAGGTGGCTTTGGTACTATGGATGAAATGTTTGAGGTTCTTACATGGTCACAATTAAATATCCATCAAAAACCCTGTGGCTTTCTTAATGTTAATGGATATTATGATAAGTTAGTAGATTTTATAGATCATATGATTTCTGAGAATTTTGTAAATCCTGATTGTAGAGGGATTTTACAGATTGCCAGTAACCCTGCCCAGCTTCTGGAAAAATTGAAAAATTACGAACACATTGCGCCAGATAAGGGGGAGTGGGCTAAGGAACTTAAAGCAGTGAGTATTAATTAGATTTTCATTATTTTATACTTGGATATAATCCTGATATATCAACAGGATTATATCTAAACTCCCTTCATTTACGAAATTTGTTTGTCTTTTTCATTTCATAGAAAGAATTTTGTACCTATTACATCATTATTTTAATATTTCTTACATTTCACTTAGTACCTGAAATAACTCCTTGACTTAACCATTATTAATCAATATTTACACTCTTAAAAAAGCTTTTATTCGTTGTGTTTATGCACATTTGAGATGGTCTTCTGAATCTGGGTGGTTGTATTTCTGTTGATTTTATTAGAATGGAGAAAAAGATGTTAAAATATAAAGACTGGAGCCTGTTCGCTAAAATTGTAACTATATCTGTAATAACTATATTGGTATTAGTAATTGGTTTTTTAACATATGTTTTACCAATGATTGAAACACATATCCGGAATGAGAAAATAATTGCAACAAGAGATGTTGTTAATGTCGCATTCTCAATGGTTGAAAATTATGAGAGAAGTTCTGATCAGGGCCTGATAGATAGTAGTGAGGCAAAAAAGAAAGCTTTAAATCTTTTAAACAGTATTCGATATAAAGATAATGAATATTTCTTTGTTTTTGATGCGAATAATTCATATATGCTAATGCATCCTTTCAAACCAAATCTTAATGGGAAAAGCATTGCCCATATTAAAGATTCGAATAACGTATACATTTTTGAAGATTTACTTAAAGCTTCAAGAGATTATGGTGGTGGTTATATAGAGTACAAATGGCCCAAACCCGGAAAGAAAGAACCATCCCCTAAAATTTCATATGCAAGGTTATTTAAAAAATGGAACTGGGTTATTGCAAGTGGTATCTATATTGATGATATTGATGAGAGTGTTGAAAGTATTAGAAATGCCATACTTATATTTATTTCAATTGCAACTCTTATTTCATTGCTTTTAACCTTTTTTATTACAAAATTCATAACAAAACCAATCGAAAAAAGTCTTCAATTTGCACAATTGATTTCAGCTGGAGACCTCACACAAAGACTAACAATTAAAAGAAATGATGAAATTGGTATTCTTGCAGAAGCTTTAAACAAAATGGCAGAAAATATCTGTCAAATGTTCATGGAAATTGCGCAGGGTGCGGTAACTCTTTCCTCTTCATCCACTGAGCTCGCTGCAATTTCTGAACAGATGAACTCGTCTGCTGAACAAACAACAAATAAGATAGTAAATGTTAAAACCTCTGCTGTTGAAATGAATGAAAAGATAATTGATATAACAGAAGCAGCAGAACAATCATTACAAAGTGTTGGTAGTGTTGCACAGGAAGCTGAAGATATAGCTTTTTCTATTGGTCAGATATCAAAAAATACAGAGAAAGCAAATTTGATTGCTCAGGATGCCGTTAGTGAGGCAAAGGGAGCTCTTAGTACAATAGAAAAATTAGGAAGCGCAGCAAATGATATCAGTAATGTAACTGAGGCAATTGCGGAAATTTCTGAACAAACCAATCTTCTCGCTCTAAATGCAACCATAGAAGCCGCAAGGGCTGGTTCTGCCGGAAAAGGATTTAATGTTGTTGCAAATGAAATAAAAGATCTTGCTAAACAAACAAGCCATGCTACGTCTGAAATTGATAAAAAAATTACCAGTATGCAAGGATCAACTATTGAAGTTGTTACAAAAATCAAACATATATCCTCTATCATTGAAGGTGTTAACGATGCAGTAGCAACGATCTCAAGTGCAGTTAATGAACAAACAGAAAGCACCCGTGGTATTGCTGAAAATGCTAGTTCCATGACAAGAGGAATGGAAAAAATCAACGAAAACCTATCAACTACAACTATTTCAACAGATATTATTTTTAATGACATTACAGAGGTTAATAATGCATCAATTGAAACGGCAGATAGTAGTAAGCATGTGAAATTTTCTGCAGTGGACCTTTCTGCTTTATCAGAACAATTAAACTCAATGTTACAAAAATTTAAATATCAATCTCTTAATTAAACATCAAAACAAAACCCTTTTTATTGATACATATAAAAAGGGTTTTCCGTTGTTTCCGCTAATTTGCTTTTTAGAGGTTTCCTTTAAATATTCATTAAAAAAAACTCTAAACAATGTAAGGGAATCTCTAATATTAGAAAAATTACTAATAATTAGAAAATTCTCTACTTTTCTTTAGAAAAACTTCTATTTTTCATACCTCATCATAAAACCTGATTCCCTATAAAACGTTTATATATAGCTATTTGGAAATATTTACATGTCCCTGGCATGGGATGTGCTCTTAATCTAATAAAGTAAAATAAAATTAATTTATCAGGGAAATAAAAATGATTCCAAACCAGATACTTCTTATAGACAGTGATAAATATATTCGAGAATCACTAAACACTTTCTTTAATAATGGAAAGGACAGTTTCCTTATATTTAAATCTGCCAATGAAGGTCTCAACGCTCTTGAATACCAGAAAATTGATGTTGTTATCTCAGATTACTTTCTGCCGGATATGGATGGAGTAAAATTTTTAATAAAAGCTGCTGAAATGTCTCCAGGAATAACCAGAATTCTAATGACTACTATTTTAAGTGAAGATTTAAGAATTGAATCAATAAATGCGGGGATAGACGCTCTTCTTGAAAAACCTCTCAGTATCTCATCTCTGGATTCCATTCTTGCAAAGATAGATAAAAAAAATCTTAACCGTACTGAAAACGGAGTAAAATAATGAGAGATATTGAAAAGTGGGATTGGGAAACTTCTGAAAAGGAAATTCTGGTTAACAAATGGATAAATGACTATAACTGGATTGAGGAAATCAAGGTTAGTCAAGATGGTGAGAATATTGCTTCGATTGTAAGTACTGGTGAAGCAGAGTTTGGTATATGTGTTAATGGAGAGTTATGGGATGAATCCTTTGAAAAAGCATGGTCCCTCCAATTTACTCCCAGCCAGAAGTTGGTTTCACTGGTTTCCAACGATGAAGAGTGGGCTGTTTGTATAGATGGAAACAGCTGGGAGTCGAAATTTGATTATATATGGGATCTTAAAGTAAATTCAAAAGGAGTTGGTGCATCTGTTCAGGTTGATGGTAAATATGGAATGGTAGTTAATGGTATCGCCTGGGGTGATCTTTTTGAGAATATATCCGGCACTGTTTTAAATGAAAATGGAGATTCAGCTGCTGTTGTTCAGGTTGATCCTATTTCACAGGCAGATATCGAAAGATACAATAATGGAATATATTCTGTATCTGTTAATGGCATATTGGCATCTGAGAAACACACAAACATCTGGGACATCTCATTTAATTCCACAGGTAGTGAAGTCGCTTATTCAATTAGGAAAAATCGAACAGATTACTCAATAGGCAGAAATAAAAGTATTTGGGATAATACTTTTCAATGCTCATGGAAACCTGTTTTTACGAATAACAACGAAGTTATTGCTCCGGTAAGAAAAGGTGGTAAATGGTATCTTTATAAAGATGACAAGCAGTTATGGAAAAACAATTATTTACAACTTTTGAATCTTGCTGTTTCAGGAGACAATATATCAGTTGCAATATCTGATAGCTATGGCAAATGGAGTGTGTCTGAAAATGATATAAAATGGGATTTCAGATGCGATAAAATAATATCAGATCTGTTTTATTCAGATAGCGGTAAAACTCTGATCGCTCTCTTTAAGAACAATAAATACTGGGATATAGCTGTAAATAATAAAATCTGGGGGCTTAAGGCAGACAAGTTATGGAAACCTCATATTAGCGATAATGAAGAGATCATAACTACAAGAATGGAGAAAGATGGAAAATACTATCTGGTAGTAAATGGTAACGTTCATAATGAGGGGTTTGAAATGATTTTTGAACCTGAAATTAGTTCTGACAGTAGCAAAATTCTTTTAAAAGTTCTTGATATGGGAGTTTATAAAAGAAAAATTCTGCCTCTGGATCAACTATTGTAAGGAGAGATAGGATGAATATGCATACTTTTATCGATTTTATCATGGGAGAAATGGTTATTGTCTCTTTTGTAATTTTTATAGCTGGTACTTGTGGAAGGCTTTTGTGGACATTTATCCATATTAATAAAACAGAAAATTTTATCTTCAGTTATCTCTCATTCAAATACAGCTTAAGATCAATTTTGGCCTGGCTCACACCATTTTTACCTGTTAGCTCAAGAAAAAAGCCTTTTTTTTACTCGATTTCATATACATTTCATATATTGTTATTTATTGTTCCGATCTTTCTTTTGTCCCATATCACATTATTTGAGGAGTATCTGAACTGGTCATGGATCTCTATAAATGACACATCTGCCGATATTTTAACAATTATTGTTATTTTATGCACTTTATTCTTCGTTACCAGAAGAGTAGTCGTTAAGGAAGTAAAATACATAACAAGAACTTCAGATTTTGTTTTTATAATAATTGCATCTCTTCCGTTTATTACAGGGTTTCTGGCATATCACCAATTATTTGCATATAAAATCATTATGATTGCACATGTAATATCAGGTGAAATTATGCTTATATTGATCCCATTTACCAGGTTCTTTCACATGTTTATTGCACCTATCATAAGGGCTTATACAGGTTCAGAATTCGGTAATGTTAGAGGTGCAAAAGACTGGTAGATGCATATAGAATTAAGGAGTAAAAATCATGCAGGAAACTTCAACTAAGGATAGCGAAACTGATACCAAAGTTATCGATGAGGGTGTGGAAAAGGGTTTAAAGGGGTTAACACCCGAAAAAATAGAACTGGTAATAAATCAGGTACTTAAAAATGAAACTGGAGCAAGGTTAAAATTGTATATAGATACCTGCATGAGGTGCTCTTTGTGTGCTGATGCCTGCAGTTTCTTTCTGTCAAATGACAGAGCACCCGAGTTCTCACCTGCCGGAAAGGTAAAGCAAACCCTACATGAGATGATAAGATTAAAAGGTAAGGTTTCAAAAGATACTTTACGAAATATTGTCAGAATCGCACATACTGAATGCAATGTATGTAAAAGATGTTCTATGTATTGTCCTTTTGGAATAGATATTGCCTACATGATTTTGCTGGTTAGAAGAATTTGTCATAAACTGGAAATTACTCCCCTTTATATCCAGGATACTGTTAACTCCCATGCCGCAACAATGAATCAGATGTGGGTTAAGGAGGATGAATGGATAGATACGCTTCAATGGCAGGAGGAGGACGCAAGAGAAGAGTTTGAAAATCTCAGGATTCCGCTTGATAAAGATGGTGCTGATATCATGTATTCAGTTATTGCCCCTGAGCCAAAATTTCAGGCAGGCCTTATATACCAATCAGCTGTTATTCATCATGCAGCAGACATAAACTGGACAATGCCATCTTTTCCTGGCTGGGATAATAGCAATATGGCAATGTTCACAGGTGATTATGAAATATCCGGAAGAATAGCCAAAGCTCACTATGAAGCTGCAACAAAGCTTCATGTTAAGAAAATTGTGATGGGTGAATGTGGACATGCCTTCAGGTCAGTTTTTGATGTAGGGAACAGATGGATGGGCTGGGCAATGCCTCCTGTTGATGTCATACATGCTATAGAATTCTATCACTATTTACTCACATCAGGAAGAATTAAGATAAAAGATAAATTCAAAGAAACTGTTACACTTCATGATCCCTGTAATATTTCAAGAGGAAGAGGGTTACATGATAAAGCAAGGGAACTTGTTGATATGCTTTGCGAATCATTTATTGAAATGACACCAAACAAAGAACATAACTACTGTTGTGGAGCAGGAGGTGGAGCTATTAACTGTGGTCCTCCCTGGAAAATCAATAGGATGGTCAACAACAGAGAAAAAGCGGATCAGATTAAAAGAACAGGAGCAAAAGTTCTTATCGCTCCTTGTCACAACTGTCATAGTGGCCTTGAAGATATTTTACACTACTATGATCAGGATATGGAAGTTAAATTTTTCGGAGATCTTATTTTCAATGCCATGGATAAAACAATTTATAAAGGCGGAGAATAAAAATGAAAAGATATTTATTGATAATAATTATAATCTTCGGAATATCCTCCATTGTTCTGTCAAATCAGCAAAGTGTAATAGACAGGTCTGTATTTAAAAACCCTCAAAGATCATCCGCACTTTTTAATCACGATGATCATAATGAGAAAGCAGAACTTGAAGATTGTGCAATTTGTCATCACGTATATGAAGACAAAAAACTAGTTGAGGGAGAATCCTCAGAAGATGATTCTTGCTCATCCTGCCACACACTCAAGAGAACAGAAAAAAATATAATATCTATTAGAACTGCATTTCATAAAAGGTGTAAACGTTGTCATTTTAAAGTAAGCAAAGGCCCTGTTCTATGTGGGGAATGTCACATAAAGTAGCTTAAGGATCATTGAAAAATAAAGTGAGGAAGATACGAGATGGCTAAAAAAATAATGATTGTTGATGATGACCCTACAATAACAAAATTTCTTAATACTCTTTTTAAGGATAATGGTTATGAAACCTGTATCGCAAGTGATGGAAAAGATGCGATATCTGTTTTTGAAGCAGAAAAGCCTGATCTTATAACCCTTGACCTTGAGATGCCTGAAGAGTGGGGGCCAAGATTTTATAGAAAAATAAGCAAGAAAAAGGCTTTTAATACACCTGTTATAGTTATTAGCGGTCTTCCAAACATTAAGTATTCTATTCCAAAAGCAGTGGCATCTTTCGGGAAACCATTTAATAGCGATGAACTCATGGAAGCAGTTAAAAAAGTATTAAAAAAGGTTTAAAAATGGTGAAATGGTTTAAAAAAATTGAGAATATTTCACTGAAACTAATTATTGGCGTCGCATTCATGCTCTTTGCCAGTCTTTTTATCTGGTCCCATTTCTCTATTCAATTTCAGGAAAAGGAACTTTTGAAGAAGAATGTCCATGCAGTGGATAAATTTTGCAATACAGTATTAAACTTCACCTGGTTTGCAATGCTTCACAATCCTAATAAGGATATGCGTGATGTTTTGAAAAGCATGTCAGAATACAATGAAATAGAGAAAATCAGAATTTTTAACACACATGGACAGGTTAAATTTTCCAATAACTCACTTGAGTTTGACACTTTTGCAAAGAAAACAGATATCGCTTGCAAAACATGTCATGAAAGTGATGTTCCGGTAATAAAAAGCGATATAGGTGATAGAACAAGGATTATAAAACAAGCTAATGGAGAACACTTTCTTGGTATAATAAACCCCATTTTCAATGGTCCTGATTGTACTACTTCACAATGTCACTATCATTCAAAGAGTAGTAAACTACTTGGAACATTAGATGTTGTTGTCTCATTAAAGGATGTGAAGAAAGAGATTAAACACAGAAAGAACACTTCAATACTGACAGCTGTATATCTCTTTATTATACTTTGTATAACTATTTGTATCTGTATATTCTTTCTTGTGACTAACCCTATAAAAAAACTTATGACTGAAACAGATCTCATTGGTAAAGGCGAATTTAATATAGATGATAGCACAACTATAAAAAACAGTGATGAGATTGGAAAGTTATCTTACGCTATACACGACATGGGAGCAAAAATTGAAGCAAAGCAAAATGAACTGAACAAGCAAAAAGATATGTATCAAAACCTTTTTAATCAGGTTCCCTGTAGAATAACTGTTCAATCAAAAGATTATAAACTGATAGAATTTAATAAAGAGTTTGCAGGAACATTTAATCCTCAATATGGGGATTATTGTTACTCAGCTTATAAAAATCTTAATAAAAAATGTGAGGATTGTCCGGTTGAAAGAACTTTTATAGATGGAGAATCGCACTTTAGTGAAGAATCAAGAATTAATAAAGACGGAACCTCTTCACACTGGTTTGTTAAAACAGCGCCGCTGAGAGATGAAAATGGTGACGTAATAGCTGCCATGGAGATGAGTATAGATATTTCAAGGCGTATAAGATTAGAAGAGATTGTCCGTGAATCTGAAAAGAAATATCAGGCAATTTTTAAAAGTATTCCAAACCCTGTTTTTATAATAGATGAGAAATCTTTTGAAATTATAAATTGCAATCATAGTGCAATATCTACATACGGTTATGAAAAGGATGAATTAGAGAGTCGACCCTTTGGTATCTTTTTTGAGAAAGAAAAAGATTTTCAAACCTTTATAGAAAAAATTAAAGAGCCCTTCCATGAGCGTTTGGTTAACATAACAAAAAAAAAAGAGAGTCTTAATGTAAATATCTGGATAAGACCTGCTGATTTTTCAGAAAAGAAAGTACTCTTGATTACAGTAGTTGATATAACCAGATCCGTTAGAACAGAACAACAACTGATACAGGCTGGTAAAATGGCAACACTGGGAGAGATGGCAACGGGTGTTGCTCATGAATTAAATCAACCGCTCTCAGTGATAAAAACTGCATCGGGTTTTATAAATAAAAAAATCAGAGCAAAAGAAAATATTGAAGAAGATATATTAAGAATAATGGCTGAAGAGATCGAAAGCCACGTGGATAGAGCGGCGAGAATAACGAGCCATATGAGACTTTTTGGAAGGAAATCTGAACTCTCAAAAGAGAGTGTCAATATTAATGATATTATTAAAAGGGCTCTGATGATCTTTAATCAACAACTTAAGTTAAGGGAAATAACAGTCGAACTGGAACTTTCCAACACTATACCAAATGTACAGGTTGACCCATTAAGGATTGAACAGGTATTCATCAACCTTCTTATTAATGCAAGGGATGCAATAGTTAAAAAATTTGACAATGGTATTTCCGAACCTCAATTAAAAAAAATTATGATTGAAACCAAATGTATTGATGAAAAAGTTCAGGTGAAGATATCTGATACTGGTTCTGGTATTCCTGAATCAAATATAAATAAGATTTTTGAGCCGTTTTTCACAACCAAAGAGATAGGAGAAGGAACAGGGCTTGGGCTTTCAATTAGTTATGGGATAATCAAGGAATCAGGTGGAGATATCTCTGTTACAAACAACCCTGAAACAGGAGTCACATTTACGATCACATTCAAAACTCCAGAGGCTTTAAATGGAAAAAATGAATAAAATACTTCTGGTTGATGATGAAGAGGGTATCCGAAAAGTATTGCAAATCACCCTTGATTCAGCAGGTTATGATGTAACAATTGCTTCTGATGGAGAAAAAGGGTTCAACCTGTTTAAAGAACTTAATCCACATATAGTAATTACAGATATCAAAATGCCCGGTATTGATGGCATTGAGCTTTTAAAGAAGATTAAAGATGAAAATTCTGAAACAGAAGTAATAATGATAACAGGCCATGGTGATATGGATCTTGCGGTTAAAAGTCTTCAATATGAAGCCGCTGACTTTATAACAAAACCTATAGATATTGATGATCTTGAAAATTCAATTGAAAAAGCATGTGAGAGACTTTCCATAGGTAAAAAAGTAAAAAATTATATGGTTGACCTTGAAAATATAATTGAAGAGAAAGACAAAAAAATAGTTGAGTCTGAAAGTCTTGTAACCATCGGCCAAACCATTGCTGGTATGTCACATGCCATAAAAAATATATCCGGGGGCTTAAAAGGTAGTTCATTTGTTCTTGAACAGGGAATAAAGCAGGAAAACAGGGAGTATTTAAATCAAGGTTGGGAGATGATGAAGGGAAATATCGATAAAATAACCAAACTATCACTGGATCTTTTAAATTACGCAAAAATATCGAGCCTTGCACTGAAAGAAGTTAACCCCAATAAACCAGCAGAAGAAGTTGCTTTGTTAATGAACCATAAAGCAAACGAAAAAAATATAAAGTTGAAACTTATAACTTGTGAATTTGATGAAAAAAAGTCTCTGGATTCAGACGCAATTCATAGCTGTATTCTTAATTTTGTAACCAATGCCTTTGATTCTTTGGAAGAAGTTAACATAAAAGAAAAAGAGGTTCAGATAGTAGTAAAAGGGGATCATGAATGTCTTATATATAGTGTTAAAGATAATGGAACTGGGGTTAATGATAATATTAAGAGACAGATATTCAATGAATTTATTACTACTAAAGGATCAAAGGGAACAGGATTTGGGCTTATGACTACAAGAAAGATAGTTGAAGAGCATGGTGGGAAAGTTAGATTTACAAGTAAAAAAGACAAGGGATCAGAGTTTATAATTGAGCTTCCTATAGAACCTCTAATAATTCGAGGTTCAATAAAGTAGGTAAAAAATGGACAATATTCTATTAAAAACTGATGGAAGAATTCTGAGTAATGGGAAAGAGATAAAGGCTCCCATTGGTTGTCTTTCGAAATATGTTGAGCTCGAAAAGGGGTATAAACTTCTCTCTTTTTTTAAGATGATAAATGTGTATAAAGAACTTATTGAAATAAGCGAAGTGCTGGAGTCTCTTATAGAAATAGTCGATAAAACAGGGCTCACTATGAAGACTGAGATAGAATCTCTTCTTTTTTATAAAACTATCGAAATGAAGGGGTTTCCCGGAAAGTCCGGTATTTACATATATAACTCTCTTAAAGGAGTGACAGATAAAGAGATTAAGGATCTTAAATTTTTCCATCTGGAGATGTTACTTAACTGTGAATTGAAGCTCGGTGATTTAAATCATGTAGTTTTTGGGGATAAAGAAGATGTTCTCAGTTTCGAAACCTTTTATACCTTGTTCGAGATTGTGGAAGGTATCGCCTGGCAACTCTCCTTTAATTTTAACCCGTTACAATGTTCCATTAGGAGGTAACTATGTTTAAAAAAATCTTATTTGCAACAACAGCTTCACCAACATGCGATGCAGCGGCTAAAATTGCGTTTGAGCTTGCTCAAAAATACGACTCAGAGCTTGTACTTTTCCATGTTTATGGTGTTCCTTCACATGGGAGCAGTTTTACTGTAACAGACTATGTAACTGGTGAAAAAGATGACGTTGGTCCGGAATATGTTGAGTGGGTGAAAGATGAGATGAAAAACACCTATGAAAAACAGATAGAGAAGCATGGAGAACCAACTTTTGAAGTACTTTCTGGTATTCCGGGAACAGAAATTTTACGATATGCCAGAAAAGAGGGTGTGGATTGCATAATTATGGGTGCACATACCAGAGAAGATGAGACAGGCGCTCAAAGATTCAGAGGGATTGTGGGAACCAATATGCAAAAGGTTGCCCAAAAAGCCAAATGCCCTGTTCTGATTATAAGCAGACCATGTGAGACCTGTTTCTGGTATTTTAATAAAATTATCTTTGGAACTGATTTTTCAAAAGCTTCCATGTCAGCATTTCAGTTTGCTTTTAAGATGTCTGATTTTATTGGTTGTAAGCTATATCTTTTCCATGCTCTTGATATCGATACATCTCAGGCAGGAGTAACCCCCGGGCAAAAATCCATCGAAGACCAGATAAAAACTGCTAAAGAGAGAATGGAAAAAGAGTATGTCTCTCAAATGGGAGATTTTGACAACTATGAAATCGCAATCTGGGAAGGTGTTCCTTATGTTGAACTACTGAAATTTGCAAGGGAAACCAGTGGTGATCTGGTCGTTATGGCTCACCATACAAGAAATGTTGATCCTGATGAGGCGCTTTTTGGTTCAACTGTTGAACAGGTTGTACTAAGGTCAGCATGTCCGGTTGCCAGTGTGAACAGACCAGACAAACTATAAATAGAATAAAGCATATGGTAACAAAAACGGAAGAGATTCTAATAATCGAAGATGAAGTTCAGATGAGATTTTACCTCATGACTTTAGTTAAATCCATGGGGTTAAATCCGGTTCTTACTAAAGATGGTAATGAGGGACTTCTGAAGCTTAGTGAAATTAAACCTAAAGGAATCATACTGGATGTGATGATGCCTGATAAGGGAGGGGCTCTTGTTTACAAAGAACTTGTGACAAATCCTGATTTAAAGAATATCCCGGTTGTTTTCTTCTCAGGCGTTGATAAAAGTGCTTTTTTTCACTACATAAAAATGCTTAATTTGAAACATTTAAAAAAAAATGAAACTATACCTGAACCTGAATATTTTGTTGCAAAAGATGCTGATCCCGAATATTTAAAAGAGGTAGTAAAAAGATCCATAAACCAGAATATTTCATAATAGGCAACTTCTAATATTAGTGGTTACCAATAACTGCATGGACATAATCTATGACAAAAATTATGCTTGTAGATGATGAAGCAGGCATCCGAAAAGTTTTAGGAATTTACCTTGTGGATGCAGGTTTCGATGTTATTTCCATAGATGATGGAAAAAAAGCTGCTGATTTAATAACCAGAGAGTTTTTTGACATTGTTCTTACGGATATCAGAATGCCTAAGATGGATGGTATATCCCTGTTAAAATATATTAAAGAGAAAAGTCCTGATACTGAAGTAATAATGATAACAGGTCATGGGGACCTGAAATTAGCCATTGAAAGCTTAAAGTTGGATGCCGTGGATTTTATAACAAAACCAATCAATAATGATATTCTGGATATTGCTTTTAAAAGAGCTGTGGACAGAATTGAAACAAAGAAAAATATCTTAAAGTATACCAGGAACCTCGAAGATCTGGTAAATGAGAAAACCAGAAAATTAGAGGAATCTGAAAGAAGATATGTTCAGCTATTTAATCAGTCACCAAGCTATATTACCATTCAGGATAAAGATCTGAATATTGTTGAAACAAATAAAATATTTAAAGAACATTTTAATTACAAAGGACCCTCAACATGTTTTAAGGCATACAAGGGAAGAACATCTCATTGCCCGGATTGCCCTGTAAAGAAAACCTTTAAAGATGGCAAATCCCATTTTTCTGAAATGGATATAGAGCTTGAAGATGGAACCATTCGTAATATTCTGATTCAAACCTCAGCAATTACAGATTCTGATGGTAATATTGTAAATGTTATGGAGATGTCTACAGATATTACTAAAATTATGGAACTTCAGGACCATTTGGCTTCCCTGGGGCTTCATATTGGAGCAATATCCCATAGCATCAAGCAAGTATTAACGGGCATGGACGGGGGCTCCTATCTTATTGAGTCAGGTCTTTCCAAAAAGGACAATTCACTCATTCATGAAGGCTGGGATATAGTAAAGGAAAAGATCTCAAAAACAAGGGATATGGTTCTGGACATCCTCTTCCATACAAAAAAAAGAGAGCCAAAAAAGGAGAAGATAACTATCTCCGATTTTATTGAAGAGCTGATATTTACGATTGAGCCAAAAATTAAACAGGAAGATATTGAATTTAATATTAATTATCCTTCAGAAAATATTCAAATGACAATTGATAAAACAGCAATTAATGCTGCTTTTGCAAGTATTCTTGAAAATGCATTTTATGCTTGCCTTTCAACTAAGAAAAAAAATAAAAAAATAGATTTCACTGTTGTAAATGAAAAGGACAGAATTCTTTTTATCGTAAAAGATAATGGAACTGGAATTGCTGAAGATAAAATTGATAAAATATTTGATCTGTTTTATTCAGAAAAAGGCAGCAAAGGTACCGGTCTTGGTCTCTTTGTTGCTTTAAGATCCATAAAGCAGCACAAAGGAAAAATTAAAGTGGATTCAGAAGAGGGATTTTATACTCAATTTACAATCACACTTCCACTATAGTTCTATCTTATATTTACAATTTATTCATTCAGAGAATATCACAACACAATCACTAACAAACATATTATTAATTTGATTAAAAATTCAAAATGTTTTTAATCTGATAAATATTTAGAATAGGTTAACTAAACAAGAGCGATTTAACAGCTTTTAACAGTTTATCCTTTTCAACTGGTTTCATGAAGGTCTCATCACAACCTAATTTCTTTGCTAAATTTAAATATACATCAGGGTTAACGACTCCCCCACCTGAGATAGCAATAATCTTAACTTCTTTTGAGATACCTCTGATTAGATTCAATGCTTCAACCCCATCTTTCTCAGGCATAAGCATATCTAAAATAATGATATCAGGTTGTTTTTCCTTAAAAAGATTAAAACCTTTGTCTCCATTTGGAGCATCAAAAACAGTAAAACACTCTTTTTCAAAGAGGGTTCTTAACATTTGCCTGATTGGTTTTTCATCATCAATAATTAAAACTTTTGGCATTATCTTACCTATTCTTGTAATTCTTATTACTCTTAAGGGAACTTCTATATAATGCCTTTATCTATAGTCCTCTGTCAATACTATTTTTATTAATCTTTTTATTTGAAAGTTTTTTGATTAAATCACAGGTTCCTTTAATACTAAACGGAATTTATTAAAAAAAACAAAATACGATATAACAACCTTCTTAAAAACCGATTCTTTTCGACTTGTCTAAAATACCACAATGTGGTATTTGATATTTTGTGATATCTTAGATTATTTTAAAACAATACCCAGCTAAACAGGGGAAATTACATGGGAAATAAAAAAAGATACAGATTTGCCACTGAAGTAATCCATGCAGCTCAGGAACCTCATAAATGGAACGGTGCAACAACAACACCGGTTTTTCAAACAGCATCCTATGTTCATGAAACTGCTGAAAACCTGAGTGATACTTTTTCTGGCAAAAAAGCAGACTTTATCTATTCCAGACTTTCAAACCCCACAAATACAGTTCTTGAAAAGAAATTATGTATGCTTGAGGGCGGTCAAGGGGCTGTTGTTATGTCTTCCGGAATGTCTGCAATTACAAATACCTGTATGGCATTATTAAGAGCTGGTGATGAATTCGTTTCAGGAAATTCTCTTTTTATGTCAACTTACCTGCTCTTTACATCAGTTTTTAAGAAGTATGATATAAATGCTAAGTTAGTACCAACAAATGATTTAGATGAACTTGAAAAAAATATTACAGCAAAAACCCGTTTTATATATATGGAAACAATTGGTAATCCAGGTATGGATATTCCGGATCTTAAAAAGATTTCAGAGATTGCTCACAGGTATGGATTACCTCTAATTGTCGATAATACCATAGCAACACCATATCTTTGTAAACCTATAGAAATTGGAGCAGATGTTGTAATTCATTCAACCACTAAATTCCTTAGTGGCCATGGAAACGCACCAGGAGGAGTAGTCATTGACAGCGGAAGCTTTGACTGGAATCAGGAAAGATTCCCTGATTTTAAGCCATTCATTGAAAGAAAAGGAGATCTTGCTCTCCTTGATAAAATATGGAGAGAGCACCACATAAACTTTGGTACAACCCAGGCGCCTTTTCATTCCTATTTAACCATGACAGGGCTTGAAACTTTTGTTCTTCGAATGGAAAGGCAACTTGAAAATGCTATGAGTGTGGCAAACTATTTGAAAGACAGACCTGAAGTTGAGTGGGTAAATTATCCGGGCCTATCAGATCACCCCTCCCATGAATCAGGTAAAAAACAGTTTTCCGGAAAGGGCTTTGGAGCGATGTTGACTTTTGGTTTAAAAGACCAAAAAACATGCTTTGATATGATAAATAATCTTGAACTAATATATCACCTGGCAAATTTGGGTGATTGCAAAACACTTATTATACATCCATGGTCTTCACAATACGTTTCCTTTACGGATGAAGTAAAATTGCAATTAGGAATAAAACCAGGTTTAATAAGGCTTTCTGTGGGTATAGAGCATATTAAAGATATAACAAATGACCTTGGTTGTGCGATTAGTAAAACAGATTAAGTAGAACGGAAAAAGTATGGCAAAATTTAAAAATTCAGTTGGTCTTACAGAAAAAAAAAAATTTACATTTGAAGAACCACTATGTCTTGAAAGTGGAGAAGAGATAGGACCAGTTACAATTGCCTATGAAACATTTGGTAAACTGAATACAGATAAAAGCAATGCCATTTTGATTTGCCATGCACTTACCGGTGATTCACACGTTGCAGGATACTATAGTAGTGATGATTTAAAACCAGGTTGGTGGGAAACTATGGTGGGACCTGGTAAAGGAATTGATACGAATAAATATTTTGTGATTTGTTCAAATATACTTTCCGGCTGCATGGGTTCAACAGGACCCTCTTCAACCAATCCAAAAAATGGAAAGCCATACGGACTTGATTTTCCGGTTGTTACAATTCAGGACATTGTTAAGGCACAAAAAAAACTAATAGAACATCTTCAAATTGAAAAACTATTGTGTGTGATTGGTGGTTCATTAGGCGGAATGCAGGTTTTAAAATGGGCTTCATTTTTGCCACATATGGTTGGTTCAGCAGTTATTCTTGCTTCAACTCTCAGGCATTCAGCGTTAGCAATAGCTTTTAATGAGGTTGCAAGGCAGTCAATTGTAAATGATCCGAACTGGAACAATGGACATTACTATGATGGGCAAAAACCATCCATCGGACTTTCAATTGCAAGAATGATTGGTCATATAACATATCTATCTGATGAATCCATGAGGCAGAAATTTGGAAGAAGATTGCAGGGGAAAACAGACCTGTCATTTGACCTTGACGTAGACTTCCAGGTTGAAAGTTATCTGCATTATCAGGGAGCTAAGTTTGTTGACAGGTTTGATGCGAATTCTCTTTTATACATTACAAAAGCAGCTGATTATTTTGATCTGACTTCACCCAATGAGATTGAGTCATTGGATATCTTAAAAGAGTCCGGCACAAAGTTCCTTATTGTTTCCTACACCTCTGACTGGCTTTATCCAACATACCAATCACGGTCAATTGTTAAAGTGCTGAAAAAAAACGGGCTTGATGTAAGTTTTTGTGAGATTGAAGCAGATTGCGGACATGATGCTTTTCTTCTACCCAGTGAAAAATTGACAAATATGATAACGGGTTTTTTAAGAGCCAGACCTAAGGTAAAAAAAGATGCGATATGATCTGAAAATTATAGAATCATGGATAAATCCTGATTCAAAAGTACTTGGACTTGGGTGTGGAGATGGTGAACTATTATATTCCCTGAAAACAAATAAAAATGTTTTGGAAAGGGGTATTGAAAAATCTGAAGAGCAGGCTTCTATTTGTATATCAAAGGGACTTTCCGTAATTCAGGGAGATATTAATGAAGAGATTGATGGTTATCCTGATGATGCATTTGATTGTGTTATTTTAAGTCAAACAATGCAGGAAGTATATAAACCCTATGATCTTTTGATTTCAATGCTTAGAATTGGAAAAAGAGCAATTGTGAGTTTCCCGAATTTTGGTCATTGGAAAATAAGAATGCAACTTCTTTTTAGTGGATATGTTCCGATTACAGAGCATTTGCCCTATACCTGGTATACAACCCCAAACATCAGAGTTCTAACATTAAATGACTTCCGTAAATTTGCAACCGATGTGGGTTTCGAAATTTGCAGGGAGATAAATATAAATACTCATAGTAAAGATATGTATGGGAAAACGGTTAACTTTTTTCCCAACCTCCGATCAACGTACGGAGTCTACATGATTAAAAAGGTGGAGAAATGAAAAATAATAAAAAAGGTGAGATTGTGTCTATAGCAGTTAGTGAAAAAAAAGGGGTTCCCAAAACAGTAATCAATTCAGTTAAGGTTATTGAAAATCATGGAATAGAAGATGATGCACATGCAGGTTTTCCAAAAAGACAGGTTAGTTTTTTGTCATCTGAAAGTATTAATATTGCCAAGGATGAAGGCCTGGATGTTTCTTATGGGGATTTTGCAGAAAACTTTGCCACAAAAGGCATTGAATGGAAAGAATTGCCACTTGGGACAATGGTAAATATTGGAGATTCTGTTGTTGTAGAAATTACGCAAATTGGTAAAGAGTGTCATAACAGATGTGCAATATATTATCAGGCTGGTGATTGCATAATGCCAAAAGAGGGCATTTTTGGAACAGTAATTAAGGGTGGAGAAGTATCTGTTGGAGACAATATTTTAATATCGTAAGGGTATTTGAAAATACTGTAATTATCTCTTCATATTTTGTTTAAAAACTTTAGGTGTTAATGAGAAGATCTCTCTAAAATCTTTATAAAAAGATGATAAAGATTCGTAACCGCAGGAAAATGCTATATCTGTTATTGTTTCAGAACTGTTCTCACAGAGTTTCAGTGATGCCTTAAAAATCCGGTATAGTTTCAGATATTCAAATATTGATATTTTAAGATCCTCTTTAAAGATTCTTGATATATGTCTTTCTGAATAGTGGAGTACATCTGTAAATTCAGACAACGTTAGTTTCTTATCAAAATTGCTTTCAATATAATCTGTGATTTTTTTATTTTCATGGTTTTCAGGTATGGGAATTCGAGTGAGATTTGATTTTAAGTGAATCTCTTCTTCAATCAGTTCCAGAAATAGGTCTAAACACTTAGAACTTATGCTGTCAATTTTTTGCGAGATATCTATCCTGTCAAAAAGAGCAACACCAAGTGTGCTCATATCAAAAATAACAATCTCATTTACCTCCGTATTAAAAAGATTTTCATCGAGATAGAGTGATTTATAATTTACTTTTCCCCCCATTACTGTGGATCTATGTAGAATACTTGCTGGAATAAAAGCTGTCATATTACTAAATAGAGGTTGTTTTTTATTTTCCTCCACAAGTAATGTTATACCAGTAGTAATTTTTAAAAACTGATGACATGAATGGTAATGAAGAGCTTCAGTTGAATATTCTTTAAGTGCTCCCTCTAATATAAAAGCCGGATTAAGCTCCGACTTTACAGCTAATTCAACAAATTTATCTTTTATGTCCATATTTCATACTAATATGTCATTTGTACGGATGCAAGAACAAAGTAATTCCGTTACATTCTTTTTAAAACAGAAAACTGAGCAAAAATAAAAGGAGATAAATTATGAAATATGTAATTCTTGGACAAAATGGTCCTGAAGTATCAAATGTTGGACTCGGCTGTATGGGTATGAGTGAGTTTTATGGTGAAACAGATGACAGGAAATCAAAAGAAGTTATATTAAGAGCCCTTGAAAATGGTGTTACGATGCTCGATACCGCTGACACTTATGGAGATGGACACAACGAAATATTGATTTCTGAAGTACTTAAAGAGTGGGGGAAAGATGTTTTTATTGCGACAAAATTTGGAATAGTTCGAAAACCTGGTTCATATGAAAGGAAGATATGTGGAAAACCTGAATATGTAAGGGAAGCAGTTGAAAAAAGCCTTAAAAGATTAGATATTGAAACAATAGGTCTCTATTATGTTCACAGAATTGATATTACAGTTCCTATTGAGGATACTATAGGAGCCATGTCTGATCTTGTGAAGGAAGGGAAAATAAACTACATTGGCCTTTCTGAACCATCCGTTGAAACTGTTTTGAAGGCGCATGCAGTACATCCCATAACATGCATTCAGTCAGAATATTCACTTTTTACCAGAGAGGTTGAGGATCAACTTCTACCTATCCTCAGAAAAAACGGGATTGGTTTTGTTCCATACAGCCCTCTTGGAAGAGGCATGCTTACAGGAAAACTCACAAAAGAGTCCATGGATAATGACAATGATTTACGAAAAAATTTACCCCGAACATCCGGTGAAAGTTACAATGCAAATATGGCCCTTGTCAATTCTCTTAAAGAGGTTTCAGATTCAAAAAATATAACACTTTCTCAACTTGCATTGGCGTGGGTTCTCTCTAAAGGGGATGATATTGTTCCAATTCCGGGAACCAGAAATATTAATTATCTAATAGATAATATAAATTCAACCACTGTGAATCTTGAAGACAATGAGATTAAGAGAATAGAATCAATAATTTCTAAAGGAACTGTTATGGGTGAAAGATATACAGTTGAAGGTATGAAAGGTTTAAACTGCTAAAAAAGCAAGGACATGTTCCTATTATCGGTAGTTCATTAAAATGTGTCATTTTCTATTTTTACTAGTAAATTATTTTAAGCCTGTCAAGAATATATTTCATGGCAGGCTTTTTAATTTATAGTTTCAATCCTTTCTCCATCCTGCCTTCAAAGAATATTGATAGTTGAGATAACGTTAATTTTTAGTGCCTTAGGGCATAGTCCATTTTTTACTGGCATTTTGTATTCCCATATAAAGCTATTTTGATTTTAGAGGTTCCCATAAAAGAGATAGTTTTTTCCTTTTTCCCAGTATGATGCAACCTGCTATACAGATTTAACGGTAAAAGGATTTCCTTAAAAAAATATGGAGGGTTATATTCAATATTTTTTTAAATCAATGTACTATTTCATCAATATTAAGTAGTGTTTTTACACTATCCTGTTTCTTTGCCATTGCAAGAATATAATTAGTATCTATATCATGACCAAATGAGGGTGTTTTTTCCAATTCAGAGTTGTCTATAGGTAACACTTCACAAACTGAATCAACTATTACACCAATATTTTTTGCATAGTTATCAATAAGAATTTCAAGAATTATTATGCATGTCCTTTCAGTATAGTCTACCTCAATAATCCCAAACCTTGTCCTTAAGTCCATTATAGGAATAACTTTATCTCTTAAATTAATTACACCTTTCATAAAATGTGGCATTTGAGGAAGAACACTTATATCCATCATTCCAATTATCTCTTTTATCTTTAGTATATCAATACCATACTCCTGATTTTCCAGAGAGAATGTAAGATATTTACCTTCACAAGTTAAAAGGTCTTCCTGTAGAACCTCTTCCTGTACAACCTCTTCCTGTACAACCTCTTCCTGTGCAACCTCTTCCTGTGCAACCTCTTCCTGTGCAACTTCTTCCTGTGCAACCTCTTCCTGTACAACCTCTTCCTGTACAACCTCTTCCTGTACAACCTCTTCCTGT
>JAAELO010000753.1 GCA_024226555.1 Desulfobacterales bacterium | reverse complement strand
GTAACAATAGATAAACCACAAATGTGCTGATAATTGGTGATAATTGGTATCATTAACAAAAAGCAGTAAACATCATTTAGAAGTGACTAATTCTCTGGCTCACTGGTCTAAGGCGCTTGTTTCTTGAATTGGAGGTCCGGAGCTCGATCCCAGGTTGAAGAAACTCTGTGTATTTGTTCAATTAATAATTAATTTTTTTTAATTTTTATTTTCGAATATAACAGTTTTATTCTTTAATTTTGAACTATATTGGCGTTGATAAAATTTTACAGCCAAATATTGTATAACAAATTGACCGAGCAGAATTGTGAAATGGGAGTAAATTCCTATTACATACTTTTGGGCTTAATTACCTACGCAGTTTTTTTAAAGAAAAAAGCTTATGTGAACACTCAGGCTCAGAAATGGTAAAAAATAAGAAAATTTTGATAACAAGCGTAAGCTGAATTTCAGTGTGCATGCAGTATTTTTCAGCTAATCATGCCTACATTTTCATGCACAGGATAAAAAGCTATCCTAGCAAAAAATTTCACCAGGCCAACTTCAATGTCATTAAAATTTATTGATAATCTTTTCATGTAAGAACAGCGAGCAATTGTGTAGTTGTTTGACCCCAATGGATACATAATTTCCAGATATTGCCGCAAAATGTGGAGTTATAGACCCGATAGCAAACGGTGAGCATGAAAGCGCCGATACAGCAGTCAAATAAGCGATTCGATGATTCGTATTTGTTTACTCATTAGCATTGGCACGGCATGTTGCCACCGAAGTTTATTTATTGACAGGACACAACAAGCATACCAAGCATGGTTAACATTCCTAACGACACGATCAAGGATCTTTGCAGAG
>JAAELO010000752.1 GCA_024226555.1 Desulfobacterales bacterium | reverse complement strand
TCTAAGAGCAGTCTTTCAGGCTCCTTCTACGGGATCGAAACGTACTTCTCCGAACATGTTAGAGTTTCGAAGGTTCAAAAATACACTTGCCGACAAAGTGACTTGATATGATAGATGCTTGTATGACCTGCTTACAAGTGTTATATTCCTTGCAAGTCTGCTCAGCAGACATCCTAACCCTTCGAAAAGGGAAAGGAATATTGCGTCCTTATTGTCTCTCATGTTGCATGTGCGAAAGCCCTTCTTCTTTTTCCTTAATTAAATTAAGGAAACTGAAAAAGTTCTTTCCAAACGAGCATTACTTTGCTATCGTTTTACCGATGTAATGTTAAATGTATGGAACATCTAAACCCGTTGAGACACATAAATGTGTACTCTCTGGAGATTAGACAATCTAACATAAAACAAAGTAAGCTCCTATCCAATAAGTGCTAAAAGCATTGTTTATTTTTTTTTAATTTTATCGTACGTATTAGCCAAAGTTTACCGTAGTTATCCAAAAAAGGAAAACAAAGTATCTTTTGTTGTGTTTTGTGCCAAGTCAAGACAAGTATAACTGTATTAAGCAGCTGTCTGCAGTTGCGTAAGTGATATACTTTTGTAAAAATTGTATAAGTTTCAAAGAAACACTTATTCAAACCGTCGGGTTAAAAAACCACTTGCATGGCTTAATCTTTGAACTAAAGGAGCGTATGAACAGCCGGCAGGATCGACCAGTTATTTTATGC
>JAAELO010000751.1 GCA_024226555.1 Desulfobacterales bacterium | reverse complement strand
TCTTGGGCAAACATGGATCCGTGGGTATGGTTCCCTGGGTACTTCGACATATTTGGTAATTATCATCGATAAAAACAAACATGCTTGTATATTCCCAAAAAACATTTTTTTTCTTTGCAAATAAAAGCATATGCATATTTGCGAAATTCGAAAATGGAAGCAAAAAAATCAAGGAATTGGTTATTTTGAAAAACCCATTCATTTTTCGATTGTTGGAAAAAATTCAATAAAAATCCAAATTTAATTTTGCATGAAATGTGCGCATGCGAAAAGTGACATTCATTCGTTGGCTTGTGCTTTTTTTTAGTTTTTCGTTTCTTTTTTATTTTTATCAAGTTTTTATGTTGCGATTCGTCACCGAAGTTATTCAAAACTAACAAATAAAAAAGAACAAAAAAATGAAAACAAGCACCGGCCAGCGAATATATGAATCGCACATTTTCGCGCGTACGCGCACTCCACGCAAAATTAAGTTCGACTTTTTATTGAATTTTTTCCGACAATCGAAAAAAGAATGGTTTTTTTTCAAAATAACCAATTCGTTGATTTTTTTTGCTTCCCTTTTCAAATTTCACAAATATCCATATGCTTTTATTTGCAAAGCAAAAAAATTTAATTGGGAATATAGAAACATTTTAGTTTTTTTCCATGGTAATTGCCAAATATATCAAACTACCCACGGAACCATATCCACTTTGTTTTATGATGAAATATGACTAACTATTATTAAAATTAATTAATAATTAATTTTTATTTTTCTTTATAGGTCCTCTTTCGAGTGGGAGTTGTGAGGGAGATTCTTCGTCTTCTTCTTCTTCTGTTGTTGTTGTTGTTTCCTCTCCTGGTGCTGTTGTTCTTGTTGTTGTTGCTGTTGTTGTTGGTGTTGGGCGGGTTTGGGTTTTGGGTGGGTTTGGGTTTTGGGCGGGTTTGGGGGTTGGTTTTGGGTTGCGGGTTTCCGTGACTGTTTTGTTTCATTTGTATGTGGCTGTTATAGCCTGGTGCACTCAACGATAAACAAAAGGTGTTCCAATGAAGGTCAAACCTGAGTTCATTCCCTCTTTTGGAAGGAAAATGCGGGGACTGGACGAAGAAGATTACAATGTTTTTTGCCAAAAAAACTAACTAATCAAAACAGCAAAACACTTCGAATCTTTGCTTGTGTTTCCTTTCCTCTCGACGCAAGAGAGTCTTACTGTCGAGATAAATGGTCTGAGGTACTGAACTGACTAGAACTATAGCTACTGGAAAGCAGAAGTCAACATTAACAACACACTCAAGAAACCTCATCTCACCGACAATGCGCTACATCACCGATTGGATTAAACAATTAAAGCAAAAACGCATCCTCCCCACATGCACCTATCCCTTTGTTCGGCAGGACGTACAATATATATCCAAACAAAAACAATTGGAATTCCTGCGGAGGAAATTAAATAAATTATCCATCAAATGCTTCCGAATTTCACAATATGGAGCATCAAAGAACTACATGTTGCTTTCCGAAGGAAAAAAGAGCATTTCATTGCAGGATAAGAGCATTTTTTTCCAGCCATCTGGTTGCACACGATTTTTCGCAACCGCCTCCAAAACAACATGTGTTTTTTCATGCTTCTTGTATTATTATAGTTCTGGACCCGAAAAATAAAATCAGCATTATGGTGCGAATATACAAAAAAGCTGTGCCTCCTATTAAATAGCGATGAAGCATAAAAAAACGCGAAATTGCTTCCAGGCGAAAAAAGAAAACAGTTACGCACAGAAGCACACGAAAACTGCTCCAAAAAAACATGTGGTTGCGTACGATTTTTCGCAACAGTTTTCGAAAAAGCTCTGCTTATTTTTGTTCTGTCAGGAAGCAAAATTGAATTTTTTGATGCTTCCAAGTGATGATTTTAGAAGCATCATAAAAAAGGAAGGTGAAAAAAACATGATTTCTGGGGATGCTACAGAAGTTAATTATTGAGCCCC
>JAAELO010000750.1 GCA_024226555.1 Desulfobacterales bacterium | reverse complement strand
GACCTCGATCAGTGTGTCGGTGACGATGCAACCGGCGACACGGACGGCGACGGAGTCTGCAACGACCAAGATGCGTGTGAAGGACACGACGACAGCCTCGACGCGGATGGAGACGGCGTTCCCGATGGCTGTGATCAGTGTGTCGGTGACGACGCGAGCGGTGACACGGACGGTGATGGAGTCTGCAACGACCTAGATCAGTGTCTCGGTGACGACGCGACCGGCGACACGGACGGTGACGGAGTCTGCAACGACCTAGATGCGTGTGAAGGACACGACGACAGCCTCGACGCAGATGGAGACGGCGTCCCGGATGGCTGTGATCAATGTGTCGGTGACGACGCGACCGGTGACACGGACAGCGATGGCGTGTGTGACGACCTCGATCAGTGTGTCGGTGACGACGCGACCGGTGACACTGACGGTGATGGAGTCTGCAACGACCTAGATGCGTGTGAAGGACACGACGACAGCCTCGACGCAGATGGAGACGGCGTCCCGGATGGCTGTGATCAGTGTGTCGGTGACGACGCGACCGGTGACACGGACGGTGATGGCGTGTGCGACGACCTCGATCAGTGTGTCGGTGACGATGCAACCGGCGACACGGACGGCGACGGAGTCTGCAACGACCAAGATGCGTGTGAAGGACACGACGACAGCCTCGACGCGGATGGAGACGGCGTTCCCGATGGCTGTGATCAGTGT
>JAAELO010000749.1 GCA_024226555.1 Desulfobacterales bacterium | reverse complement strand
TGTCCCCCTACCTCTCTCTCTCTCTCTCTCTCACTCTCTCACACTCACACTCGAGCTCTCTTCCTTGTGTCGTTTTGCGTACAATTTGTGTACGTAGATCTGTACGCAAAGAGCTGTCCCCCTTCCACGAGGCAGCGTGTCTTGGCTACGTTGCGTTGATCGCATGGTGCTGGTACCATCCTGTGCTGTGTGACACTTGTGGACGTGAGGGATAGAAGGACTGGTGTCTGTGTGCGTGTTTGAGTGGTTAAAAAGAAGGTGGGACACCTTCTACACTTCGGTAAAATAATTTGTTGTGGTGGATGTGCTGGCGAGTCGCGTGCCCCCCTTTTTTTTCCTCCCACAAAAAACTCACGCAACCACGCACACAACAGGCCGCTTTGACGGTGGGGACCACTTGGATATGGAAGAAGATAGTATGGAGTTTATGATATGATTAGAGAAGAATGAGTATTGTTTATGGAAGGGGGAGAAGAAGGACCGCCTATCCCCAGGCGGATTTACAATATACAACATGAAATATGGAGAGTAAAAAGGGAAAAAAATGGTAAAATATAGAGAAAAATGATGATAAAAGGGATTAGGAAGATGAAAATATGAAGTAGATGTTTTGAGAAGAATGAATAATTGTTAT
>JAAELO010000748.1 GCA_024226555.1 Desulfobacterales bacterium | reverse complement strand
TGAAATATTTTGAAAAAAATCCTATTTCGAATTGAATTTTTTTCTTCATCTGTGGAATATGACATGTATGTTCAAATTATCCTATTTGGAACAACGATACGAAAATGACGCGTGAAATACAACAATGTATATCCATATCCAAATTTCTATTTTCAACATTCATTTATTGGCAATTTCATATTTGAGAAGAGATATGAATAGAGAAAGGTGAAATAGGAAAAGCAAATATACTACTTCCTATTTGAGAATGAAAAAGAAATAAACAAGCATAGAATTGAGGATAAGAAAGTGATCAGAAAAAATCATAACTTTCGGAGTGATGAATTCGAAAAGGAATATGTAAAGTACAACATGAAATGCAAAGGGGTGAAAGTGTATACACAATTGAGGCTATGAATTCTTTATGTAATACATGGAATTGAGATGCTCGAAAATGAAGAGGTATTCAGAAGGGAAGAGAACATAATTACAGTTACAATAGGTACAGAGCACTTTTTTCCAACTTTGTATTTGAACACACAAAAACACAGATTTTCAGTTTGGTCATTTGGGACTACTTCGATTTTTACCGAAAAAAGACTTCATTTTCTATTCTATAGTCCAATTCTCAAATATAACTTGACTTTGGAAATGAGGTCATCCCAGAGGGGGGTCGCCCCCTGCTGTGAAAATGACGGTTTCCACGCTTTCTTCCCTTTTTTTCTTTTCGTAAGTATTTTCATCGCAATTCCTTCATTTTTTACATACCCTTTCTTCTTTTCCATGCGAATACTTCCAAAAATGCAAAACATCTTTTCTTTCCACTTTTCTCTCTCCCCTTTCCAACTTTTCCAATATCTTGCAAACGCAAGCTTCCCTTTTTCACTCCCCCAGCGAAACTGGCGAGCCAAAATAACTCGAGTTTCTCACAAAACATTTTATGG
>JAAELO010000747.1 GCA_024226555.1 Desulfobacterales bacterium | reverse complement strand
CTCTCTCTCTCTCTCTCTCTCTCTCTCTCTCTCTCTCTCTCTCTCTCTCTCTCTCTCTCTCTCTCTCTCTCTCCCTCCCTGTCTCTCCTTCGATGAGCGTTTTAATCCCTCCCTCCCTCTCTCTATGCTCCCTGTCTCCCTCCCTCTCTCTTTCGCTCTCTAGTTCTGTTTCCCAACACAGCCGCACCCCTCACTCACTACCACACGAACAGAAGCAAATCCAACCCGCAAATGTCGAATATGCGAGTACGATAATACAAATCATAAATCGATTTCTTGTAGAAAATGCACATTTCCCCTACCTCCAAGAGAAGCCCAAGAAAATCCAAAAGAATCGGAAGAAAACCCTCGAAGAACCGGGATGTTGAGCTCGGGCGACGAGGAGCATAACGATACATCGGACGATGGAGGGAATTGGAATAATAAAAGTATGCTTAAGATTAGTGATAAAAACAATTGGGAAAGGGGGAAGTTCGAATTTATTGAAGAAATGGGCAATTACGAACTCGTGGAAGGTGTGAAATGTATGGATGGCAAGAAAACCAGGGCTAAGTGGATATACGACTGTAAAGAAAACGAAATGCACGGTGTAAAGATGGTGAAGAGATGTGCGCATCCGCAATGTCAAAGAAATTCGGAGAATTCCAAAAAAGTGTTTCGTCTTTGTGGGCGTTGCCAAAATGTGTTTTATTGTACGAGGAGGCACCAGAGGAATGATTGGCAAAGGCACAGGTGTTCCTGTG
>JAAELO010000746.1 GCA_024226555.1 Desulfobacterales bacterium | reverse complement strand
CTTCATCAATCCCACCCACACCCCAACCCCAACAAATATTCTCTCTCCCAATTATTCAAATAGTTCATCCCACCAAACCTCCACCCCCCCCCCCTTTTTTTTGTTTTTTTCCACATGGTCGGACCACACATGGACACCGCGTACACGCGCAAAACAAACCAAAAACAAAACAAAAAAAGCGTATCCCCTTTTTCGACAACCCGCAATTAAAAGAATGCGCACTTTCACCAAAGACAAGAAAAGAGGAACAAAACAAACAATCGATCAGATTTACAATAGAATTTAGGTCATAAATCATTGAATTATATGTCTATTTATGTCTTACCGACTAACATCTCCACGGAAACTTCCATGACTTTTTTTCGCACATTCTACGATTTGAGGGGGAAAGCGATTGGCGTGCCCCTTTTCAAAAACAAAATGGTTTGTGTCTCTTTTTTATGCTTTGTTTGGAGTGTGTGTGCCATACAAATTCGAAGCATCATAGAACATAGCAAACGAAGCATTAGAAGGAGCCACAAACCCGTTGGTTTTTGAAAAGGGGCACGCCAATCGCTTTCCCCCTCAAATCGTAGAATGTGCGAAAAAAAGTCATGGAATTAGTTTCCGTGGAGATGTTAGTCGATCGGTAAGACATAAATAGACATATAATTCAATGATTTATGACCTAAATTCTATTGTAAATCTGATCGATTGTTTGTTTTGTTCCTCTTTTCTTGTCTTTG
>JAAELO010000745.1 GCA_024226555.1 Desulfobacterales bacterium | reverse complement strand
TCTGTACCATTCACTTCTGAAAAAGACGAAGCAATGTACATTGCGTTCTGAAAACATGTCAAACTTTTGGGGGGAAATTGCCGTCACAAGCAATAGTGTGGAAGAATATATAGTGAAGAGCAATCCAACGGCCATACGCGTGGGCAGCACGCGGTAAACAGAAATTTGTGTCTGCAACAATTGATGGCACGATTTCAAGATGCAAAGATCGTCGTAGGTGCAGGAAACAAAATGTACATTGCGCAAAAGCAAGTGCAGGGATGGTCATGTGCCAAATTCGATCTCCCCGTGGGTCGCTTGACATTCCAGGAGTACAAGCTACGCCAAGGATTTGTTGAATTTTCTCCAGCGATCTGTGCCATTCACTTCTGAAAAAGACGAAGTAATCTACATTGCGTTCTGAAAACATGTCAAACTTTTGGGGGGAAATTGCCGTCACAAGCAATAGTGTGGAATAATATATAGTGAAGAGCAATCCAACGGCAATACGCGTGGGCAGCACGTGGTAAACAGAAATTTGTGTCTGCAACAATTGATGGCACGATTACAAGATGCAAAGATTGTCGTAGGTGCCGGAACCAAAATGTACATTGCGCAAAAGCAAGTGCAGGGATGGTCATGTGCCAAATTCTCCCCGTGCGTCGCTTGACATTCCAGGAGTACAAGCTACGCCAAGGATTTGTTGAATTTGCTCGAGCGATCTGTACCATTCACTTCTGAAAAAGACGAAGCAATGTACATTGCGTTCTGAAAACATGTCAAACTTTTGGGGGGAAATTGCCGTCACAAGCAATAGTGTGGAAGAATATATAGTGAAGAGCAATCCAACGGCAATACGCGTGGAGTAAACATGAATTGATGGTCACTTTCGAAATTTTGTGAGACGATGACGCCACTCATAAGAAAGCAGCCGAGCTATTTAACAGAAAAAGGGAAGTGTTCTCCTCTGCAGCTCTCGTCATTTGGAGCGAAGCCGGCAGGGAGCACATTAGTTTTTGCTCTGCTTCATCACACAGAGCTTGCATGTGTCGCTG
>JAAELO010000744.1 GCA_024226555.1 Desulfobacterales bacterium | reverse complement strand
TTTTTGCACCCCTGGAATAGAGACACAAAATTTGGAAACACTCAAGACATTTCGCGCCACAACATTGTCAAATATCCATATTATTTTAGATCGTGCGCTATTCCAGGGATGAAAAGAAAAAGCACACTTAAAATAGATGAATTGTTCGATTTTTTTTCTATTTTTCGAATTTTTTCTCAAAAAAAATTTCTATTTGGATGTCGTTTTCTTCTTGCCTTCCTGCAATATTGCACGAACCTCAAATTATTCGGAAGAGCAGGTGGAACGAAAAGTGATCCCAAAATAGAAGATTTCCAAAAGGATTTATTTCAAAATATTTTGAGGTTCGTGCAATATTGCATGAAGGCAAGAAAAAAACGACATCCAAATAGAAATTGTTTTTGAGAAAAAGTTCGAAAAATAGAAGCAAAATCGAAAAATTCATCTATTTTAAGTGTGCTTTTTCTTTTCATCCCTGGAATAGCACACGATCTAGAATAACATGGATATTTGACAATGTTGTGGCGCGAAATGTTTTGAGTGTTTCCAAATTTTGTGTCTCTATTCCAGGGGTGCAAAAAAGAAGGAAGCTCAAAATACATCGATTTTTTTTAATTTAATTTCCAAAAATAAAATAAAATAAAACCAAATTGTATTCCATTCGAATTTCAATTTGGTCATCGTGGAATACATGTGTCTAATGTAGAATGCATTTGGCCAAACATGAGTTCAATCTGGCTTGAAATGGGAGATGGATTGGTCATCGAAAAACGATAGAAGTCTTTGGAATTTCACTTGAGAATCCTTTGAGAACAAGCAGAATACAGACATATAATACTCGTATAAAAAACAAAAAAACAGCACCTTTTAAGCAAGCAATAATTGAATTGTCTGGCCAGAAAATGTTTTGCCTGAGTAAATAGATTTTGGACATGTATTCTGGGAGTAAAGAAATAATCCATGCTCGTAATACACTTTTGAGAGTATTTTTCGTATTTGAACGACACATTGCATGACTGCTCTCGAGATGCAATTTCTTCACGGAAAATGGACTTAAAGTGTGAACAAGAAGCTAGAGAAAAGGGCCGTACTGTCGGCGGTGTGTGGCGGTCGGCGTTTCCCTTTTTTCCCCATATTTGAAAGCAAAATAGAAAAGTTTCGCTTGGAATATACTTGGATCGATATTTTTCTATTTGAGAGCTACTGTGCGAAATGGAGATTGTAATATGATTTTTTACTATCAATTAATAACACATTTGAGGTACGTCCACAAAAGAAATGATTACAATACCACTTTCTCTTTATTTTATTCTTCCCAATATTCTCACCACCACACCCAGAATATAGGATGCAACTGTTAGTATTCCTCCATATTAAAGATGGATGAATGCATATGCACATGCAAAATACAAACAAAAATAAAAATAGAATGCGCAAATTCTATGAAGGAATCAAAAAAATGTATGTGGAATACAACTAACGGCAAGCATTGACGAGTTTCGAGAGAAATGGTATTGCTCGAGAGTATAATTTTGACGGTGTGGGAATAGGGAACGGACAAACGAGATGTATTGCGCTTATATACAAAAAAGACATGTATGGAATAAAGGATCGAGGAAATAAGCCACTTATCTGTATTGTCTAGGTGTATTGTCTAGGATTAGCAATTCTGTAGCGATCTATGCTTAGACAAGTGGATCGTAAATACATGTTTCAGTATCTAAGTCAGGTATGGAATTGAAAACTCATGATGAAATACAAATTAAGTGAGAATATATTTTCCCCTCTATTTTTAGGGATATAACGGATTGTGCATGGAGTAATAGGGTG
>JAAELO010000743.1 GCA_024226555.1 Desulfobacterales bacterium | reverse complement strand
ATACTCGAATGTCATTCTTACTTATATCAAATTCTTCTAACATATAGAACATTAGATCGTAGGAGAGACTTGTACGGGAGTAGGGTAGATTTCTGTTGATGTTGTATTGTTATATAAGCACCATTCGTGTAAAATTCGGTCATAAGAATTAGTATATATTGTTAATTCAATTAACTATACAGTTTTTTATTCTTCAAATAATTTTTCAATATCCTCGGCAATTTCTTGATCGGAAGGCTGAGTATATCGAAAGATTTCCCGCATAGAAATATTACCACTTATCCGCTGAGCATAATGGATACCATGCTTATCCGCCACTCGTTTTAAAAAGGTATGGCGAAACATATGAGGGGTCAAACAAAAAGATTCCTTCTTTGATATTTTAGAAGAAACATGGTTAGCGATACGAGTACAAATTCTGGCCACATCTTGTGTGGACAAACGCTTTCTGTAACGATTAACAAGTAGCGCTCCTTTTTCACCTTCTCGCGAATCTTTAAGATAACGATCCAAATGTGCTCTTGCTTCTGCAGGTAGTGGCACCCTATTAGTAATACGCTTTCCCTTACGTAGTACGTTATGAAAAGCACGATGATGGTACTGCTGAATATTTAATGCAGTAAGCTCGCCTGCACGAAGTCCTGTATGAAGTAAAACATATATAACCGCTACTTCAAGTAAAGGATTTTGCATACGCTTTATGCAATACTTTATGCGCTGTTCACATGCCGCTTTAATACGTATTACCTGCCGTGAAGTCAATCCATTCCAATCTGGAAGATCTACGATAATATCTTTAACATCAGCAAACGGATCACCTGCCATCAGCTTTCGTTGATTATTTAACCAGCGTCCAAAATGACGAATTGTCGCCATGGTTCGATTGATAGTGGTCGCTTTTAGCTTCTGACCTGTATAATTAGATATCGTATTTTGCAATTTTTTCTGAAATTGCCGTGTAACCACAGGGGTCCATCCATCGACATGATCTGATCCCATCTCATTACAAAAAAAGGAAAGAAATTTATCAAGATCTTTTTGTTTAGCAGCCTCGGTTTTTTTCGCTCCGCCCACCACCTGGATGGCAAAATATAAATTAGCCCATCGTACAATTGAATCTGAGTTTTCAGATAAAGTAGTTTCATAAATCTTATCCATCCCAATAATGGATGGTTTTTCAAAGGTTCGTTCTTTGGAAAAATCGACTTCCATGAAGATCTCCTATGCAAATTGTGATGGATAAGGTATGTTATCTTTCTCAATTTATAAAAAATATGGAGTAATGCCATGCCAGGACTAAAAGATACCGTTTATCCACGTTTTAAAAAAAATATTAACCAAAAAGAACTTGATGAAATTTATACACCATCAAAAGAAGAAATATCTTTTTCCCAAAAAACAACTCGTGGAAAAATTGCTAATCTTTGTTTTTTAATCATGCTGAAAATTTTTCAACGTTTAGGATATTTTGTTCAAATTAATAGTGTTCCTCAAATAATTGTAAACCACATTGCCAAAAAGCTTTACATAAAAGAAATAAAAGATTTGTCCTATTATAGTCAATCTAAAACACGTCATCGACATATGTCTCTTATTAGATCTTATTTAAATATCATACCCTATGGAAAGGAGAGTATTAAGATTATTGAGGATACTATTAATAAAGCAGCCTCTATAAAAGAAGATTTAGCTGATATCATAAACATAGTAATAGAAGAGTTAATTCACCATCGTCATGAATTACCAGCGTTTAGTACATTACGCCGTTTTGCTTATAAAGGACGTGCAAAAGTAAACAATGAATTATATCGTAAAATAACAAACAATCTCAGCAAACAAGACAAAATCTTGTTGGACAGCTTATTTATCGTTCAAGAAGACCAACTTAAAAGTTCATGGCAAGCTGTTAAGACTGAAGCCAAACAATTAACATTAAAAAATTTAAAGACACAAATTGATCATATAAAATGGTTGGATCAATATACAACAGGTGTTAATGCTTTAATAAATATTCCTGATGTTAAAATTAAACAATTTTCTGCAGAGGCTAAGAGCATGAATGCGCCTAGGATAGCAAGACTAAAATTAGATAAAAAATATGCATTGGCGATTACGATGATTGCTGTTCAAAAGGCTATTGGATTAGATGATTTGGGAGATATGATTATTAAGTTAATTAGTAAAATACATGGAAAGAGCAGGGCTGCCCTTGCTAAAAAAAATGATCAAAACCAAGAACGGACAGATAAGCTGGTTAACACTTTACATCAGATATTACTTGTACACATAGAATATGGTGGTAACGATGACCGTAATATCGGTATTGAATCTATAATTGGGGAGAAAAGGGACGAGTTAATTGAAAACTGTGAAAATCATGCATTATACGCTGGCAAAAACTATTTCCCCTTTTTATGGAGATTTCATGCCTCGAATCGCGTAGCTCTGTTCGATATAATAAATTCTGTAAAACTTGTTTCAACAACAAAAGATAATGGATTAATTGAAGCAATTGAATTCATAAAATATAACAGAAAAAGTAGGAAGGTGTTAATAGATATAGATGAGTCTAGTGTTTCTTTACCAGATTTAAAATGGGTCTCTGAGCGGTGGCAAAAAGCAATTTTTGATGATAATGAATCCCAAAAAGTGAATAGACAATATTTTGAACTCTGCATTTTTTATTATCTTATGATAGCCTTAAAATCTGGCGATATTTGTATTGAGGGAAGCGATAAATTTTCAGACTACCAAGTACAGTTGCTTAGCTGGGATGAATATAACGATTTAATTGATCAATATGGTATTGAAGTCAATCTTCCTGTTGAAACAAAAGCATTTATGAATCATATACGCTCATGGTTGGAAAATATAGCTATCAAAGTTGATAATTCATTCCCAAGCAATGAATATATTCGGATTGAAAATGGAAAACCAGTAACCAAAAAGTCTTCTAAAAAACCTAAAGTTGACGGTTTAGAAGCTATGGAGGCTATTATTGCCCAGCGTTTGGAACCAGTCACAATATTAGATATTCTTAATTTTACTCAACAGTGGTTAGGTTGGGATAAGTGTTTTGGCCCACTTTCTGGATATGATTCAAAATTAGATGAGCGAGTTAAAAATTATATTGTCACTGTTTTCTGTTATGGCTGCAACCTTGGTCCTATACAGACAGCTAGGTCAATTAAAGATTTTAGTCGCTTTCAAATTGCGAGAGTAAATCAACGTCATGTTACTGAGGAAAAAATAAATGAGGCAATAGTAAAAGTAATAAATGCTTATAATCTTTTCGATCTGCCTAAAATTTGGGGGGCAGGAGATAGTGTTTCTGTTGATGGGACTAAATGGGATTTGTATGAAGAAAATTTACTATCAGAATATCATATCCGCTATGGAGGATATGGAGGTATAGGTTATTATCATGTTTCTGATCAGTATATAGCCTTATTTAGTCATTTTATCCCTTGTGGTGTTCATGAAGCTGTTTACATTTTAGATGGATTGTTAAATAACGAATCAGATATTCAACCAGACACGATTCATGGGGATACTCATTCCCAAAGTGAGATAGTTTTTGGATTATCTTACCTTTTAGGAATAAAATTAATGCCACGTATAAAAAATTGGAAACATCTTAAATTTTATAAATCTCGGAAAGAGCTAGTTTACAAGCATATAGAAGAACTCTTTTCTGATAAGATCGATTGGGATTTAATAGAAAAGTATATTCCAGATATGCTACGAGTGGCTTTATCCATCAAAGCTGGTAAAATAACTGCTTCTTCAATTCTTAGAAAGTTGGGGACATATAGCCGTAAAAATAAACTTTATCAAGCATTCAGGGAACTGGGAAGAATTGTTAGAACCGCATTTCTGCTCAAATACTTGAACGATAAAGAATTGCGAGAGATTATTCAAGCGGCTACCTGTAAAAGTGAAACTTTCAATAAATTTGCTCAATGGTTACTTTTCGGGGATGAAGGAATTATCAAAAAAAATAATAGAGATGAACAAAGGAAAGTAATAAAATATAATCATTTTATCGCAAATAGTGTAAGTCTTTATAATGTGGTTAGCCTCACAAAAATAATAAATGAGTTAGTACAAGAAGGATATCCAGTTAGTTATGAAATGATGGCATCTTTGAGTCCTTACTTGACAGCAAATATTAATCGGTTTGGTGATTATCATTTAAATTCTGAAAAAAAGACAGTAGAAATTGTTCGTAATTTACATCTATCTGAATTACCTAATTAAATTTATTCTTATGACCGAATTTTACACGAATGGTGCTCATACCCCATTGTCTACTTCCTACCACAAAAAAATTTACATTTCAGCATGTAGCATGAACTGTTTTACGATTTTCAACCCATAACAAAAAGTTATTTCAATAGTGGTATTTTTTTTCAAAAAATAATCAAGAAATAGTCTTTATAATGATGAATCCGGTCTAAAAATCTGACGGGTATTTTCAAGAACTTATTTTAATTCAGAAATAATTGATACGCCTCATTATAATTTGAGTTTTAATTTCTCGAAAAAGTTCGAAAAATGCAGAAAACAATTT
>JAAELO010000742.1 GCA_024226555.1 Desulfobacterales bacterium | reverse complement strand
TAAAAAACCACCTTCTGAGAAGGTGGACTTGTAAAAGCCCCTATAAGGGGCCAAAGTCGAGCCTTTGTTGCTCTTCTAAACGTTCTTGTTTTTCTTGATATTTGACGTACTTCTTTATCTTTTCTTCGTCAAGGCCAATGGTGTCAACACAATATCCCCTTGCCCAAAAATGATTGCCCCAATAAGGCTTCGTTTTCAACTTGGGATAACTCTTAAAGATTTTGATTGCTGTTTTTCCTTTCAAAATTCCCATTAGCTGTGAAATCGATATTTTTGGCGGAACACTGACTATCAAGTGTACATGATCAATTTGAATATTTATCTCTTTCAATTCACATGATTTCCACTCTAATAACATCGGTATATCCTTTGAAAGTGAATCCTTGACCAGGCCTTCAAGTACTCGATATCTGTATTTTGGTGTCCATACAATATGATAAGTGCACCTCCAGATGACATGACTTTGCTTTTTATAATTACTCATGTCACGAAATTAGTATTTTTCAGGCGTAGCCAATTAAACATTACCACCACCAAAGGTGGTGGTTTTAAGATTCATAATAAAAAACCAAAACCAGTGTTAATATCAGCGAGAAAATTGTTAATATTGTCTGATCTTTCGGGTCGGGTGTGTAGTTACATATTAATTAAGAGGTTTATTTATGGATATTTCTTTGAAAGTACATCATAGAATTGCCGCAATTCCTATGATCCGAAGTTTTGTTGTTGAGTCTGCTGCTTACTATGGTGCTGATTCCACCGAGGCAATTGAATTGGGATTTGCAGCTGAAGACGCGGCGGAACATATAATTAAAACTTACCCCTCCG
>JAAELO010000741.1 GCA_024226555.1 Desulfobacterales bacterium | reverse complement strand
TTTCAGAAAGAAGAAAGCAGCCAAAACTGCTTTTGTAGCTAACGGACAAGAGGTCTTGTCCAGTTTAACAAGGATCAAGAGTTTATAGGTCTTAAGAGGCTCTATTGTCATTATAAGACTGTTTTCTTTTCACTTTGTATTAAAAGTGCATTTCAAAATGAATCTAGTTATACACAGTGTTCAACTGCCTCTGTAGCTCAGTGGTTAGAGCACTGGCCTAGTATACCAGGGGTATAGAGTTCAATCCTCTGCAGAGGCCTTTTCATAACAATAGATAGATATTTTTCGCTGCTGGTAACGAATGTATTTCAACAATCATTTACCTTAATAGAAAACCTCTGCAAAACTATATTTCTAGAATATGACAACATTACTCTTTTATTCGTTAAATGGTCAAACCAACAATTCTTCCCAAGACTGCGATGATAAACTGTTTTGTTTTAGATTCAGTTCAAATTACATTTGAAGTTTATAACTTCTGAATAGAACTTCTCACGAATGCCTTTGTAGCTCAGTGGCTAGAGCATTGGTCTCGTAAACCAGGGGTCGAGAGTTCAATTCTCTCCAGAGGCTTTTTTACATATATATGTTTATTTGTATTATTGCTAGTGATAAGAACGTATTTAAACAATCATTCTAAAAAGTAGAAAATCTATTCAACACTGCCTTCCTAAAAGATCGGAACGATCAGTCTTTTATAAATCAATGTTCAAGAAAAGAACTCTTTCAAACTCTTCGCTACGATCATAGACTTTTCTCTATTTTCATATCTAGCTAAAAATACAATCAATTTTATTCTTAGAAAGATGAAGAAATTAATAGCTGCCTTTGTAGCTCAGTGGCTAGAGCACTGGTCTAGTAAACCAGGGGTCGAGAGTTCAATTCTCTCCAGAGGCTTTTTACAATCAGCAATATATTTTGATTTTCACCATAAATACTAATTGTATTTCAACATTCATATTAGTTATTAGACAAACTATTCCACCCTGTGAGAAAATTTAGTACGGTCAGTCTCTTAATCATGCAGTGGTCAAAATCAATAATCCTTCCCCATAGTTTACTACTATAAACTGCTTTTTTCATTTTTACCTAAAAATTAGTTTGAATTTATTTCAGAAAGAAGAAGACAGCCAACACTGCTTTTGTAGCTCACGGACAAGAGG
>JAAELO010000740.1 GCA_024226555.1 Desulfobacterales bacterium | reverse complement strand
CATAGGCTTGGCCAAGCAAATAATAGTAACGAGCTACAAAATGATGATTTTCGCCAAATATTTTTATAGTGATGTCCAGGCTTTTTTGGTAATAATTAATTGCTTGATCTTTATTTTTTTGTTTCAGTTTAGGATTGAAAACTAAATAAACTGAACACAATTAAGTTTTTCCGGTATTGCTCTATAGTTCCACTGACCCAGATAATCATCGAAAATAATTCTCATTGTTTCTTTAAAGTTATCGGAATATTTTCTTCCGGTTTCGTAGATTTTTTTTACAATGTGAGCTTTGATTTTCAATCCAGTTCGTGTTGTTGTATTCTCAATTAGCTCTTTGATATAATCATGGCCTTTTAGGATGACACCTTTTAAAGATCTTGTGATATGCGGGAATACTCTATGTTCCACCGGATTCCATTTTGATGTATAGGGTGGATAATGAGCAACCCGTATTTCCACTCCGATTTCATCTACAAGATTCTGCAAGTCTTCTTTGAATATATAATGGCGACTTGAATTGCTGCCACCGCAGTCTGCGAGCATGAGAATAGAAGTGCAATCCGGATATTGAAGCTTGCCATCGTTTTCCCACCACAATCTTATCGAATCACAGGCAAATTCACTTGTATCCTTGCTAACACCAATGTTCACATGAGCCCTGTTGTATTTTAAATCATAAATGGTGTGGGGTATCACTATTCCATCAGCAAGGTATGGAAAATCATGATCATAGACTTCAATAATACCCGTGCTATAAACGTGTCCATCCCGGTATAGGTTGCCTAACAGTTCTTTTTTTTTGTGTCCACACTGATAACTGGGTTACCATCCATGAAATATTGATTTTTTAACTGTGCAATATTTTCAAACTGCTCGTTACGATTCTTCGAAGATCCGATACGTGCATTCTTAAAGGCTTTACGCTTGGTAAAACCGTGTCTTTTTAGCAGCTTTTTAACGACCGTTACACTGATATCGATTCCTTGATCTTTCATTTTCGTTGCAATATTTTTGTGGCTTAAATTGGTCCAACGAATTTTTTTATCCATAGGATCGCCAGCGATATAGTCGTCAATAACTTTGAGGAACACTTCGTCTATATTTTCAATTGTTTCTATCGATGATTTTCTTCCACCTCCCTTTTTTCGGATTCTTTCTTTTAAAACCATCTCCGGATTTTGCAATTCGTCTATGCCTCGAAGTAAAGTGTTTTTACTGCAACCAAGGAGTCCAACAATGTATGTGTTTCCCCCTCGCGGTAATTTTAGGGCCTCTATTGCCGCGTATGCTCGCCTGTCTTTTTCGGACAACTTGAGATAAGTATCCTTGATAAATTTTTCAATCTCAGCAGAATATGGCGACAGCGGTTTCGGACCAGATTTTACGTTTTTTTTCGTCATTACGGTGCCTCATTTGGTTACAAGTTTTGACAGCACCGTAACTATCTCATATTATTATATAAAAGTCTAGATTTTTTATAACCCATTGTTATCTAAGGTATTTCGATCAGTTTATTGAATTTCCATTCCTAAACAACTTCTGAGTTGAGAATCCGCGCTGAGAATAAAAAATAATAGTTTGTAAAAGCTTTTTGATCAAGGAGCATGCTATGCGTTCAATGGTTTTACGGTTTCTGGTAGTATTGTTTTTCAGTCTCCCCGTTTTTGCCTTTGCAGAAGAAATTAACCCCTACTTTGAAAAAGACTGCACTGTCGGCAGTTGGCATCTGTATTTTTCAGGGCATAAAATTTACGTGGATGAGCCCGGAGACGCCCTTTTAAAAATAACCAAAAGCGATAATGCCAGTTTTTACGGCGGGTTTGTATTCATAAACATGAAACTTATCCCGCTAAGGAATTTTTTAAGAAGCGCTGAT
>JAAELO010000739.1 GCA_024226555.1 Desulfobacterales bacterium | reverse complement strand
TTTGCAAGAACTATAAAAATACGTCAATAGTAGCTATTGGCGTTTTTTTGTTTCTTGAAAATGATTAATGGTAATTCATATGCGTTTTAATGGTAATTCATATGCGCTTTAATGGTAATTCATATGCGCTTTAATGGTAATTCATATGCGCCCTATCATTTCTTATATATTAAAACCTTATTAAAACCTTCTTAAACCGGAAAAAAATAGTTCATGCTACATGCTGAAATGTAAAGTTGTGGATATTGAAATCGTACTTAATCAGCAAAGAGTAATTTTGCTTTCAGAAAAGGCTTGGAAAAGCAAAATTAATATAACCCATATCTCAATTTTTGAACGCATAGTAATCAGCAAAGAGTTATGAAGCTTGGAAGAGGCTTTTAAAAAAATGACAATATGGGAATTAGGTGAATGGTAGACGAGGTTTGTTTATTTATAGTCAAAATCGAACGGAGAAGGTCATATTGGGCAAAAAAATGATTGCAGCATAGAAAACTAAGCTGAAGCAGATTTATTCAAATTTGATCAAATTACAGACCATCGTATGCTTTTGAGTTTGTAGTTGTATGTCCTTCACTTCTCCTCTCTGGCTAACTGGCTCGCTTGGTTGGTTTGACTTAATTTTTATTGAAGGAGGGAGAAAGGAAAAGGGATGGAGCAACGATTGTGGATTTGAATATATTTTTGTAGGAAAGCAAAGATCCATTTTAGCGACTGGGAAATAAAATATCAAGTTTTCTTAATCATTCACATAATACATATTAGATATGTCGCCTATGAAATGCATCACAGTTCTTGGGATTGTCAACTTAAGCTATACTCTTGACGTTTACAGGCGGTGACGTCTATCATCGGTTAAGTAGAGGTAGGGTAGCCCACGTGATCCCTTTCTTTATTGTATAACTGTAATGTTCATATAAGTACCATACAAAGCCTATAAGAGGATGAGCACTACGAATGTTGCTTATCCTCAAATTGCCTAATTTAGAACTGCTGTTGCCCAGTTTATACTTTTAATATTACTATCTACTAGAATATATCACAATAAAATAAATTTCTAAAAATTACAGATATGATAAACATATACGTAACAGATAGTAAATATCATTCCTTCATTTTTCCAAAACAGAACAACTCCCATCCACCAAAGTACGATTTCAAAAACCAGAATACACGATATAAGTTTTATTCACTTTCCTTTTCAAGGCAGTTAAA
>JAAELO010000738.1 GCA_024226555.1 Desulfobacterales bacterium | reverse complement strand
CATAGGGAAGAAACATTTCTGCCGCTGTGCAAAGGGCACTTAGGGCCTAGCCAAACTTCAAGTTGAGCCTAATGGCGGCTGTAGGCCTAAAATCTGATGGCAGAGGCTTTTACCCTCTCTGACATCGACACGCGCGCAAAGTGGATGACTTGGTTAGAGTTTTTAGATCCTCGAAAGTATGTTTTATCTGGATATTGATTTGCAGAATGCTTATGCGGAAGATCAGCTCCATATCGTTGCACTGTTTTTCGAAGTACCGAATCAACATTTTGCACTTATTTTTTGGTTTTGGAAAAGAGTAAATTTCTCCAAAACTAGTCCAAGCCTCATCAAGATTTTTGTTTGATTATACGTCCAGAGTGCAAGGAACATTTTGCTCAAGGTGAGTTGTGCCAGAAAATTGGCGTTCGGTATTTATCTTTACTTCGATTTTTCCCTTAGATTTCAATCATTTTATTTTGACTAAGATGGTGACACTGCTGAAGATCTTAATATTTTCCACAAAACTTCAGTTATCTTTGAAATATTTTGACAGATTGTCAAAAGAGACTTTAGAAAATCAACAATTTCAAGAACAGGTTTCTGTTTTCAATTTTATGCTTTAAAGTTTATATTTTCTTTGTTATTGACAAAATTTTGTCCAAAAATTAGTTTACATTTTTAGCAAAAATAGCATGACATGAAAACCAAACGCCAATTTTCCCGAATTTTTCCTTTGCACAGCGGCAGAAATGTTTCT
>JAAELO010000737.1 GCA_024226555.1 Desulfobacterales bacterium | reverse complement strand
CCCTGACACATACACACACATACACACACACGCACACACTCACACATCACCACACACAGATATCGATAGATGATCATCGGAATCATTTCCATCGATGCAATGTGTGCATTATCTGTGTCTACCAGCATTTTTTGGGGGGAAAAAAGGTTTTTTTCAATTTTTTTTTTAATTTTTTTTTTGGGGGGGGGAAGACATTTTACATTACTTTGTCACGTCAGTGACGAGATCTTGGATGACGCCACCCGGGTAGGCATCAGACGCGCCGCATCCATCATACACGCGTCGCATACATACACTCACACACCCACACAGAAGAGTTTTTTCCCCCCACAAACACAACCTCACACCCGGCCCCCTCGTGCAATTTCCCCCATCTTGTTGATCCCCGTAAGGAATCAAAAAAGGCCGGAACGCCCATGTGACGGCCTTAAAGAACAAGAGTCCAAGTCTTATCATTCAGAGTTGCGATTTCGCCAGGTTTTAAACGCGCCTAGAAATCGTATTTTTTGATGTGCTCTGGGTGCGACAATCCATCACAACAGTCCCTACCGGGACTGAATG
>JAAELO010000736.1 GCA_024226555.1 Desulfobacterales bacterium | reverse complement strand
TATTTCATCCAAAATTCTAATTATTAGAGGTTCCCATAAGTGAATTAAAAAATAAGAAGGGTGAAATTGAGAAGAAGTTATTTAAAGAGTTTTAAAATTTTATCACGCTTATTATCTCTTGCATAATCAAGAGCTGTCTTCCCCTTATTATCCTTTAACTCTATGTCAGCACCGGATTTTATTAAAATTTCGGCAATATTATAATCATGACGCTTAGAATAATATTTTTTTTTCACCACTATTATTAGCGCAGTTTCTCCATTAATATTTTTAGCGTTGATATTACTCTTATACTTTAAAAGTTCTCTAACTGAGTCAATCCTTCTTTTTTTAACAGCAACAAGCAGAGGCGTTTCATTCTTATTGTTTTTCGCATCAATTTTCGCACCATTTTTAATTAAAACAGCAATGTCTTTAAAACCGTTCATGCTCTCATAATGCAAAACAGTATCTCCCAATTTATTTTGAGCATTAATATCCGCTCCTTTTTCAATTAATAAATTAATAATATTTGGTTGATTCTTAACTATTCTTTTTCCTAAAGCCAGGAATAAAGGAGTAATTTTATTTTTAGCATTTTTATTTAAATCTGCCCCATTATCAATTAACAGGTTTATTAATTTATAATTAATTCGACGATTAGTTAATGCAATGTGAAGGGGTGTCATTTGATACTTATAATTATTGTTATTTACATCTAATCCTTTTTTCAACAGATAAGAACACATTTCATAATTATTGTCATCGGCTGCTAACTGTAGCAGTCCCTGGTCATCAGTTAAATCGGCCCCTTTCTCAATTAAATACTTAGCAACTTCATTATTTTCATAACGAACAGACAGAGATAAAACCGTTTTACCTGATTTGTCTTTTGCGTTTACATCAGTACCTTTATTTAATAATAGTTTTACTACTTCAAGTTTACTGCGACAATAATGGAGTGGTGTTCTTTCACTATAATCCAATGCATTTATATTTGCCCCATGCTTAAGAAGTAATTTAACAATATCAACATTGCTCCTTTCACAGGCAATATGTAAAGCAGTTCTGGAAAGAGAATCAGTTACATCTATATTTTTTATTTTCTTAATAATGGACCTTGCAATATCATTATAATTATTACGAATAGCAATATGCAAAGGACTCTTTTTTAATTTTTCAGGAGGATCAATCTGTTTGGTTTTGTTAATTAACAACTCAGCAATTGTTATATATTTATAATCAATCGCATTTGCTATTAATGAGAATTTACTGCTTTTGATAATTGCACCGCGCTCTAATAAAACTCTAACAGATTCAGTTTTATTATTAAAAACTGCATTTTCAAGTGGTGTACGACCATGCTTATTTACAGCATTTATATTTGCGCCGGAATTAAGTAAAGTTTTGAGATAATCAACATTACCTTTTAAAACAGCTAAATGAACTTGAGTGTTTCCACGCTTATCTTTCTGATTAATATTCTTTTTATTTCTATATCTTTTTAAAATTTCCTTATAATCTTTTTTTACTGCAATATGAATCAAAGATTTGCTCTTTTTATATTTACCTTTCTTAGATAGCAGGTAGAGAGCAACATTTTCATGACCATTGTCCAAAGCTAAATCCAATGGAGTCGATTTATATTTATTTTTTTTATTTATTGATATTTTTTTTGAAACAAGCAATTTAACAGTTTCTATTAATCCGTAATAACTTGCTATATGAAGCATATTAGCTTGCTTATCATAATTGTTATTAAGTTTAACAGATGCACCTTTTTTAATTAAATATGCAGCTATAGTATCATGCTTATAATAGACAGCTTTTTCCAGTGCTGTTCTATTATCTCTACTCTTTTGATTAATTTTGATTTTTTTATTAACAAGTATTTTTACAATATCAAAACTACCTGTTCGTGCAGCTAAATGTAATAAATCATTATTGCTTTTACTTTGTTTTAATTTAATAGTCGCACCATACTTAAACAGTAGTTCAACTATTTTAGAATTACCTTTTTCTACAGCTAAATAGAGTGGTGTATGATGATAATAGTTTTCTAAATTAACTTTAACTTTTCTTTTGAGCAACATTTGAACAGTTTGAGAATACCCTTTACTGACAGCTATATGCAAATAACTGTTTTTTCTCCTTTTGAATATGTTTTTTAGTGAAGGCTTCTTTTTTAATATTTGTAAAACCATGTTTTCACTACAGTTCTCTAAAGCATAAAATAAAGGAGTTCTATTATGATTATCTTTTACATTTACTTTTGCACCATTTTTTAACAAAATAAATGCAACTCGTTCTTTTTTATAGTTTAGCGCATGCATTAATGGATTATAATATTTGCTTTTAGGATTTACACTCTCTCCTGTACGTATTTTTCTTAACACTTCTGATATATTGCCCTGTTTGGCAATGTCCCTAAAATCTTTAGCATGTGCAAAAGGTAAAATGGTAAATAGTATTAAACTGATTATAAATATCTGAACAATTTTCATTATTTGATCTTTCCTTCAATATCTTTAAGAAGCTGAACGACTTTCTTATTCTTTGATTCCAGTGCATAATCCATAGGAGTAAAATTATATTTATCTTTTGTATTTACTGAAGCACCATACTTTAATAGTAATTTGACTATTTTAATATTTCTATATGAACATGCTTTTAAGAGAGCTGTACTTTTATCTTTATCCTTAATTTTAACATCTGCTTTTGCCTGTAGTAGAATATCAACAATATCCTCTCTTTGTTTAAAAACTGCATGCATTAATGGTGTATACCCATCTTTATTTCGTATGTTTATTTCAACTCCCTGCCTGATCAGTAGTTTAACTATATTTTTTCTATTTCTTTTGATCGCATATTCAAATAATTCACTGTTTTTTTTATTAAAAGATGCACCTTCTTTTATTAGTAATTCTACCATATCTGCTTTACTGTTTTTTATGGCATAGCTTATAACATCTTTATTAAATATGGCCCCTTTTCTTAATAACATTTTAACAACATCCCGATTATCAAGAGATATTATTTGTTTTTTATATTTATCAATCTTTTTGAAAGAAACCCAGGTACCATGACTTTTAACAGCTATTAACAGGGGGGATATCTTTGTTTTTACTGATGCTCCATGGTCAAGTAAATATTTAACCATCTCTTTATTATTATTAAAAATAGCAACATGAAGTGCAGTATAATCAGGAGAATAAACTATTGTATCGACGTTCATGCCGCTTTTTAATATTTTAATAGCATAATCGTTAAAATTAAATTTAGTATTATAAAATAACAAATATTTTAGATAATTCTTCTTTTTATCTAAAATGGCTTTATTAATTATTGGAAGAGCAATTTCTGGATTGTCAGCTCTAATCTCTTTACCAAATGGCGAACGTGGCTTTACATGCTTAACAACTACCTCAAAAGGAGTTAAACCTCTTCTGTTTTTAACAGTATAATCAGCACCTGCTTTGAGTAATATCTTTATATTTTCGATCTTCTTATTTGATATTGCAATCATAAGTGCTGTTAAACCAGCTCCATTAACTATGTTAATTTCAGCACCTTTATCTATCAGTAATTTTACAAGTTGCTGATCATTGTTTCCTGCTGCCTGCATTAAAGCAGTAGTTTTAGTAAACAGTTTGATTTTAACATCAGCTCCCTTTTTTATTAAATAGCGAGCGACCTCTCCTTGTTCCTTTAATATTGCATGATAAAGAGGAGTTCCATAATTCCCTGAACCTATTTCCAGATCTGCACCATTTCCAACTAATATTTTTACAATCTCCAAATGGCCGTTCTCTGCTGCTAAGCTTAAAGCAGAAGTTTTGTTAGCCGCAGTCTGATTTATTTTAGCTTTTTGCTTTATTAAATATTTAACAATATCAATATAATTTTTTTTGCTTGCAATCATTAAAGCATTATTGCCAAAATGATTTAATTTTTCGTTTATAATTCCACCTGTTTTTATTACAGCTTTTACTTTCTCAAGATCACCTTTCCGGACAGCTGTACTAAGATCATTTTTTGGTGTTGCATACAGACAGATCGGCAATAGAGTTATTATAATAATGATATTTAGTAATTTCATTCGTTCCCCATTCTACTTTCATTACCTATGGATGCTACAATAAAACATGAATTAGATTCTATTTTTATTTCGTAAGCAACAAATTTTAACATAAACTCACCTTTTCCATTAGGAAATCTCTAATAACTCCTCTTTAGCAAAATACTGTGTTATTTCTAAAAAAAACTGTAATAAAATCGGGTTCGTTATTTTCAGAAAAGCCTTGTATTTCATCAAAATATTAATTATTAGAGGTTCCCTATATATAAAAAAAATGCCATAAATACCTCTTTTGGAAGGGAAAGTACTATGAAATAAATTACAATAGGCATAATTGTTTTTTAAGTTTCAGGTTGGTGGTTTTTCTGATTGAAAGATACCATCTTACAACCATCAAGACATTTTTTCACTTTTTGCTCAAGAAGACAGGATATAACAATAAAGATATCATTAAAACCTGAGATCAGTCTGAAATTTTCTTCATCAATAGCTGGAGCATTTTTTACAGAGATAGAGAGATAGCTACTGATGATTTCGTAATATTCCTTTTTCAATTGCGTAATCCAGATCTTCATCAGCGTACATAATTATTTCACCTCATTTTTTTTGTACAAAATGTAATATAAAGCAATCACTACTATGTGTTTAGGTTGTAAATATAAAAAATATTTAAGACCTTTTTTCATTATTTTGCATTGCGGAAGTAAATATGCCCTTATAAACATCATAAACAAAGGTGTGTTACAAATGTTTTACACTGAATTTGTTGCATATGAAGAATTTAGAGCATGTCCTATTATCAAACAGGCTAACAGATATGGGTTTGTAGGCCTGAAGCTTTAAGACATATAAATCGAATAGGTTTATGGGGATATCCCCTATATAGTCAGGAGATATACCTATGAAATTGAATGTTACTACTTATGGTAATATATATTTAGTTTGTGTTACTAAAAAATTAATCATGGGAATTTTTTGTTGAAATATCAGATGTAAAAGATTAAATAACAAATGAAATGGGAACAATGAAATGGAGGTTTAGCATGTTATTAACCGAAAAAAGTAATTCCATTGATGTTTGTACAACTCTTTTTTTTCACCTTTCATCAACAGGTCTGAAAATTTCAGAAATTAACTCACTGGTTTCAGATGTCTTTAATATCATAAAAGAGGGTGGTGATTTTACACAGGGTCTTTTAAATCAGACATTATCTGAAATGGGATGGCAAAAAGATATAGTGGATGAATATTCACTGCAACTTATTATGAGCATCCTTGAAACTGAGTTCAATTTTAAAGTTACAGCCAAGTCACTTCATTAGAAGAAAAAAACTGGCTTTAACAAAATTACCTGAATAAAAATTTTCTGTTTTTTTAATTTTTTTGAGTAACTCATTTCTGCGTATTTTTTACTATTATCCTTTTTACACACAATCGTTTTTATCTATAGAGAACCTCTAATCAAGCTAAAATCTCTTGATATTTTAAATAAACCTGTATTTTAAAATAAGAAAAAAACTTTATACTTCTGATTCTATTTGACATGAAGATAGATGCTATCATATTATAGTTGAAATATTGTTTCATTGCACTTCGGCTATGGTAATAAATCAACATTAATTTAATCTGTGAATTAAAACTGCTACTTCTTAATTAAAGGTTTGGCTTAATTTAGAGGAACATATGACTGAGAAAAAAAATATTCTAATCATTGATGACCACCCTCTTTTTCGTGAAGGCTTAAAGAGCATTGTAGAAAGAGACAGTAGATTTAAAGTTGTGGGAGAGGCCGGAACCGGTAAACAAGGTCTCAGGATGGCAGAACAGTTAAAACCGGATCTTGCAGTTGTTGACATCTCACTTCCAGATCTTAATGGAATTCAGGTGACGACAGAGATGCAAAGCAGGTTTCCTAAAACCAAAATAATGATTGTTAGCATGCATTCAAAAATAGATTATATAGCTGAAGGGTTTCAAGCTGGAGCAACTGGTTATGTTGCTAAAGATTCAGCATCTGACAGATTGATTCAGGGAATAGAGTCCGTTTTGAAAGGTGAGTTTTTCCTTGATAGTTCAGTATCACATCAGGTTGTTGAGAAACTGATGAAATTTCCGGTTAAAGAAGCAAAAATTACAGATGCTGACTATGGATCCCTAACACCAAGAGAACAAGAGGTTATGAGATTGTTAGCTGAAGGATCCTCTCCAAAGGATATAGCTGATAAACTTTGCATAAGTCCAAAGACTGTTGAAAACCACCGTGCTAATATAATGAAAAAGTTAGATATCCACAGTACCATGGAACTTGTCAGATATGCAGCAAGATTAGGACTAATAGACGTGGATCTTTGGAAAGAATAGCTTTTTTATAGGCAGGTACAGCAATAGACCTGCCTACAAGTTCTTGTTTTTATATGTCTTCAATTACCTTATCATACATTTTACCAACACCGTATTCACTTCTTCTAATGAACATCTCCTTGGATGGTCCAATTATCTGCATTTCAGGGTGTTCTTTCTGAACACGAAGAGCAATCCTCATCTCCTTTGTGCAACCAGTACTGTATGTTGCATCTTTTTCAACCCACTCCGGTGGAACTCTTTTTTTCATCAAAGAGAAAGTATCTGCAATGTCATTATATGTTTGAAATCTCCAGGTATCTATGCACCCACTTGTTTGAACAATTTCCCACATATACATTAAATCGTCTGCATCCATCCCTTTTTTGTAGTAATCAGATGGGTTTATAATATGCGTTCCTGCAAATTTACCTTCAAGATGCTTAATAAAAACAGACATTATCTTCTTTGCAACATCAATTTTACCTGGAATTGAACCGATAATTCCACTATAGAACATCACAGTCATCTTTTTCTTTTTTGCTTCCTTCATTCCATCAATAATTTCTTTGGCAAGAATCTCGAGATCATTATGTGAGAATTTGATAACAGACGGATGTTTCGCCTTATATGAGACAACAACTGAATTTTCACCCTCTAAGATATTAAAAATATCCTGTGTAAACTGAAAGCTTGAACCAAAGAAAACCCTTTTTTGCTCAATTCCCCTTGAAATTACACCATCTACCTCTTTAAAAATTCTTGCAAAAGTTGTTGATGTTAATAAGAGGTTGGTTGTTTCCCTTGCACCATCTGAAATAAGAAGTATTTTTGCTTTCTTTAAGATCTCAACAAGCCTGTTTTTACTTAAAGATTTCTCTTTAATAAAATAGGCATCTTTAAAAGGTCCGTTTAAAAATTCATCTTCATGAACATCAAATATATCAGCTTTTGTAAAAAGCGGGCCTTTTGTAAATGAAACCACAACCCTGTGACCAAGAGATGCCAAATAGTTAATAATTTTAGCATCAACCATAATCTCACCAGCCTCATTAGCAAGCCAGAGAATTGTTTTCTTTTTGCTGTCTTTATTCTTATCGATCTTAAATCCCAGGAAAGATAACAACTTTGAAGCACCATTACCCTCCAGGTTTTTTCCAAAGCTTTTTAGAAAATCTTTTTTTGTATATTTCTTTTTGGAAAGATAAAGATCACTATCAACTGAAATTGAAAGTAATCTCCTAAACTCTATATAATCCAGGTATTTCTTAATATCAGGCAGTGAGTCAGGAATTTCATCAACTCTTTTTTTATCTATATGAGTAAGTGCTGTATTAAAACTTCTTGATTCAAGAATTTTATTAACTCTCTGATTCCTCTCCTTTTTTACATCATAATATGGATCTGTAATCTGGGTTCTGTTTAGAAAAATACGTAAAAGCCTCTTCTCCAGGCGGGATGGAATTATTATACAATCACGTGTTTCATGGTCATATTTAATACTTAAAAGTTCTTTAATAAACTCTTTATCTTTGTCATCTTCAACCTTGTCTTCAATCAATTTCAATATTTTTTCAAGAATGTCTGTATATTTTTTCTCAAGAAAAGGACTCTTTGCACGTGTCATAATGGCATTATATACTTTATCTGAACAAGGATAGTAGATTTTGTCTTCGTCAGGATATACCATAAAAGCAATCTGCTCTAATGTTGCAACCTTATGAGGGTATGAAAAATGGTCGAGATGATTTTCAAGGAAAAATGTTGTATTCCACGCACTTTCTATAGTTTCTTTTAGCTTGTTTTTATTCTTTGTCATGATCAGGTATTCCCTTTTACTTGCAATAAAATGTAAAAATAGTTGCAGATATAATCCAAATATATCAAACTAAAGGGAATCTCTAATAACTGCTCTTTTTGCGAAATACTTCGTTATTACCAAAAAAAACTGTTGTAAAATCGGTTCGTTATTTTTGGACATGCCTTGTATTTCATCAAAAATTCTAATTATTAGAGGTTCCCTAAACATATTTTTTATTATAAAGAGAGAATCAACAAATGAAAATAGTTCAAAGCATAAAAACATCAATTATTTTACTCGGTATAATCTGGATATCTTTTCTCGCTAACTATGTAATACCAATCGACCTTAATGATTTTGGCCTTGTTCCAAGAACCACTGATGGTTTATGGGGCATTCTTACAATGCCATTTTTACATGCCGATTTAGGACATATCAGCGCAAATTCAACAGCATTATTCATTTTGATGATCATATCTCTGTCTTTCAGCAGAAAGTTAACATATATATCAGTTCCTGTAATAGTTCTTTTAGGGGGTTGTTTAGTATGGTTTTTTGGTTCAAAAGCAAATCACATTGGAGCTAGCGGACTTGTTTTTGGCCTTGTGGGTTATCTGCTTTTCATGGGTATTTTGAGAAGAGAGTGGTTAGCTTTTATAGTTTCACTGGTTGTCTTCATATTTTATGGAGGAGTTCTTCTTTCACTTCTGGTAGTTGAAAAAAACGTTAGCTGGGCCGGGCATGCAAATGGATTTATTGCTGGTATTGTTGCTGCTTTTGTAACAAGAAAAATTGCTACTGAAAAAGTAAAAAAAGACTAATGCGCATAGAAATAAAAGTTTTTTATATGCGCATTTTTATAAGACCATTTTCAAAAAGAAGGCAATTATTTAAATAACCAGATCTAGGCTTTTCATAGTAAGCCCATGACCAGAGATACGTTTTGCTTCATCAATATCTTCATTAACAAGAGTCATTGCCTGCTTTATTTTATTAACTTCAAACTCTCTTTTTGACTGTAGATTTTTTGTAACCTCATCCATAGCTTCCTTTGAAAGAGAAACATCATAGGCATTATTCTTTTTCACATCTTCAGTTTTTTCTAAAGATTTATTCTGTTCTAACTCTTTTTCTTTAGTTGTTTTAGTAAGTTGTTCCTGAGTCATCTGTCTAAGAATTTCAGTTTTATGATCTATTTTCATCTTATTCTCCTATCCTGTTTTAATGGTCGTAACTTTAAAATAATTTGTTAGACTTAAACAAAGCAAAAAGAATGCCAATCTTAGTAAATTTCTGGGAAGCCTATTTACTGAGCTTTTAGGAAAACAGAGTTTTATTGTCGAGGTGGAAAAAAATGCCTGATTGGAAAAAAGTTCTTTATCCGGTACCTCTTGAACTTTTTACAAGTAACAAATGGGAAAATGATTAAAACAAATAAACAACCCCTGGATTTTTTTAATCAAACTTCTTTTTCTCTCTCCTGAATTTCTTCTTATTTCTTTTCCAGGAACCCTTGTCACCTCCAGGAATGTAATCCTCCTGAACATCATCCTCAAAGGGATCCAAAATGGTTAACTCCTGTTTGACAGCTTTCTTTTTTCTTTTGATATCTGGTTTCTCTTTGGGAGCTGGTGGCCCAAACAGACAATCTTTTGACAGGTACTTCGTCAAAAAAAGATTTGGTCCGCACGTATAGAAGAAAGCACCCTCATCTTTTGCTATACCCACAGAGACTTCAAGAATAATTGGTTTTTTATCCCGCCTTTTACCAATCCTTATTGCCATATCTTTATCTTTAGAAAGTACAATATAGTCATTTCCCTGAGGATAAAGACCTTTTGAAAGAACAGATGAATAAGCTTTTTCACGGACACTTGTATAAATAAGATTCGGGATTTCCTCAGCATGGCTGTATGTTTTAAGTTCTCTGTTTATTGCCCGAATGGAATTTTCAGTAATCTCAAAAGTAGGGGCACTTAAAGTTAGTTGTATCTCATTGAGACTTCCCTTTCTAACAAACTTATAACCATCCTCTTCGCTAAGACCTTTGAGAAGATCCTTAATTTTAACAAATCCATCCTTATCGGGAACAAGACCAAACTCATCAGGTCTTCTACCAAGAACATATTCAAGAAATTTTGCCAGTTTTTTTACTTCTTTGAGACCCATAACTATAATCCAGATTAATTATTAATATACAATTTATAACCTATCATCTACTAATTACATAGTTTTATTAATAGCAAAGAGTCAAATAGAAAAAAACTTATTAACTTTTTTCCGTATTTATACTGTGATATTTTCTTTTTTAAAAAATGCTGTACAGGTAGGAGTAAACACTTTATTGCAGATATTATTGAATTTAACCTTAAATCCGGAACTGTTTTTAAGCGCATCTACAAACCGTAGACACGCTTAAAAAGAATAAACTAACAACCACCAGCAGAGCTGCAACCACCACAGCCGGATTCCGGCATAACCATGTTTGTATCTATCTTATATCCCATCTCTCCGAAATCAACTGTTACAGGAGCGGCTTCAGCAAGAAGTTTCTTATCTATAACATAGGGATGATTTCCAATTTCGAAGATTTCATCACTATCTTTTGACTCATCCAGAGCCATTGCAAATGAAGGTCCTCCTCAACCACCTGCATTAAGAAAAATCCTTATTGGTGTGGTATCCTTATCCTTAAAATACTCAGCAATTTGTTCCTGTGCTTTTTCAGTAACCTTTAACATATTTATTCTCCTTTATAAGTTCAAAATATTATATTTATAACGAAATGCTATGGTATCAATTTTTCTAAATCGTTAATCATATCTTCATATTTTTTTTCTGCTATTCCAGATTCTTTATCGGCTTCAATAAACTTTGCATCCATCTCAACCAATTTAGTTTCATTAAGTTCTCTGTCTATCCATGGATACAGAATTTCATCCTCTTTTTGAATGTGTTGTTTAAGAAGATCCATGTAAGTTAAGAGATTTTCACTTAGTTGTTCTTTGTTTTCAGATTCAAGTGCTTTGATCATATTTTGAACAAGAGCCCTTGCTTTTGTATGATCTTTGTACATAACCTGAATAATTTCTTTGCTTTCATCAAAATACTTAAAAAGAATATCCTCTTCCTTTGCATGGTGAAATTTGTCGGCATATGAGCGAATCATATCTATGCCATCATTTATAATATGTTTACCGGATTGCGTTTTCAGATCAATATATTCAACAACACGGGGAATGAGAGCAAGCCATCTCTTAATCAAAGTGTGCTCATCCACCAGTTTTTGCATTGGCCCTGAATATGAAATTGATTTATTGGTTTTATTTTCAGGATTAACTTTACCAGAATCACTTCCATTGATTATCACACCCGAAATTCTCTCCATGAGTTCTTTCTCATCAGGTTTTGGCAGTGAATGTATAGATACTATATCTTTCAGGAGACATGTTCCAACCATACATGGTCCACAACCAATATCATAATCTGTAAGGATCGATTCTATTTCAGGAAACTCCTCGATCACAGCTTTTATGCCCATATTTAAATAATTTTCCATAACAGATTCTCCAAGTTTATTTTGTCCTGATTTAAATATACAAGTATGGATAAAAAATTGATTTGACATAGGTCAAGGTATTGAATTTTTTATAGGATTTTGATTTCCATTGGGATACAGTGAATAGATCAACTTATCTCTTGGAGGAAATAGATCTTTAAAAGTCTATACCAACATTATGGACCTCAACTGAAGAAATGATTCAGAAGATATAATTGAAAAAGAGTGATTTTATACGTAGGTATTTCATATTACTGATTTTTCTAATTATTAACAGGAATTCGCGTTTACCGTTCCATCTTTATAGAGTTCATTATGTGCTTTCTGCATCATTTTTAATGATTCTTTTTCTATTTTTACCTAATTAATAGCAGATTCACGTTTCTTAGCTTGCTCGGATTGTACCAGGATATATTTTTTATACTCTTTCCATACCAGTTTAAATTTTTCAGGAATAGTAAGGGAGAAAAATCCATTATTTTTCCAGTCAATAAATATTGGAAATGTTCTCATTTTAGAAGGATCTTTATCTATATCCCTGCACATCTGTTTTGCGACCTCAAGGCTCTTCACATATTTACTTTTATGTATTCCAAATTTGATATTCATTCTGTTTAAAATTCTATCAACAATAGCCTCTTCAAGGGTTTGAATAATTGCAACTGGCTTTGAGAATGGCGTTTTAATTTCACCTTTTGATTTTTCAAGTGAAAGTATTGAAAAGCCATCTCTAAAATTAGTATAGTTAATAACTTTAAATTTACCTGTTACCACCCTCTCATGTTCTTTTAATAACTCCTTAAGTTCTGGATAAAATTTTAGAGGTGGAAAATTTGTTCCAGCTCTTTTTTCAAGAGCAAAATAGGTTGTACTGTAATTACCGGTGGGGTTCCACACCAACCAACCTGCGTCACCAGTTTTGTTAACAGCATTTATCTGTTCATTAACATCTGTATCGGAATACCAAAAACCCTGAATCCAGGGGCGTACAACCTTATCTGTCCTTTTTAAGGTTTTTTGCATGCTCTTCAACATTATTTTATGGGGATATAATGATGGTTCTTCAAGCCTGTAAAAACCTTTTGGAAAGTGAGAGGGGTAAAACATTGGGCAAACAACATCAACATATGGTGTTATCTTTTCAAGAACCTGCCCCACACCAAAATCGCCTTTTTTCCAGGCAGTAAGACCAAAAAGATCTATGGAAATAATAGCTCCTGTGGGTTTAATTTGAGCATGGGCTCTTTTCAGGAACTCCTTAAGACAATCTGATTTACTAAAACCAATCTTTCTGTTTGGTATATTAATTCTTGAAAGCTCTCCATCGGAGGGAAATCTGATATAGTCAAATTGAATCTCGTCAAACCCCATCTTAACAAGTTCAAGGGAAAGATCAATATTATAATCCCAGGCAATCTTACTACAAGGGTTGGACCAGCTTAAACCTTTTCGATCTTTCCATGGTTCACCTGTTTCATTATCTAAAACCCCAGCCCCTTCAACATTTGAAGCGAAAATAGAATCTGAGAAAACATCAATCTTTGCGATTGTCCACTTACCTTTGGATTTGAAAAAGTTTAGAGCTCTCTTTAATCTACCTTTTGTTTTTATAGCACCTATTTTAATTGCAACCGTGTTTTTAGAGTTCCAGTGTAACATACCTCTTGGATCTTTAGCATGGAGAACAACACCATTAAGCCCTGAAAGATCAGAATAGTAGTTTATTTCTGTCATTTTTCTTTTGGTAAATCTCTGGGATGGAAGATAAACTCCCTTGATATGTTTGAAACTATTTGCCTGTATATCATTTGCAGAAAATATCAATAAAACAAAAAATATTAAAATACGTGACATATCAATCCCTTGTCATTAAAAAATTTATATGATTTTGGTATATATTCAAGGTTATACTAAGACCAAGCCTTATCTGTGTGTTAACTTTATTCAATAATATCAGATATATCGCAATTCTGATAGGTAATTCGTATTTTCTTCAATCTTTTATTTGGATAAATTTTTATTTTATTATAATCATAGTATTTGATTCAAAATCTTTCAGAAAATTGCGAAATTTGTCACGAAAGTCTCATCTTTTGAAACAGTTATATCTATTGGTTTTAATGATGTAAAAGGAATCTGATCTGATTATATAAATATCTGTTTTTATTAATAATGATTGACTTCAATTATATTGAAAGCTAATATAATTCAAATAAAAATTACCTTTTTTATCTTTTCGATTTAAGTTTTTTAGCTTCATTTCAATTTAATCTCAATTTTTTTGGTGAATTTGATGAAAAGTCTAATCGAAAGAAATGATAGGAGAAAATTTATAAGATACCATGTTGATGAGGGTGCCCACGTTATATTCAATCTGGATTGTAAAATCCATGGTCAGATAATCAACATCTCCCAGGGAGGCCTCTCCTTTTGCTATGTAAACACTAAAAAACTTAAACTTTCAGGCTTGGAAACAGATGTTTACCTGGACAACAATGGGAAATTCATAGCCAAACTTGCATGTAAAGTTATCTGGGACAGAAAAGTAAGCTATTCATCGACTAAAGGCCACGATCTTATAAGAGAATGTGGCATAAGGTTTAAGGATTGTTCTCCAAATCAAATTGCTCAGCTTAATACATTCTTCAACAGGGACATTGTTGAACTAAAAGAATACGGGTTAAGCAACTAATCTGCTAACAGATCTATTTAATCAGTCTACTTAAAGGGAACCTCTAAAAATTAAATTTTGGTTTAATTACAAGGCTTGAGAAAAATGTAACGGGTCGATTTTACAACAGTTATATTTTTCTTGTAACACAGTAATTCAGACAAAAGGCAATTTTTAGATTCCCTAAAGTTGACAATACGAACATTTCGATATATCTCAATAATTTTAATTGGGGTATAAATATGATATTTTCAGAAGCAAAAACAGGACGTACTTTTGTGATTCGCCTTGAAGATGGTGATGTTATCCATGAAAAAATAGAGGAATTTGCAAAGGAAAATAATATTAGGGCAGCATATTTTAATGCTTTAGGTGGTGTTGATAAAGGTAGCATTCTGATTACCGGGCCTGTTGAGGGACGAGGCGACAGTGTCGTACCCATGTACTATACACTTGAAGAGGTATTCGAAGCTCAGGGAACAGGTACTCTTATTCCTGAAGAGAATTCAGATTCAACAGTACACATGCATCTTTCATGCGGCAGAAAAGAAAAAACTATTACCGGATGTATCCGAAGCGGTGTCAAAGTATGGCACGTAATGGAAATAGTTTTAACAGAACTTCTTGAAAGCTCAGCAATGAGAAAACCAGATAAAGTTACAGGATTCAACCTTTTAATCCCTTAACTTTATTCGTTTTTTTTAAAGACTCTCTCTATTGTTGTATCAAGCTGTTTAATCGTAAATGGCTTTGATATAAGGTCATCAAACTGATCATGGGAATCTTCCCAATTTGTTCCGGTTATACCTATAACAGGTATGTTCGGATCAGTTTTTTTTACGTATTCAAGAACATCAATTCCATCCATAACAGGCATATTTATATCTGAAATAACAAGATCAAAATCTGTACTGTTGAAAAGCTTAGTACCTTTTTCGCCATCTGTAGCTGTTACTACATTATGATTTGATGCTCTTAGTATAACCTTAATAACCTTAAGAACATCTGTATCATCATCTATTAATAAAATATTTAGCATTAATCCATCCAACGTTAAGATAAAAGAATTACTATTCCTATTACAGTTATTCAAAAAATTCAACTAATCTGGAATAAAATTACGATAATAAATATTAAAAAATTTAAAAAATAATTAATTCTGATACTTATTCCAATAATAGTTCATAGAAATATATCTAAGAATATCATAGAATTAAGTGTCAGAGTGTATTTTATAAAACATCCAAACCTTAATTGAATATTAAACATTTAATACCTTCCTGTCCATAGGTTTGATGATACTGAATATTGTTAGCTGTATTTTATAAAAAAAAAATCATTTTAGCTGCAAATTTAAGAAAACATATGATAAAGTCATCACAAATTTTGCAGTTTTGAACTAGGATATAAGGAAAGATAAAGGGAAGATCATGAACAAAATTAATGTTGGTTTGTTAGGATGTGGAACTGTTGGTACTGGTGTGGCTAAAATATTATTTGATAAAAGTGATCTTTTAACAGCAAGAACTGATACTGTGATTAATTTAAAATATATTGCTGACCTTGATATAGATAATAACAGAGGGCTTTCATGTGATAAATCAGTTTTTACAAATGATTCAATGAAAATCATTAATGATCCCGAAATTGATATTGTAATTGAAACCATCGGTGGAGAAACTATAGCAAAGGATCTTATTCTGGAAGCTATTGAAAATGGGAAACATATTGTTACTGCAAATAAGGCACTGATTGCCAAACATGGAAATGAAATATTTCGAAAAGCTTCTGAAAAGGGAGTTTCTTTTTTCTATGAAGCAAGTGTTGGTGGATGTATGCCGGTTATTAAAACAATCCGTGAGTCTCTCATTGGAAATATAATACATTCAGTAAATGGTATATTAAATGGTACTTGTAACTATATTCTTACAAGAATCGCAGAAGAGGGAATTCCTTTTGATGAGGTCTTAAAGCAGGCTCAGGATGAAGGTTATGCTGAACAGGATCCTTCGTTTGATATTGATGGAATTGATACTGCTCACAAAATAGCAATTCTGGCATCCATATCATATGGCATGGAGATAAATTTTGAGGATGTTTATGTTGAAGGTATAAGAAATATAACCCCGTTTGATCTGGAGTTAGCAGAGTACTTTGGTTATACAATTAAACTACTTGCGATAAGTAAGATTGAAGGTGGTGAAGTGGATATAAGAGTTCATCCAACAATGATTCCATCAAACCATATTCTTGCAAGTGTTAAAAGTACCTTGAATGCTGTTAATATTAAAGGTGATGAAGCTGGTGATGTGCTGCTCTATGGGCATGGTGCTGGTATGAAACCAACCGCAAGTGCCATTATCAGTGATGTTGTAGATATATCTAGAAATAAGAATACAAATTCAACAAGAATTTCTTCCACAGCACATCTTAACAGAAAAAATGAGATTCGAATAAAACCTATAGAACAGGTGGAATCAAGATTTTATTTCAGATTCAGTGTGGAAGACCGGCCTGGTGTTTTATCAATAATATCAGGCATTCTTGGGGATTATGGCATAAGCCTTGAATCTGTGCAACAGAAGGGACAGAAAAAAACAGGGTATGTGCCAGTAATAATGCTTACACATTTGGCAAGTGAAAAATCTGCCAAAGATGCTTTGATCGAAATTAACAGTCTGGATGTTGTAAAACAACCAACTGTTGCAATCAGAATTGAAGATAATTTTGAATAAACCGGATTAATAATAAAGGATTTAAGATGAATATTGTATTTTCAGATCTTGAAGGTGTCCTTGTGCCTGAAATATGGATAGGTGTAGCTGAAAAGACCGGCATTGAAGACCTCAAGCTTACAACAAGAGACATACCTGACTATAATGTTCTTATGAAAAAAAGGCTTGAAATTTGTAATGAAAACAACCTCAAAATTGGTGATATACAAAAAGTTATCGAAACGATTGATCCATTTGAAGGTGCAATTGAATTTGTGGACTGGATAAGAGAAAATGCACAGTTTATAATATTATCTGATACATTTTCAGAGTTTGCAGCTCCTCTTATGAAAAAACTAAAAATGCCTACAATTTTTTGCCACACACTTAAAGTTGATAGTTCTGGAAAAATAACTGATTATGTATTAAGGCAGGATGATCAAAAAAGAAAAGCTGTTATGGCTATAAAAGGTTTGAATTTCAAATCGGCTGCATTCGGAGATTCGTATAATGACATTAGCATGCTTAAAGAGGCAGATGCAGGTTTTTTTTATTGCCCTCCTGCTAATATTGCTGATGAGTATCCTGAATTTCCAGTAACCAGTAATTACAGTGACCTGAAAAACTATCTTATTAAAGCTCTTGATATATGATTGATCTTTTGGAACAGGAAGATGGCCTTATTATAAGGTTATTTGTGCTGCCAAGATCATCAAAAAATATGATTGTGGGCGAGCATGATGGGGCTTTGAAAATAAAATTAACAGCCCCACCTGTTGATGGATCTGCTAATAAATTGTGTGTAAAGTTCCTTTCTAAACAACTGAATATTTCTAAATCAAGGCTTGAAATCATCTCTGGTCATACTAATAGAAATAAACGCTTAAAGGTCTATTTTGAAGGCTCTAAGAGTAATGTAGTTGAAAAGGAACATCTTGGAAAAAGATTAAATGAAATTTTTCTTTAAGAAAGAGCTTGACTTTAAATCACAGCTAATCTATATATTGCCTCGTTGTTGCGGGGTGGAGCAGTCTGGTAGCTCGTCGGGCTCATAACCCGAAGGTCGTTGGTTCAAATCCAGCCCCCGCTACCAAATAAAAAATCAAAAGGGTTTACGTATTGCGTAAACCCTTTTTTTATGCATTTAAGGGAATTTCTAATAACCGCCTTTTAACTGGACTACTTCGTTATTACGAAAAAAAACTGTTGTATGTTTATAAAAACAAAGCTTTTTTATAAACGAATCAGCTCGTTATTTTTTCTAATGCAAAGATTTTATAAAACTAAAAGCTTTTATAAACGTTGTATTTCAATCAAAATTATAGTTATTAGAAGTTCCCTTAATATAAAAGTGGATTTTAAGTACTGTTTATTATATAATACCAATTTTTAAACGTTTGATTTTAAATGAGGATTAAATGGATTTTAATTTCATTACAACAATACCAACTATTATAGCTGTTATAGCTTTTATTGTACCATTTATAATGTTTCTTATACTATATAGAGAATTCCGTATCTTAAATTCAAAATCTTCACAGATTATTGCTCTTCTTGGTGGTCAACCAACTACTGATGGGACAAAAAATGTTAAAAATGATGTTTGTACATGGTGCTCAGCTTTAGTTCCAGTTCATTCTATTATTAAATCTGATGATGATAAACTTTGTCATTCATGCTGGAGAGCAAAGTGTAAAGAGGATTTTATCTCATAGTGAGGCCTTGCAGAATTCTCTTTACAATTAATCAGATCTTTTCTGTGAATTTTATTGATATATTGATAAGTTTTATTTTTCCAAAATTGAATTCTTAGCGCATTGTTTATACGTCAGAGTTTCATTGTTTTAGAAATTATCTGCTATCTCAGTTTCATCAATACTTTCCTGACTGTATTTTTTCTTTTCTCTCAGGTATTCATACTCTTTGCTCTCATAGTCTATTCTACTGGTTCTATCCTTACCTGGTCTAAAAAAAATTCTTGATTCAGAGGTTTCCCATTTATATTTATAATCCAAGGGATTGTAATCCATGTCAAATACAGGGGAGCCGTATTTCTCTGTCAAAATATCATGAAACTTTTCGTACTCACTTTTGTCTTTATTTTTAAAACTGTATGATGCCTTTATAAGGTTGTTATAAAGAAATTCATAGATGATCATCATCTTTTTCCCAATAACATATGTTTCATAAATTACATATGATCCCTTAAAACTTATTGGATTAAGATCCTCAGTGGAAAGGACCTCTAATTTAGACATACCCCAGCTGACTTCTCTGAAATCACTTGCAGAGGTAATTGTGGTAATTAATAGTACCGATATAAATATAATTAACTTTTTCATAGTTTATAGCATTTCAAATTAATAATAAAAATTCTGACAACAAACTAATCGACCTGAACATCATAATTCTTTAGAGATTTTTATGCATGTAGCCTTTTTTTAATTATAGGGAACCTCTAATAATTAGAATTTTGGATAAAATACAAGGCATTTCAAAAAATAACGAGCCGATTTTATTACAGTTTTTTTTGGAAATAACAAAGTATTTTGCCAAAAGAACAGTTATTAGAGATTCCCTATA
>JAAELO010000735.1 GCA_024226555.1 Desulfobacterales bacterium | reverse complement strand
TTTCCTTCCAAATAACTTAAATCAATTTGAACTGAAAAAGTATTTACTATGCCATCTCCCCATTTAGAAGAAGGGAATAAGTGATATGAAAAATTCCTATCTGAAAACAATGGTATAAAAGCAAATCCAAATATTCTATTTCGACTTGTATTTTTCACTTTATATTCAATTCTAATTTCTTTTTCTTCGTTTTGGTCAAAATTTAATTTGGTCATATACCATTTTCTATATATTGGGTAAGTTCTCTTGTCTAAATATCCTTCATTCAAATTTACAGATTGAGACGCGTACAAGCTATCAGAATACCAGCTCGTCACTTTCAATTCTTGGCATTTTTCATAAACTCTGAAATATTCTACAATGACTTAATGCCAAATATTGTGATACAATAAAAAATGTTTAGTGGTTTTCAACCAAATATAGCGAATAAAAAAAAGATAAATTTATTTTACCATAAAATTAGAAAATAATCATAATTTTTAATTTTTCTGTATAAAAAATTAACAAAAAAGACATAATCTTACTAATTGCATAATATCAATGCATTATAAGTTGAATATAGAATTAAAATTTGTTTTTTTTAAATATAAATAAATTCTTTATAAATTTTAAAAAGATTTTTAAATCTGGGGTAAGATTCTTTATCCAATAAAGAATACTCTAGCATTTCCCTAAGTTTTAGTAATTTAAATAAATTACTATATCTAAACCATTTTAAATAATTCTCTAAATATTTAGTAGACACACCTCGAAATTTTTTAAACCATTGCCTTATACTCGCCATCATACTATTGATATTATTATTATGAACGTTTTTATCGTCTAATATCCCCTTCTTTATGTCTGAAGATCTGAATGTTAAATGATTGACAGTCTCCAATGTCTTCATATAAGAAATCATTGAAGGCTCTTTATCTGTTATGATTGTTTTTTCAGTTAAGTCAAAATCTTTCATTACTCGCTGTAAATCAGATTCAGCAACAATTCCTTTGTTCTGAATTTTTATTGGTGAAAATTCGAAGTCATCAGTTCTATTGTGTCTGCAAAGAAATATTGTTTGATATTTTTCTTCCTTCATAAATCTCTCTTTTTTTCGTAGCTCGCTCTCAATATTGTCTGGGTGCTGATAACCATAATATTCATCAAATTTTTCTTTCCCTATTCTTCCTTTCACATTGAACCGGAAGTAGACCTCATCTACTTCTATCTCTTCTTGGGTCGATAAAGGATTGATTTTATTTAGTGAAGACAAAAATTTATGTCGCCAACGAAATGCTGTTCTTTCACTTATTTCTAAAATTTCACTTATTGATTTGTTATCCATTGGTTCTTTATTTGCCAACATAATATACACAAAATCAATCCATTTATCTTTTATCTTTAAATTATATAGTACTGTGTTGGCATCACAATATTGTGTGCATTTACAAGTTTTACACTGAAATCGTTGCGTTTTCTCTAAATTATATTTCATCTGATGTGTACCATTTTTTACAAAATTTGATGAACCACATTTTCGACAAATCATGTTTTGGCCCGCAATAAGGTCAGCATCAATAAGATTTAGGGCTGAAAAATTATTTAAATATTCTACAACTTTTTTTTGCTGATAGGATTTTAAAATACTAAATTTGTTAATTAGATTTTCTGTTGTTATTGTTTCCATTAAGTTAAGATACAACAAAAAATATTTAAAGTCAAGTTGACATACTAAAAAAATCACAATATTTGGCAGTAAGCTAACAACAAATTAAGATTGCCATTAAATTCAGTGGAATCACAAGGAATGTAACATATATGAATCAACAGAGATTATTCTGTTTTTTTTAGATGTTTTTCAAGAAATTTTTCTATTGCATGATATAATTCAAATTTATTTTTTTCATCGACAAAACCATGTCCTTCGTTTTCAAAGAGCACATATTCAACCGGTACGCCATTATTTTTAACAGCTGCTACAATTTCATCCGACTCAACTTGTAATACACGTGGATCA
>JAAELO010000734.1 GCA_024226555.1 Desulfobacterales bacterium | reverse complement strand
TCTCTTTAAAATCAGTGTTTTTTACCATCATGTTAAGAGATGACCATGCAGACTCAATTTCCTGGAATTTTTCATTGTGCAGAATTTCATCCATCTGCTTCCCAAGAATTACATCAATCTCATCAATCATTCCCATAACAAGTTTCTTGTCTACCTTATCAACATCTTTATCCGGCTTAAGAAGCTCTTTTAAAAATGTTTGCACACCAAGTTTTGCGATATCGTAACCTTCATCAGTATCTTTAAGCCTCGTAAGCTCCATAACCTCATCTAACAAACCACCTGAAGCAGATTCGGTTTTTTTTGTGACTTTTTTTACCTCTTTTTTTACCATGATATTCTCCCATGAATTCCGGAATATTATTCAAAATACTTTTCCTTAATTAATCAAAGGATAAAATATTTTTACATTTGACCAATTGAATTGGTTATAATCCCAGCTCTTTTAATAACTTTGATCTGGAGTCGTCATCTTTAATAACGTTCTGAATAGTTTTTCTTAAAGCCGGAATGTTTCCTAACGGACTTTTTACTGCCATCAGTGCCTGTCTTATTTCAATAATTTTTTTCAGTTCAGGCACCTGCTGGGCAATACTTTCTGGTTTAAAATCTTTCATGGATCTGAATTTAAGATTCACTGGTATTTCAGAATCATTTTCCTCTGAAACCTTGTCTTTGACAGAGATATCAAGATCAATATCCATACTTTCAAGAATCTGATCAAAATTATTTTTATCGATATCTACAGGGTTTTTCTCTTCAAGGGGAGTTGTATCATTTTTAAATGAAAAATCACCTAAAACCATTAATTTGAAAGGAAGTTCAACCATCTCCTTTTTATCGTCGGTTGCTGATTTGTATACGATATTAACTCTCTCTTTTGGAGCAACAGATCTGTTGTCACTCATAAATCTCCTCCTTATTAATGAATTAATTTTTCAAATTATGATAAACTTCTTATTTTTATACAGCCTAAAAAATCTCCTCTGGAATCTCTTAGAGGTTCCCTTTATCAGAGTTTAATATTGATAACTTCCATTCAATCTCCCTGATTACGTGGGTACACTCCATAAGAAATACCTGAAATAGAGATGACTGCTGAACATCTTTACCTATAGCCGAATTAACTCCCTGCTTTTTCACAATGAGAGCTTCATTCAGATATTGCTTTAAAAGCCTCATATCTTTTGCTTCTTTTTGATTATTTTCTATCTTTACAATCTCTTTTAAGCTGTTCTCAATACTTTTGCTGTTCTGAATAAACGCTTTTTCACTTGTTACCCGTTTTCGCGAAATGAATTTATACAGTATAAAAAATATGCCTAAAAAACCTGCTAATATTAAATATTTATATTGATTTATTGTTTCAACTGCACTGGAGAAGAGCTTTACACCTTCATATGGATTATAAAAACCTTTGGAAGCTTTATGAACGGGAAGGAGGTTCCATGCATTGTAATTGTTTAAATCTTTCTTTTTTATGAGAGAAGGAACTTCAAGATTTAACTCAAGAGTGTAGAGCAGAGGTAATACCTTTTTTACAACCTTATATAACTTCTCTTTCTTTGTTGTAAGGATTGCCAGTGCTGCAATTGTATTAATCTCATCCGCAGGCAAAGGGCCTCCAATTGCTGAATAAACACCTGGTTTAATAGTATCTATTGAAAAATATGGTTTATGATAGATCAAACCCTCTAATTTTCCCACAGAGATAAGTTTATAATTACCACTTCCAAGTAATCTCTGAAGATTTGGATTTAAGATGCTGGTTGTTTCAATTACACCATCAAGCCTGTCGTTCTGAAGAAGATTTTTTAGAGATTTGGTATTATTGCCGATCAGATTGGTATCGATTCTGAAATGATTTATAATTGATTTTGATATTTCCCGGGTGCCGGAACCTTTTGATCCAATCCCTATGTTATGACCCGGAAAATCTTTAATGCTGTTAATACCTGATTTTTTATCAACAACAATCTGAACATAATCACTCCAGAGGGGAGCAACTGCTTCTAAATTGTTCATCGACATAGAACCGGCCTGCATAATTGCAAAATCAGCTTTTCCAGACAGCAGATAAGACCTGTTATCAACAGATCCTTTCGTTTCCAATATGCGAACTGTGTAATCTGTATTTTTCTCTATATGTTTTTTCAGGATTGTTCCAAATTTAAAGTAAAAACCACCTCTGCCCGCAGTTGCGATTCTTATTTCAGATGTTGATCCGGTGTATATGGAGCCAAAGTACACAACTGCGATAAAAAGAATTATTATTACTATCCAACTTCCCCACTTGCGAAAGAAATCCGCTATTAGCATAGAAACCTCGATATTAATTAAAATACTATTATTGAATGATGAAACACTTACAAGTTACTCATTGGGAGCAGTAATGGTTACCGCCATAACTCTGTTTTTTTTAGTGCTTTAATTCTGGTATGCTTTGATTCTAAATGATTACATGGAATCTCTAATAATTGCCTTTTAACCGAACTACATCGTTATTACGAAAAAAAAACTGTTGTAAAACCGATTCGTTGTTTTTTCTAATGCCTTGTATTTCAATCAAAATTCTAATTATTATAGGTTCCATATACGGAATCTCTATTAATTGACTTTAAAACAAAAAGCTGTAATTTTGTTTGTTTTGTGAACTACTATTTTTTTATTTTAATGAAAATTCTAATTATCAGAGGTTCCGTATAAAAACTACATAGATTATCTATTATAACATTAGAGTAAAAAAAACAATTTTTTTTATCTTTTTGTTTCCTATTTATCGCAAAAAAATAATGAAATATATTTTAGAATTGAAAAGTTTGATAAACAAATTATATGCAAAAGAAAGATTGGTTGTTTCTAAAATAAAAGGCTTTAATCTTATTTTTTTTCTTATTCATGACACAACCTTGAAAAATTTGTTTGATTTTTTGACCAAATGCTTGAAAAAATGTTTGTATAAATAAAGGAATGTAAGCTATGGAACCCCCTGCATCAGGATAGTTGTCGACTTTTATTTAATGAAAAATTCAAAATTATTTACTTTTTTTTAAATATCCTGTTGTGAAGCCAAAAAAATATAGATCTTATTTTTCATCAAATTTATTGATTGAAGCAAGACGGAAAATAGCAAATATACAACTTAAACCGGAATAATGAATGGATAAACCCGCCAAAAATGGAAATAATATAAAAATACTACAGGGTAGCGCCAAAAATTTGAAAATTGGGGGCATGACTCGCCATAAAAAAATACCCGCCTTATAAATCAATTCTTTTTAAAAAAAACACTCGAAATCAATAATACATGGGTGCAATTTTTATTGACGGTGGATTATGCCCTGGGACTTGCATTGACTTTAAAAATTTAAAAGTATAGAATAATCCTTAAGACGTGTGCCATGCCCAGTACACAACACACAACATATGCCAATCACTTTGATTTGCCCGAAAGACATAATACAAAAACAACCGGCCGACCCAACAAGGATCGCCTTTGAAATGCTTGCGGGAAACTTTCACGTAAGGCTTCTGACCTGCCCGATTGGCTTAACAATAATTGATTACATCTAAGCGTTTAAAGGGGGGAAATTGAAAAGATTAAATTACTGCTTTATTGGTATGATGGGCATATTGATCGTAAGGGAAATATTTATCAGGGCTACCAGGGAAACGAAAGCAAAAGCATGATCATGATGTTAGCGGCAAAACGGTTTGATTACCTGATAGAATACCCTGATGAGGGAGAATTTATTGCCAGGAAAATAGGAGTAGATGATGCACTTGTACCTGTAACCATATCAGAAATGTCGGATCTCTCATGGTCTTCCACTGCCTGTTCAAAAACAGAATGGGGTCGTAAAGCGATCAACAGAATTAACAAAGCTCTGCTTAAACTTAGACCAACGCAAGCATACCGGGAAGCATATGGAAAAATATTAAACAAAAACCTGCGCTCAGTTTATCAAAAAACATATGATGAGATATTTTTGAAACTAAATGAATAAGGGGAATCTCTAATAACCCGCCTTTTAATCGAACTACTTCGTTATCACGAAAAAAAACTGTTGTAAAATCAGCTCGTTGTTTTTTCTAATGCCTTATATTTCAATCAAAATTCTAGTTATTAGAGGTTCCCTGAAATGTCTTCATATCAAAATGCGTTTAGACAAAATTATTTCTTTGGAACTCATAGAAAACCATTATCAGTTTCTGCTCAAGACTCCCATCTGTCACACCAATCTAAGCCTTTTTGGTTTGAAGGTGTTCATGAAGTTTTGACTGTGCTTCCTGCAGGGCTTGCTGCAATGTTTGAACCAGTGTGTATGCATTACTTACAGACATTACTATCCTGTTTGATATTGTAACATGGTCCGGCATAGCTCTGTGTCTGTTTCCAAGTTCCATAACAACATCTCCTGCGCCAACATAGACATTGAAAATATCACGGTAGATATATTCAAGTTCAGGAGAAACATGGAACTGGATTTTACTAATATCGTTTTTATTACTATCTTTTTCAGTCATAAAAACCCTCTCTTCGTTTTTCAGGTTAAATATAAGATTTTGAACTGTCCTGGAACCAAAGTTAATCCAGGTGCATTTGTTGAATTCTGCAATGTATTATCAAGCCATCTTGTGGCTGGCATTCCCCCGGTAATAACTTTCACACTACATCTTAAATTTCTTGCCGGACCCATCATCATTCCGGAAGCAACTCCTCCAACAACCCCTGTATTATCTCCCATGCTTAAGGGAACTGTGGTTCCCATGTGGTGAGATGGCATAAACATGATCAAATGTTTCATTGATGCTGTTGGTGGGATAGCCATTGTTCGTACTGTAATGTTTGGGTAAGGAATAGGAATAGGTGCAGGAGATGGTGGAACAGGGGTCAGGCATACATCCGGGAAACCTAAATCCATTCCTGGCATAGAACTATTTGCAAACATAGTTTACTCCTTTACTGTAAAGGGAATCTCTAATAACTGCCCTTTGACTGAACTACTACGTTCTTCGATAAAATAAAACTGTGTAAAATCGCCTCGTTATTTTTTTCTCAGCCTTGTATTTCAATCAAAATTCAAGGTATTAGAGGTTCCCTAAAGTCATTAATTTTTTTTATCCCATTAAAATTTTTTCACCATCAATTTTAGTGTACTCTTTGCTATTCATAATAGTATGTTTCGAGTCCACTGAATATAAACCTTCGGTTTGTCTTGTAAGTTGACCAGCCTTAACTTTATCAAAACCTTCGGTATCACGTATGTAAGATCTGAACTTTTCAATTACACTCTTTGCTATTGTATTTATCAGTTTACTTATCACTCTAATACTTTTAAAACTGGCCTGAATATCATCTCCGGTTGCTGTTATGTTATCGATTGCGACAACAGCATTTTTACTCTTATGAACTGTCCTTTTTGAGAAACAATTCAAACTTTCAGAAGCCATTGTTATGGATTCCTTCGTGAATATATTCATACTTCCTTTTCGAGACTCTATATTTGTGTGCTCCGGCAGCGAAATATTCATCCGTTCCGGTTTTTTCCGCTCAATTATTCCCAAAATATAAAATAGTCCATTTTCATTTTTGCAGCACATGACAATATCTTCAGGTAAAGGCTCGATAATGCAACTGAACGCTTTTTTTGCTTTAACTAACTTATTTGAAATATCGATTTCAAAATAATCGTTTACAGAAGATAGAATTTCACCTGTTTGAGTTACAGAGCTGTTATTTCCTGAAATTGGAATTACTTTGCTTTGGTATGAACTCATTTTTTCCCCCATTGTTCCGATTTTAATCTTTTATCATTAGTTCCGCGAGCAAGTGATTTACTTGCACCTGTCCAGACTGTTCCCTCATCATCAATCCCATGTAAATTTGTCATATACATCTTTGCATTAGAAAAGTCAGATCCTTTTAATTTTGCATGGGAAAGATCGGCATATGCTAAATCTGCACCATGGAATACAGATTCTTCTGAATTAACCCCCTCCATCTGTGCCTGGTAAAGTCTGGCTGAAGAAAAATTGGTTCGGATCAAAACAGCATTCTGGAGACTGGTGTTTGTCATTTCAGCTTTTATAAAACTTGCTCCCTTTAGGTTTGCTTCATAGAAATTTGCAAGTTCAAGATAAGCATTATCAAATACAGAGTTTTCAAGAGTTGCTGACATGAAGCCACCTTGAGCTATTTTTGATTCAGAGAAGTTACATCTGTTTAGAGTGCTATCATGGAACTGGCACTGGGTTAAATCAAGCTTACTGAAATCAGTTTCCTCAAAAGTGGCACCAAAAAAACCAGATAGAGAAATTGTCACATCTTTAAAAATATTTTGTTCAAATTCACATTTGTAAAAAGCTGCTTTAAAAAATTTAGTTCCTGAAAAATCAAGGAGTTTCATTTTGCATGTACTAAATACCGGTGAATCCAATACACAATCAATTAAAGCCACCTCTTCCATATTTGAATCTGTAATAACAAGAGTTTGAATATTAGATCCGGTAAAGTCAGATTTTGCCATTTCAGATTCTATAAACTTTGTTAAATCACCTTTTACCTCTCTGAAATTACTACTTTCAATGTTACATTTTGCAAACAAAGAGTTTTTTAGATCTGCTTTAACAAAAATTGCACTCTTCATGGAGCACTCGTTAAAAACAGTATCTTTGAGGTTCGAATCTGAGAAGTCACATCCATCAAAATTTACTTTGTTAAAAATTCCACCGGAAAGATTTTCTCCTTTAAAGTCAACGCCTCCAAAGTCGTCACCCTCGAAGAGTTCTCCGGATTTTACCTGATCAGAAATTTCGCTTCCTGCTATCATGCCGGCCGCCAATCTTTGATTATTGTTGAGTCAAGATTACTATCGCTGAAATCTGTGTTGGTAATTGTTGATCTTAAAAAATCAACTCCATATAAATTTGCTCCTTTAAATGACGCATTTACCAAATTAGATTTTGCAAGGGAACCCTCTTTAAGGTCAATATTATTGAGGTTTGCTCCGGTTAGAATTGCTTTTCTGAATTGAGCATTTTTTGCATATGTATTTTTAAGATCTGCATTAGTCAAATCTGCTTCTCCAAAAAAAGCATTTTCAAGATCAGCTTCTGCAAAAACGGTTTCTTTTAGATTCATAAACTGAAAATTAACCTGCTTAAGGCATGCTTTTTCAAAGGTCAAATTTTTAAGTTGCAGTTTTTCCGGTTCTATTGTTAAAAAGCAACAATTTGACAGATCAGCTTCATTGAATTTCACATTAATAAAATCTGTATCAATAAAAGCTGACATAACCATTGATGAATCTGAAAAATCACAATCCATTATTTTGCACTTTATTAAAACAGATTGCTTCATAACCGCATTCAAAAAAGTAGATCCGGAAAAACTGATCTCGATAAAATTTACTTTTGGAATATATGCACCATTGAAGTTAACGTTCTTTATATTAATTTCTAAGGTTTCAACCTCTTCAAGATTTGCATTTGCAAAATTAGCCCCGGTAAAATTACTTTTAGAGAGTTTTGCCTTTTTTAAATTAGCTTCGGAAAAATTGGCATGTAAAGCATAAACTGCACCAATATTTGAATTCTCAAGATTTGCTCCCGTTAAATCTGCATCCTGTAAATCTGCTCTTGCTAAATTAGCACCTGATAAATCAGCTCCTTTAAGAGTTGCGCCTCTGAAATTTACCTGTTCAAGGTATGCACCGCTTAAATTAATTCCATCAAGGTTCTCATCGGAAAGATCAATACATGCCCAATCGCAGTTAGAAACATCTTCTCCTTTTGAAACCAGAGCTAAAAATTTTCCCTTAATAATATCAACTGAATCTTTATGGGGAGATAAACTCTCTTCCATAAAATGAGCACCAATAAGATAGCTTTCCTTAAACATCTTTTCAGCTTCTTTTAAGCCCTCTTCAACTTCACTGGTACTTTCATCAACAGTCTTCTGAATCATTTTTTCAAGATCTTTGGTTTTTTCATCATAAAAACCCATAGATTTCACTGACTCCACATGCTCAATTGCATTTGTAACATGTGGGTCAAAAGAGTGCATATTTCTCTTTAATTCTTCTGAATCGATACGTGGGAGAGGAGCTTTTGCTTTTTCTGAACCGGATAGGATACCACCCAGTGCATTAAGGTTTTCCTGTAAATCTTTCTTTTGTTCATCAAGAAACTTTACCTGCTCCTTATCATCAGTCTCAAGCTGCTCTTTCTCAATCTGATCAATTTGCTTTTCAATATTAACCTTTGCTTTTCCAATCTCTTCTTCTGCAAGAATCTTTGCATCACTCTCTTTCTTCTCAGATAACTCTTTTATCGCTTCTGTCATCTCATCAATTTTATCAAAAGAGAAATTTTTCAGGTCCAGTTTTTCAGGGTCTCCCTCAGTAATTCCTGGCATTATTGATTCGATTTTTTTGTTAAGTTTTTCAATATCCGGGTCAACACTCTCATCAGATTTTGATTTGGTAAGCTTATCCAGATCAAGCTTCCCATCCTTATCAAGGACTCTTTCTTTAGTATCATCCGGGATTTCGATGTCGGTTTTTTTTAGATTATCATCAGCTTTCTTCAGTTCTTCTTCAATTTTTTCGTAGGCATCCTTTTCAACTGCTGCAGCTTTAGCTTCCAAATTTTGTGCAAGTTCATTTACTTCGCCCCCGGCCTCTGAAAGAGCCATTCCAACTAAAAGCTCCATTGCGCATTTGTGCCCGTCAGGTATAAGGTCCTGAGTGTTCATATTTTTTAGCAGATCATCCCCGCCATCTTTTCTTCTTTCAAATGCTGTTTTATAATATTCATATGATCTTGTGGGTTTGGAGCTGTCTTCATAAGCAGCAAGGACATGTTTTATTTCCAGAGCTTCATCATCATTTACTTCCACTACTCCACGGAAAATCTGAAGGCCTGTCATCTTTTCAGGGAAAAACCAGATTGTATCCAGATTCAGAGGTAACTCTCCAAACATTTCATCAATATCGCTTTTCCTGTTAATAAAAAATCGAGGTTTTAATCCGGGAAATTGTCCTTTTATTTTAGGAAAATCAGGATGCATATTATAAAGTTCAAAGTTTTCATCCCCATTAAAAAAACCTTTGATCCACTGATCAGAAGGAGCGCACAGGAAAAATCTGTAATCCAGATCCTTCGGATGACCAGGGAAGTATTTATCAACATAATCAGAGCCATAAGTCCCCTGGTATTTCGTTCTCTGGGGAAGCATGGGATAGAGCGTTGTAAAACCTGCTGGTTCTGGGGTTGAGTTTTTTGATGACACTAAATTACGTGGATCTTCAATACATGGAAGGAGTCCATCGCCATAGCCCATCCCATCAGGATTTTTTTTATAGTTTTCACTGCCAAAAGCCATATTATAATCAAGAGGCAGGGTTGTGATCTCTTCCGGTTCTGAAGGTAATCCGTAAGCCCACTTTCTCTGTCCAAATATATAAAGTTTTTTCTCAAGATCATTAAGTTTTACCTTAACTTCACCACCTGTTACAGGTTTATTCAAAGGGGAGAAAAAATTTCCTGATACAAGATATTCTCCGTTTGGTTTAGGCATCCCCATATCAGGAAAAGGTTTTTCGCCCATACACTCAAATATATCCTTAAGATAATCAACATCAAGAAGTTCTTCACCTGTTTGAAGGTTAATTCCAAGTGTTGCAGAGGCTACAAAATAGAATTTTCTATTGTGCTCAAGCACCTGATTATTAAAACTCAGCTGTAATGGCCGATAAATTTCCATAAATGATATCTAATCCAAATTGTAAAATTACGTTTACAGAGAAACCTTTAATGTTGCATTTTCAATATCCAGAGTACCTGAATCAATTTTTACAGCTTCTTCCCTGCTTACTTTAACCGGAACTGCTTTATTTGAAGCTTTTACAGCATCTTTTACTGTTACAGAATACTCATCATTATCAACCTCAACGGCAAGCAGTGCATAACTGAAATTAATTGCAACAGAGGCCGATAATTCCATACTTAAGGCAACGGACCCTTTTATTGCCATCTCAATTGAAGCGGATGCACTTATTTCAAGTGCAATAGATGCAGCAGCACTTATTGTCATTTCAGCCGTTGCTCCGGCACTTATACTCATAGTTGCAGAAGCATTCGTACTTAAGCTGAATGACTGCTCATCTCCAAAACTAAATTCTGCAGCATTTTTGTGGGCATAACTTGAAGAAAATACTTCCTCAGCAGCCCCTGTTTCAGTTTTCGCCTCAAAACTAGCTAAAGTGTGCAGGTTTCTGTCCCATACAGTTTCTTCTGTTTTTCCCTCTCCATTATCCCAGCTTTTAGAGATCATAAACCCGTTGGCATATGTATATTCGGTATCTCCTTCAACCTTACCGGTCATAGTTCCGGTATCATCCCACTCCTCTTTTTTATCATCATCTTCGTAAAAAACTTTTACACCTGTGCTGTTCCACTTCTCTTCTTTATCAGCATCTTTAAAATGACGTATCTGCCCTCCTGGATCATAGGAAATTTCAACATCATTTCCATGATCTACTTTAATTTTATGGGTATTTCCATCAGTAATTTCAAGTGAATCTCCTTTGGTGTAATGGTAGGAATCACAAAAATCTTTTTCCACCTTCAGGGATTCTAAATCTGCTGCCCAGTCTTTATTGGTTGTGTCGTTTGCTTTCATGAACTGACCATAAGCTGCAGGTTTCTTATCAGCAGTGGCTTTTATTGTTCTTCCATCTGCAAGAACGTCAAACTGCTCGGCAGCAATTGTCTCAGAACTGTGATGTTCACTCCATGTGTTGCCATATGTAAATGTTTTGTTGGTAGATCTATTATCATTACTACTGTCATACTTAACATTGAAAATGTAACTGTTACCATTTGTCCATGAATAGAGATCTCCATTTCGTCTTTTAACTACAAATTCGCCGGAAAGCTCACCATTTGCAGCTGAAGAAAGTGGATCAAGATATGTGGTTCCACTGTTTTTACCATTAACATCCTTTTTTTTGAACTGGTGACCGGAAGCCCCTGTTGGTTTATCTGCAGAAGTACTGTTGCCTGAGTACATAAAATTTTTAGCATTGTCCCCTGGTGTGCCATAGCTGGTATTATCAACACCGGATTGATCTGTCATCTGTCCGGCATCAGTAATTGACGAAAATACAGTGATTTGCTGTCCACCCCCAATAACTTTTCTTTCAATACCATCAGTGAGAGAGACTATGCCGGAACCCGAAGCATTGGGAGCTCCCAAATGAAAGTATGTGCTGTTTTGAGGAGTAGATAGTTTAATTCTGTTATTGTTCTCCTTATCCTCCATCTCAATAAGATTACCAGCAGCTGATTTTATCATATTATTTGTCTGGTTATCACTGTTTATAACACTGGGCTGAGCTGCATTGGGAACAGCTCCGCTTATCACAGGCTGATCAGGGTCACCGTTTATGAATGTTAAAAGAACCTCTGTTCCCTTTCTTAAAGGAAAATGCATACCTTCAGTGGTTCCACTATATGGCTGGGCCATTCTTATCCAGCATGAAGCTTTGCCGGATTCTCCTCTTTTGACACGGTCAAATGGAAGTATAACTTTATATCGCCCCTGATCATCAACTTCAGCATATTTACCTTCGCCTTCAGCGTCAATTATCGCATTAACTGTACCAAAAAATTTCGGCTTTTCAGTTTCTCTTTCCGGCCTGAACTGAACCTCTGCAGGAATTGCAGTAAATGTGTTCATGTAAGCCTGGGTATCATTAACATCCGAAGAATCGGTAAGATAACTTGGTGCAGCCCCGACATGTTCTATCTCTGTCACAAGGAAATCAATATTAAACTTCTCTCTGAAATGACGATCAAGATTAAACAGATAACCTGAAGATATCTGGTTTACAACCCCTTCTCCATAAAAGATCTCTTTTTTGCAAAGAATCTCTTCAGACCTTACTTTTGCGAGTTTTGCTCCCTCTTCAGGTGTATTAAAGTTCTCCCCATATATAAAAACCTCACCTGTTCCGTTTTTATCAACAACAGCTTCTCCTTCAACGTCAAGGCTGGGCTTTTCATAGTTGTAATCTTTAAGAACAACTTTTTCCGGCATTCTTTTGTTTTTACATATATATGAATGGATATTATTATATCCTTCTGTGATATCGAGACCTGAAACGGGGGAGTATATTAAATCAGAATTATCTGATTTGACATGATTTTGCATGTTATCACAAAAAATAACCTTTTCGCCATCTTTGGATTGCTCAAAATAATAGTAGATCCCAACATGTTCTATCAGTCTTCTGATAAATGAAAGATAGGTTTCACCATACTGACATCTGTAAGCCCACTTCTCATAATTACTATTAAGATTTAGTTCATAATCTATCGATGGGTGAAAACCTGTCTCTTTTAATATGGTTTCTATTATTTCAGGAACACTCATATCCAGATAAACTTCATTTGTATGATAGAGAGATAGTTTCCAAAGGGTAGGCACGAGTACAACTTTGTAAAGAGCAAAGTCCTCGATTTGATTGAGTTCTTCAAAATCAGAAATAATACCATTTGTTACAGTTTCAAAACCACCCACTGATCTTGTAAAACTGCATGAATTATTCAGAATTGAGTCCAGCTCAATATCTAAATCAAGCGATTTTAAATTAATTGTATATAGGTAATTTCGCGAAAGCCCTTCAACTCCTTTAAAATCAATGACTGAAAACATATCCGGGGAGTCTGAAGCACTACTTATAAACTTATACTCAATACTTTCAGGCATGGAATTGTTCCTTTGAATAAAATATAAGTATAATAACAAAAAAGGTCTTAAGAACTTAATTTATTACATTTTTTAGGGTGTAAAGTCAATTGATAGATTATGGGTACCTCTATAAAGTAAAATATAAATTCTTAAGATAAAATTACGTCAACTGTAATATCTTTATACTATTTGGATTAATAAAAAACCTTATGGGAAAGATATCCCAAAAAGCATGATTTTTCTTCATTTTTTTTTTTTAATTTGACTTGATAGGCAAAGAGTTATAAAAATTAATAACGATATTTTCTCAAAAATAGTTATTATAACTTTCAATCAAGCCATAAGATTTTTTTAGTCCATTTATCAAAGCAGGGAATAAACATATGTCTATGCCTGTATTTATGAAGATCGATACCCAGGATCACGGTCCCATTGAAGGCGCCTGTGATCTTGCAGGCCTTGAGGGAACAACCGAGGTTTATGCCATAAACCATATAGTTGAAATTCCAAGAAGTAAAAGTACGGGACGGCCAACAGGCAGAAGAGTTCACAACGATTTTACCATTAACAAACATATCGATAAAACAACACCTCTCTTATACCAAACCCTTTGCATGGGAGAAAAATTAACTGAAGTAACATTTTCCTGGTACAGGTATGGTGGCGATTCCGGAGAGATGGAGGAATTTTATAAAATCAGACTGGAAAATGCTGTTGTTACATGCATTAAACCATGGACAACCTATGAAAAAGATCCTGTTAACGAAGAATCTGACCAGCTGGAATCCGTATCTTTTGCCTATGAAAAAATTGTGTGGGAGTGGATTGACGGTGTTGAATATGAAGACTCCTGGATCGATCCGGAGGGAGCATAAATGGCTGAGCAGTTGCTTATGGAAAAAATTATTAATATGGATAAAAATTTCCAGGAGAAAAAAGAATACGATAGAATTGAAAGGCTCATATCTTCAGTTACACGCCATTTAAAGCTTATTTTAAATACAAGAAGAGGAACCGTTTTAATAGATCCGGACTATGGAATGCCTGATTTCTCTGAAATGCCGGTTGATCTTTCCTCATCCAAAACAGACTTAATGAAGGATGGAATCAAAGAGGTTGTTGAAAAATATGAGGAAAGAATAATAGATGTTAACATAACCATTGAACCAAAAACTGATAACAATCTTTCAATGCATTTCGGACTCAGTGGAACAATTATCCATGAGGATGTTAAAATTCCAATCAACCTTATGACGACAATTGGTCCTGATAATAAATTTGATCTTACGTCCATAACAAGAAAGTTAAAAATTTAATTTAACAAACCTGTAGAGACTATGACACAAACATACAATGACTATTTTAAAAAAGAGTTACACAGGCTAAAAACAATTGGTAAAGAGTTTTCAAAGGAAAATCCTGTTTTATCTCCAATGTTTTCAGGGTCTGGTACAGATGCGGATGTGGAAAGGCTCCTTGAAGGAGTCGCTTTTTTAACCGCAGGTATTAACAAGAAACTTGACGATGAATACCCGGAGATCCTCCACTCTCTTGTTCAGTCTGTTTGTCCCCAATATCTTCAGCCTGTTCCATCTGCGACTATGATTGAGTTTACTCCAAAAACCAATCTGAATGAAGTGTTCAAAATACCTGGGGGAACCCATATAGATTCCATAAAAGTTGGTGATATTTCCTGTAAATTCAGCACTTGTTTTGATATAGATATTTACCCTGCTGCAATTACGAACGTTACCATCAGGGAAAATGCAGGGGACTCATCAAGAAGTAGTATTCAAATCAAACTGGATTTTCAACTAAACACAATGAATCTTTCTGAATTCAGTTTAAACAATATCAGACTTTTTCTTTCAGGAGATTTTCACAACTGCTCAAATCTGTTTTTTTTATTAAACCATTATCTTGAAAATATTACAGTGCATGGTTCAGATGGATTAGAAGATTGCGTGTTAGATAAAGATAAAATTCTTTCAGGATCTTTTTATGAGAATGATTCTCTCTACCCTTTTCCAACAAACGTATTTCCAAGTTACAGAGTGTTAAGAGAGTTCTTTATATTTCCTGAGAAATTTTTAAATATTGATCTGGATATAACTTCATGGCAAAACAGGGGGGACGGAGATAGATTTTCCATCACCTTTAATTGCAAAAAATTTCCCTATCAGCTTCCTGAAATAAATCAAGAAACATTCAGGTTGTTTACTGTTCCAGCTGTAAATCTTTTTCCCCATGAAGCGGAACCGATTTTAACAGAACAACAGGAGAGTGAAATTCTGGTACAACCTGCATCGTTAAATAACGGTTCATATCAGATATTTTCCGTGGATAAAGTAACAGGATTTGAAAGAGGTGCATCAAAAAGCAGGGATTTCGTTCCATTTACAGGCTATATACCAGAATCTGAGGAAAATCCTGTTTACAACCTGATATTTCGGCCATCAGTTACAGAGGAACAAATGGATATTAACCTTTCCATAGCATATCCTCCCACTGATGAAATGCCGGAATCTGAAATTATATCAACACTGCTCACCTGTTCAAATGGAAGACTACCTGAAAACCTGCAAGTTGGTGAAATTTCAAAAGCTGCCGGAAATACGCCTGAACTTGTAACATTTAAAAACATATCTCCTGTGACCACCAGTTATCCACCACCCCTTGAAGATAAACTTTTATGGTATCTACTCTCATATCTTTCAATTAATTTTCTCTCACTTGCTGATAGTGAAAATTTAAAATCCTGTTTGAACTCCTGCCTGGTTTCCGGTGGAAGAGATAAAGTAAGAGAGATATCCAACGAAAAAAAAATAACCAGCGTAAAAGAAGTAATTATTACTCCCAAGGAATTTTTAATAAAAGGTTCATTATATCGCGGAAAATCCATAATGATTAAAATTGATATTAACAACTTTGGAAGTCACGGAGATATGTATCTGTTTGGATCTGTTCTTGATTATTTCCTTGGTAGTTACGCCAGTATGAATACTGTAACTGAACTTGTTTTTCTGGACGAAAAAAACGGAGATAAAATAAAATGGCCAACAAGACTGGGAACACGGCCCCTTCTTTAAAAAAATCATTATTGAAAAAGTCTGATTCATTCTCTTTTTTCCAGACCTATCGCCTGCTTAAAAGAATGGGAGATGAGGATTTTGATCCTGAAATGAGCATCAGAGTTAAACCGGAACTGTCACTTGATCACCCGGGTTCCGATATAGTACGATTGGAAAACAGTTCAGGTACAACCGATGTTTTTACTACTTTCCTTGGTCTTTACGGTATCTCTTCACCACTTCCCACTTTCTACACAGAAGATCTTATTGCATCAGAACAAAGCGGACATAACGCAGCAAGATCATTTCTGGATATTATCCATCAACGCCTTTATTCGCTTTTCTTCAGGTCTCTAAAAAAATACAGACCAATTTATGACACTGTGGAAGAAAAGGATAATAACTATTTTGATATTCTCTTCAGCCTGATGGGAGTAAAAAACAAAAAGCTTCTGGAAAAGATTAAATCTCCACATAAACTTATTAAATATGCCAGTCTTTTAAACCAGCAACCAAGGTCAGCCCTTGGTTTAAAAACACTCCTGAGAAATGAATTTGAAGATATCGAAATAGAAGTTGAACAATGTGTCAAAAGAAGAGTTAAAATTAAGAGAGATCAGGCAATAGGTGTGGGGCAAGCCTCAAATTCTCTTGGTGTTGATGCTGTAATCGGTGAGGAGATTGAGGATAGAAACGGAAAAATAAAGATTATTCTTGGACCCCTCAAAAGAACACAGTTCGATAATATAGTTAACAATCCTGAAAACTGGAGCTCTCTGGTGTTTTTAGTCCAGTTCTATATTACAATGCCCTTTGAATGTGATCTCGAATTTATACTTATGGAGAAAGAGGCAAAATCAGCAGGTTTAAATGATTCATGCCTTGGAAAAGATTCCTGGATTTTCAGTGGAGATGCTGGAAAAGTTTCAAATGCGATATTCCACCTGAATTTACCAAACAATCCCATTTAATGGGATTTTATTTAAGTTTATAATTATAAAAGAACAAGGAGGAATTGTTATGTCCTGCATGTTTAGGCGTCTGTTTAAAACTCTTTTTATAGTTATTGTTTGTCTTTATCCCTTCGTCAGTGCCGTGGCAGATGATAAACTTGTTGTTGCAACAAAAGAGTTTAAACCTTTTGTAATGAAAGAAGGTAGTTCTTATAAAGGATTCAGCATTGATCTATGGAAAAAAATAAATTCAATTACAGGTTATGATTATAAATTTGTCGAAACATCCTCCACTCCTGAGCTTCTTAACACTATTAAGGCCGGAAAAACAGATTTTGGTGTTGCAGGTATCAGTCTC
>JAAELO010000733.1 GCA_024226555.1 Desulfobacterales bacterium | reverse complement strand
ATCATGATTTTCGGGGGGAAAAAACCTCGAACTTTCCATAATTTTTTCCCAAAAGGGAAGGGTAGGCAACACCAAAAAAAAATTTGTTGAGTGACACTAGATGAAGCTTTAAAAGATCCCCCGAACAGAATTGGTGTTGCCTTCTTCAATTTTTGTAAATAATTTTTTTAATATGTCTACATATGAATTTCCGAAAAACTTGTATTTTTTTTCATTGAAAAAAGTTGCTTGTATTTTATTATGAGCAAAAAACTTGTATTTTGAAAACTTGTATTTTGAAAACTCTGAAAGTTCTGAAAAACACAAGATATTATATTTCTGAAAAACACAAAATACAAGAAATCAACAAAAAAACTTGTATTTTCAGCCATAAAAATACAAGATTGTGACACATAATATTGTATTTTCAAAAAATGCAAAATACAAAAACACAAGCAAAAACTTGTATTTTTTGATGATGAAAATAACTTGTATTATTTTTTTCTTGAATTATTTTCTTGTATTAAATACAAGAAAAGTTAGAAAGAATACAAGAAATTTCTTGTATTTTTTTCTTGTATTTTTTCCGAAATTTCTTGTATTTTTTAAAATACAAGTTCATGATTTCATCAAAATACAAGAAATTTCGAAAAAAATACAAGAAATATTTCTTGTATTTTCGAAAATACAAGAGAGATTGAACATAAAAAAAAAACTTGTTTTTTCCGACTAAGTAGTGAGTGCTATGAAGAATTATAAGATTGTAATGCATGGTGACTTCTCGTTCGCTTGTTTCATAGTGTTTTGCATGATAAAGGGTACGTCTGCTGATCGAACGTAGAGCTGTGAAAACAGGGGATTTGAACTTTCATATGCTGGCTCTAGAGCTCAAATTAGTGCATTACTTGCAGAGAAATCACTATTTTGAACAAGGACTTGAAATTTACTCAGCTTTCAACAATATTAAAATTTAAGTCATATATAGTCCCTCTTGTTTTTCAGAGCAGTGGTCTTCAGCAAGAGAAACAGATGAAATGACAGGTATGCTAGCTGCTTTTCCTCCAAAACTTGTGTGCGAAGTAGTTGAACGTAAAACATGCGCAAATGCACATACATGTAGCTGTCGCTACAGCTTTTCGTGCGAACACTGATTTAAAATTGTTGAATCAAAAACAACTGGCAGAAGAAGGCTCTGCTGACAAGTGCTCGTCTCTGCACAGGATGCCATCCATACTTTCCTTTCTGCAAAGGAACCTGACTTTTTTCCCATAAAATTCCCAACTGTCACCTTCCTTTACATCGTGAACACAAAATGTAGGTCTCGTGATCTAGCTTATGTTACTTGCACCCGAACTCTACTATGTACCATGTAATAGTGTGGTGTTGGTCTAGTGTCCAGATGTTCGTCTTGGGGCAAGCGCACTTCATGGTTCGATTCCCTGATAAAACGGTAAAGAACTCAGTGTATTATGTCAGGTTCCTTTGCATAACACCGACCGTGGAATTCCTTCAGACCCCCCCCCCCAGAAAGGAACATGAAAATTTGGTGGTGATT
>JAAELO010000732.1 GCA_024226555.1 Desulfobacterales bacterium | reverse complement strand
TCATAAATACGTAAATCATGATCTCCTGTGTGTGTTTCAGTAAAACATGTAAAAAAAAAATAAAGAAAACAAACCTTGATTAATATATTTTCATGCATGTGTGCATAAATATAACGTCATATCAAAAATTACTTGATTATTATATTTTCATGTATATGTGCATAAATGTAGTTTGTATCATGCTCTCCTGTTGTGTGTGTGTGTGTTTGTGTTTGTGTGGACAAAAAAAAAATAACCTCCTTGTATGTTTGCATAAATAATTGTTGGGCTGACAATATAACCACACGCGATACCTTTCATTTTGTAAAGCGTGTAGTTGTGTCCATTTTCAGCACCACCTTTCAAAGAGGCTATCATTCCTGCTCACTCCAACTTGCCCTTCACTTTGCATCACGTGTCACCCTTCTTTGCGCCAAATATTTATCTCGCTCTTGCCATACAATCCGGTTCGTCCATTTTTAGTATGCTGTGTTGTGTGTGTATGTGTATCACATAAACAAAGAAACAAATAAATAAACCAAAACATTGGGAAATATCTCTTTTATTTTTCTTTATACTTTTCCTGGCACCTGTTTTGTGGATATTGCTAAATCAGTGTACATAATGGGTGATGTGTATCGTACCGTATGAAAACCACACGCAAAGTATGGCGTGTAGTCTGTGAGTAATCTGTGTTTGTAGGTTTAAAATTTATTGAAAAATAATAAGAATGTTACATTACCTTTGTTACTATCCTGTGTTGTTTTGTGTTAAAACAAAATCAAAAACAAAATATAGATCTGACCTTACTCATTAAAACTTTCCATTTTGTTCTTGTTTTGTTCCCTTCATAGGGAACAGGCAATAGAAGCCCAGTTCGTGTGTATTCTCTGTGTTGTGTTATATGTGTGAGATTTTACAAAAAAAAAAAGAGAAAAAAGAGAATTCAACCCATCTGATGCTTGGGGAAAAGATACAATGTTTCTCTGTACATAAAAAAAAACATTTGGGTTACAAGTGTCCAAAAGGTGAAAACAAAAGAGAAGCACTGAACTCTTCTCATTATCATATTCAAATTTGCTTCCATCTCTTGTAGACGGGCACTAAGCCCACATCTACCCCGGAAGGCTGCAATCGGCCTGTGTTGTGTATTTTTTCATCATTTAAATAAAACAAAAAAAAAGGAATAAAAATCTAACCTTTCTCTTTCCAATTATAAACTTATTTCTGTTTTGTTTTTGAATATTGACACACCAATAACATAAAAACAAAGCAAAAGGAACCTTTTTCTTCACAAAATAAAAAATTTAGTCAACTTCACGTCTGTGTTTTATTTTAATGTATGAAAAACGATATATGAATGGATTACCTAAATCAGTATTTGATTAGCCATATAATAACCACACGCAAAGAAGAGAGCGTGTAGTCTGTGGCCCAACTCAGCCAACCACTCGACAAAGATGCGACAATGCGCAAAATGTGTTTCGCACTTTTTTATTTGTAAAACAAACTGCTAGTGATCTTGCAAAGCATGGACATAAACAACAGTGCGAGAAAACGTCCTGTCAGTTTCCGAAGTAACATGCCAAATAAGAAACGCAAAACCAATGATAAAAAAGCTGTCGAAACCCTCGATCGAGAACAGGTAAAAAACGTCATGTATTTAAGCTCATTTAAATTCTTAAAATGTAGATGATCAGAAATTTTTTGAATGTCACTCATGATGAATCACGTGTCATTTCCATTAAGAATATAATTTTGAGAGAGATTCGCATAAACACCACAAATCCTACAATTTTACCGTTGGAAAAGCATATTTTTCCATTAATCGATAGATTCATTTACAATACCTTGGAAAACGTGACCGCGATCCTTTCAATTGATATGGGTGTGGATCATGAAAGACATCGTTTTGAAAACTTTTATTCTATTTTGTCACGTGTACCTAATCTGAAAATATTACGATTATCTGTTTTTTGGGTTCATTGTTTGTTTCGTATTCAAGGCGATCAAGATATACCTCAATTAATTGATATACTTTGCCATACGTCCAAGAAACCCTTCCCGAGTTTACAAAAATTGTTTATGAAAGCTGACTATCATAGATCTGACAAAGATGATCAAATGGTAGTTCCGCCTTTGCCATTAGGTGATGATTTCCTTCGATTATTTCGAACTTCTAATATTTTAGGACAAGTTTTTTTGCAAGGTTAGTTTTAGTTTATCTTTGTCCATTGATTTTAAAACGTATCACGCTACTCCAAACATTTGTAGGTATTTATGCTGATCACACTACTCCAATCAAAAAAAAAAATGTTATTCCAAGCTATTCGGTGTAATCATATTTTGCCAATTTATCGTTTGTGTGTTCGAAACGCTAATGGTTTCTTTCAACGCCTTCCACTAGATTTATACATGTCTGTATCAAACTTATTAGGTATTCTTGATGTCGATGGAATATTTAAAGAAACGCGTGGCCGAGGAGATCTAAATATTATCCATAATGGTTGTGATTATAGTTCAATTCGATTTAATCCTGAATTCCGTCAAGTCACACCTTCTACTATTGAAAAATATCTTGGGGGGCAACATTCCTTACGGGAGCTTTCTTTAAATGTGAATTTGAATGTAGAAAATCTTAAATCTGGTTTGTAATGTGTTTTGTGTGTATATATACATATA
>JAAELO010000731.1 GCA_024226555.1 Desulfobacterales bacterium | reverse complement strand
TCCGCCAGTCATATCATTTGCAAAAAGCGCAAATGAAACGCCTGTCATAAATCTTGCAACGGGCTCCGCCCCCCTTATCTCCTACTGCTCCAAAAATACTCAAGCTCAATTTTCCATTTTATCCAAACAGGGTTACAATATCTCCTGTCTATCCGTGCGGATAGGCTTTATTAATCTTTATCAAGGAGGTATTTCAATGGGGCATGATCTTAGAACTCAATTTGTCAATCACATGATTCTTCATCGACTTTCACCCTACACCATAAAAAATTATGTGGCTGCAGTTAAGAGGCTTGCAAAATTTCACAACAAATCTCCGGATCTGCTTAACAATGAACAGATTCAGGAATACCTGCTCTATCTTTTTCAAGAATGCAAACTATCCTGGGGAAGTTGCAATGTTCATTTATCTGGGCTTTCTTGTTTTTATAAAAATATTCTGCAATGGGATGAGACTAATTTTAAATTACCCCCAAGACCAAGAATCAAAAAGCTTCCAAATATTTTGAGTATTGAAGAAGTAAAAAAATTATTTGAATCTGCAGCCAACCTTAAACACAGAACTTTGCTTAAAACAGTATACAGTGCAGGCCTTAGGGTCAGTGAGGTTGTGAGGCTTGAACCCAGACATATTGAAAGTGACCCTTCCAGAATGATGATAAGGGTAGAACAAGGCAAAGGCAAAAAAGATCGCTATACAATTTTATCCAGGCATTTGCTCGATGAACTCAGAGTATATTGGCAAAAATATAAACCCGGCAAATGGATTTTCCCCGGTTATGATAAAGAAAAGCACATTGGCTATTCAGGGGCCAGCTCGGCTTATGACATCGCAAAAAAAAAGCCTGCATAAAAAGAGGCCGTGGGATACATACTCTCAGGCATAGTTTTGCAACTCACCTTCTTACCCAAGGAACAGATCTTTTCACCATCAAACGACTCCTTGGTCATTCTTCCATAAAAACCACCCTCATTTATCTTCACCTGGTACAAGAAAGAATCATAGAATGTAAAAGCCCTCTTGACTGTATATACGGGGATCAGGAGGACAAGAATGAAAAATAAATATGAAGTTGGAGATATCTTTCGTCGTTACGGCACGGATTATCAAAGAGAGAATATTCTCTCTTTTAAAAAGCTTAAGGTTATGCACAATATTTCAGTTTGCCGAACAGCTCATTTAGGAGGGCATATCGAACAATGTGATCAATGCGATTTTGAAAGGATTGCCTATAACTCCTGTAGAGACAGGCATTGTCCAAAATGCCAGACCATGGTCAAGGAGAAGTGGCTTAATGATCGAAAAGCCGACCTTTTACCCTGTAATTATTTTCATATGGTCTTCACTCTGCCGCACAAGCTTAACCCGATCATATTAGCTAACAAAAAAATTATGCTGAACAACTTATTTGCTGCTGTAAACCAAACACTACAGGTGTTTGCAAAAGATCCACAGTGGAGACTTGAAGGCCAGCTTGGGTTTATTTGCGTGCTTCATACGTGGTCACAAAAACTTACTGATCATTTTCATCTTCATTGCCTTGTCGCAGGAGGTGCACTTTCTTTTGACAAAAAACGATGGATTCCTTCAAAAAACTCTTTCCTGTTCAAAGCTACGTCTATGGCAAAAGAATTTAAAAAAAGATATCTGCGACTTTTTGAAAAAGCCTATTTCAACGATGAATTGATCTTTCCTGGGAAAACAGCACCATATAAATTCAGGAAAAGATTTACAGCACTTCTTGATTCTCTTTTCAAAGTGAAATGGATTGTCTATGCCAAACGCCCCTTTGCCGGTCCCGAACAGGTACTTGAATATCTTGGCCGATATACACATCGGGTAGCCATATCAAACAATCGGATCAAATCCATTGATAACGATAAAATCAGTTTTGAATATAAGGACAGGACGGATAATGATGCGATCAAAACCATGACTATCTCATCTCATGAATTCATCCGGAGATTTTTACTTCATGTGCTTCCAGAAAATTTTATGAAAATTCGATATTTTGGATTTTTATCACATAGAAATAAAAAACAGGCGATTAATCTGATAAGAAAGTTTATTGGTTCAGATATGCCATTGCAAGAAAAAACAAAAGAGACTGTTCTTGAAATGATGTTACGTTTAACAGGTCAGGATATTTCTTGTTGTCCAATATGCAAAAAGGGGAAAATGACTATCATTAAAGAGTTACCAAATCATTATTTAAATTCTTCCTGATAACGATCTTTAATGGAATGCAGGACAGCAGGAATCGCAACATTAGCGACACCGGATAGTTATGTCTAAAACAAAAAATGAGATGAAAACAAATGGAAAATATACATTCTCAGACGGTATCATCTACAGAAAAGAATAGGGGAATCGTTTTTTCCAAAACAAAAAGTTGTTGTTGAAAAATTATATTGGATTAATTAATCAAGAGCAAATCATATAATCCCCATAGCCCTACCTAAACATTCAGTTCACACATTTTATCAATCATTGAAAACTGTTATGGCTATTTTGAATTCTTGGGCAATGATAGATAAAACGCTCTTCTATTAAGTCTGGCCTTTTTAATGTCTTCTTTTCGGCTTTTCCGACATCACAAAAACAAAATTAAGATTACAAATGGTATCATTGATATTTTGAGTATCTCCTGGCAGTTTCAATTAGGATAATTATCATTGAGTTTGAATATTCTGAAAAAGGC
>JAAELO010000730.1 GCA_024226555.1 Desulfobacterales bacterium | reverse complement strand
ATTTCGGGGTTCGAGTTATCGGTAGGTGCTAGCTTCGAATTCGTTTAGCTTCGTGACATTTTTCGTTGCAATATCGTTTAACTCTGTCGTTTCTTTCGACGTGGGGAGCTCACAATTCGTTCATTCGATAGTCGTCAGTAAAATCGCTATAGGAAGGTTGCTTTCGAGTTTCATTGTGTTGTTTTCCATCTTTTGTCTTCGGATGAAGCGTTGTAACGTTAATTCGGTAGAGACGATGCTCTGCAATCTTGTGTTGTTTGCTTGGCTTAATCAGGCACATCGGTAATTGTCGCGTGTAATTGGATCGGTGCATGCCTGCAGTTCTTTGTTTTCAGATCGTTAGTGTTCTTTTTTCACTGTATTCAAACAACTTTTTAGCGCGTTCGCAATTTTATATGCAATTTCTTTTGCAATTTGTCATTACATCGTTGGCGATCGGGTTTTGGAGGCATCATTTCGGTGAGTCTTTTGTGTACTCTATTCATGTTTATGGGTATGCCTTTTGCGTCGTCACCCGCTTGTTTCATTCGAAGAAGCAATCTTTGAATCACTAGAGCGTTTATT
>JAAELO010000729.1 GCA_024226555.1 Desulfobacterales bacterium | reverse complement strand
GGACTATGACTAAGGACTCAGGACTCAGGACTCAGGACTAAGGACTCAGGACTCAGGACTAAGGACTCAGGACTCAGGACTCAGGACTCAGGGCTTAGCTTAATTGGTTGTAATCAAAGCTTAATTATTGAAATATGCGAAAAGCTAATACTATCGTTCCAATACCTCGTTAGATTTGACTCTCGGGGCAGTCAAGGTGTCTGAATTGTCATCTGTAAAATATTGTTTTTGTAAGTGCATTGACATTTAGGGGATACTCAAATCGTTTTCAGTAACATTAGCAAATTCTTCAGCAAGTTTTGTTGCATTATCAAAAAAGTGCCGGAACGATCTGTGTTTCTTCATTGATTTGAAGTAGGGCAAAAGAGCTCCAACTGAACCAAATTCTCGCGGAAGTTTGCTACGCCCTGTTTGCCGCCTAATAATCGTTTTATCCGACCTAAATGATGTCTCCAAAAAATTGTTTGTTCGATATGGGATAAATGTTTCAGTCTTTTCATCAATATTCACTGTCAGAATCGGAACTGTCAGATTTTTGTGATGCTTTTTAGTTTGTTTCTGGAATCTCATCAAGATTTCTTTCTTTTTCTTATTTTTACAAAAAGTAAATTCCTTTTTCAATTCTTCCAGATATTGTTGGATGTTTTTCGGTATAGCTTTTGCCTCTTCTTGGGTTAGTCGATATCTTTTTGAAAGTGGTGCAAGTGTATCCCTGTTTTCCTGTGCAGCCTCCATGAAAAGAGTACCACGAAGTTTCATGAACCATTTTCGTAAGTATTCCAATTGACGGATGTGTGCCCTGAACTCCTTGTTTTTCGTTTTATCGACATCCATCTTTTTTACAATTGTCAGGAATCCATTATAATAGAATTTCAAACGAGTGCTGGAATTAGTCCTTTTCTTGTCTGAAAAAACTACATCAATCAGTTTTTTACCCCTCATAAATCGATTATAAAAATCCAAGTAAGGTAAGTCAAAGGGAAGACCTTTTCCAGAAGAATCCTGTTTAAATTTCAATATCCATGAAAGCAGATGCTGATAGGTGATTAGGGCGTCTCCAGAAGTCATCCAATACATTTTTATTTCTTCAAATGATTTCGAGTTTATATTTACGGGCTTCACGGCGGTTTCTGTTTTTACTAATTCTAATTGATATTGTATTTCTGCTCGTAATTTGACGATATGAGTCAAATGCGTCTGAATGAGTTTATGCTCCTTGCAGAAAAAACTCTTAAACGTTCGTAAAAAATGGTAGTGGCAAAGGATATGGAGAACCTTTTCTCCAAAAACCTCTTGGCAAACCGATACAAACCAAGATCTCAAGTCGCTTAATATAACTAAAGGAATACCATACTTTTTTCTAACAATTTCAAGAAGGGGTTTAACGTCTTTATGGTTTTCACTATCAATCATTTCGCTAATGAGAACATGACCGGATTTACTATCCTTTACAACAAAGGTTGTTTTACCACACTTTTGTTCCGTCGATCCATCGAAGTGCAAGACGTATCCACCATTGGCTCGAATATCTTCAATGATCTGACCTTCATACTTCTCGTGAAGTCTTTTGCAACATTCCAAATACCGCTTGGAAATCATCCCAATGGTGCTCAATGGCAAATCTGTCTTTGCCATTGAGCATTTTAAAAAAGTCTTGATCTCTTCAAGTTGACGATGATCTTGATAACGGAGTTCTCCAACTTTGACTAACAAATCGAAGGTTATTTGGTAATTTTTCTCTACAATCTCCATAGCCAATTGAGAGTGATATTTTAGAATATTGTTTGAATCAACTGGGATATACTTGTGATCCTTGCAAAAGGTATAACCGGCAATCAAGGTAAATTGTCCAAGAGAAAACGAATAGCAGGTTTTTTTGGATGTCTTGAGAACATAGGTCTTCTTACCACAAATCATACAAATGTTTTCTTCGGGATAGAGCCTTATTTTTAGATTGGAAAGTTCTGAGAAAATTTTCTGGTTGTTTTGAAATTTGGTTCTAAGTTCATTAACCAATTTTATGGCTTTTTTTTTCTGTTAAATTGTATTTCAACAGAAGTTGTTCAACTTTCTTCAACGGAATTTTTAGAGAATATTTTTGAGTAAAACGTTTTAAATTTTTAACGTCAATCTTTATCTTCTTTTCAAGCAGGACTGCTTTAAGCAGAGCCACTAAATCGTAAGAAGAAACTTTCGATTCGTAAAACTCTTCAATATTGTTTGTGTTTAATATCCGAAGTCGCTTCTTTTTGTTATTTGCGATTGACGCAGGAATATAGTGATATTTTTTTCCTATCTTCACACGGTTAATTTGATCTCTGCTTAATAAAGTATGAATTTGTTTATATACATCGATTCCTAAAATTGTATCAAGAGTCTCTTTTGTTATACTATTTTCATTTCTATTTATAACATTCACAATTAAGTCGAGACTGTTTTTAAATTTTGTAAATCCTATCTTCTTATAAAACCAAATCCCGTTTTCATTAAAACAGGGGATTGAACTCAACGTGATAAATTTTCCACAATGTGTAAAGCTGGTAATGCCTTCGATAGCCTTGATATCTCGCCTGAGTGTCACAGAAGAGCATTCTACTCGCTGAAAAATTTGTTCAAAGGAACCTACACGCTCATTCATAATTAGCTCTTTGATAATATTCTGCCTATCATCTCTGTCCATTACTTCATTTTCCTTTTCTGAAAAAATGATCAAATGACCGGAGATCAAATAACCGTATCCGGTCATTTGATCATTGCAGTAACAGACTAATTTTGCAATGTTTTTTTGATAGAAATTCTATTTTGAGAAAAAAAAGGAAGCTTTTTATGTAATCTTAGATGTGTAACCTGTTGTTATTATATAAATATAAAAATCCAACGGGGTGATGGGACAATAGAAAACGAAATGCCGTTTAAAGCAGGTCTGCTCTTAATATATTCATACCTTACGTTGTCAAAGCAGATACAATTTTCATATTTAAAGTTCTTAAGATCATTTAATCCCAGCACACTGACACCATGGGATGATAAGTTGTCGAAAGCATCAAAAAACCAATGATCCTTCATCATATCGTCGATTTTCAGATAAAAGAATTCATCGGGATACT
>JAAELO010000728.1 GCA_024226555.1 Desulfobacterales bacterium | reverse complement strand
TCATAAATGTTAACTTAGTAACTTAAGTTTTACTATTTTTGAAAATCATAGTACTTAACATTTGTTAAGAAAAAAAGTTAACATTTGTTAACTTTTCGATGAAAATGTGTTAACTTTTTTGAGTGTGTCAAGTTTTCAAAATGTTGATAAACTTAACAATGTTAACTTTTTTTCTTAACAAATGTTAAGTAACATGGTCTCATGTAGTGATGAAAAATCCCATTTACTTAAGGATTCTATTCTAAATTCTGAAGAAAAAGTCAACAAAACATGTTAAGTTTATAAAATCAATACTAAAAATTAGCGAACGCGCGAATTAATTTTAAACCTGCAGGGCATTATATTACATATGTAACTACATATAGTGGTGGTGTTTAAACAAAAGTTTTTCGTTGGGTTTTGTTGAATGGTTTGTTTCAAAAGTTTGTAGTTTTTTGTTAAGAAAGTCTAGTGTTAACTTCTCGTGATGTTCAAAAATTAAACATCAAAAAGTTAACAAAAATTTCAAATTTTTGTTAACTTTTTTACAATAGAACCTTAAGTAATCATGTGTCAAGATTCACACTTTTTTGAAAACTTAACACAAAGAACTTAACAAAACATTCTATGCTTTTGTTAAGTTTTTCAATTTTTTTTTCTTGTATCACGATCATGTTACTTAACATTTGTTAAGAAAAAAAATTAACATTTGTTAAGTTCATCGACATTTTGAAAACTTGACACGCTCAAAAAGTTAACACATTTTCATCGAAAAGTTAACAAATGTTAACTTTTTTTCTTAACAAATGTTAAGTACTATGATTTTCAAAAATAGTAAAACTTAAGTTACTAAG
>JAAELO010000727.1 GCA_024226555.1 Desulfobacterales bacterium | reverse complement strand
AAAGAACTTTGATCATCGCTCTCATCTCTCGTCGATCTGGGGGTCCTTAAAATCGAAACCCGTTCCTATTAGAAGAGACACAAAAACAAGTTATGCCAGTCGTTAACAAAAACACAGAGAGGGTAAACAAATAACTTGGGTGGGAGACTCTTGTTGAGATGCCACAGACGACAAAATGGGAGGTCGACCTGGAGTTCCCTCACGAGGTCGTGATGCTCTGGGCTGTGGAGCTCCCAAAATAGTAGGGTCGTCATGATTTCGTCTTACAAGTGTGGCTAAATGTTTAATGGGACGAGCTTCATGACTGTTTCCGGGAGTCCTAGGGGGTCGAGGAGGGGGGACACGTGAGTCATGACGAGGTTGTTGATGATGAGGAAGATGTTCACTTGGATGGGCTTGGGGGTAAGCTAATTGTGCGTTACCGGCTCGGGGATGGGCCTGAAATGATTGATACATACTTTGGTGTTGTTCAAATTGTCTTTTTTGTTGCTCTAATATATCCCTCATTGTTTTACGATGTTCTTCGGCTTGTTGTTCCATCCTTTGAATATAGGCTAATAAAGATTGTTCATTGCTCCCCGACCCTGATATCGATGATGAACGAGAAGGCATACCTTGTTCTGTTTTGTTT
>JAAELO010000726.1 GCA_024226555.1 Desulfobacterales bacterium | reverse complement strand
TTTGGGTCTGTTTTGGACGAATGTTGGATGGTTTTGGTGCGTTTTGGATGAAAAAAAACAAACCTCCCGCAAATGAAGCGCAAAATGGGATAAAACGAGGTTTGGATAGGAAGGGTGAAAAGTTGGTCGTTGGAGCCGAGAATAAAAGTGCTTGTTTTTGTTTTTGTGGAACTGTAGAGTGTCTAATGCGAGTAATAAAGTTAGTTTCTGTCCATTTCAAACACCCTCATGTCAAGACTCAGTGAATAAAAGTGATGTTTTTTGTGCAAAAAAAAGCCAAAAAATATGTGTGAAAATGTGGAGAATATGTTCGGAACGCAAGTCATTTGGATGTTTTGGAGCCGTCTCCGCTCATTCTGGCCGGCACAGAAATTGCTGAGTTCCCATATTGCTGCACCCATTGGGCACGAACTGCCACGCAGTTTGCCTTGCGAGATCTGGTAAGCCCCACAAAATCTTAGAGAAAAAGGCTGACAGCCGGTCCTCGGAATGAAAAACAACGAAAAAAAGAACTAATTTTGTTTTTATTATACTGTTTGCCTACACTTCATTCAATTGCCGAAAAACATTTTTTGTTTTCCAATAATAACCAAAAAATACGTAATTTTTTACTTTTTCCCATGGCGTCGACACAAGTTTTTTAAACAAAGCAAAACAAAATTAAAACTAAAAAAACGACGTCCATGGGCTTTGCATGTGGAATATATTGCGCGCTGTGGGACAAAATCCGACTCTTTTCCCGCCATTCTATAATATAAGTTGGGAAAAAAGCTCAAAAAACGGTGTGTTCAAAAAAACCCGGGTATATGAAAAAAGTGTACGATTAAAAAAAAGACATTTTGTGAGTTTTTCATAAAAACACATTGCATTTTGGACGCTTTTTGTTTGCCAGAAAGAATGGGTAAAAAAAGAAGAAAAAAGAATTTTGCCTTTTATGCGTATTAATCCTTTTTTTTTTGAAAGTAAACAAAACACAAAAACGAGAGATAAGAAAAAAAGAAAACGCAAGTTTCCACCAAATTGTTTTAATTTTTTAGTAAGTAATGCTTATTTTTTTTTTAATATACGGAATAAACAAAGAAAAAAACGAAGGGGAAAAAAGAGACGGAAAAAAATTACAAAAAAGTGAAAAGAGAGAAAATACAAAGCAAAAAAAAAAAATCAAAATCAAAACACTGCGAAAAAGTAATAGAAAATGTTTTAAAAAAAAGCGAGAGAAAGCAAAAAAGAAAGAAAAAAGGAAAAAAAGTAAAAAAGGAAAAAAGCTTAATTATTTTAGGATAAGGCTTTCTTATGATAATTAGAGACAATTTGTGTAAAATGTTGAAACATAGAATTGAGAATAAGAGTTCTCAACATTTCTAAGCTACTCTCCAATAAAGTAACTTCGGCGATTTGGAGTTTATTTTTCTTTTTCTTTTTTAAGGCATTTTGAGTTAATTTACCCATAATTTGAGCTTTTTCCATGCATTTAGGGGGCCTTGGATGGAGGACTAAAGGTTGTATTTTTGTGGAGACGTCAATTGAAAAGGATTGGTTGAAATTTGAAGATGATGGGTCGGGGTATACCCAAACGACAAGTTCTCGGAGTATATTCGAACGTAATTGGATAGGGAGGTCGGTTACCATGGGTTCTTTACTATTTATATGGCAAAATCCATATAATTCCTCGAAAAAAAGGAATTGTTTTCTACGGATTTCATCGGTGGTATCTCCAGACGATGTGGACGAGATTTGTTGGTATTCTCGGTAATAAGAAAGGAATTTAGCGATTCCTCGGTGGCCAGAGACCGTTAAAAACGACTCCAAATATTCCCAACCTATTTTTTTTTGTTTCTTGAGAAACCCCAAAAAACGAAAGAAAGAAATGGACGGCTTACCTATGTCGTTTTCAAGGCATCTCTCCAAAGTGGCCTCTCCAAGCCCTAAATCTCTCAAAACTTGTAATCGTTCAATTGCCAACGGATAATTTTTGACTTTAAACAAAATCGCAATATTCAAGAAAATTTGATCGAAAGCGAAAAGTGTCATCGGTTGGATATGATTCTTATGCGCCTGCGTGTTTTTGCTCGTTTGTTTTTGTGTTTGTTTCTTGAGCACATCGCCCTTGCAAAAAGGGGCCCTTCTTTTTTTGATTGTTGTTTGTTGGGAGCCTTTGGCCGGCTCAAAAGATA
>JAAELO010000725.1 GCA_024226555.1 Desulfobacterales bacterium | reverse complement strand
CGGCTCGTTATTTTTTATCAAACCTTGTATTTCATCCAAAATTCTAATTATTGGAGGCTAAATGATTAAAGGGAACCGTATGAAATGTTAAAAGCCGGATTTTTTCCCAGACATTTCTGTAATATCTATTTTAAAAACAGAAGTCGCTTTCAAAGATTCTTTTGAAAATGTAAATTTTTTGTCAGTATATTGAGCAACAATAATAGACAGGGCATTCTCTTTCTCTTTTTCACCTTCTACGAAAATTGCCTTACCGTGTCCTACAATACTTTTAAATCTCATTCCCCAATCACAGGCCTTTTCAGATGTAACTATTTCAGTATCTGTATCAAGTTCAAATGCAACATTTGAGTTGGATTTTAACAGGTCAATTTTTTTTCCTTTTATGGCACTATGTAAATAAAACACGTTACTTTCATAACCAAAACTCATAGGAACTATATAGGGTATATTCTCGTTGGATAGGGCTAATCTGAGAACTGTAGCTTTTTGTATAATAGATTCAATCTCTTCTTTATTTGATATCTCTTTGTCTTTTCTTCTCATTTTTTATATCCAAACATCATTTTCATAAGTTAAGTTGGAATTCACATCATCTCCAGTATTAGAAACTCCTCCTGGTTCAATTATCATAACTTTGCAACCATACTCTGAAAAAGGTTTATGTTCAATTCCTTTTGACACTACGATCATCTCACCCTTATTCAGTTCAACACTATGATCAGGGAACTCAATTCCCATTTTTCCTTCGATAACAAAAAATAATTCATCAGTATCTGTATGCGTATGCCATGTAAATTCGCCTTTGATTCTGACTATTTTGATCTGGTAATCATTCAATTCAGCAATTACCTTGGGAGACCATAATTCATGAAATTTCGAGAATTTTTCTTTTAAGTTTATTACTTTTTTGATCATTTTTATTACCCTTTTTTAAGATTTATCCGGCGTCAAAAGTTATCATAATATATCAACTAAATCTATCTACTTATTGACTTAACAAGCCTTACAAAAATATATTTCAGACTCAAAAGTGATATTACTTAAAAGGATTTTTTATAAAAATGTCCCTAATACAACTTGAAAAAAACCCGAATTCAAAGTATATTATATATACATTTCAATTAAATACCTGAATAAAAGTACAGACTCAATTACTCTGAAAATAAAAAACTGATTCAAAAGTTGAGTTACAAATCTAATGACCAATTTTTTTTAATAAAAGGATTTTCTTATGAAAAAGATTAATCTTGGAATTTCTGTAAAAACCTCCTTAATTTGTGGAACTACAGTATTTGTTCTTTTAATGCTTAGTAGTTTTTTGTTCATAACATTGGAATCAAATCTAGCAGATACTTTAATTAGCAAATATGTTTCAAGACTTAAATCTGATGTTGCTCTTCAGAGCAAAACAAAATTAGATGACTTAAAAGAACTTGCAAGATTAAATACAAATATTTTTAGCGAAATTTCAGCAACACACATATATAATTTTGATACTGACAGTCTTAAAAAAAATCTCATTTCATATAATAATTTTCCAGGAATAATCGCAATTAAAACATTCAATGCAGAGGGTAAAGCTTTTGCAGCATCATGGAAAAGTGGTGTAATTAAGACAGGTACGATAATTCCAAAAAGTTTCATACTTAACGAAAAACTATCATTTAAAAAAGATGCGAAAGTTGGGGAGGAAAAGGCAGGCAGTGTTCAGATTTACTATACTGATAAGCACATCTTAGAGGAAGTCGCAAGATTAAAAGAAAAAAATAATCAGGAGATAACTGTATTTCAAGAGGTTACAGACAAAAGCATTTCAAAAGTAACGGCGATTCAAATAGTTGTAACATTAAGTATAATAATAATTCTTGTTTTAACAATAATTTTCTCGATGAAGCTTATCGTAATTAAACCAATAACATTTTTAACCCGTAATGTTCAGGATCTTGCTGAAGGAGAAGGTGATTTAACATTTCGTTTGAAAATAAAAAATAAAGATGAGCTAGGAGAACTCGCTGAAAAATTTAATATATTTATAGATAAACTACAAAGAATCATTGGAGATGTTGTTAATAACAGTAAAGTTGTTGACACCTCTTCAGATGAACTATTGAATATTTCAAAAGAGATGAAAAAAAATACAGATGTTATGGCAGTCCAATCAAAATCTCTTGATAACTCAGTAGCTAATTTAAGTTCAAATCTTACTTCTGTGGCAGCAGCAAGTGAAGAAACTTTTACCAATGTAAATATGGTTGCAGCAGCAACAGAAGAGATGAATGTTACGGTTAGCGAGATTGCTAAAAACTGTGAACAAGCTCGTAGTATTACAAAAGGTGCTACTGAGGAAGCAAAAGTCACAACAAATATTGTTGTGGAACTTGGTAAAGCTGCACTTGATATAACTAAAATTACAGAGGTTATTAATGAGATTGCAGAACAAACAAATCTGCTCGCTTTAAATGCAACTATTGAAGCAGCAAGAGCAGGTGAAGCAGGAAAAGGATTTGCAGTTGTTGCAAGTGAAATTAAAGAACTTGCAAAACAAACTTCTGAAGCCACTCTTGAGATAAAGCAAAGTATAGACGGAATATCGGGATCAATTAGCGATACAGTTGGTGGAGTTGATAAAATTTCAATAACTATTAATGATATTAATGATATTGTTTCAACCATTGCAACAGCTTTAGAAGAACAAAGTGCTACTACTACAGAAATAGCTGGTAATATTGAATATGCTTCAACTGGAATACAGGAGGTCAACGGTAATGTGGCTGAAAGTTCAACATTCGGACAAAATATTGCCGATGACACATCAAAATTGAACAGTTTTACAAATGATATTGTTAAGAACAGTGATGTTGTTAATAACAGTGCTTTGAAATTATCAGATCTGTCAGGTGATTTAAAAAGTATGCTAAGCGCATTTAAGGTATAATATATGCGAGTTATCTAAGCAATCTATCAAATAAAAAAGAATAAAGGCTGATAAACCCGGTAAATTAGAGTATATCAGCTTTTATATTTCATATCTTCCATATTAAATTTTGTAAAAAAATGATCCTATCAAAACTGTAACTGGTTCAACCGAACAAGACCGCCATGTAAGATTATCCTGAATTTAATTGCCTTGATAAAAATCCTTGTAAATATGCATTGGCAGGGCGTTAACGCCCCTGTACTGGCTATGAAAGCCTGGTTCGCCAATTAATCCAATCTAATTCCCCAACTACTAATATGGGAATCAATAATTTTCTGATAAATACCATCCTTTTTCATTTCTCTGAGGATATTATCTACCTTATCCCTGACAGAAGTAAGTTTGTTAGCTTTGGAAAAGCCTATATATGCAGGAAAACTCTGAATATGTGGCTTTAGTTCCTTAATCTGGTTTTTTCCACCTGGATCAATTTTAGAATAATAATAAAGTGCAACCCATCGATCACTTGGTAGAATATCAAACCGCCTTCTGAGAATTTTTAACATATTATTTTTCATATTAGATACGTAATCAATTTTTGTAATTAGTTTGTTCTCAACAGCTTCATCGAAAATTTTGCCATAACTGAATTTCACCAGTCCAAATCTATACTGGTTAAGATTTGATAAATTGCCATCAAATTTAATAGGAGAATCTTTAAGAACAAACAGAGAAATTGTTTGATCAACCAGTGATTCTTTCGAATATTCAGCAAATTTTTCCCTTTCTTTCTTGTAATAAAAATCCCTACCCAGAGGGCAGGGTTTTAGAATAACCCCTAAAAGGGGATAAATTGCCCTTGCCACCATAGGTGGCAGGGATCTGAATAATCCCCATTAATTAATCTATCGCTATACTTGTTTTTCTTTTTTTTCCT
>JAAELO010000724.1 GCA_024226555.1 Desulfobacterales bacterium | reverse complement strand
GTTTAATTGAATGCACTTTTATTTCTGTTAATACTCACCAGGATCGACCTTAGGAATAATTATTCTGGAACCAAACAACTTCATGGGTAAAATCATTTTTCGCAAAGCTAAAGAAATAGTCATCGAAACAAAGTGATATCCGTGCAAATTTGTACCGAATTTTGCAAAAATTTCAAAGCTAGGTTTCCAAACACCCATGCCCTGTTTCTGTTTTGCAATCAAAAGGGGCCATAATGTGAAAAGATCAATTATTTGTTGCAGTTTCCCGTGATATTTTATAAAGATTTTTGTTTCATCTTATGAAGTTCATGAAAAATCAATGTCTTCAGGAGTCAAATAACTTCTATCATATAGAAACTCCCCGGGGGTACTCTCATTGAGGCCTGACAGGGGGGTCCAAATTGAACTAGAGAGGGCCAAAGCCTAAATTTTCAAAAAAACCCTCAGATGGTAGTAATTTTTTACAATAACCCCCAAATGGTGGTGTATGAAGCTAAAAATCATGCCGTTTCGATAGCATCCAATCTAGCAATAAAATGTTCTGTTAAAGTTTTCTAACATTCAAGTACACTAAAGGTTGCAAACTAAGCTCAAAATACCAGGAAATTAGATGTAACGGGTAGTAACTACCAAAATACCCCAAAGTTGCAGTATAATTTCCTTATTTCTCTAAATTGGGCCATTTGGTAGTCATTCGCTAAGACCCTCAAACCGACTGGACCCTCCTGTCGGACCTCAATGCGAGTACTCTCCCCTCCCCCCAGGGGAAACTCTCAATTTTCTAACGTAAATCGAGAAATCATGAATAAACACGCGTCCGAAGGTCCAAGATTCGACCCAAGACGAGTGAGAGAAGCGTTAATCCATTAACTGCTATGAGGGATGGATTTCTAATCATCAGGATGATTTTCTGATATTTTCCCTGGAAATAAGAAT
>JAAELO010000723.1 GCA_024226555.1 Desulfobacterales bacterium | reverse complement strand
TGCAACGATATAATGACAAATTTGGTGTTTCATGCTAAAATATTGTCTGAAATTGTTTAATTAATTACATCACATTTGTGCAATTGCAAGCATTGCTTTGCCCCGGATCGACACCCACGCGTTGTCGCATTGGATCATTCATGCAATGCTATTTATCTGAAATTCCCCAGCGTTTGTTTGCCACAAAAACATGGTATTTTCAAACATATTTGTTTTACAATATATGGAGGAATGGAGATGAAATGGATGCTATATTTGTTCACGTCTTGGAGTGACGAGTCAGTCAAATGAATACTAAATGGGAGTAGATTATACCCACGCATTGTTTCTCGCATGGGCACGGTTTTTTGGTTTGGTAGCGTTTTAGTGCAAATGGAGATGGTGACAATCCGAGGTTTGCTCCCTTCTTTTGAAAAGTGGCCTTTTTTCAGTTTCACATGGGTGCGTTCGAAAATTAGATTTTCCCCCATTTTTGTAAATGATTTGAGACATAAAGTTCTGGAAATAGCTGAGAATTCT
>JAAELO010000722.1 GCA_024226555.1 Desulfobacterales bacterium | reverse complement strand
TGCAGAGCTGCCCGGTTGTTATTGTATTATGTCTTTCTGGCAAATCAAAGTGATTGCCATACATTGTCAATTGGCATTTTATGAGGACTATACGTTTTAATGTATCTGCGCTTCCAAAGATAACCCTTATATTGTGGGTCGAATGGATTTGCAGCACCTCTTATTTTAATATGCCTCATAATATGTATACTGCTTGCTTTAATGAGTTCGTAGGTTTTCCTTTCTGTTTTTAACTACAGTAGAGAATTTTCCAGATTTAGAACCTTTGGATAAATATTTTCTCTTTAACCACTTGGTACTTTTATTATTCCGGTGCCTTCGTCTCATCCAACGCCACAGATCATTTTATATACAATTATCAACATAACCGAATGTTTTACTTGATACAACATGTTTATGATAATTTGACCAGCCCTTATTTTTCAATTTAGGCCACGTATCAGGGCTTCGGCTGTATATATGCGTTGAAAGGTTGTTAAAGACATCTGTTATAGATATGTCACGGACGTCCCTAATCGGTTGTACAAAGATTGAAGTTGTAGGGTGCCGTTTTTGGTTTCAAAACGCACCGTTCACAAGGGTATTTGAATATAATAACAGAAGTAAATTCAAAAAAATAAATGAACAATTATGGTTTCAAATGTTATTTTTATTTGATGAAATCCTGTAAATGTGCGTTGAAAGGACGTTAACGCACCCTACATGGCTTCCCTTTTGATAACTCCAAAACAAAAAAGAAGGAGTTAGTCGTACTTACAAAAACTTCGATAGCTTTCACCCTATCTTCAGCTATATTGGCAGGGAAGGCTATCTGATTAACTGTGAACTCCGAGAGTGAAAGCACTGCCAGAGAGAAACTCCAGAGTTCTTAAAGAAGACCCTGGGATACGATAAAGTGAGCATTTTCTCATTATAAAGAAGAATCTAAGAAAGGAACTTAAGGAATACTGGCTTTCTGTAGCCAGATTTGAAGGGGAAATAGTATGTCAGAATGATTCAAAGACTGTTTACACAGGGTTCCATACAGGGAAAGCTCCGGCAAGTGATGAATCATTTCCAGCGATAGATATAATCTTCCGGGTAACAGACCGACGTGTTGTTAGAGACGGAACACATCTTCTATTCTCTGAAACAGAAGTCGAGACCTTTTGGACAATATGTGGAACCGGAAGATATTATAGATCTGTACCATGACCATGGAACCTCTGACGTTAAGCAGACAACTTCTTGAAAATAATAAAAATAAAAAATTTACTGTGAAGCTAAATAATTCATTGAAAATTATTTTTTATGCTGTATTATAAAGATAATTATTTAAGCATGTTAAAAATTTATCGAGAATTGGAAGCATCCTTAGCGTTTTTTCCGTTGCTATCGGAACCCCATGTACGTCCTTTGGAAGGCCTCTTATAAAAAATGTAATTATGTATTATCAGAATGAAATCCTATGGGTAAAAAAAGACAAAGGAGAAATTTCAATTATGATGGAAAAAATAATTAGTGCTTTTATATTGTTAGTAATCGTTATTTTAAGCTGCTCAACAGAAGATAAAGAGAATAATATCTCACAAAATAATGATCCTATTGGTGTAGTAAAAAGAAATAACAGGATTTTGGGATTTGACATAAGTACCGCTGAATCAGACAATTATAATAAAACATTTATTGAAGTGAATGAACTTGGGGCAGATGTTATAGATCTACATTTCAACTGGAATATGCTTGAAACTACCAGGGGAAACTATAGTATTTTCACCGATAAATTTTCTTATATTGATACTTATTATGGAGACACTGGTGTAGAACTCACAATTGGAGTTATCGATACTAATGAAATATTTGTTCCAGATTATATTACGAATACAAGTGATTTTGAATCAATGATAGAACCTTTTAAAGATTTATTAGAAATGTTGGAAAAAAACCTTCCAAATATGAAGATTGATGTCCTTTCTATTGGTAACGAAATCGATATCTATTTAGGTGATAATGAAGATGCCTGGAATAGCTGGATTACATTTTATAAAGAAGTGTCTTTATATGCAAAAAAGCTCTTTCCTGATACTGTGATTGGAACAAAAGCAACTGTATATGGTGCTCTTCAGTATAAAGAGAAGATTAAGCAACTATCAGCTCATAGCGGAACAAGCGGTATTTTTCTGACATACTATCCTTTAAATAGTGATTTTACAGTAAAATCTCCAGATATAGTTTCTGTTGAATTTAAAAGCATTATTGAAAATTTTTATGAAGAAGACAGTAACAAAATATACATTTTGGAATGTGGATATCCAAGCAGTTCTGCATGTAATAGTTCGAAAGAAAAACAAGCTGAATTTGTAACAGAAGTATTTAAAGTGTGGGATAAGTATTATAATGAAATACCAATGATAATTTTTGCCTGGCATAGCGAACTTAATCAAGATTCTCTTGAGGTTTATGAAGATAAATACAAAATAAATAGTCCAGAATTTTTTGGATATCTTGGTTCACTGGGATTTTACGATATAGAGGGAAACAAAAAAGATGCCTGGGAAAAGATAAATTTTGAGCTTGATAAAAGGGCTTGGTAGAGGTACGTCGGGGTAACAACCGATTGTGCTTTTACCAGCCGAACGATCTATCCTTAGTCGTTCTGGCTTGTTAGCATCTTTAGCCAGTGAAGTTTAACGGTGTTTATAGACAGCTCATATATGTTGTGCATACCATCATTCCAGCTCCCATCCAGATTGATGCTTCCAGAGTTGAAAATCCTTAAGATAAGGACGTCTATAAACAGAACCTCATAGAACTGCTTAATTTTATTTTTAAAAATTCATCTTTAAGATTTTTTTTAAAGTTTCTGTAATTAAGAAAAAAAGTAAAAACTCCAACAAGAATAAGGACTAAGTAGTCAACTATAAATGCTAATATTAACCTGGCAACTAAATACCTTAAGTTCTATTTAGTTAACATGCTGAATAGATAATTGTAATTTCATTTAATCTATTTCTGATTTCCTGGTTTGAATTCTAAAACATATGGTTTATTAAGATACTTAGACTCCACAATAACAACTTTGTTTTTATCCTTATAAACTTTTATCATCGTGTAAGGTCTATCTCCCAAAGGATATATTCTTACCACGCTCATTAAAAGCTGTTCATATGGTTTCCCATCTGGTTTATAACCTTGTCCCATTTCAAAATTAACGAAAATAATATCTTCACGGACCATAGTTCCGCCACCCGGTTTACTTCCTCGAAAACCTTCCAAAGATTTAACCACATGTAATCCGTTTTTTAACCTTCCTAACCAAACATAGCCAAATGTGAAATGGTCACCTGTAATGACATATTCAAGATCAAATTTTGAATCATCATCAGAGTAGACAGATTTGGATTGATCGTGAGGGGCTGTTTTAACAATTTCCACAGGCAGATAATACTCATTTGTACCTGTGGCAGCAGATACATCAATGGTGACTGTAATTGGAGGTCCACCATCGCTGACCCAGGTTATGAATTCACGAAGAAGACCTGGATGGATTGACTTTCCCAAATAAGTGAATTTCTCGTTGGCTTCTTTTAATGCTCTCCGCAAATTCAAGTCTTTATATCCGAAATTGATTTCTAACTCTGATTTATTTTTAGCCCAGGCATTTGAAAAAAGAGCAAAATAAATTATTAGTAGAAGTACTTTTCTCATCTGTATCTGCCTTTATAATCGGTCATTATTTTAAGTATAACATCAGCATCAGCGGGAGATTGCTCCGGTGAATGATAATGTCAGGTGAAAATTATGGCTTAATTTGGGCAACATTTTTTTATCATTATCCCAAATCATTGCTTTGTATTCTTTCTGTATTCATGATTTGTGCGTGATTCCTTTTACCCATAACGTTTAAAAAACCGGGAGCTTGATAACCTGATTTCCTTGACTGCCGCTCAGTCTCCGTGAAAGATTAATGCGATCCGGTTAATTTATTCGATGTGTTTTATTCTGGAAAAACTACATTTTCAATAGCTAAGTAAAATTTTGACAAATTAAGTAGTTTTTCACATTTAATAACTTGTTCAATATACTCTATCCTATCAAATTTGAACTTTTGAGAACCATTTCTTTCAAATTCCCAATAAATTTCATTTTTCGAGTGGACTACATTGATTTTATCCCAACCAGCATCATCTGCAATACCACAAATACAAGTAAAAATTAGATACTCGCCTGTTTTTTTGGCAGACTTTTTAAGTTCATGAAAGTATATTGCACCACCTTCAAATGCATTCATTTCTTTAAAATGTAATTCATCAATTTGAATTTCAATAAATATTTTATTTGAAAATACAATTCCTTCTTCTTCATAGAATTTTATTTCTTTTTGATTGATTGTTATTTTATTCATTATGTTTATCGGGTAGTCAGAAGCCTTACGGCTCCTTCCCCCCCCTCAGAACCGTACGTGACAATTCCTCGTTATACGGCTCAAGCATTTCTAAGGCAAGCCTTGCTGTGGGCCCCCGGTTGTTATCGTATTTTGTCTTTCAGGCAAATCACAGTGATTGCCATACATTGTCTATTGGCATTTTATGAGGACTATACATACGTTTTAATGTATCTACGTTTCCAAAGATAACCCTTATATTGTGGGTCGAATGGAATTGCTCCCTCAGATTTTAATATACCTCATAATATGTATACTGTTTTAAAAAGTACTGCAAACAGTTTAACTTAATACAACCTAAACAACCTTTGAGATACGCACCTGCAGTCATCTAACAAATATATTTACTATTATATATTTGCTGGTCGGTGCACCAGCTGACCAAATGGTCGCCGTCATTTGCTTTTCCACCTTCAAAGATTCTCCAGATTATCTCCCAAAGAAACACCTGCCCGGATTGGGGGGGCAAGTCTGCTTATGGCTTTTGCAAAGGTCATAAGCAGACATGACCCCTATTTTTTGACTATTTTTCCTTCGAAAGCTGTTCAGGCTGAGCGAAACTGCTGGTGCGGTCCGAGTTCACTACTTTTGTTACATGATTTTTCTTAGATGACCTTGTATGTAATAAATAACATAATCCTCTAAAGATATAATGACATCTTCATACATATCCTTATTGTCATTCTGCCAAATTGTAAGGTCATCATAAGATTGAATATCTGTATATGCCCAAGATTCGACCCAAATTGAATGGACCTCTTTTTTTGTAAGCTTTTTTAGCTGTTTCCTTGCTATTTTTTGTATTGCATAAATATAAGCCATATCAACAGATGTAGGGCTATGCTCCAATTCGTTTTTTAGAGACTCACCAAATGTTTTAAATTCATGTGAGTGTATTGAATTTGGAGCTTTCAAAATGTGTTTTATTAAATCTATTATATTCATTTTTTTAGCATGTAACGTCAGCTTAACCGGTCGAGCGGATTAAGCAAAACAATTTAAAAAGTTAATTTTGTTTCTTTTACCATTATAATCAAAATTGTGGAACTGTAGCTCGATCCGCTGTTCAAGCATTTGTTGGACTTTTTATTTTAACCACCAATGATTCCTGCAAGCAAGTTTATATTCTTTTGAATCTATAAAGTACCAAACAAGGAAATCATCTTCAATAGATTTTGAATTAAAGATAGCATTAATTTTAACTTTAATAGAGATGTGTTTAGGATGTTTTGAATATGAATCAGTTGTTTTATCATTTACATCAATACTTACTAATTCTATTTGATATGGCTTTAAGCTTAACATTCCTTCCCACCAAGTTGTAAAAGGTTTACCATCATTAATCGGAAACAAGTAAGCAGTAGAACGGAATGTTTCAATATCATTATTATTTAATGCATTAAAGTGCTTAATCACAATTTTTGATGCTTCTTCTTTCAATGTATTTTGATCAGGTATCATATTTTTTTTATAGAGATCGGGTAGGTCAGAAGCCTTACGGCTCCTTTCCCCCCTCAGAACCGTACGTGACAATTTCTCGTCATAGGCTCAAGCATTTCTAAGGCAAGCCTTGCAGAGCTGCCCGGTTGTTATTGTATTATGTCTTTCTGGCAAATCAAAGTGATTGCCATACATTGTCAATTGGCATTTTATGAGGACTATACGTTTTAATGTATCTGCGCTTCCAAAGATAACC
>JAAELO010000721.1 GCA_024226555.1 Desulfobacterales bacterium | reverse complement strand
CTTTCGGTGAAGCCAGTCAAGGCGGAAGGGGACCTTATCCACGGTTTCGGCACCGACTTCCAAAGAGCCGCCTCCGGCACTCAGGCGGGCTTCCACTAAAGATATCGATTTAAATGCGTTGTCTTTATCCATAAGAGGTTCACCCATTCCAGTTAAAAGCCAGTTTACATTGAAGTTGTAACTTTGCGACAACTTAAGTATCCACCGGGGTGGTACACTGTTTCTTCGTTTTGCAGAATAGATGCTTGACGGTGAAAGCTTTAAAATTTCCGCAAGTTCCCGTTGACTTTTAATTTTCATTTTTTCGCAGATTCTTTTAAAAAATGGTGCAAAATTCATATGGCCTCATTAACTTATTGTTTTCTTTATTTCCATTTAAAATGTTTCATACATCAATTCTCATAAAAAAACACCCCTGATCAGGTCTTTTTCTAAATTTGGATTTGAAAAAATAATGAAGGTATTTGAAGATTAGCCCCCTTGTCTTTTCAGAATGTGATCCAAACTCCTATAAATCCAGAAGGGCTGAAGTCAAACCGTAAAAAAAGAGGTATGTTGATGTCATCAGTTTTGGTTTCACCAAAGTAATCCATCCCGAAACTACCATTTTTATCAGGTCCAATAATATAGGGTTTCCCCATAACTGATTCTACTTCCGGTTGCGTGATCCCTTCAGTTACATCAATGGATTTTCCCTCCAATGAAATAACTGTTGCATTGCAAGGGTTGAATTGTTCCGCTCCTCCCCCTGGAAAAGGTTCATGAAGTGATTGTCGATCCACCCACAAATATATAACCGCCAGCCGATCTTTGATTAAGTCAACTGCAATACCCTTGGTCGGATAGAGTAGTTTGTCCATATATTCCAGTTCCGGCTCTCCCAGTACGCGAATCAAATCTTCCCGCTTTTCGTCAAGAACCATTCCTGCGATCTTCGAAGTTCTGAGATCTACAGTTATTGTTTCCATATTATGTTTCATCTTATTCCTTAAAACCCGGATACATGCTTATCAATAAAGTTTTTATTATAAACTATACAGTTCTTTTTTTCAAAAAAGTAGTAGTTCTGTCAAAAGGAGTAGGCAGTATCTACAAAATGTAAATAATAAAAAAGGTATGATTTGTAACAGTTTCAAGGTGCATGTTTTGTCTTGATTTTATAGTGTTTAAGTGAAAAAACTGCCCCGGCGTGTGAAAGAGGCGTTGACGGAATGGTGGACTTTCTGTAAAAAAGAAGTTAGGCATTAACTTTTCTCCAAGTTAGAAGAGTTTTTACTTAGAGTCAATATGGAAGTTGTAGCTTCCATGTTGACTTGCCGAATACAAATAATACAATCAGTCAACACTTTAACGGGTAGTTTTTATAATTTCAATAGAAAAGTTTATTTTTTTTCTCACCATTGTATGAAAGTCTGTTTTTTTCAAAAATTTATATTCGAGCCTTTCATTTTTTCAGTAATTTTCTTTGAAATTTCCATGATATAAAATAGATTTTTCTTATTTCCTTATTTAAAATATAGGATTGTTGTTTAAAGAGGATATAGAACAACTAAAAAGGCCCAAGAGAGAATGTATAAATTAATTCCCAAAATTAAATATTAATATACATCAGGTTTTGCTTTGCTCTACCAGACATACGAAACTGCCTTCGCAGGAATGACGATCAATCACAAAGTTTGTATAAAAAAAAATATCTGGCATGTGGGATTTAAATTATTTATAATTTTCAAACCTTTTAATTAATTATTTCAGAATGTTATTGACTCATAACCATAATTTAATTTAAATTTTAAACTTATAACAATATTTTGAATTGGAGAAAATATGAAAAAATCTTTAGTGTTTATTTCCCTTTTAATCCTCATTTTTACTTATGGCTGTGCTTCAAAATTTGAAGGTCTAAAAAAAGAAGCAGACGCAGGAGATCCTGTGAAACAATTTGAGGTAGCGCAATCATATTGGGGTGGCTATGGAGTAAAAAAAGATAAAAATATAGCTATGAAATATTATAAACTTTCATCTAATCAGGGTTATGCAAGAGCAAAGCACCAACTTGGTAAGGTTTACATATTAAGAAAAGAAAATGATAAAGCTTTGAAATTAATTGAAGAAGCTGCTAAACAAGGCGATGATAGAGCACAGGGACATTTTGGTTCTCTCTACTATAAAGCTAAAATTGTAAAAAAAGATTTAAAAAAAGCAAAGTATTGGTTAAAGAAATCTTTCGCTCAAAACAACATGGGGTCAGGCTTTGAATTATCTATTGTTCATACAATGGAAAAAGATTTCCAAAAATCCAGAAATTGTTTAAAAACAGTTGTTTATTGTAAACCAGAACAATTGAGTAATAGAATAAAAATAATATGCCTAATGCTTCTTGCTGATGCTGAATTCAAACTTAAAAACAAAGTTGAAGCATTCGCATGGTATAATGTTGCAACAGTTTCAGATGTTTTTGTTATAAAACCACAACTTGCATACGTGATCAAAACATTTGAGAAACTAAGGGATGAACTTAGCACTGAAGAGAAAAATCAAGCGGCATCTCTTGCTTTGAAATACCACCAGCAAACAATGGTTCAACATAAACATTATTTCAAAAATAAAAATTTTCCAGTATATAGAAATACATATTTTCTACCAGGATCAAACTGGGTCGGTTTTTTTGGAGCTTTCTTTAGTTTAAACAGGGAAACAATGGCTGCTGTAGATCATTATAAAAAGAAAAAAGATAAAAATTCCCAAATAAACTACTCCTTTTATTCGAGGAAGTTAGCTGTAAAAAGACTGGAATATGGCTCAATCAGAAGCGAATACTACAAGGCTTTGAAACTTCTTGAAGAATCGTACAACGTTATCAAAGGTTTCAAAGATAAAAAATATCAATATGCACAAGCTGTAACTTTAGCACAGTTAAAAACTGTAAAATCTTTAGTTGATGCTCAAGAAAAAATTTGGATTAGCTGGAACTTAGAAAAAAAAAATAAATAGAATATACCCCTGCCTTTTGGTAGGGGTATCTTAACTTAAATCTGCAGTTATAATACAATTTCGCCCATTTTCTTTTGCCTGATAGAGTGCTTTATCAGCATGTTCAACCATAGCTTCTATTGATGAGTTATCATTTGGTACAAAAGATACTATTCCCATACTGCAGGTTATATATTGATTTACAATTGATCTGGCATGTGGAATTTGCAGTTTCTTTAATTGTTCCTGAATTTGATGAGCAACTTTTTTTGCTCCTTCATCCCGGGTATTTGGTAAAGAGATTATAAATTCTTCTCCTCCATACCGCGCTACCAAGTCAGCAGGCCTGTTCACAATTTCTTTTAAAGTAGATGCAACGTGTTTTAAACAATCATCTCCAGCCTGATGACCGTAGAAATCGTTGTAATTCTTAAAAAAATCGATATCGATAAAGAGAATAGATAAAAAATTTTCTTCTCTTTTTAATCTGTTCCACTCCTTTTGTATGTAAGAATCATAATGCCTTCGATTGGCAATTTGTGTTAAACCATCAATTTTTGCAAGTCTTGCAAGGGCTTTTTCTGCATTTTTTGCGGCTGTGCTGTAAAAGTATCCGATTATTGCAAGTAATATCGCTGTACCGATTATATTGTAATAATTTAATGTATATAGCTTAATATCGCTAAGCAGGATATTGGGCATTTCAATTGACAGGCTGTATTGGTGCAAACAGATATAGCAAATTGTAAAAAAAGCTGCCATGCCAGATTTTAGCAGGTAGTGTGTTCTGGGCATTAAAAAAACAACTGGTATAATGACCAGAAGATAGTAGTGAAATCCACTATTCCATCCAATAAAATAGATACTCAGGATTGCATGGATATTTACTTCGACACAGCAAAGAAAAATAGCAAAGATATGAAACCCTTTTTTATTGGTTATAAAACTTATAATGAATGCTGTACAGCTAACAAGATTGTATGTGGCCATTGGCATTACATTAAAAAAGTAGAATGTAAATAAAAAACTGAAATGTAGTAGAAATCCCAGGAAATAACAGTAGTTTGTTACTACGAAAAAACGATAATCTGGTGCTTTGATGTGTTCCGGGATTTTAGATAAATGTTTTGTAATACTTGTCATAATACTTTAATTCTCAATAGCATATATCCCGAAGTCTTTTCGGGTTATATTGCGCTTAAATGTTAGATAACCTTAGGGAATCTCTAATAACCTCTCTTTTGGCGAAATACATTGTTATTTCCAAAAAAAACTGTAATAAAATCGGCTCGTTATTTTTTGAAATGCCTTGTATTTCATCCAAAATTTTAATTATTAGAGGTTCCCCTTACATAAAAAAATGCTTTTATTTTTATGTGTTTAAAAGATACGTTTTTGATAAACGAAAATTCTTGTATTTGTTACAGGTTTGATAGAATTAAATGGAACTCAACAAATTCAATTACTTTTATTTGTCAGGTTTCGCTTCGCTCTACCGGACCTACGAAATTCTAAAAAATGAGATTCCCCTGCGCGGGAATGAACTGATCAATTGTTTTTAATTTTTCATATTTATATTCTCAGAAATCAAAGAAGTTAAAATCAAAACTTTAATTTGTACAAATGTGTTTGTTAAACTTTTCAAAAGTTTAGCTCTCGGCAGAGGACTTTTTGTTTAAAGACCTGTATTTACATAAATGTTTTTTATGTAAGGCTTCCTAACAATTAAGTACAATATATTACTATTTGCTATATAAAAGTGAAAAAGCGTACTTATCACTCTTCAGAACTTTTGATATAATTTTAAGGTTGGTTACAAGTTCATTATACCAATATATCTTACCATTAACAATCTCAATCTTCTTAAGACTTTCATTGAAACCCTTCTTGATGTACTTTAAAAATGCTTCCTTAAGTGTGAAATCCTTATAGAT
>JAAELO010000720.1 GCA_024226555.1 Desulfobacterales bacterium | reverse complement strand
CTTCATCTTGCTTCCGCTCTGTCAAATTGTTGATTGATTGTTGGTTATTAGGTTTGTATTTAAGGCCCCATCTGTCTGAGCCTTCCCCATCTGGTGTATCAGCCCTTCATTGGGTTACATCTGGCTCCATTCGACAGACCCGAACTTCGGGAAACTCGGGCAAAACCCGTGGGAGAGCCCCCAAACCATCTCCGTCGCGAAGAGGATGCTTAGGACTCCCCCAAATGGGAAGAAACCGACCGAAGACGGCGAATCATCACGGAAAGAAAGTGCGAGGACGACGACCGTCAAGTCCCCGCAATATTATTTAGAGAAGGAGAGGTCGACGAAGAAGGCCCCAAAAGAGAACCAAAACCCAATCCAATCGATTGGAGACAATTTGAGAGAGAATGCGAGGGAATCGAGGGATTCGACGATTATTATATCGGTCGAGTCGAGTTCGACTCCCACCAACCCACCCAACCCCCAATCCAATTCCAAACCCTCAGAAAAGAGGAAAGAGAATGGGAAAGGCAGAAGAATGCCCCTTCCCAAGTTAAGAACCCTCCCCCGCCTCAAAAAACAAAGCGGGAGCGGGAGCCGCTCCGAACCCCCCTAT
>JAAELO010000719.1 GCA_024226555.1 Desulfobacterales bacterium | reverse complement strand
TTATTTCGAAAATTTCTCGAAGAAATCTTTGAAGAAAATGCAGAGTAAAAATTGCAAGTTTCACTCTTTTCTGACAACTTTTTTGTATTTTAGCATTCTTTTCAAAGATTTCTTCGAGAAATGTTCGAAATAAAATAAGAAATCTCCGCAATTTTACAAGTAAAGAAAATCCAATTTTCAATTCCTTTGCGAAACATCGAAATTATCCAAAGGATTTTTTGAAACCCCCAATATTAATTTAACTAAATAAGTAATTATTGGCGATTAAATTGAAAGTATATTCTATTCAAATGGCAGATAATTCATTTTTCTTCTTTATGATTCATGTTTGACTGTATTTTTTCTTTTTTCCATCTTGCTGTATGCGGGTATTCCCCAATACTGAAGCTCTTTCGATCTCGCACCTTAGGAACAAGTTTTAAGAAAAGACATTGTATGAAACTTAACTATTATTTCTTTTTCCACATGGATGATGTACCATATAAATGTCACGTGATGTGCCCTAAGTTTGTGTCGAGAAGATGTAGTTTAATCCGTATTCATAAAGGTGTTCAGCACAGGAACATGCAAGTAGACTCACCGACAATTCTGGGGTCTGGCTAATGAATATTTTTGTCTGGAAGAAAAACTTGGGGAAAAAATACTGGCAGATAACATTTCGAAGGTGGAAATACATGAGAATTCCTGTTGGGAGGAAATGTAGTGTGAATTCAACACAAAAAGGAAGTGTTAAATGAGTGACAAAAGTTGTGGTGGTTTTTGGCTTCTTTGAAAGGAAAGGAGTGAGGGCAAGCGAGAAGGAATGG
>JAAELO010000718.1 GCA_024226555.1 Desulfobacterales bacterium | reverse complement strand
GATCCGAGCATTTATAAAAAGAAATCTCCATATTCGGAGAGGCAATAAAAAATAATAATCGAAGGAAAAATATTTTGAAAAGTACATAAGTCTAATTCTCTTCGAAATCCTAGAGTTTGAGAATCTCTTCTAATATAATATATAGGGGTCATTGACAGTCATTGCCAGTCATTGGCTCGTTGATCATCAATGGCCAGTCAATGAGGAAAGATGTCAATGTCGAGCCATTGACAGTCATCTATCGGCATTGGCGCGTCAATTACCTGTCAATGGCGAGTCAATAACAGGTCATTGACTGGTCAATATCGAATCATTGCCGTGTCATTGACACTTTAGCATTCTATACATGAGCCTAAAATAAAGTCAGTTTTGTGCCATGGCATGGTATGATCTTTACCATCGCACCCCGGAAACCTTTGAAGAGATGAAAGAGACGGAAGAAGAATATTCAAAAGAGATGAGTAGTGCCGAGGAAGGTTCCGCGTGGTTCACATTGCGAGGGATTAGCCACAAGTTAAAGTCACATTTCGAGTCTTCCTATGGGGAGCTCTCCTCGGACGATGAAGAGACGGAGGATGAAAGGAAGACAAAGGAGACTCCCTTCCTAGCGATGATTAACGAGGGAATAAAAGAATGGCCTGAGAATTTCCCGACGATTGGAACGGAAATAGAGTTCCTCAAAATCGCACCGAAAGGGAAAAGTTGTGGAAAGGAGTGGTGG
>JAAELO010000717.1 GCA_024226555.1 Desulfobacterales bacterium | reverse complement strand
TTGAATAGACACACATAGTTCTTGTTCTTGTTCCAACAGCTCACCACCCCTTCCAGTCAACCTCAACAAATGCACTTCCCCCTCGAACCGGCCAGGGATTACCTACAGCAACCAGCACAAGACGGCTCCCAACGCCGCAACTCGACATATCCCGTTCAAAAGAAACCAACACGCCCATTACCCCACAGACCAAGCCAACCAAACCCCCGCTGACCATGCTCGCCCGACTCAACCCTACTTCCGCTCTCCACTCCCTTAAACCCTCACTAATCGTGCTTCACTCTCCATGCAACCCTTCACCACCTTCCAATGCTCGCCCTAACTACCCCCACCACTTGAAAATAAATGCTCGCCCGACTCCCACCACTTGCAATGCTCGCCCTACCCCACCCTCTGACAATGCTCGCCCGACTCAACTCACAAAACTTCAACTCCCCCACACGGCGCTTTCTCGCTGAAACGCCCGAAATTTCTCACCTCCTTCACCCCACCTCCTTCGCCTTACCCCCTTCGACCTCGACCCCACAACTTTACAGGCTCGCCCGACTCCAACCACTTGCAATGCTCGCCCTACCTCCACCCTCTGACAATGCTCGCCCTACCCCCACTACTCCCTCCCGCCCAACTCTCCCAACAAAACGGCCTTTCGCCGAGGAAAAGACTGGAAATTAGGTTTAGATTTTTAGGAATTGTTTTAGAGACTCCCCGACCCATCCCACTTCGATGAAACGGCCATTTGCCGAGAAAAAGAATGGAAATTAGGTTTAGATTTTTAGGAATTGTTTTAGAG
>JAAELO010000716.1 GCA_024226555.1 Desulfobacterales bacterium | reverse complement strand
GTTTAATTTTTGTTTATTTCTTCGATATTATTGACAAACAATTTCGTAAAGGTAAAAAGTTTAGTCTCTGACGCTAAAATAATTTTATTTCTCATATATTTCGTCCTAATTTCAGATTCAAGTAAAATGAAAATTATATTTCAGCCTGGTTGCGTTTAATTATTGTTTGTTTCTTTGATATCATTGACAAAAAATCTTTAAGGCAAGACAAGTCTAGCAGACCAAAATTATTTTTTTCCCTGACCCTAAAATCATTTCATTTCGTAAATATTTCGTCCTAATTTCATTTTCAAGTAAAATCAAATTTATATTTCAGCCTGGTTGTGTGTAATTATTGTTTGTTCCTTGGATATTATTGACCGAAAATTATCGAAAGGCAAGACAGGCAAGGCAGGTCTAGCGGACCAAAATAAGATGATTCCCTCACGCTAAAATAATTCCATTTCGTATATATTTCGTCCCAATTTCATTTTCAAGAAAAACAAAATATAGCTTTTTGTGTTTGAGTACATATCTAGAATCACAATTTCCAGTTGCAAGATAAGGTTTTCCTTGCATACTAAGCACACAAAAGACAGTGCGATCTGTCTACTATTATAGGGACCAAGGCAGGGGGTATTATGGGGACCAAGGCAGGGGAAGGGGCACTCTTAAAACAACGTTCTTATTCATGCATACAGTCACTGATGTTAAGAAAAACCAAGGACGAGGACCTCAGACCTGCTGCATAATAAGAGCTAAGGTTTTCCTTGCATACTAAGCACCCAAAAGACAGTGCGATCTGTCTACTATTATAGGGACC
>JAAELO010000715.1 GCA_024226555.1 Desulfobacterales bacterium | reverse complement strand
TGTGTTATAAAATTTTATCTGGAAGATCCTTTTTATTCTCTGCTTAATGTTAACCTCTAATAATTATGGAATATTTAATTCTTCGAAAACAATACAAAAAACAAAATAAAACCATTTTTGTTTTGTAGTTTTATTTTCTCAAGCTGTATCAATCATAATTGCATTGGCTTAGAGGTTACCAGACATGTTTATTAAACTTTTCAAAAGTTTACCTGCCGGGAGGCGGTCTGGAAGCGTTTTTAAAGTTCTTTTATTTTTTAGTTACTGTTGAATTAACCTTAGATTTCTGACTCATATTTTTAAAAGGAAAATCATCTGTAAAATGTTCTAAAATAGAACTAAAATGATGTATTATTTAGCTTTATTCCTATATTCCCATTTGTTCTCTGTCTAATGTTAACCTCTAAAGATAGCGCTGTTGATAATTCTTCAAAAATAAAAATAAACCCGGTTTTATTTTTATAGTCTTATTTTCTCAAGTTATATTAATCATGGATGCATTGGCTTAGAGGTTACCAGTTTTGTTTTATAGTTATTTTTTAAGATTTTTAAGTAGTTTTTTTAACGTAAAAGCCTTCTTTCCAGTAATTGTTGAAGATCTCGACGTCCATCAAGAACGCAATGGATATAAACCTTTTTACTTTCTATCTCATAAATAATTCTATATGGTTTGAAGTGAATTTCACGATAGTTTGATACTCCAACCCAGTCTAATTCTTTAGGAATATGGCCTCTTTCAGGTAAATTTTCTAAATCAAGACAAGCTTCTTCTATTTTTCCTAATACATATTCAGCTTTATCTTTAGAATCATTAATAAAAATATACCTGTAAATATCAAAAATATCATCCTCTGCATCATAAAGAATAATAACTTTGTATTTCATTCAAGCTCCTTGGTACGAGATCTAAGATCCTGAAATGATTTTTTTGCAGGTTTAAATTTACCATCAATTTTACTTTTTGAACTTTGAGCTAAAATTTTTAATAAGGTAAGGCTATCTTTCATTTGTTCATAACTTTCTAAATCCTGTACAATAGCTTTGGCTTCACCATTTTGAGTAATTATCAGAGATTTTTTATTTTCTGATACCTCTCTAATCAGCTCAGAAGCATGTGCTTTTAAATAACTTATTGATTTTACAGATTCACTTAATTTCATACGCCCTCCCTTTGACCCAAATATAGTCCTTATTTTGGTCTACGTCAAGATTGAATAAAATTAAAGGCAGGTAGGAGAAATTCTGGTTGCCTTTTTTATTTATCGAATTTCAATTTTCCTATAAATGTGCATAGAATGCACCCTACAAAAGAAAAATCACATATATTTAATTTCAAAAATAGAACTAAAATGATGATGTTTTATTTAACTTTATCCTGAATTCCCTTTAGTCTCTGTTTAATATTAACCTCTAAAATTGATGAAATAGATTATCCTTCGAAAACTAAACTAAAATTATGATGTTTTATTTAGCTTTATGCTTTATTCCCATTTGCTCTCTGTTTAATGTTAACCTCTAATAATTATGGAATAGTTAATTCTTCGAAAACAATACAAAAAACAAAATAAAATCATTTTTGTTTTGTAGTCTTATTTTCTCAAGCTGTATTAATCATAATTGCATTGGCTTAGAGGTTACCAGTTTTGTTTTGTAGTCTTATTTTCTCAAGTTATATTAATTGCATAGGTTTAGAGGTTACCATATTTAACTTCCTGCTATTTCATTTCCAAATGAGATGCATTGTTCTATGCTTTCAGTATCAGGTTTC
>JAAELO010000714.1 GCA_024226555.1 Desulfobacterales bacterium | reverse complement strand
TGTGTTATTAGGCAGTTAGGTTCCAGAATATCTATTCTGGAGGAGTCGCTAATAACTGATCTTTTTGCAAAACACATCGTTATAACAAAAATAAAACTGTAGTAAAATCAACCCGTTATTTTTTGTTATGCAGAGATTTTATAAAACTAAAAGCTTTTATAAACGCTATTTTTCATCAAAAATTCTAATTATTAGAGGTTCCCATTATTGTGAAAGTGCGTAAATTTTACTACAAGGCTTCTCAAAACAGATCCCAAAAATCTATCTCATTATATAGAATCTTAGAATCAATTTAAAAGGAATCTGTTAAATTTTCCTGAGTCTTAGGATAATGTAAAAATGTAAATAAATACCTTATATGTTAAATTACAAGTATCTTGAGGTTACTAATAAAAAATGGTATAAAGCTATATATTAAGATCTTAGCTTGTGAATATTAATTTATCACAATATTAGTTATTAAAAGCTAATTAAAATTCCTGGAGATTCTGCCATGTCAAACAATCCAACATACGAGGAATTGGAAAAAAATGTTAAGGATTCAGAAAAGAAATTTTTACAACTTCAGAAAAAATTCAACAAAAATCAACAGTTCAGTGAAATTATATTAAATTCAAGTCCTGATGTGATTTATGTGTATGATCTCATTGAAAAACGCAATGTTTATAGCAACGATGGAATAATGAGGGTTCTCGGTTATTCAGCTGAGGAAATGAAAGAGATGGGAGAGTTCTTAGTTGAAAAACTAATGCATCAGGATGATTTCCAAATTTATTTAAAAGATACTCTTCCCAGATATCAATCGGCTCAAGATGGTGAATTTATCGAACATGAATATCGCATGAAGCATAGAAAAGGTCAGTGGCGTTGGCTCCTTTCAAAGGAATCAATTTTTTTGCGACAGGATGATGGTAAACCACATCAAATTTTTGGCATTATTTCAGACATAACCGAAAAACGTTTAAGCGAACAGAAATACCAGATACTTTTTAAAGAGATGCTAAATGGCTATGCTCTGCATGAAATTATCTGCAACACTGAAGGTAAACCGGTAAACTATAAATTTCTTGCAGTAAATCCTGCTTTTGAGGATATAACTGGTTTAATGAGTCAGGATATTGAAGGGAAAACTGTTTTGGAGATTCTACCTGAAACTGAACTTTACTGGATAGAAACCTATGGCCATGTTGCGCTAACAGGTGAACCAACATATTTCGAAAACTACTCTAAAGAGTTAAATAAACATTTCGAGATAACTGCTTTTCAACCTGCCCCTAACCAGTTCGCTTGTATTTTTCAAGACGTTACTGAACGCAAGCAGATTCAGAAACGTTTTCAACAAGCCCAAAAAATTGAAGCCGTTGGAACTTTGGCAGGTGGTATTGCACATGATTTTAATAATATGCTTAGTGTTATCACAGGCAACATCTCATACGCTCTTTCCATTTTAAATACTGAGGATGAGCTTTTTGAAGTTCTGTCAGATGTACAACAAGGAGCAAAGCAAGCTCAGAGTCTGACTAACCAATTATTAACCTTTTCAAAGGGAGGTGAGCCAATAAAAAAGTTGGCTAACCTTAACCAGGTTATAGAAGAGTCTGCAGAATTTGTTATTAGTGGGACAAAATCAAGATGTGAATTTAATCTTAAGGAGGATTTATGGACAGTTGAGGTTGATGCTGGCCAACTTAATCAAGCAATTAGTAATCTGGTAATTAATGCAAATCAAGCTATGCCTGATGGTGGAATCATAAAAATAAGAACAGAAAATACAGAAATAGATTTCAAAAGTAACCTGCCTGTACCAAATGGAAAATACATAAAAATAATCATTGAAGATCAAGGAATAGGAATCCCGGAAAAATATCATTCAAAAATATTTGAACCTTACTTTTCAACAAAGCAAAAAGGTAGTGGGCTTGGACTTGCGACAACATATTCGATAATAAAAAAACATATCGGTCATATTGCAGTTTTTTCTGATACCGATGAAAGCGCTGTTTTTCATATTTACCTTCCAGCCACTTTCAAAGATTTCGAGAAAATAGAAGATAAGAAAAAAGGTCAACATTATGGCTTTGGCAGTATTCTTATTATGGATGATAAGGAATCAATATTTAAAATGGCCAGTAGAATGCTTAATCGAATTGGTTATGACACTTTTTTTGCCAGTGATGGAGAACAAGCAATTGAAATGTATAAGAATGCTTTTGAATCAGAAAAACCATTTGATATGGTTATTCTTGATTTGACAGTCCCTGGTGGAATGGGAGGAACAAACACGATACCGAAATTATTAAGAATCGATCCAAAAGTAAAAGCCGTTGTTTCCAGTGGGTATTCAAATGATCCCATCATGGCAAATTATCAGGATTATGGTTTTTGTGGAGTAGTGCCAAAGCCATATACTAAGGATCAATTAATTGAATTGTTAAACAAAGTATTAAATAAGGGGATCAAATTGGAGCTTACCTAAGATTGAAAAAAGCATACATCTATTTTCTTAAAATCTTAAATTCGAGTCAGTGCTTTGCTAAAAGAGCTTCTAATCTATTTAAGAACTGATTTAACTGCTTCTTTATCATTTCCAAAAATAAATTGTAAGGTCGTTTTATTTACGGGTTAAAAGAATTTATAAACAAATGGCTTTATAATCAGTGTACATCCTAATACTACCAACAAAATTAACACCATTTTTCTGTAAGTTTCATCTGCAACTCTTTTTCTTAATTGTCCACCAAAAAAGATCCCCACAGCCACAGGTAAAATCCCCATAGCTGAAATAGAAATTATAGAAGTTGTAACCAGCCCAAGTTTTCCAAGACCTATAATCATGATGATCGTGCTAAAGGTAAAAGAAGAGTTTATAGTTTGTACAAAAAGGTCACGATCCATCTTAACAGATAAAAGATATGGCATAATAGGCATAATCTGAGAACCTGTAACACCATTTACCAGACCGGATAACAATCCTATAGGGGCCATAAGTCTTCTCTCTTTGCTTTTTGATAACTGTAAAAGCTTGTTTTTTAAAGCCCATATTCCATAAATTAGCATAACAGTACCCAAAATTACTTTAGGTGACTGATTTTGAGTTGTTCCTAATATCCATATTCCTAATAGAAGACCCGGTAGTGCACCTAAATAAAGGGGCCAGAACCTTTTAAAGGCTTCAAAAAATCTTCCTGCTTCAATCATAACCATAATATTACTTGAAAGGGATGGTAAAAAAACGAGGGGGATTGCAACTTTCAGATCCATGAAAATAGATAGAAAACCTAAGCAAAGTGTGGAAAAACCAAGACCTGTTAATCCTTTTAAAAAAGATGCGATTAAAAAAGCGCTGAAAGCCAGTATGATTGTTTGTGTATCCACTAATTAAAAACTCTTTCAATAATGTATCAAATTATTGTTATAGAAACTTAAGTAGAAAAACATATTTGTGAAGATAAAATCAAGTCATACATAAAATCTTAAAACGTTTAAATTATTTTTTACCCGGTAAGAAACAAAAAAGGACAAACCCTCTGCCGATGCTGAAATAAAATGCTTTGCTTTTATTTTAATCGAAACTTTTGAAAAGTTTGATAAACATAATGTTAAAAAATTTCTAAAAACTCGTTATTTTCTTCTTTTTCAAAACCATAAAGTTTACCGACGGAGTCCTGAAAAAGGGAATTAAATCAGATCTGATCTATTTAAGATACTTACGTAAACAAAACATATCTGTTTGTTCAAAATCAAGTCTTTCATAAAATCCAAGAGCTTTAACATTATTTTTATCTGCAAGTAGAGTTATTCTCGTTGCTCCTTTTTTTAAAGCCCATTTTTCTGAGGCAGATATCAACTCTTTGCCAATACCATTACCAATATGGTTTTTGCTTACTACAACATCTTCAATTACAGCTGAAAAGGAACCTTCAACAGAAGATATCAAAAGTTGTACTGAGCACATACCAATTACATCATTATTTTTCTCATAAACAAAAAGGTGGCTTCTGTCTTTTTCATCAATGACCTTCTTCAAACCTGTTTCATGCTTTTTTTTGTTAAAAGTAAAATCCTTTTCTATTTCAAAAAGCTCTTTAAGTAATAAAACCATATCATCTATATCTTTCTGTTCAGCTACCCTGATCATGACAACTCTATCTCCTCGTAGATTTTATCCATATCAACCAGTTCTTCCACTTTAAAACCGGAATTTGATTCTAAATCAAATTTAATTTTTTTTATAAGCTTTCTTACATAATTCTCACTGGGAATTATACCTTTCTTTTCCAGAATATGTTTTAAGCCATTTAATCCTGAATGTTTTCCAGCAACAAATATTGCTTGTTCCAATCCAAATTCTTCAGGATTGAAAGGTTGAAAACTTAATGGATTTTTAAGCATGCCATTGCAGTGTATACCGGATTCATGGACATTTATATTTTTACCTGTGACAGGTTTAAGTTTGTTTGTTTTAATTCCACTTAGTTTTTCAATTAATTTACAAACTGCTATAAGATTTTTAAGGTTAATATTGGTTTTTTTCAAAGATCCATATTTTAAAGCTGCAATAACTTCTTCTGTTGCAGCGTTACCTGCTCTTTCACCAATACCATTAATCGTTGTACTAATCGCATCTGCTCCTGCTTCAAATGCTGATATTGAATTTGCCACAGCCATAGCAAGATCATTATGACCGTGGAACTCATACTTTAATCCACTTTCATTTTCTAGAAGCTCTTTGAATATATTATATATATTTAAAGGAGTTCCTATTCCAACAGTATCTGCAATCCTTAATCTTTTTGCTCCAAGTAAAAGTGTAAATTTAGAGAAATCTTTAAGAATATTTATCTCACACCTTGTTGCATCCAGGGCACCAACTGAAACAAAATCAAATCTTTTTACAGCTTCGGAAATAATATCTTCGGCAATATCAAAAAGCCACTTGTGATCTTTCCCCATAAGATCAAGTTGGATCTCTGAAACTGGAAAGCTAATGTGAACCCTTCCTGTATTACACTTTTCAGCGCACTCTAAATCCAATCTGCTGGCTCTGCACCAACTTATGATTTGTGAGTTTTTAATTCTTTTTGTTATATCAGATATTGTTTTTTGCTCAATAGAACCCATTACAGGAATACCCGCTTCAATTTCATCAACGCCAGCTTCTTCAAGCATTTCTGCAATTTGAATCTTATTTTCTCTATTGAAAGAAACGTACGGAGTTTGTTCTCCATCACGAAGGGTTGTATCTATAATTTTTAAAGTTCTCTCATTTAAATCATCCATTTTACTTACCTATTTCATACGATCTCTGAGTTTTATATATATTAATTCTAATTCATTATACTTTTTTTCACAAAGGCCAAATGCTCCACGTGATTTTATATCTGCAACTGTTAACAGGAATAATATATTTAAAGTTTCCAAATCTTTTAATTTCTTTGTAAGGTTGATTAATTCTGAAGTTTTATTATCTTTTGCTATTGTAAATTTATCTAAAATATCATGGTTATTAATGATAAAAAGTGCTTTTTTGGCTCTCGACTCTTCGTTAAAAACCAAATCTAAAGTTTCAAATAACTCATCTTCAAAATCCATTGATTTTGTATTCCCGAAATGATGAAGAAATGAAGACCATAAAAGAACTTTTTTGTCTTTTACTTCTTCATATAATTCTTTTAGAAAAAAATTTTCTCCACTAAAATCTTTTCTATCAATGGAAACAAGATTAGATACAGTTTCTGTTAAATGGAGATCAATTGGAATTTCGTGATAGCTGTCTATTTTAAATAGTGTTTCTATATTCCTGAATCCAGGAATTATATTGCTTATAACCTTGCACCTAATCATCTCAATTAAAATTGAGTCTTTATTATCTGATAGGAAAAGAATTTCATTCATGAAGTATAAGTATCTTTTAATATCATCACTATTCAAAAGAAAACTGAATTCCTTAATCAATCTTTTTGCATCAGGGTTGATAAAAATATCATCTTTCAAAGATTCCCTAAAAATTGTGATCATAAGCTCCGGAAATTTAGTAATCTCATTAACAGTTACAAAATCAAGCATTCCCCCTCTTATCTTTAAGCCACAGGTTTTCGTTTCTTTCTTTAAATTATTCTTTTTTTCTTTTTGGATCTCCTTAGGATTTATATGCATAATAATATCTGCATAAATATCTTTAATAACGTTGAAACGATTTGTTATCTCCCTCAAGAACCACTCTGAAGTACTGCAAAAACTTTTGTTTTCTAATCTCATCTTCTTTGAGAGTTTACTATATGTATCTATTTTTATACTTTTTTCCCTGAATTGAATCTTAATACGAAAGATTATATCTCTTATAAATTCCAGGGACTCACATAAATTTTCATAATCTTTATGGGATATAAGGCCTTTAAATTTCAGGTCTGCTTTATTTTGTATTCCAAATCTTAATTTAGCCATTACAAAAAAAGAATGGTAATCACTTAATCCACCTATGGTCATTACAGGATCAGGTTCTAAAATAGATTTATATCCTTTATACAGCTTATGTCTTTTAAGATCATTCAAATACTTACCATTTATAAACTCACTCTTTTTATAAGTTATTATCCGCTTCCTTAAAAGTTCATGAAGGTCTGAATATACAAGTGAAACTCCGCATATCAGACGGGAATTATATACGGAAAAAAAACTTCTGCTATCTTTCATCGCAAGTTTACAACAGTCTTTCACTGTTCTGGTGTATGAATGAACTTTTAAACCCAAATCCCAAAGAGGATAAAGTACTTCTCTTATCAGATCCACTGCCTTATCTGGTATAAACTCCTTAAAGAGAAACAGAATTTTTATATTTGGGAAAAAGCAATTTCTTTCATATGCGTAATCTCCAATTGCAAGTAATGCATAGGGGTTTTTTATTAAACCAAGTTCAGGGCCTGCCATGCTTGCGCTAAAACAATATTGAAAGTAATCATCTAAAAAATCTGATATAGACCCTTCTGTTTCCCAGTCTATTGACCTGCTGTAATTATTACTCAGAACCTTAATTTTTCCAGCAAGTTCAAAGGATTTCTTTTGAAAACATGATATATTTTCTATTGGTTTTGTATTCATGACAAGACCCACCCTTATATTAAGCTGCTATAAATTGATCAAAATTATTATCTTCTATTGCATCTAGAACATCGTCAATAGCATCTTCCGACACAACACCTTTAATCCAGATGTTATCAGGGTAGATAACCATTACAGGACCATGGTCACATTGCTTTAAGCAACCTGTTGATGACACAAGAACGTTTGTAATACCCCTGTCCACAATCTCCTCTTCAATATATTGAAGAAGATTGACTGATCCTTTTTTATGACAAATTCCCTTTGGCTCTCCTGAAACTCTGTAACTGGCGCATAAAAATATATGATGATCCGGCTTATTCATTTTTTACTTCCTTTCTTTTTTTAAGATTATGAAGTTTGTCTTGTTCAGGGAATCCCTAATAACTTCCCTTTGACCGAACTACTGCGTTATTTGAAAAAATAAAACTGTGTAAAATCGCCTCGTTATTTTTTTCAAAGGCCTTGTGTTTTAATCAAAATTATAGTTATTAGAGGTTCCCTTAAGCGATTGAATTACATGCAACCTCCACCATTACCCATCATACCACACTGCTTAATCTCTCTTTTAACAAGATGTTGAATACTTCTTCCTTCAAAAATATTTGTAAGAGTATCCTCAATGAGACCCTCAACCCTCAATACATTGATATTGTTTTCATTAAGAACTTTTTCAGGCTTTAAACCTGAATCACTGACTACAAGAGTATGGCAATCATGGAGAATTTTAGACAACTCATCCCATCTTTTTTCATTTCCTGGTTCAGGAGCATCTCTGCAATCGATTAGTTCTGATTTGCCTTCCATATATTCATAAATATTAAAAGAGTGGGCTTCACCCAAATGAAGATTGATTAAAACCCCCTCAAGTGTTGCAACTGCAATGTATTGATGTTCTTTCTTACTTTCAGTATTAAAAACATTATCTGGCTGATCAGGCATACTTTCACATACTTTAAGTTTTTCCATTAGGTTTGAATTTGTTTTTTCACCAATCAATCCAACTGCATCTGCTCTGCATCTCGAGCAATGCATCATCTGGGGAATATGCTTACCTGCTTCATCTCTTATATTTTTAATAAGCTTCTTTGAAGGTTGCTCAATATCTGCAAATTCCGAACCTTTATTTGGGTAGTAGGGCATGGTGTTAAAGATATCCACTCCTAATTTTGACATCTCTTCAGCTATATCAGCAATATGAAAATCATTAACTCCTGGAATTACGATAGAGTTTACTTTGACTACTATATCTTTCTCTTTGAGTTTCCTTATAGCTTGCATCTGATTTGAAAGAAGTATTTTAACACCCTCTTTTGGCCTTAAAACCTTCTTTCCATATCTAACCCAGGAGTAAATTTTCTCGGCAATATCAGTTTCAAGAGCATTAACTGTTATGGTTACATGACTTATATTGAGTTCTTTCAATTCATCAATATAAGGAAGAATGTTTAGACCATTTGAAGCCAGGCATAAAATTATTTCAGGATAAGTTGACCTAACATACCTAAGAGTTTCCATAGTTTCTACAGGGTTAGCAAAAGGATCTCCAGGGCCTGCTATTCCAAATACAGACACATTCTTTAATTCCTCCATCACATGACTTAAATATACAATAGCCTGATAAGGAGTAAGTGTTCCGCTTGTTACACCTGGTCTTGTTTCATTCACACAATCAAATTTCCTGTTACAGAATTTGCACTGTATGTTGCAACCAGGTGCAACTGGCAGATGGACTCTTGCTGATTTATGTCTTGCATCTTTATTAAAGCAAGGATGCTTTTCTATATCTATGTGGGGGTTCATCTTCCTTCCCTCCTTTTTTTATAATTACTAAAAAAATTAATTAATTATTAAAGGTTCCCTATAAGTAACTGTAACCTGTGCTGGATCTATCCTGCTTCTCCTTTAGAAGAGTATTAACTATTAAATCAAAAAGAGCCTGGGTTCCTCTATATCCTGTATGAAGAATTCTACTGCCACCAAATCTGTCATGAACAGGAAATCCAATTCTTATTAAGGGAATATTCATTTCTCTTGAAATGGAGTAGCCCTTAGAATTTCCTATAAAAAAATCAGGTTTTAATTGTTTCGATATCTCTTCTATTTCAGAAAAATCTACCCCGTCCATCACTTTAATTTGCTTCTCATCAAACCCATCTATTCGACTTGAAATCACCTTTTTAAGTTTTCCACTCTTGCCACCTGATCCACATAAAACCGGAATAATTCCTATTTCGGATAAGAAACATGCAATTGCGACTACAAAATCTTCCTCTCCATATAGAACACATCTTTTACCAAAAACATATTTATGTCCGTCAACATAGGAATCCAAAAGTCGTCCTCTCTCATTAAGGAATTTTGCCGGAACATTATTTCCTGAAATCTCAGAAATAATTTTTAACAAATTATCAGTTGCTTCAACACCAACAGGAATCCCAACTCTGTAATCTTTAATATTAAATTTTTCTTTGAGTAGTTTTGATACGCTTTCACTTTCGCTACCTATATATCCAAGTTCAATAGTACCAATGGCTTTTGACATATTTGCTATTTCATCTATTGTTGTCCCACCTGAGGGGATTTTTTTATACTCATCCCATAAAGCACCATCCAGTGTCTCAGAGTAATCCGGAAGAAATCTGTATCTAATTTGGAAATCTTCCAGAATTTCTTTAAAATACCTCATATCCGCAGGAGAAAGCATTGCGGATATGAAATTTACTGATCTGTCACTACTTTTTTCTTCTGTTGCTATTTGTTCAACAATAGCTCTTAGAGTTCCCCGATATCCACTTTCATGTGTTCCAGTGTAAGAAGGTGTTGAAACATGTACTACTTTATAATCATGATCAATTTCAGTTGCCATACTCTTAATGATTAAACCAACGTCATCACCTATGGTTTCACTTAAGCAGGTAGTAGAGATACCAATAAGTTCCGGTTTATATTGATTTGAAACGTTAAGAACAGCTTGTTTTAAGTTCGCTCCTCCACCAAATATTGCAGTATCCTCTGAAAAGTTTGATGAAGCAATATCTATAGGTTCCTTAAAGTGACTTATAAGGTACCTTCTTATGTATGTTGCACAACCCTGAGAACCATGCATTAAAGAGATAGCCCCTTTAATTCCCTTAAATGCAATACAGGCTCCCAGTGGAGTACAAAGTTTGCATGCATTAGTTGTAGAAGTATATGAATCTTTTTTTACGACAGTATCCTCAATCACATTTAACTCCTTTGTGAATCTCTAATAATTTCTTTTTGTCTAAATTACTGCGTTACGAAAAAATATAACTGTCATAAAATCAGCTCGTTACATTTATTCAAGCCTTGTAATTAAGCCAAACTTCTAATTTTTAGAGGATTCCCCTCTTTAAAAAGGGATTATCATAAAGTTCCGGCCTTATTGGACAAAACTTCCATACAGGGCTCATCACAGTTGAATAAACTTCATCTGCAAAATTATACATCCCTTTAAAACCAGCAAGAGGTGTCTTTCTTTCGTGATTATGGTCACAAAACCCAATTCCCATTTTATAAGCTATTGGACGCTCCTTTACTCCTCCAATGAAAAGATCGGCTTTTTTCTCAACTATATATTTAGATAGTTCAATGGGATTTGAATCATCCAGTATGACTGTTCCATCATCACACATATCCCTTAAAATCTCATAATCTTCATCATTTCCTGTTTGCGAACCCACAAGCACAGTTTTCATTCCAAGAAATTTCAAAGCTTTTATTAAAGAAAAAGCTTTAAAAGCTCCGCCTACATATATTGCGGCTCTCTTTCCTGTGAGATGTTTCTTATAGAATAAGAGATCTTCATATATTTTTAAAACCTCCTCCTTCACAAGAATTTTTGTTTTTTCCATTACATCAGTATTATCTTTGAAGATGGAAGCAACATCATATAGAGCCTTTGAGGTATCCTCTAATCCAAAATATGAAACCCTGATAAATGGAATGCCGTACTCTTCCTCCATTTTCTTTGCGAGATAAAGCATTGAACCTGAACACTGAACGACATTTAAAGATGCACCATGAGCCTTTTTGATATTTTCAATTCTACTATCCCCTGTCAAAACTGAAACAACTTCAACACCCATTTTTTTATAGTACTCAGTTATCATCCAGGCTTCACCACCAATATTAAATTCACCAAGTATGTTAATACTTGTTTTACTTATGCCTTTAATGTCACCTTTACCAACGAGCTTAAGTAAAGCAGTACAAGCTGCCTGATAACCATCTTTTTTGGTTCCCTTAAATCCTTCTGAATGAACAGGGATAACAGGAATATCTTTTTCCTTTGCAACTCTTTTTGCCACAGCACCCACATCGTCACCTATTATTCCGACAATACATGTTGAATATACGAAAGCAGCTTTTGGAGAGTGCTTTTCTATTAACTCATTTAGAGCTTGATAGAGTTTCTTCTCTCCACCAAAAATTACTTCCTTTTCTGTCAGATCAGTGGAAAAACTTTTTCTGTGAAGTTCAGGACCAGATGACAGAGCCCCCCTAATATCCCAGGTATAGGCTGCACATCCTATTGGTCCATGGACCAGATGCAATGCATCAGCAACAGGATATAAAACAACCCTTGAACCACAAAAAACACATGCTCGTTGACTTACTGATCCGGCAGTACTCTTGACATCACACTTCATATCAAAAGGCTCTTCACCTTTTAAATAGACTTGTCTTTCTCTCTCTTTGAGTATTTTTAAATCAGTAATCATTTTCCTAATATCCTATCCTGTAATATACAAAATTTAAGCCCGGGCTTTTTCACCATGAAATATCAGAGATGGATAATTGGATTTTATAAAAAAACCCGGGCTAAACTGGTATAAAATTCATAAAACTATTTTTTATAAAACCTGTAAGTATTTATAAATGTATTGTTTTATTTATACTTCCATCTCAAAGTATTAGTATTACAATACTAACTCAAAGCTTTCTTCAGGAGCATCTCTATCAACCCTTGTTAGAAGAAGATCCAAAATGTTAACTAACAAATGCATCGCTCCTTTATAACCAACTGTAGGAAAATATGAGTGCCCGATTCTATCAATAATTGGAAAACCAAACCTAAGAAATGGTATGTCTTCATCCCTTGCAATATATTTTCCGTATGTATTACCTATTAAAAGATCAACAGGTTCATTTTTAATCCACTGGTGAAGAAGAAATGTATCTCCTTTTGCCTTTACATTTACTTCATATGGAACACTCTCTGTAATCTTTTTTATCTTCTCTTCAAACTTTTTATCAGGTGTTCCTGTTACTATATGGATTGGACACATATCCAGATCTACAAGAAAACCTGTTAACGCAATAACCTGATCAGGGTCTCCAAAGACAGCAACTTTCTTTTCAAAGAAGTACTGATGCATATCTGTTATGATATCCACGAGCTGTCCTCTTTCTCTGGTTATTGAATCAGGTACTGATGTTCCTGCAATTTTTCTTAAAGTATCTATAAAAGTATCTGTTGAACTTAACCCTATTGGTAGATCAATAATTTCACAAGGTACCTTAAATTTTGTATCAAGTGTCTTTGCTGCAAGTGATGAAGCTGTTTTTCCAAGTGCTAATGTTCCAATAGCATCACCTGTTCGTTTTATATCAGCTACAGTTGCACCACCCTTTGGATACATACTATATTTACCGGTCTGAGGACCATTAAGTATTCCTGATGTATCAGGAAACATGATATATTTAACACCTAAAGCCTCAATAATTTTTTTGATCTCCTCCATATCTGATGGTTCAACATATCCTGGTATAATATTAAGAAAATCGCATTTTACATTTGATTTTTCAGCAAGGCAATTCACCATACCATTACACATGTTTGCAAAACCTGTAACATGTGAACCCACATAACTTGGAGTACTTGCATGGATCACATATTTACCATCAGGGATTTTCCCATCATCAAGAGCCTTTTTAGAGATCTGTGTAACATCGTCACCTATTGTTTCTGATAAACAGGTAGTATGAACTGCTATTACTTCAGGCTCATAGACAGTAAAAATATTATTAAATGCCTGAATAAGGTTGGACTGACCTCCAAAAACTGAAGATCCCTCTGTAAAAGAACTTGTCGCAGCCATAACCGGCTCTTTATAATGTCTTGTTAAAGTACTCCTGTGATATGAACAGCATCCTTGCGACCCATGGCTATGGGGCAGACAACTATTAATGCCAAGTGCCGCATACATTGCACCAATGGGCTGGCATGTCTTGGCGGGATTTATAACAAGTGCTTTCCGCTCATTTATTTTTTCCGGTGTATGTTTTAGTAACACTTTAAATTCTCCTCTCTGGATACATTGTTTAAATTGTTCGGGGTTTCAACAACATATTTTATTCTTTATAACGATTTTTAAACTTATATGTCCTTAATAAATAATCTTTAATATGGCGAAGTAAAAAACTTCATTTACAAGGCGTAATTATCGATTCAAACCCGAGGCGTATAAATTATACATCGAGGGTTTGAATTGTATAATTTAACGCTGTAAATGGAGGAATTTTACAAGCCTGCTATTTAGTTATCTTTGCCCTTATCATGTTTTATATTTCGAGGTTAATAATTTTTCGAGTCACGCAGTAATTCGCTCAAAAGCTGATTATTAGCTATTCCCATGCGTATTTTGCTGATAGCTCCGGATCCGACTCCCATGGAGGTTTAATGTAGCCCCACACTTTGGAATTAACCATTCTGTCGATATCTTTATAAAAATTAATCGCACCCTTGAATCCTGCATATGGACCACCAGAATCATAACTATGTAACTGTTTCAAAGGTACCCCACTTTTCTGTACAACATACTTCTCCTTTATGCCTGCACAAATTATATCCGGTTTACAAAGATTTATTAACACTTCAGTTTCATGATGGTTTAAATCATCAATTATTATGGAATCCTGCTCCATTTCAGACATCATTCCGTCATACGCTTCAAATGTGAAACCCTGATCTGTAAGTGCTTTTAACTCTTCTTTAGTTTTTCTTGGTTTATATCTCTTTGGATCTTTAGAAACTTCGAGTTCCTCAATATTACGACTATCAGCATCAATTTTTATGGAAGGAAGTACTTTCCTTCCTTCATAATCATCCCTATGCCCAAATTCATAACCTGCTGAAACAGTTTCCATTCCTAATTCTTTAAAAAGTTCCTGATAATGGTGTGCCCGTGAGCCACCTACAAAAAGCATTGCCTTCTTACCTTCACATTTTTTCCTTGCAGCACTCATTACATCATCAACATAAGGCATTTCTTTTTTAATTACTTCTTCAACTTTTTTAATTAATTTTTCTTCTCCAAAATATTCAGCTATTTTTCTTAAAGATTTTGCCGTTGCTTTTGCACCAATAAAATTTATTTTTATCCACGGAATTCCAAATTTCTTCTCCATCATCTCTGCAACATAGTTTATAGATCTGTGACACATTATTGTATTAAGATCTGCGGTATGAGAGTTTGCAAACTGATCATAAGTCGAATTTCCACTAAATGTTGAAACAACTGAAATTCCACAATCTGCAAGAATCCTGTCTATTTCAAAACCATCTCCACCAATATTATACTCACCTAAAAGATTTATCCTGTACTCACCATCACCTATAGAGTCATCTTCACCAATGATATGTTTAAAGACACCATTATTTGCAATATGGTGTCCAGCTGATTGACTAACACCTTTGTAACCTTCACATGAAAATCCAAAAACATTTATACCAAGCTTTTCCTTCATCTCTCGTGACACAGCATGGACATCATCCCCAATAAGACCTACCGGACATGTCGAAAAAATACTTATAGCCTTGGGATGAAAAAGATCATAAGCTTCCTGAATAGCATCTTTTAATTTCTTCTCTCCACCAAACACAATATCTGATTCCTGCATATCTGTTGAAAAACAGTAGGTCATGTAGTTCTCATCATCTTCAGACGTTAATCTGGTTTGATTTCTTCTGGTTAGCCATGCGTAAAAACTACATCCAATTGGTCCATGTACTATATTTACAAGGTCACGTGTTGGCCCTAAAATAACACCTTTACAACCTGCATATGTACAACCCCTCTGAGTTATAATACCCGGAATGGTTCTTGTATTTGCAAACACTTCAGGAACATTCTTATCACCATCAACTTTATTAACGACAATTTGTTTGGACCTCTTACGTGCTACCTTGGTTGGATATTTTTTTATTAATTCTTTTTTAATAAATTCAGGGTCGGTTTTTTCTTTATATTTTTCAATAACTAACTCAGACATTGTATTCACCTCAATAGTTTCTCTTTACGTATCGTTTCCTATAAATTTTTAATCCAGAATTTCTTCTCCGGATTCTCCGGTTCTTACTCTATGTGCGTTAATTATTGGCATCACAAATATTTTTCCATCCCCGGATTTACCTGTTTTATTTACTTTAATTATCAATTTTATAACCTGATCCACCTTTTTGTCAGGAAGAACTATACTAAGTAATCTCTTGGGAATAAGTCTTCCACCACTACCAAGCTGCTCAATAGCTTCTTCATATCCTTTTTCAGCACCTTTAAGAACCATCATATCAACAAGACCTTTACCTCTTCCAAGACAAGCACTGGCATGAAGTGATGGGATATCTATTTCTGAAAGGGCTTTTTTTGTCTTTGTCATCATATCCATTCTTAAGACAGCAATTACTTCCTTCATACCGGAACCTCTTCAGCTTCCGTTTCTTTTACACCAGAGCTAATTGTGTATACTTCTGAAACTTCACTAATAAATATTTTACCATCTCCAAAAGCTCCAGTATTACTGCTTTTTGCAGCCTTCATTATTATTTCAAGCACATAGTCTTTATCTGATTTTTTAACTACTACCATCAACATCTCTTTTGGAATTTCATCATATGTGATTTCCCCTATCTTTATACCGCGCTGTTTACCACGCCCAGCCACAGGATATTTTGTAACTGCAGGAAATCCAGCTTCCATAAGTGAAGTTAAAACGCTATCAACCTTTTCTGGTCTTATTATTGAACGAATCATTATCATTTTAAATATCTCCATGTTCCATTATTCAAAGTTGTCTTATAAGTTTCATTTAATTGGCTGGTTTCTAACCTGCTAGGCCGTAATCAATGAGCAATTCTTCAAGTTCTTCAATCTCTATTGGTGATGGAACAACAAAATTTTCATTTTCCATTATTTTTTTTGCAAGTGATCTGTATTCATCAGCCTGTCCATTTTCGCCTTCATGTTCAATAACAGTTTTTTTGTTAATTTCAGCTCTTTGAACAACATTGTCCCTTGGAATAAAATGGATCATCTGTGTACCTAACTTTTTAGCCAGTTCTTCTATCATCTCTTTTTCAAAATCAACATTTCTACTGTTACAGATCAATCCACCAAGTTTTACTCCGCCTGATTCAGCAAATTTAACAATACCCTTACAGATATTATTGGCAGCGTACATCGCCATCATCTCACCAGATACAACAATGTAAATTTCTTCAGCTTTTCCTTCACGAATTGGCATTGCAAATCCACCACAAACAACATCACCAAGGACATCGTAGAAAACATAATCCATATCTTTATCCTCTGAATATGCTCCCAACTGTTCCAGAAGGTTTATGGATGTAATAATTCCACGACCAGCACAACCAACTCCAGGTTCCGGGCCTCCTGATTCTGTGCACTGAACTCCGTTAAAACCGATTCTCATTATGTCATCAAGTTCAACGTCTTCACCCTCTTCACGGAGGGTATCTAAAACTGTATTCTGTGCTAAACCACCTAATAAAAGTCTTGTTGAATCGGCTTTTGGGTCACAGCCAACAACCATTATTTTATTTCCAAGCTCAGATAGTCCAGCAACAGTATTCTGCGTAGTAGTCGATTTTCCTATTCCACCTTTTCCATATATCGCTATTTTTCTCATCGTAAACTCCTTTGTATAAATTCCAACTACCATCTCTGCTATTCTCATAGAGCAACGTCTGTGCCATTTATTTTTTTTAGTATTGCAAAAGATTCTTAAGGGCTTGTTATATAAAGCTATAAAAAATCATTAATTGTAAACTTTAATTATTTTAATATATATATAAATACATATATGTATTTAAAACGGAGTGAATCTACATATATGTAATATATAATTAGGGTAGTATTATAGAAATGGTAGCAAATTATTAAAGAAGGGATTAATGCAGATATTAGGAACTTCGAATAGCTGCATTTTAACTGAAACTAACTGTTGTTATCTTGGTTGTGTCATGAATATAAAAAATCACTATTAAAATGTATTTTTCATATATTACTTGAACAAAATAAATCTTAAGGGAATCTCTAATAACTCCTCTTTTGGCGTAATACTTTGTTATTTCCAAAAAAAACTGTAATAAAATCGGTTCGTTACTTTTGGAAATGCCTTGCATTTCATCCAAAATATTAATTATTAGAGGTTCCCTTAAATGTTTTTAAATTTTAAAAATGATAGATTTCTTTACTTCAAATTACATACATTATCCCCAACCTTTGCATTTCTGATTCTCTTTTCAAACTCTTTAGCATTTGGAGCCTTCTCTTCCGGGGCCCATTTAGCAAAATCTTTTTCAGAAAGAGGGGCATATGGACCTGGTTTAAATTCCATAAGAACTGATTGAGAGTGCACAACGAGAGTATGCCATTTGTGAGGTGGTATTTCTACAGCTCTTGTTTTATCTTCACTTAATTCTGATCGTGAAATAATTGTACCATCTTTATCAAAAATTATTATTGTTGCTGTTCCTTGAAGAATTATGAATAATTCAAATTTGCCTTCTTCAATATGCCTGTGTGGCCTTATGTATGTACCTTTACCAGCACTTATGCATAATCTCTGTATCGGATCATCTAAAGTAGGATGGATATTGTAATGAGCCCTATTTCTTGGGCTTTCAAGACAATCCTTATTAAGTTGATCTATAACCTTTTTATCAATCTCTTTCATAGTTCCCTTTATTAATATTTTTTGTAAATATATGTTGAGGACCTGCAGGTCCACCTTTATAAATTTCACCGGTATCAGAAAAACCACATTTTAGATATAGTGATATTGCAGCTTTATTTCTTAAATTAACTGTAAGATTAAGTAATTTCAGATATTTATATTCCTTTCTTAAAATCTTTGGTAGCATTTTTAAAATATCTTTGGCATATCCTTTCCCATGATGTATTTCTGCAATATGGAATGAATCCATCCAGCAAGAGAAATCTTCTTCTTTAAAATTAACAGTAGGGTTTGAGAGTTCAATAGTAAAAAAACCGACTATCTGACCATTAACTAATGCTCCAAAAGGAATTGAATCTGGAGTTTCTTTATCAATTTTTTCGCTAATTTCAGTAACATTGTCTATAAATTCAGATTCAAAACATATATCTTCAAGATATTTTTTATAATAATCTTTTGAACTATTGTTTTTTGAAAGGTGTTTTAATTGCATTAATTTTCTATCCTATAGCGTTTTTGATGAATGTGGAACCCATTGAACTTTTTTTGTTTTAACAACAGATGGTATTAATCCAAGTGTGATGATAAAAACAAAAACCATTACTGCATTAAAAAGTATAAGTGTATCGTAATTACTGAGAGTAAGAGATTTAAAAACCCAGGTTTCACTTAAAATACCATATTCAATAATCTTACCACTTACCAAACCGGAAATTGCAGCTCCTCCAACCTGAAGAGAGGAGCAAAAAGAGATTGTCACAGACTTGTATTTTTGAGGTGCAAGGGCCATCATTTCAGAAGTAAGAGCAATACTTGAAGATGCTTGAATAAGGCCAAGGGTAAATGTTATAAAACTGAAATAATACCCGTAAGGAACAGGAATAAAATCTCTTAATAGTACAATAAACAGAATAAAAAAATATGAGAAATGGACCACTAAAAAAACTATCTTTGTTCCAAACCTGTCCACCATTTTTCCACCAATGTAGAATCCAAGCATAGATCCGACAAAAAGCATAGTTCCCATATGGACAATGAGCTCATCAGAGAATTTCAATACATCCTTTTCAAGGAGTCCAAGTGTAACGGGCCATGATCCGGTGGCGAGTAGTAGTAGAAAACAATATGCACAAAAGGGCATATATCCTGGTTTATCCACAATATATGTAAGAATATTTTTTATGGATTGTTTTGTAAATTCTGCTTTTTCAAATTCGGGTATTTTCATGTAAATAAAAATCTGCAAAACAAGTAGTGATGTAAAGAAAGCAAGAATAAGCTGGTAAGTACTAATGGATGAATTTAGATCGAGAATATAGGTGATTATAAAGGAGCATGCAATAGCAAATATTTGCCAGGACAAACGCAAATTCCCAAAAAAAGATCCTCTGATATTTTCAGGAACAAGAGGGCTCAACAGAGCAAACCAGCCAGATATCAATGCTGTAAAACCTATACTGAAAATAAGTAAACCTGTAATAATATAGAAAAAAGCTTCTTCTTTGAAAAAACCTGAACAAATAATCAATAGAAAACCAAGAACAGTAAAAATAATTCCTATTAAACCTATCTTTTTTTTTCCATAAATATCAGCATAATATGCGAGAGGGACAGAAAGAATGAACATGACAGCTGAAGGTATAGAAAGCATAATAAGAATAGTTGAACTTTGTAAACCCAGTTTTGAAAAATAGGATAGAAGAAAACCATTTTTAAAAAAAAGCTGGGGCATTATACCAGCACAAACTGTTATAATTACAGTAATCATATATTTAGTCTTTAGAATGTTCATATAAAAAATCTCTTTGCAAAAGTAAATTTTAAATAAAAAATCATGTTTTTTAGATTTTTATAAGTCCTTCTTTAAAAATAATTATGAAAAAGATATAGAGAATCTCTTATAAAAGCAACAGTATACTTTAAAACCGGTATTGTAGAGATTCTCAAAATGTATCCTATTGAAAAATATAATTTAGTATTGTATATTGCCTGAATAATATTCATTTCAAATTCTTGGAGGATAACCTATGAATTGTTGGGAATTCAAAAAGTGTGGATTAGAAGAAGATGGTAAAAATGCTGCTACCAAAGGAGTTTGTCCGGCTTACCCTGATTGTGGAACCAGTTGTGCCCGGGTTGCAGGAACTTTATGTGGAGGGACAGTACAGGGGGTTTTTGCCACAAAATTAGCAAATTGTATGGATTGTGATTTTTATACGAGCGAACATTACCAAAGATAACAACATTTAGGTGCTTTTTTAAGCACCTAAATGCAAAATATTTAGTTTGTATATCTAATCTGTTTTCGGAGATAGAAGATCAAAAATAGCAGCATTCAGATCTATAAATTCCTTACCACCTTCTATATCACTTATTTTATCCATATTTCCCATAATTTCTTCTGCAGACGGTGGATTTCCATCTTCTCCTATTTGTATTGATGGACCTGTAACAACTGCAGCTCTATTGTAAAAACCCATTCCGGCGTTAAAAATCTGACCTGTTTCCTTACAGTTTTCACTTGCCAGATAAAGTACAAGAGGAGCTATGAAATCCGGTTTCATTTTGTCAAGCATCTCCTGTGGAAGAATATCCTCAGTAAGTCTTGAGGCTGCAATTGGAGCAATTGTATTTACATTTATATTATATTTTAAACCCTCTATTTTTAGGGTATTCATAAAGCCAACTAATCCAAGTTTTGCTGAAGAGTAATTTGTTTGACCAAAATTCCCATAAAGCCCGGCAGCCGATGTTGTCATTATTATTCTTCCAAAATCATTTTCCTTCATAATCTCAAAGGCTGGTTTTGTAACATTATAAGCACCGTTTAGATGTACATCCAAAACAGCATCCCAATTATCTTTTTCCATTTTAGTAAAGCTTTTATCCCTTAAGATTCCAGCATTATTGATTAGGATGTCTATTCGACCAAAGGTGTCAACAGCAGTTTTTATTATATTTTCGCCGCCCTCTTTTGTGGCAACGTTATCATAATTTGAAATAGCCTCAGCTCCAAGAGCTTTAATTTCGGCAACTACACTTTCAGAGGGGGTTTTTGACTCTCCAAGACCATCCCGTTGACCACCAAGGTCATTTACAACAATTTTCGCACCTCTTTTGGCAAATTCAAGGGCATAAATTCTACCCAGTCCTGCTCCAGCTCCAGTGATCACAACAACTTTGTTTTCTAAATTCATTTTATCTTTCATTTTATCTCCACTAAAATAATGCAGGTTAGTTTTTTGATTATGGAAATTTCCAATAACTGCCTGTAACACAAAAGGCTTTAGTTTTGTTTGTTTTGATCGAACTATTTAAGTTGTTTTTAAAAAGCAAAACAACAGAATTGTTTCAAAAAAATAACTGTTATAAAACCAGCTCGTTATTTTTTTCTCACCAGAGATTTTATAAAACTAAAGCTTTTATAATCTGTATTTCAAACAAAATTCCAGATATTAGAAGTTTCCTTATATCAGAGAAATTTGAACCAAACAAGGGAGTTAGTATATATATGAAAAAGATTATTTAACATTCTTTTGTATGACTTTATCAAGGCTATTTTTTTTGATGGGTTTCGATAGATAATCATCCATACCTGCTTCAATGAATAGGTCTTTATCACCTTTCATAGCACTTGCAGAGACTGCTATTACCGGGGTTCTTTCAATGAATTTTCCTTTTTTTACAGATTCCTCTTCGATTGAACGAATTATTTTAATGGCTTTGAATCCATCCAGAACCGGCATTTGTCCATCCATCAATATAATGTCATACTTCTTCTCTTTAAAAGCAGTTATTCCTTTTTCACCATCTTCTGCCAAATCCACTCTGTGTCCTAATTTTGAGAGCATCTTCATTGCAACTTTTTGATTCATCTTGTTATCCTCCACAAGAAGAACATCCAGATCCTTTTTTGATTCATTTTTAGTTACTATCTCCTCAACCTCTTCGGAAATAATATCTTCCTCTTTTGATTTTTTAAAGATAACAGTGAAAGAGAATATCGAACCTTGGCCGACTATACTGTTAACAGACATGGTTCCACCTAAAAGTTCTGTGAGTTGTTTGGAAATTGTAAGCCCCAAGCCAGTACCGCCATATTTCCTTGTTGTTGAAATATCAACCTGGGAAAATTCATCAAAAAGATTTTTTAACCTGTCATCAGGAATACCAATTCCAGTATCTTTTACAGAGAATGTTAACGTAACTTCAGATCCTTTCAATTTATATAAAGGTTCGACGATTATTGTAATCTCACCATCTTTTGTAAATTTAACAGAATTACCAACAAGATTGATCAAAATCTGTCTTATTCTCACAGGGTCACTAATAAGATATTGTGGAATTGAAGGTTCAACTGAAAGATTAAGAGTAACTCTGTTTTTTTTCGCTGCAAGTGCCATAAGGTTTTGAACTTCGTGGAGTAGTTTAAACAGATCAAATGTGATGTGTTCAATCTCCAATTTTCCAGCTTCAATTTTTGAATAATCTAAAATTTCATTGATCAGAAAAGTTAAAACATCTGCACTTGAGTAAATTGAATTAACATAATCTTCCTGTTCAGTTGTCAATATAGTGTCTAAAAGGAGATCTGTCATACCAATAATACCATTCATGGGTGTTCTTATTTCATGGCTCATATTAGCAAGAAAAGAACTCTTAGCTCTGTTAGAATCCTCAGCCTTATCTTTTGCAACCTTCAACTCTCTTGTTCTTTTTTCCAGTTCCCTGTTAAGTTTATTGGTATAAAGAGCTTGCTGCTCCTGATTCATTTTATGAATTTTATGATTATCTTCAAGAATTTCCTGATTTTTCTTGTTGAGTACCTCGATTTGTCTTTTCAACTGTTTTTTCTGAATACCTAATAGCATCCTCTCATTTTCAAGTTCTTTACTTTTGAAAAAAAGACTCAAACAAATATCAACAGAATGATTAAGATTTTTGTATTTATTTAGATCATTATAAATAAGAACACATTTAAAATTATTAATATAACGTGCAAAAATACAGTTTGAACTATGAACTAAATCCTGCTTTTCTTCTGCGAGTTTAATAAGTTTTCTGGTTGAGTCTTTTTCAAAGATTTCAGATGATATCTCAGAGCCCTTTTTTGCTATTACAAAATCAACCCCGCTAATCTCACTTTGAAGAAACAAAATTAGTTCATCATATATGATGTTACCATCTTCAATCTCTTCAAATATGTCGTTTAGAAAATCCATTAAGCTCCAGACTTATGGGAATCTCTAATAACTGATCTTTTTGCGAAACACAGCGTCATAACAAAAAAAACTGTAGTAAAATCAACCCGTTGTTTTTTGTTATGCAGAGATTTTATAAAACTAAAAGCTTTTATAAACGCTATTTTTCATCAAAAATTCTAATTATTAGAGGTTCCCCTTATATATTAATTTTGTATATCTCTTTTGCTTTATTCAATTCATCAGGCAGATCCATTGCTATCATCTTGTATTCTCCAATATATTGTTTCATATGTTCAGATAGTGGGGCCGGTAGCGTCCCCTTCATACCGTTCAATGATGAATAACCCATTCTTGAAACAAGATATTCTCCAATTTGTGTTATGCTTGTAATATTGTTTGGTGCTAAGGTATTTTCAATTTCGTGATGATTCTTAATACCATTTTGTATATCTTCAGAAAGTTTCCAGTGCTCAGCAAGAATTGAACCTATTTCACAATGGTTACTTCCAAGATGTTCTTTTTCAATATCAGTAATTAAAGTTTTACTCTTTTTAAATTCATCACATATTTCAAGAAAGTCATCAGGAACTACCTGATCCTCAATAATCATCCCAATATCATGCAATATACCGCAAAGAAATGGATCTTCACCTTTTTCTCCCATTATTCTTTCTGATACCATCTGGTTGCACAAACCAACTGCTGCACAATGTAACCATAATTTCGCCCGTGAAAATGAATCTGATTTACACTCTTTTGAATAAATATCTTTAATGGCTGAAACCACAATAATATTTCTCAGGTTTTCCATACCTATATAAACAACAGCCTCTGATATACTTGTAACTTTTTTTCTCAGTGCATAATAGGGACTGTTTACGAGCTTAAGTGTTTTAAGAACAAGTGTTGGGTCCAGTTTGATAACTGACTCAAATTCCTGCATTGTGCTATTGTCCTCAGATATCATCTGTGTGAGCTGAAATGCAATATGAGGCAATGTTTTGATCTGAAGAAATTTTTTCACCATTTTCTTTGCAATCATCAATTTTACTCCGGGCTTTATGTATTTCTAAGGCGTGTTATTTAATAAATCTACCACAAAGAGATTCGAGTCGTCAATCGAGTATAAGGAAACTGAATCAATATTACATAAATTCTGTATTTTATACTTTTCTTTTTTGTAATAAGTGAATTTTTAATATTATTTGTTGTAAACACACATTTCATTAACAAAATATGGTTCATTTACTAATTGGCCATTTCTATCGAAATTTGTCTTCTGTTGATTGTGAGTATAGGCTTACCGGATCAGGTTTTGATAAAGATCTGTACATATGGATTTTACATTTAAAAATAGCTCTGAATTGAGAGCCTGCTATAATAATAATGGAAAATAATGAAAATATTATTGAAAAGATAATGAAAATTTAATAGGTAGAGAATTGTATTTCTGCAGAGAAATCTGCAAGTAGTCTATAGTTTAGTATTTAACTCAAGAGGGCGATTCAATTGTTGAATCGCCTTTCTTGTTTTTAGAGTACCATAAAAAGCTATATCACAGCGTAAATTAAATTCTGTTAATATTAAAGAAATTTGTAGAGTCTTTAAAACTATCTGGTTGTACGCCTGGTCTGACTATGGAAAGTACAGAGTTACCGAAACATCAGACGGATTATCTCCAGTGACATCTTATTACGATTCCATGCAGAGAAAAGTAAGGGATGAAACAAAAGGCTTTGATGGTACAACAGGATTTAAAACCACAATGACAGATCCGGATATGGGATTCTGGAAATATAAGAATAATGCTTTTGGAGAACTTGTTGAACAAACCTCAGCCAAAGGGGATGTTACATCTGTTAAATTTGATCTAGGGGAGTTTACTTACAGAGATTTTCTAAAAAATGAATATAGCGGGAATTCAGCCATGTAGAAATTTGGTCTTGATGCTTCACTATCTTCATTTTATGCAAGCTATGATGATCTACAAACATGGGTAAAGAATGAGCTCAGGCCATCCATTAAAAAAAACAAGGCTTATATTATGGAAAAATATAGCTTGGTGGACGGGATAATTTGACAGGTCAGATACCTTATTGGGAACATCTAATAACTGATCTTTTTGCGAAACACAGATATAACAAAAATAAAACTGTAGTAAAATCAACCCGTTGTTTTTGTTATGCAGAGATTTTATAAAACTAAAAGCTTTTATAAACGCTATTTTTCATCAAAAATTCTCATTATTAGAGGTTCTCATAAGTTATCAGGCTAACAATGAAAGGATTACACCGGGAGTTTTGTTTGCACCTGCAACAGCAGCAAGGCCTGCTTCATTTAATACATGAAGTCTCGCAAGGTTACTGGTTTCAGAGGCGTAATCCAAATCACTAATAACCGATTTTGCAGATGAGATATTTATATGTGCATTTGAAAGATTAGAAACTGTTGAAGTTAGACGATTCTGAAGAGCACCCATTTTACTTCTGGTCTGATCAATCTCAAGGATTGCTTTGTCGCATGATTTAATTGTATTCATTGCTTCACGGTAATTAAGAACATTAACACCTTTTAGTCCTTCCTTATTAGTCGTTCCTGTCCAGCCCATATCCTGTAACATACCAAGTACAACAGGGCCTGGAGTGTGTATAGCATTTCCCTGTTCAGTAGCAGGTGTCATTAAGGCATTTCCACTCTCTTTATTATAAATGTATTCATCAAGATGAGAGATACTTGAACCAAATCTATAATTGTAAGGAGCATAAATCACAGGTTTAAGACCACCATCAGCTTCAATACCTTTCTCACCTTTCCATGTAATATCATTACTTTGAACAGCAAAATATCTTTCGATAATCTCATCCATCTCTTCAATGGTTTTGCCAGATTCTCCATGTAGAAGGAAACTATCATAAACTGAAGTAAAGCTATCCCACCATTGGCTTGAGATACCTAATCCATGACCAATCTCATGCATTACAACAGTTGCAAAGTCATATTGATTTTCACCAGGCTTTCCTTTAGTTCCAAAATACCAGTCAACAGATGGATCTGTGTTAAACACCATCGAAATCTCTTCTTCACTTCCATTGTTGTCCGATCCTGTAATAGCATTTGAAAGAGCTGGAACAAAGGCGGTTTTTCCAAGTATAACAGGTGTTTTATTAATTGATCCGCCTAAAATTGAACCTGAATCCATATTTTTCATTTCTGCGTTAATTTTAATTTCAACGGATGACCCTAAGATTGTTTCCCATATGGATTTTGCATATTCAAAAGCTTCCTTTGCCTGTGGAAGAAAATTCTCATAATCTACCTTAATAGATGAACAACCATCTCCTATCTTCAAATTCATTGATTCCGTATGGCCAATATCACAAGGAGCAACACTTGGAATTGAAAGTACTATGTTCTCATTACCCTCTGCTCCCACATGAAGTTTTTTATTTGAAAATTCTCCCGTAAGAAGTTTGGATTCATTAAACATTGTGTCATTTGATATTCTTTCTGATTCCTGTAGAAGCTGGTTTATCTCATCCTGAATGGACATTCTATCCTGAGACGAATTAACAGCATTTGCAGCCTGAATGGCTTTCGTTCTTATTGTGTTTATTATGTTTACATATTCAGACAGGGCCCCATCAGCAGTTTGCACGATTGAAATTCCATCCGATGCATTTCTGATTGCCTGTGAATACCCTCTGTGTTGGGATTCCATTCTATCAGCAATTGCTAACCCCGCAGCATCATCTCCTGATGTAACTATTCTTTTTCCTGAAGATGCCTTACCAACAGATTTGGAAATAGCTTCACCAGTACGAGAGAGCTGGTTTATAGCTCTTTCAGAAACTATATTTGTGTTTATAACAAGACTCATTTATAACTTTCAAAAATCATAATTTAAAATTATATGCTTATTATCCCTTTTTACTATGAAACAAAAGGGAAAATTTATCTAAACATCTATTTAACGCATCAGTACAGATAGACATATTCAAAGACGGCACTATCCCGTTCATTTATCGACATTTATTTCATAAAACTTTAGGTATTCTATATTTGTTACTCAACTTTGAAAAATTAAAAAATAATGAAGAGGATAATTATCAGAGGTTCCCTCGTATAAATTAAGATTGAATTATACAAAAATGATTTCTGATTTTTAAGATAGTATCTTTATCTGTATTTATAAGAAGAGTTGTTATAATGTTAATAATAATAGTTTGAATAAAATTGATAATTTTTATACATAAGCTTTTTGACCGGGATTTAAGAATTTATTATGACCTCTTTACCAAACAAGACTGATTTGTACAAAAAACTTGCCATCCATCTTGATAAACTTCCGGGGGGATATCCTGAAACCTCCTCCGGTGTTGAAATACGAATATTGAAGAAGCTTTTTTCAAGAGATGAAGCGTATCTTGCCTGCTCTTTGGCTTTAATTTCTGAAACAGCAGAAGTTATATCCCTTCGAAGTGGTATGCATTTAGGCAAAACAGCCGTAATGCTTGATAAAATGGCAGATAAAGGTTTGATATTCAGTACAAAAGAGCGCGAAAAACCTGATGTTTATATGGCTGCTCAGTTCGTAGTTGGTATTTGGGAATATCAGGTTGGTTCTCTGGATCAGGAGCTGGTTCGGATGATGGATGAATACATTCCCCACCTTTTTAAACCGGAGGATTGGAAAAAGGCTCCACAAATGAGGATTGTTCCTGTAAAAAAAAGCATAGATACCCGGCAAAGAATAATGTCCTATGAGCAGGCAGAAAAATTGCTGAACAAAAAGGAAAATTTTGTTGTTACTCCCTGTATTTGCAGACTGGAGCAGAAAAAATCCGGTAAAGGTTGTGAAAAACCCATTGAATCCTGTATCTCTTTTGGAGATCAAAATGACTATTATGTTAGAAACGGACTTGGGAAGAGTGTTGCAAAACAAGAGATAATAAGGATTTTAAGACAGGCAGATAAATCAGGCCTTGTAATTCAACCAAGCAATGGAAAAGATATAACCTGGATTTGCCTGTGTTGTGGGTGTTGCTGCGGTGTATTGAGAACATTGAACAATTACCCTGAACCTGCAGATCTTGTATCAACTCCTTTTATTGTAAAAAAAGATGAAGATGGATGCAACAATTGTGGTGTTTGCATCAAACGCTGCCAGACAAATGCAATTTGTTTGGATAGTGAGATTCTTAGAATTGACAAAAAACGTTGTATTGGATGTGGGCTGTGTGTTTCAACCTGTCCTAAAAAATGTCTGACCCTTCATCGGAAAAAGCGGAATAGCATTTCTAAGGTTCCGGGAACAATTGTTACTGCTTCTTTAAAAATGTTGTTTAAACGAAAGAAAATGAATATACTCCAGCTTTTTACACTTTTCATTAACTCAAAAAAAGATAGATTTAGAGTTTATATGAAAAACAGATAAGATTTAAAAACTCTGGGGTACAGGTTGTTTTCGGGACGGAACCCTGTATTACAGATATAAGATTTTTTTACAAAGTATAGGGAACAAACAATTATGACATTCAATAATATGGGGTTGTCTCCATCATTTTTAAAAATATTAGAGGCTCAAAATTACATAAGACCTTACCCCATCCAAGAAGAAGCAATACCTGCTATTCTTAATAAAAATGATGTTTTGGGTATTGCAAAAACTGGTTCGGGAAAAACAGCCAGTTACGTTTTGCCTGTTCTTATGAATTTACAGAAAGACATCGTTTTAAAAAGCAGACATGTCACAACATTAGTATTAGTGCCAACAAGAGAACTTGCAGTGCAGGTAAATGATGTATTCACATTGTTTGCCAGAGCAATGTCTCAAAAGATAAAATCTCAGGCTGTTTTTGGAGGTGCTTCAATAAACCCACAAATGAAAGCTTTGCAGAATGTGAATGTTTTAGTTGCAACACCTGGGCGTCTGCTCGAATTAGTTGATGTTAATGCAGTACATCTATCTGAAGTAAAAACTCTGGTGCTGGATGAAGCTGATAAAATACTTAATAAAGGCTTTAAAAAAGAGGTTAACCAGATAATAGATTTTCTGCCTGAAAGGCGTCAAAACCTTTTGTTTTCAGCGACTCTAAATGACGATATCTCTAATATAAATCAAATTATTCTACATGACCCCATTGTTATAAAAATTGAGTCTCAGGAAGAGAATATCGATCTGATAACTCAATCAGCATATTTCATTGCTGAGGAAAAAAAAGGACCACTTCTTCGTTATTTGATAAAGAGTAAAGGGATGTCTCAGGTATTAATTTTCACATCCTCCGTTGCAAGGGCTGATAGAGTAGCAGACAAGTTAAGAAAAAGTGGGATTGATGCTCAATCAATCCACAGAAGGAAAAAGCAGGGAGCAAGAACAGATCTTTTAACTAAATTTAAACATGATAAGCTTAGGGTTTTGGTTGCAACAGATTTACTGTCCAGAGGGATCGACATTGAATTTTTGCCATATGTTATCAATTATGAATTGCCTCGTTCACCAAAAGTATTTGTACACCGCATTGGAAGAACAGGTCGTGCAGAATCAACTGGTGAAGCAATCTCTCTTATATCTCCTGAAGAGGAGCATCACTTTAAAGTTATTGAAAAGAAAATGAAAAAACGTATCCCTAAAATAGATTGTAGTGATCTGGATCTTGCTGGAATCTAATGAATAAATAATTAATTGGGAGAATTCAAATGGTATTGAAGCATAGCGTGAACTTCTTTGCAGGATTTTAATGTTTAATACCACTTCCATAAAAACTAAAACGAGTCCAATAAACCAATTCTTTTTTGTATGGTTAGCTTTTCTTCTTTTAAAGCTTTTGCCTTCAGGGGGTAATTATCAATATTATGTGCTAATTGATTAAGTCTTATATTCATTTTTTCATTAATTTTTTTACCACTCTTTTTAATTGCTTTCAGATTCAACTTTAAATATTTCAGTTCCTGTTTGTCACGAATCATTTTCTTGTCTACTCTTTTGAGCTCCTGTATTAAAAGGCTTATTTTATCAAGATCATTTTGTAACTTTTTTGACAAATTAAAACTTGTAATATTAATCTGCTTCAAATAAATGTTTTCAGGATATTTTGAATTCAGTGAACGAAAAAGCTGACGTTCAATTTTTCTTTTAGAAAAAAGTATCTGTTTTAAAGAGTATTGTTTAAGAACTTCAATAATTATTTCTCCGAAGGTTGACTTGATATACGCCTCAGAATATTTATTATCTCTTGTATATTGAGTATGGACAATAGGCCTAACCTCTTCTCCTGTTTTAAGATGTGCAACGGTCTTAATTGTTGTTAAGTAAACTTTTCTATCACCAGCATAGCTGCCTGGAATACAGAATGTGAACAGTAAAAGTGCAATTAGAAAATATATTATATTTAAGTTTCTTTGAACCATTTTTTTATTTAATTTTTCCTTTATTGTTTGGAAACTATCCTATTTACATCTAATGTAAGATGATGTCAAACAAAGACAACCACCATTAATGCTGCTGATGCTTTTTCTAAGGTTTGCTTTTCTAAACTGAAAAGGTTAAGCGCGTTTTGCGAACCCATCATATAAGTTTTTTAATACTTTTACCTGATACTTGAGATCTTTGGCCTCACCACGGAAATTCATGAAATATTTCAAATTATTATTAGGGAATCTCTAATAACCCTCTCTTTTGGCGAAATACATTGTTATTTCCAAAAAAAACTGTAATAAAATCGGCTCGTTATTTTTTGAAATGCCTGTATTTCATCCAAAATTTTAATTATTAGAGGTTCCCATTAATAAATAATTCTTTATTCAAATAATCATGGAACCTTTTCCTCCTTATAACTATGTCCAAAATAATAAGGTAATCGGCTTTGCAACAGATATTATTAAAAAATTATGAGTGGATGTAAAATACGATATTACAACCATAATTAAAAAACTCCAACTGATACGATCAGTTTGTTTCTAAAAAGCAAGAAACAAACGAGTTGGAGTTTTCTTGTTCCTGTAAATAATGAATTTTGCGTAAGTATTAAATTCCACCAGAGGATTTCAATGCATAGACAACAACTTTTTGCATCATTTTCTCCTTAAGCGATCTGGTGATATCAAGATCCATTCTTTCAAGATACACGTTTGATGATTCAGGAACTTTACCGATCAATTGTTTTATCAACCCTTTTATTGTTCCAACCTTATTGGTATTAAGGGATGTTTTTAATCCTCTCAGAGCTTTACCAATAACAATTTCCTGGTCTGTAAAATCAGTTCCAAAAGGGAACGGACTGAAATAATTATTCCGATATGATTCTAATTTGGATTCCAAACGCTCAGGTGTGTTGTTTCTGTAGATTTCCGGAATTTTGTATTCTTGGGGGATTTTCCCTGATTTCTTGGCTTTTGCAAGAAGATCATCTTGAAATCTTGAGTCAGTAATATTCAAAATAGAAGCAATTACATCCTTGTCAGATTTCCCTAAAAGATCTGCTATACCGTATTCTGTAACAATTATATCCCTTAGATGACGCGGAACTGTAGTATGCCCGTAATTGAATACAATGTTTGAAAGAGTATCAGCTCCTTTTTGTTTGGTGCTTCGTATCATCATAATCAATCTACCATCAGGAAGAGCATGGGCCATGGAAACAAAATTATATTGCCCTCCAACACCGGAAATAACTGTTCCGTTTTCAAGCCCGTCAGAGCAGACGTTACCTAAAATGGAAAGTTTCATACCAGCATTTACAAATCTGGCTTCTTTCCTCTGAAGAGCTCTTAATCTTTCATTTCCGTAGAGCTGGTTAACTGTGTCTACGCCAGTCATCTCAAACATGCTGCGTTCTTCGTCATCCATTTCCCTAAGCTCATTATAAAATCCATTGGAGCCTATAAAAAAGCTACCATGGAGAAGTACGCCGTTTTTCAGATTATCTCCCAGACAATTTTCAACAAGAAGCTTTCTGTTTTCCGGATCTCTAAAATCAACAGACCAGGAAGATGAACCGTTTACAATGCGATAATCTTTGAATGACAGATTTTCACGAAGAATTCCGTATTTTTGTAAAATATCAAACCCTTCTTCGGTCATGACAGGACTAAAAAAGTCTTCCTGCAACAAAGAATCTACAGCTTCAGGTGTAATTTTTTCTTTTAGGGTTCCTTCATTGAGAAGTTTTTGAATCGCCACATTTCCAAAAACTTTTCGTTTCACGATGCCGGCCTTGTACAGTTTGACAAAAACCTCCACAAACATTTCAGTGGCACCATAAAGGCCTTCTTCAAATGTGTCTCTGCCACCTACTTCATTTATCAGGTTTCCATATTTCTTATCTATACCTGATTCTGCAAGAATCTGTTTGTAGATATCATTATGTGTATGTCTCAGGATTAATCCACAGGCAATAGCGTCCCCAAGGGAACCTATACCGATCTGAAGGGTTCCACCATCTTTGATCAGAGTGCTCACATATAAACCGATCATATAATCCTGTGTGGTAATAGAAGCCTTTGGAATGCTGAATAATGGAAAATGGTATTGTTCACCTTCTAAAATCATATCATATCGATCAGAGATGTTAACTGCATCACCAAACATAAAGGGCAGTTCATTATTAACATGACCAACGTGAAGGATATTGTTCTCATTACAGTAATCAACCAACTCTGCCATATCTGAATTACAGCTATCGCTATAGAACACCTTTCCGTCGATTGTTTTTTTTGCAACTGCATGACAATATACATTGATACCATTAAGTACAATGTCACGAACAGCATGGGTATAGTTTGAACTGACATATTCCTGTTGTGCATGAGCAACGTTAATATAACCACCGGCTTTGCAAAAAAATTCCCGCACAGTAACGTTTTTCGGAAGTATACCAGCCCTTAAATCAGCCATATAATCAAAATCCGGAACCCCTTTCCAAATGCGTTCTACAATGGGTGCCAACATTCGTCGTTCCAAATCACTTGACCAGCCCGGTTTTTCCAGGGCAAGGGCGGTCATAATCGTCAGGTTTATTTCGGGATCTTCCTTGGCACGTCTGTAAAGTTCATTAACGATATGATATGATTTACCAAGCGCAAGGGGCATACCAAATACAATGGTTTTACCAACACGTTTAATAATTTCATCGACACATTTTTCAACATCATTGGACATAACCGGTTGTGATTGATTCATTTTTTCCGATCCTTATTTTAAGTAAAACCATAGATATTCGAATATGAGTTGATCTACATCTTTTTAAGAATTTGGTATCAATTCATACGCTTAGCTAAAAAGAAACTTCTGGTTTAGAAGTTTGTTTCAGTTGGAAAACAGTGTTCCAATATTCATATCGAATCAAATATAAATAAAGAATCCTCAGATAGCTGTTTTAAGAATAGGTAAAAGAATGGATTGAACATAGGCAAAAGACCTATGTTTTAATATTAGTATCAAACTCATATAACATGGATGAGGGGCTGATATTAGAAGTTTCCCAAGCAGAGACTATCAGCGCCCACTGGTGTTACGCCACTCAATGGCTCGTTTCATAAGCTCAGGGGCGTTTTTTAGATTAAGTTTTCGCTTGATTATCTCACGATAACTACCAATTGTTTTTACACTGACACCAAGTATATCGGCAATTTCTTTTCTCCCAAAACCTTTTCCAATAAGCTGGAAAACTTCAAGTTCGCGATCTGATAGTGACTCCACAGGATTTGAAGAAAGCTCGGATTTACTGCCCAGTTTGCCGAGAAGTGTATTAATAACATTGTCACTTGCATAGATTTTCCCCTGAAGAACATGACGTATTGCGTGTATTACATTTGTGGTCATTTCCTCCTTCATTATATACCCGCGGGCACCTGACTTGAGGGCACGTTCGGCGTAAAGGGATTCGTTATGCATGGAAATGACAAGTGCCGGGATATCTTCATATTCATCGTGAAGATATTTAATAAGCTCAAGACCGCTTTTGTCTTTCAGGGTAATATCGACAATAACCATATCAGGTTCGGTTTGTTCAATCGCACGTCTTGCTTCATTAACCTCTTCCGCTTCACCACAAACGATCATATCACTTTCCTCATTAATCAGCTGACCCAAACCTTTTCTGAAAATGGGATGATCGTCTACAATAAAAATTCTTGATTTATGGTGCATGTCACCCTTGTCCCTTTTTCTTTGTTAGCTGTAATTTCCAAATGTGCTCCAATACTTTTAGCTCTGTATTCCATAATCCTCAATCCAAGACCGGATTTGTTTTCAATTTCACCAATACCGCAACCATTATCCGTAATTGTAAGCATCACAGTTTCCTCTTCCAAAGTCAAGACGATGCACAAGCGATTAGCTTTACCATGGCGTAAAGCGTTATTTACTGCTTCCTGTACAATATGATATAAATTTGTGGCAATTCTATTATTCCCGATTTTAAGCGGCTGATCACATTTAAACTGGCAGGAGACACTAAAAACATTTTCAATATGTTTTGAGAATTCAATAATTGAAGAGACAAGCCCTCCTTCGTCCATATTCACCGGACAAAGTCCTTTTGCAAGATTCCTCGTTTTTTTTGTCGCTTCTCTGATCAGTAAGAAAATTTCTTCAGCCCGATAGGTTTCCGGATGTTCTTCATTTTCTAACCGTTGTTTCAAAAGGATGCTCAAGGCTTCAACCCCTACCAGATGCTGCCCAAGGTCATCATGGAGGTCATGTCCGATTTTGCGACGTTCCGCTTCACTGATTTTCAGGATCTCTGCTTCAAGCCTTCGTTGTTCTGAGATATCACTGATTGATGTTAGCATGCACGGAGTACCCTGAAGGTTAATAATTTCGGCTGATAAATATCCGTAACGTATTTCTCCTTCAGTGGTTCTAAATATAACATCCTTATTTTTAATCCGGCCAGAGCAACTTATATCTTTAACGAAATCTTTATACCCCATCCCCTCGTATAAATGGAACTCTTCCTGAGTCAGGCCGACAATTGTCTTTTTATTATAACCCGTAATATCAAGAAGTGTATCGTTTACATCAACCACACGCCCCTCATCCAGTGTTGAGATCATCATCGCCTGAGGACTTGATTTAAAAGCCTTAGAAAATTTTTCCTCAGAAGACTTCAGCGCTTCTTCTGCCTTTCGCCGTTCTGTAATATCTCTTACTGAAGCGACACTCTGGCGTGTTCCAGGAATCAAAGCCACTGTCAATATTGCAGTCTTATAATCACCATATTTATCCTTCAATAGGCATTCATAGTTTCTTGGTACTAGATCAGGAGTATTCCTACGTTTTTTATGATACTCCTTCATCCTTTTAATGTCGCTTTCATCAATAAAATCTGTCCAGACCTGTTTTCCTTCAATTTCATCCCTGGTATACCCCGAAAGATTCTCAAACTCGGTATTCACCATGGAAATGATCTTATCATTTTCAATGACAATGGTTGCAGTTCCTGTTGTCTCAAATATCGTTCGGTATTTATCTTCGGATTCGATCAAAGCTGCATTTACTTTCCGGAGGTTGCCAATATCCTCCTCAAGTGAGAGGATTTTCTCACGGAGTTTATGAGCTTCATCACTCGAACCTGCTGTATTTTTAGATTTATCATATTTCATGTTTTTTTATTTTCCATTAAAGAAGATTTAACTATTAACCTTTAGTTTTAGTTTTCTTTTTCATATCTATTAAAATTTAAAGTTGCTTTGGAAAAAGCATCTGAAAATTATCAGGATAAATAAATAGGTATAAATGGTCTTTTTTCTCCACCCTTTTACATTTACCCTCGTGAAATAAGTCTTTTTCCACAGGACTGACTTTAAACAGCTTCATTCTGAACATGTTTCCAATCAGGGTTTCCTGAATTTACAAATTCTGTATGCCAGTACTCAATCATATGTTTGCATGGTTTAAGATCTTTTTTCCCCAGATGGACATTTCATTAACTGTCAGATTTTTTTAGCATATTCTCAAACTCGTTGATACTTTTTATCTTCTCCATTTTTTCCAAATATTGAAGCTAACAAATTTGACAAAGTAGATCTGACTCCAGTAAAATGTAATTACTGGTAAACATAATGTATTCTGATCCTGAATTTTTCAACTACGAATTAAGTAATGTGAACTCGAATAATTAGTACTTTGATTGAAATACAGTTATTAGAGGTTCCCTAAACAACATTTATTTTGTTATTTGCATAATAGTAAACAAGAAGAAGGAGGGTTATCATCCATGGATAAAAGAAAACATGAGAGGTATGAAGATCTTAGTGATATTGTTTACACTGAAATTGGAAAAGACTCATATAATAACGCCAGTATGGGAAATTGCAGTATGGGAGGAATGTTTTTCAACTCAGATTATGAAGTTGTTACCGGAACTGATCTTTGTGTCAAGATGATAGGATACAGATCCGTTTTTAATGCTAAAGTGGTGCGATGTGTCAAAGTTGCAGATGTATCAGGGGCAAAATATGGAATCGGTATAAAATATCTTGAAGAAGTATCGTCTGTTTAACATCATTATCTTGTTTTTCGAAATTTTACAAAATCACCAAAATAAGGGATAGCAAATATGCTATCCCTGTTATTTGAAATAAAAAATTATACTTTAAAACTACCAACTATCTTGTTAAGTTCTTCAGCCATATTTAAAAGGTCATCAGAACTTTTCTTCACATTCCCGCTACTTGAAGATATATCAGATACTGCACCTGTTACAGCTGAGATATCACTTGATATTTCATTTGAGACAACTGAACTCTGATTAATATTTTCATTTACTTCCTGAATTCCAGTACTTGCATGGGAGATATTATCAGAAATTTCCTTTGTTGCTATTGATTGTTCTTCAATTGCTGTAGCAATAGTAACAATAATTTCGTTCATATCTTTTATGATGCTTGATATCTGGTTTATATCACCAACAGCCGAGTTTGTTGTTTGCTGTATATCCGTTATCTGGCTTTTTATATTTTGTGTTGCCTGGGCTGTTTGTTGAGCGAGTTCTTTAATTTCGTTTGCAACAACAGCAAATCCTTTACCAGCTTCTCCTGCTCTTGCAGCTTCGATTGTAGCATTTAAAGCCAGAAGGTTAGTTTGCTCAGATATATCACTAATAGACTCAGTCACATCATTAATTTGTTCAGAAGCAGCTTCAAGAATTTTTACTTTTTTTGAAACTTCGTTTGCATGGTCCACAGCTTTGTTCGATATTGATCTTGCATTTTCAGTATTATTTGAGATCTCAGCAATAGTTGAAGTCATTTCTTCAGCTGCAGATGCAACAATATCAAGATTTGCAGAAGATTCCTCCATTGCCGCAGCAACACTGTTAATATTTACATTCATCTCCTCAGTTGAAGCAGCAACATTGTTTGACCTTTGAGATGTCTCATCAGTTTTTTTTGTCATATCTGTGGATATGTTTGACAAGTCATCTGCAGATGTACGAACCATTCCAGAGTTATCGGCAATTTGTTTCATTATAGCTTGAAGCTTTGTTATAAAATTGTTAAACCATGATGCGAGCTCTCCAACTTCATCCTGAGTTTGAACACTTAGCCTCATGGTGAGATCTCCCTCACCTTCAGCTATATCTTTTAATCCACTAACTGCAGCATTGATTGGATCAACAATTTTTTTAGAACCAAAGAAAATAAAAACAATAACTATAATTATGGCTATAAAGGCAACAATAAAGCTATTGTTACGTATCGATCTTGATGCGGCGAAAAATTCATCATTGTCTTGTGTGGTTACAACAAACCATTTAACAATATTAACTTTCCCATATCCTGATGTTTTTTCTGTACCTTTGAAAGTGTAACCAACAAAACCTTCTGTTCCTGACATCATTTTCTTCGCAGGACCTTTTAATTCTTCAAGTTTTGTAATATCAAGGCTTAGAATGAATTTTTTGTTTGGGTGTGCAAGAACTACACCTTTACTATTAATCATAAACGAGTACCCGGTTTTACCAATAGTTTTGGTGGATATTAGTTCATCAAGAAAATCTACTTTTATAACAAGGCCCACAGATCCTATAAACTCATTAGAATCAGAAAAAACCGGAACACACACAACACATATAAGTTTCTTTGTACTCTTTGACCTTACAAAATCACTTATTACAGTTTTTCCAGTACTTTTTGCTTTTTGGAAATAACCCCGGGTTTTTATATTTGATCCTCTGTATTCTTTTCCACTATTTAAAATTCCTGTAAAAAGGAAACCTTCTTTATCAGTTACGAAAATTCCCTGATAGGTATCTCCCATTTTTTGAAATTTTTCTTTCAGGCTTTCCTGAACATTATTAACAACATCTCCATGCTCTTCATGCCCGGAATTGTTGACTTTGTTAATAGATTCCCTTATGTTTTTATCTGCAGCTATGGAGTTTGCAAGTATAACTTCAACTTTCATAAGATTGTCTACTGCACTGTTCAAATCAACTGCGATATTTTTAAGCTGTCCTGTAGAGAGTTTTTTTAATTCATTTGAAGATTTAGTAATTGAAATGACACTTAAAATAATAATGGGAACCAATAATACAATCATTCCCCCTATCAATAGTTTATATTTAATAGATTTAATTTTTCCCATTTCATACCTCTTATAAAAGTGGTTTAAAAAATTTTTTTAGGACAAATTTTATTATTAATAATAGGGGATCTTTAATAACTGCTCTTTTTGAGAAATACTTCGTTGTTACCAGAAAAAATGTTGTAAAGTCAGCTCGTTATTTTTGATCATGCCTTGTATTTCATCAAAAAATCTAATTATTAGAGGGTTCCCAATAGATATTTTGACAATTATGTAATTATACACTTTTTTTTAGAATATTCATATAAAAAACAGAAATATACTAATATATATAGGTACATAAAGGCCATTTCGAAATATAAATTCAAATACATAACAACTGTTAAGGAATTATACATTACATTAGGTTACGTGGAGATGATCCAACAGAATGGTAAGTTAGCGTTTCCTATTATTCACAGAGATGATATGGCTGATCAGGGCATGGTTTTTACGGATAACTGTACAAATAGTGTTGCCTTTGAAATAAAAAACTACTTACATCTGTTGGGTGCAAGAATAATAATGACCTTGATTATATCTCTGATAATGAACCGATAATAGTTATATATAGTGAACCTTTATACAAAAATAAAAGGAAACAATTGAATATTAGAGGTTACCTGTTAATTATCAAAAGGTAGTAAAACTGTGAAAGTACTTCCTTTACCGGGACTACTTTCAACAACTATCTTACCTGAAAGAGCTTCAACCAGTGCTTTTACAATTGGCAAACCAAGTCCGGTACCAGTTATAAATCTGGTATTGTCATCTTTTACCCTGTAGAATTTATCAAATATTTTATCTATATGTTTTTTATCCATTCCATAACCAGTATCTATTACTTCAACGCTAATATACTTGTCTTTTAATGAAACCTTTACAAATATACTACCTTCTTCCGGTGTATAGATAATAGCATTGGTAATAAGGTTACCAAAAATGCTTTCTATGGAAGGTTGATTACCTGTTATTTCAGGAACATTTCCATGACATTCATATGTAAGGCTCTGTTTTTTACTATCAGCCCTTGACCTTAAAAAATCCACGATATTTTCAAGAACATATGGAATATTTACTTTCCTTGTATCATAATGGTGGACTCCCTCTTCAATTCTGGACATATCAAGGAGATCGCTTATAAGAGAAATTAAGCCTTTTGTTTTCTCTTTTGCTCTTGATAAAATATACTTATCATCTTTTTCTGAAGTGTCAGGCATATTTTTCATAACCACGGCTAATTGCTCATGAATAGTTGCAAGAGGAGATCTTAATTCATGTGTAACTTTTGCAACAAAGTCAGCCTTTAAGCTTTCAAGGGCTTTGATCTCTGTGATGTCTAAAAATATAAATACGGAACCTACAGAAATATCTCCTCTAAAAATTGGTTTTCCCTGGGAAAGAAGAAACTTCCCATTAGGTAATTTCAGTTCAAAATGTGGGATCTCATCATCGTCTGGTGTCAGATCTAAAAAGGATTCAATATGTTTAATATATGTTTTGTTATCTGTGTATGAATCGATTGATAAGCCTTCATCAACAGTAATATCAAAATCTGACCTGAAAACTGTGTTCATAAAAACAACTTTGTTTTCAGCGTTTGTTACAAACAATCCATTAGGTAGAAAGTCAATTATGCTTCTTATTCTACTTTTTTCTTCTGCAAGGTCTAGAAGCATACTTTGCTTTTCTGCCTGAAGTCTTGTTCGTTCCAACTCTAAAAAAAGTTTCTCACTGGCTTTATTAAAAACTATTCTTAAATGTTCAGGTTCAAAAGGCTTTGATATGAAATCGTAGGCACCCTGCTTCATAGCCTCAATAGCTGTGTCTATTGTTGCATATCCTGTAATGATTATGATTATAACGGCAGGATCTATCTCCTTTATAACTTTTAATACTGAAATTCCATCCATACCAGGCATTTTAAGATCTAAAAGTATAATTGAATATTTGTCCTTCTTGAATTTCTCTATAGCTATTTCACCATTTTCTGCTGTTTCAACAGGAAAATCCATTCTTTCAATAACTCTTTTACAGCCATCTCTTATACCTTCTTCATCATCAACAACCAGAACCTTAAAGATTTCATTACTCAAAATATAAATTTCTCCGATTAATTTGTTGAAAATTCAAGTAAAAACTTTGCACCACCACCTTTACCCTTCTCAACAGAGATTTTACCGCCATGGGTATCAATAATGCTCTGAACCATACTCAAGCCAAGCCCTGTCCCTTTCCCTTCCTCCTTTGTGGTAAAGAATGGTTCAAATATCATTTTTGCAATACTATCATCTATACCGGGACCAGTATCCTCAATTTCAACAATAACATTTTTACTATTTTCATCTAAACAGGAACGAATAAAAAGCTTTCCGGAACCATCCATAGCATCTGCAGCATTTAAAATTATATTCATGAATACATGGCTTAACTGTTGCTGATCTCCTCTTACATTGGGAAGGTTAATTTTCATCTCTTTTTCGATAACAATATTCTGGAAAATTGATTGGGTCTCAATTAAGAATACAGCTTTGTCAATTATTGTATTAATATCAATAAAGTTCATCTCATGTTTTGTCTGTCTGGAAAACTCTAATAACTCTTTCACCATATCACTGCATCTTTGGGCATCACTTAAAACTCTTTTTAGATCTTCAATAGCTTTTTCCGGAAGGTCATAATCCTCCATCATTAATTTTGAAAATAAAATGATGCTACCAAGTGGATTGTTAAGCTGATGAGCTACTCCTGCAGTAAGTTTTCCTATTGAAGCCATCTTTTCTGCCTGATGCAACTGACTCTGTGTTTTCTCGAGATCCGCTTCCATACTGAGAGAATTTCTTAAGTCGTGAAAAATCCCAATGGTTGCAATCTCATCACCTTTGCTATCATAAATAACGGAAGCACTTAATCTGATTGGAACCTTTTTATTATCATCTGTTTTTGTATCTATCCTGTAAGAATCTAATTTACCAACACCACCGTGATCTTCACACCTCAATTTTTCCATAATATCATAGGCAACACCCTTAGGGTACAGATCTCTGATATTGAGATATTTGAGGGCATACCCTGTGGAATAGTTACTCATTTTTGAGGCCGCTTCATTGAAAATTAGAATTTTACCTGATTTATCGCAGGAGATTATTCCATCTACGGCACTATTGATTAGGTTTTTAAGGAATGCGCTTGTTCTGTTTAATCTTAATTCTATGTTCTCTATTGAGGGAATATCGTACTCAAGTATTGCAAGGGTCTCTATTTTTCCATCTTCGATGATAGGGTAACAGTAAAGACAAGGTTCTGAATCAAGTATCAGTGGATCATCCTTGCCATATCTAAGAACAGGTTTTCCAGATTTCAGAACATCATTGACAACACATCCAACACAGGTTGATCCTCTTTTATATAAGGCTTCATAGCAATATCGCCCAATAATATTCCGGTTCTCTTTCTCCATTGAGACCTGGCTGGCAGCCAAAATCTTCAGGTCTTTTGAGATTACTATAAGATTTCTTTTATAAGAATCTAGAGCATTTAATAAGTGTTTCTCTTCAGATTTATTACGAATGTCGCACCTCATTTTAATTTATAGTGAGGAATCTGTAATACTTCCCTTGAGTTAAAAGATGTTACACTCTTGTATATTATTTTAGAAAATCTGTTTCCAATCAACAACTCTATAGTTAATGCAGCCTGATTGAACAAAAGCTTTTTTGAATATTTTCTTTTCCTTAAGAGCTTTTATTCCTTTCTCAAGGGCATCAAATATCTTTTCAGAATCTGTTCCTTTTTTTGTTGTAATATAATGGAGTTGCCCCTGTAAACCTATTTTAATGTTTTTTACCGGATACAATTTAACATTTCTTGTTATTTTTACCGTTCTCCTTTTATATTTTTTGTTAACTTTAATCTTCATAGACCGGTTAAATTTATTGTTTTCAGAGAAATCCAAAAGTACAAAATCCGTTTTTTTATTAAAAAGAGATCTGTATATTTTTTTCAAATCTGAAACCACTTCAATACTTTTAATATCCATAGCTTTCAAAGTCTTCAGATCAGGATTATCAGATTTTAAAACAATAGCTTTGAATTTTCGAAGCTCCTCAACGGTTTTCGCTTTAAATACAGGTCTATTTTTGTAGTATGCATAAACCCCTTTTTCATACTCCCCTTTTGATAAAACAGGTGTTGAAACTGAAAAATCGTTTTTATTTATGTTTTTCTCCCAGAGACATTGTGCTGCAATATGTGCAATTCCCTGGGAAACAAGATATCTCTCTTTTCTATTGTTTTTCGTAGGTATTAACTTTATTTCAAAATCAATTTCAGAAGCTTTCAGAGCCTGGTGTAACAAAATCAATTCAACAGTACCTTTATCACTGTAAATTGTATTAAATTTAGTTATTTCATAGGGGGAAGTGTTAAATGTCCATTTTTTAAAGTTATTATATACCGATTCCTCAACAGATATTATCAGCTCTTCTGCTATCAAAATATTTGCAGAAAATAAAATGCAGATAAATAAGTTCAAAATAGCTAATTTAATTATTTTGTTTCTCAAGTCCATTCTCCTTTTCTATAAACCAAGTTTTTTCTTAACTGAGGGAAACAGATCAGGGTTTGTATGTGGTAGAAATTTTGCACCACTAAAAGAGTTCATAAACTCCTGATTCACATTCAGTTCAATATAAGTAATACTGTTTCTTATTTCGTTTATTTCGTCAAACAAAATAGGGGATTTTAAAACAAGGGTAGCCCCTCCTAATGAACTATTTCCAAGTGATTTGTATTTTTCAATTGATATGTCTGGAATCATACCTATGGATATCGCAGATTCTGCTCTTATAAAAGAACCAAATGTACCAGCTATGAAAAAATTCTCAAAGTCATTCAGATCCAAAGCAACAGATGATGATATTGTTACTAAAATTGTATACATAGCAGCTTTGGATCTAATAAGACTATCTAAATCAATCTGGGTAATTACAAGGTCTTCCCCGATTGCTGAATCACTTTTGGGAACAAGAACAAGAGCTGTGATTCCATTATTCTGTTTAAATTTTTCAGGGGATTTTTCAATCACAAATTTCCCACGAATATCAACAAGTCCCGACAAAAAAAGCTGTGCCGCAAGATCGATTAATCCTGAACCGCAAATCCCTTTTGGTGTTTTCTCCTCGATGGTATGAATATGGAACTCTAAGTTAGATGGATCGATTTTAACAGAATCGATTACACCGGGACCAGCCATCATACCCATTTTTGAAACGCCGCCTTCAAGTGCAGGCCCTGCGGCTCCGGCACATGCTATTAGCCAGTCTTTATTTCCAAGAACTACCTCTGCGTTAGTACCCACATCAACCAGAATTGAAGGATTATCTTTTTTGTTCATTTGTGAATATATAATGCCGGAAATAAGGTCTCCGCCAAAGTAACTTCCGATATTAGGAAAAACATAGATTCTTCCATTTTTATTTATATCTATGGAAAGCTCTTCCGAACTAAAAAGCCCAGGGGTGTTTACAACTGGAATATAAGGTTCTCTGATAATATTTGAGGGATCAATGCTTAAGAAAAGGTGAGTCATAGCAGTGTTACCTGCAACCGTCATAAATAAAATATCTTCCATTTTAATATCATCGAAAGGGTTTATGAGTATCTCTAAGTTCTCATTGAACCCATCAATAATAAGTTTATTTATTTTTGATAAACCTTCATTATTATTTGCATAATGAATTCTTTCAAGAATATCAGGTCCTATTTGTATTTGGGGATTATCAAAGGATATTTCATTTAGTTCATCGTGGGTTTCAAGGTTGATAAGTCTGAAAACAACTCTTGTTGTTCCTAAATCTGTAGCAACTCCAAAAGCCTGGTCATTCGGGTCTCTTATGTCAGTCAATATGTATGACTCATTATCTTTGAGAATTACACATTTAATATGGTAACTAAGCTCACGTATTTTTGAAGGGATTATCTTAAGTAATTGAAGATTTATGTTAAGTCTGATTTTATATTTTTTTCTAAAGAAATTAATGATTCTATCACTATCAGCAGTGTTATCATGAAGACCAGGTTCTGGAAGTTTTGCACTTACAACCCAGTTTGTTAGATTTACTTTTTCCATATTTATCTCAATTAACTGTTTATATAAAATATTCAATAGAATCAATCATTTCAACAGATAACAATAACTGAATATTCTGACAAATTCTCATATCTTTATAGTAGAATGGAATTTAATATGCAAGGGAACTATTAAATTTTAAAAAGGTCAAAAATATCTGAAATATCTCCAGAGAAATTTATATCCATATGATTAAGTTCATGATCTGATGTATTGCGGTGATTAAATATGACAGAGTTTATTTGATTAATAATTTTAATATTGTTAAAAGCCTCGTTTATATCCACACAAGGTGTTGATATCCCTTGCATCATAAGTGTTTCCATATTATTTTTCTTTAATAGTTCTCTGAAATTCAACTCCTTTTGAATAGAACCTGAATAGAACAGTTTTTTTTCAATAAAAGATTTTTTTAGGTCATTATCTTTATAGTTCTCTGTCAGGACTTTAAGAGAAAGCTTAAGAGTTTCGTAGAAATCATTTGAAAAGAATAACCTGTTTTCAAACAATTTACTAAAAAAAGCGATACTTTTTTTGCTGCTCTTAAGAGTTGAATTTCTTATAAGCACGGCTTCTTTTGGAGATATATCTTTAATATTAAGATCTTTTATTATTGTATTTGTTAGTTTTAATCTTTTGATAAAAAGTTCAAAGAAGTAACTTTCATACGGAACTGTAATTTCATCATTTTTATATGAAAATTCTGTTTTTATCTTGCCGATAGAGCTAAGTAAATTAACAATTCCCTCATTATCGATCACTTCACAACCAATAATTGCTTCAATCTTTTCCTGAAATTTTCTATCCGGAGAGAAAAGAAGTGAGTGAAATGAGTCCTTATCAGACTCATCAATCTTGTTTAAATATAAAAGAGAGCGTCCTTCTGAGACAGATTCAAGATAGTCCATAACTTCTTCAGACAAAACTATCCCATTATTAAAATGCCCTATTATTGCTCCTGTAATCTCTTTAATCAATTTAATAACTTCACAAAACTTAATTTTTATAGGGAATCTCTAATAACCGCCTTTTGATCGAACTACAGCGTTGTTCACAAAAAATAACTGTTGTAAAATCGGCTCGTTATTTTTTTCTCATGTATTTCAAACAAAATTCTAATTATTAGAGGTTCCCTATAGTAAAGTATTCAGGAAGCTTAGCTGCCACGTAAGCTCTTCTTTTACACTTGTAAAACCTAACCCTGCATATTCTATAGAATCTCTTGCAAATCCTTGTGCTGCAGCACCTCTGTTTTTTGAATCACTTATTGCATATAGTATTGTTTGTGCCGCACAAACTGCAGAATATGCTTTAGGGTTCTCATAGCCATTTTTAATATTGTTCCACTTAGCTCTGTTATTTGCTTCATTAAGAGATTCTTTAATTTTCTCTCTTAGCTTATCAATATCTTCATGGTGCTTTTCTGTATTAATTATTGATTCCGCTGTTTCAAGAGCTTTATACGGTATATCTTTATATTCTTTATCCTGAAGACACAAATGAGTAATTCTTTTTGAACATTCTATATCAAATTTAACATGATCATCAAAAGAGAGTTTTGATAATTTTTGAGCTAATTCTACTTCCAAATCATATATAGATTCATTTTCATCATAACTGTTTAGAGGTTGTTCAGGTATATGAGCTTCATGTTTTAAGTTAAACTCTTTCATTTTGATTGTTAACCATTCATTAACAGATATGGTTTTAGGCATATTTTTAATACAATACTCTTTTATCTCTTTAAAAGCTGAAGCCATTCCAGATAAACCCCTGGCATGATTTAATATGTCATCAACTTTAAACTTCTTGTTATAAAGTTTATCAAAATAAAAAGCTGCAGGCAATGCAACACCTTCAACATCATCATTTTCAAGGCATTTAAGAAAAAATGATATTGCAGGATAATCGTAATCTGCAAGAACCATTGCAAGCACATCCAATCCATATTCATATCTGCCAGACTCAGCCATAAGCAGAACATCAGAAGTTGCTACCGGGCCTAACAAATGTATTTCATCTCTTGCATCTTCAAAATCGATAGATCTGTTTTTATATCTCTCTAAAATTTCTTTTATTAAAGGTTTAAATTTACTTGGGTTAACCATACCCTTAAATTTATTAAACAATTTTACTCCTTAAAAACAAAAAAAAACTGCAGATCACAATAAAACTCTGGAGTTTTAATAAATATTGTTACGAGAGAAACAGATTAAGTATATCCATCTCTTTTTCCCGTTGAATTTCAATTTTTTCTAACAACTCTTCTTTTTTGGAACTACTCCAATCAAGATTTATTTTAGATGCTAAATCAGATATTTCTGGAGAAGAGAGTTTTTTGTCAATGGCTTCAACCGGAAATCCATCGGCTTTTTTTGTGAAAAAGTATGTTAAAAGATCCGAAATATGTATTATTATTGGAAACGTTTTATCTTTTGTTGTTTCCATTGGAGAATGGTGGAAACCAACAGCCATAAGCAGTGTTTCAGGAAACAGCCATCGCCTTAAAAGGTCCATGCCAACCTGACTATGTGTAGTACCAAGCGTTTTATTCTCAACAATGTTGATATCAATATCTTTTTCAATAGAGTAGTTTATTATTTTTAGATACTCATCCTCAAGTGCTATGAAAAGAATCAGTTTTCCAATATCATGAATAATTCCTGCAACGAACATATCATTGTACATTGTTCCTACTTCACGGGCAATTATTTTTGCTGTGAGTCCGCAATAAAATGAATGTTCCCAGAATTTCTTAAACTCAAATCTTTTGTCATCTGATATATGTTTGAAACTTTCAAAAACTGCTTTCGAAAGAACTATTTTTTGGATTTCTGCAAAACCAAGAACCGTTAAAGCCTGTTTTAATGAACTAACATTCCCTGTTAATCCATATAGAGCAGAGTTTGCTATTTTAAGAACTGAGGCAGTAAGGGATTGATCCATACTTATTACCTTCATAAGGTCTTCTATTTCACTATCAGGATCTGCTGTAATTTCAATTACTCTTGTTACAACCGCAGGAAGTGTGGGAAATGAATTTACAGTAGTGAGAATTGAGTTTGTTCTTAATTTTTTTCCTTCATTATTCATGTTTGATCCGTTTTCTGTTCATTAAGAATTGACAAAAATATCTCTACTATATTTGGGTCAAACTGTTTTCCTGCATTTGTTTTTAGTTCGGAAATAACATCCTCGATATTTTTTTTTGATCTGTGAGGTCTGTCTGAAAGCATTGCAACAACGGAATCTGCTATTGAAAAAATTCTTGCTCCAAGTGGAATCTCGGCCCCTTTCAAACCTTCTGGGTATCCTGAACCATCATAATTTTCATGATGAAACAGTAAAACAGAACGTTCATTGGCAAAAAAATCAAAAAGTTCAGTTAACTCACCCAGCATATATGGATAACTCTCAAGGATCGCTCTGTCCTCAGGTGAGAGAACATTACTGGTATTAACAGATTGTCCCATAAGATGTTTAAAACAATCATGTAGAATCGCAGCCCTTTTAAAAGGGTCTACTATGGTTTTTGGCATTCTCATTTTTTTACCGGCTTTTTCAATATACTCAAGAACTCTTTTGTTATGGGATTCTATCTCGCCCCCTGTTTCTTTAACCAGTATTTCAATGGATGATATGGCAGATTGTTTGGTTCTGTCCAATATTGATTCAATCCTGTTTTTCAGACCAATAATATCGCCAGCAAAGGGATCATCATTTGTTGACTTGTAACGTTCTACGAGATTACGACCTTCAGATTTAGCTTTATATAGTGCTTTATCTGCAAAAAGTATTAACTCTTCAGGGTTCTTGGGTTTGTTTGCGAGAAGAGATGAGACTCCTATACTAATTGTAACCATGGTAATATGTGTACCATTGTCATAAATATGATCTCTGCAAAAAAGTCTCAATTTTTCAGCTGTTGCATATGCACCATCAATATCTGTTTGCGGGAGAAGTACCATAAACTCTTCCCCCCCATATCTGAATGCAAAGTCAGATTCTCTTAAATGTTCTTTTATACTTTCTGATAAATCCTGTAAAACAAAGTCACCAAACTGATGTCCACATGAATCATTTACTTCTTTAAAATAATCCAGGTCTATCATTAAACATGATATGTCTCTTTCATATCTCCTGGCCCTTTCAAATTCAATCTTGTTTATTTCAACCATATGCCTCTGGTTATATAAGCCGGTAAGATTATCATGCTTAGAGATATGTTTCAGCTCAATATTATTTTTTTCAATCTCTCTCTTCGAGTTCTCAACTCTGGTAAGGTTTGCTTTGAGTTCAGCCTTTGTTCTTTCATTTTCTTTTTTCTGCCTATATATATTAACAAAAAACTCAACTTTCTTTTCAATGATAACAGGATTAATAGGTTTAAACAGATAGTCCACAGCACCAGCTTCATATCCTTTAAAAACAAGAGCTTCATCATCACTGATAAGTATTATTGGGATTTCATAGCTTTTTTTACGTTGTCTGATAAGTTCAGCTATCTTAAAACCATTTCTGGCTGGAGGCACACCTACATCAAGTAAAATAAGAGCAAATTCATGATTGCTAAAAGCTTTTAAAGCATCATGACCAGACTCACATTTTATAATTTCAAGTTCAGGGTTTTGAAAAAGTACATTAAAAGCACTATCATTCTCCCTCAAACTGTCAACGATCATTATGTTAATCTTTTTATCCATATTATTTGTGTAACTTTCGATTAAGATTTTAATAAAAAGGTATGGATTATTTAAATCTATAGGATTTAAATACTAAAATCAAGTTAATAGAACTATGATATCACTAATGTAATGTATGCAATAACACTATATCTTATAATTTTCCTGTTAAAACAAGAACTGAAAAAGAACCTACATCAATGCCAAAAAGTCCTCCCACAAGACAAAGTGGATCACCAATAACAGGTACCCATGAAAACAAAAGAGACCATAACCCATATTTTTTATACCCATTTTTAGCTTTTTCAATACTATTATCACTTATTCTTAGGACTTTGTTGATTAAGATGGAGCTCCCATAAAAACCTATGTAATAAGTAGTTAAAGCACCAAGATAGTTGCCGGTTGAGGCAATAAAAACAGATATAAAAGGTTCTGAATTTTCTAAAAGCATTTTGACCAGTAACCATTCAGAACCAAGTGGAATCACAGTTGAAGCAAGAAAACTTAAAATAAAAAGATATATGTAAGGGATCTCTAATAACCTCTCTTTTGGCGAAATACTTTGTTATTTCCAAAAAAAACTGTAATTATTAGGGATTCCCTATAATAAAAAACGTAAAAAACTTTAATTCGCTTATAAAATAACCATAAAACGCTTAATCAATTGACTTTTATTTCAGTTTCTTTTAAATTTAGCCTGTGTATAAATACTAAATCTCAAATCAATAAATTAACCTTTGATAACAAATATTATATGATTTTATACTTTCCTAAGCTCTGTGTTTTAAATCTGATTGATTATTCGCCTTTGAACAATAGGAAAACGTTAATGAAAATTTTTGTTCTAAGTGATAACTATAAAATTTCAAAATATTTAAAAAAAGAGTTTCAAAAGAAATTTGTAGATTTCTATTTTTCAGAAAAAGATAATTATTTAACTGAAATAAAAAAAGAGAAACCCGATGTTATAGTTATTGCAATGAATGATATGTACGATATTGTTCATAGAATAATGAAGTATGATATTCTTGTACATAAATCAGCAAGATCTGTTATTATTGTTTCTATTGTTGATGAAAATAATCCTAAAGCCTATTCAGATGCAAAAAGAGCAGGTTCATCAAATATTTTTCTCTTTCCATCAACATATGATCTGGTTGAAAAAATTCATCAGATTATTGACCCTAAAACAGACTACAGTGATTCTACTGTTCTCGTTGTAGATGACTCCAAATTAATATTAAAAATAGTAGCTGAAGCTCTTCAAAAATTTGATGTTAAAGTTTATTCAGCAAGTAATGGCGCTATAGCATATGAACTACTAACAACTACGTTGATTGAATCTGTTGATCTTGTTGTGACAGATCTCAATATGCCAGAAATGGATGGTAAAGAATTATGTAAGAAAATCAAATCCAATAGCAAACTTACTCATGTTCCTGTTATTTTCCTTACTTCCCTGTCTGGAAAGGAGACCGAACTAAAAATCTTTGGTGCCGGAGCATCTGACTTTATAGCTAAACCATTTTCAGAAAAACTTTTCATCTCCAGGGTTTTAGTTCACCTTGAAAGCAGAATTGTTAACAAAAATCTTAATGATATTGTAAAGTTAAGAACCAAAAGGCTTTTAAGAGAGAAGGAGCGGGCTGAAATAACCGGTAGGGCTAAAAGTGAATTTTTAGCCAATATGAGCCATGAAATAAGAACACCTATTAATGGAATTGTTGGTTTTACAACAATGGTTCTTGAAACTTCCCTTGATGATGAGCAAAGGGAATTTCTAAAAACAGTAAAGAGTTGTTCTGAAACTTTATTGTCCCTGATAAATGATATTCTTGATATTACAAAAATTGAATCCGACAAAGTTGATCTTGAAAGAATAGAATTTGATGTTGAAGATTTGGTGTATAATGTTTGCGATATGGTAAAAACTAAAATAAATGATAAAACGAGTTTATTAGTTGATTTTGATCACGATATCCATTCATTCATTAAAGGTGACCCAACAAGACTCAGGCAGGTTTTAATGAATCAATTGAGTAATGCCGTTAAATTTACTGAAGAGGGTAATATAATAATAAAAATAAAATTGGTATATGAGGATGAAAAAAATATCCAGCTTAAATTCTCTGTTTTTGATACTGGGATAGGGATGGATGACAAACAACTTAAAAATATATTTAAACCTTTTACACAGGCTGATGGGTCAACAACAAGAAAATATGGAGGTACTGGATTAGGACTCGCTATATCAAGACGCCTTGTTGATTTAATGGGAGGTAATTTGGAGGTTGTCAGTTCTGCGGGTAAGGGAACTGTTTTCTTTTTCAGTATTATATTTGAAAAATCTGTTAAACAAAGTAAATTTGAAATATCAAAAAGTCTTATAGGTGAACGATGCATTATTATTGATGACACGTCAATATCCTCAAATATTCTTGCAAATATTGTTAATAAACTAGGTTTGGAACCACTTGTTTGTACTTCCCATGAAGAAGCCCTTGAAAATATTAATAGAGATGATAAGTTAATCATTGCTGATTTTTCGGTAAACAAAGAGAACTGGGAATTTTTCTTCGAAGAACTTAAAGAGAAGAGTTTTAATCCATTTGTAATAGCTGTTGTTTCAGAGATTCTTGGGAACTATAAAAAAATGAAGAAAAAAGGATTTAGTGGTTATATTCTCAAACCTGTTAGAAGAGTTGCTGTCATCAATATGATTCAAAGGGTCTTTTTCAAAAGGGATCAAAAGCAGATTATTACAGACCAGCAAGTCTCTCTGCAAGAAACACTATGCTATAATATTCTTGTTGTAGAGGATAATAAAGTTAATCAAATGTTGGCCATGAAGATGCTTTCTAAAATGGGACACTCTCCTGTTATAGCTGAGAATGGAAAAATAGCTGTTGATAAAGTAAAAAATGAAAAATTTGATATGATATTGATGGATATGCAAATGCCTGTAATGGATGGCCTTGAAGCAACAAGGAAAATAAGGAGTTTTGACACAGACATTCCAATTATTGCTATGACGGCAAATGTTTTTCAGTCAGATAAAGATGCCTGCTTTGAAGCTGGTATGAACTCATTTATAGCCAAACCAGTTATAAGAGATAATATAAGAAATGTGATTAAGGATTTTTGTGATGTACATAATGCACATAGTGTAACAGAAAGTTATAAAATATTGATTGTTGAAGATGAAAAAATTATCAGAAGAGCATTGGTTGCTAATATTAATAAAGCTTTTCCTGCTTTTACAATAAAAACGGCAGAAGATGGAATGGAGGCTTCAGTTTTAATAGGCAGTTTTAAACCTGACCTTATTATAACAGATATTTCGATGCCAAATATGGATGGATTAAATCTTATTAAATACTTAAAATCCAAGCGAAGGTATGCAAATACGGGGGTAATAATTCTCACATCTCTTCCTGATGACGATCCCAAAGTAGTATCTTTGAAAATTGTAGGAGTAGATTTTATTGAAAGAAAACCATGTAAGTTTAGTTCATTAAAGAGCCATATAAACAATATTCTTAGTAGAAAAGATAAGCATAGAATTGATAATAGTATTTGAAATTAAACAGGCCCTTTAATAAAGAAGCTTTACTTCTGGAGGTTTCCTCAATTTAAAAATCTATAACAGATAAACTTATCTTAATTTCCCCTTCAACATCTTCTGTTTTATAAAACCCATTTAAATTATTTGAAAAGAAAGGATTGTATGTGAAATTACCTCCCTTGAGATTACTATTACTATCATTAACAGAGATTATAATATTTTTATGACTATCAGATAATGTTTGATATGCAGTTTTAATATTTAATTCTGAACTACTCGAGTTTCCCATAGATCCTACAATAATTTCAGCAAGACCCTGGACAAAAATTATGGAGTCTACTAAAACCATTATTTTTTCTGGCATTAAATTAAAACTAACAATAATAATATCTTCTATAGATTGAGATTTGAATATATCCAGTGCCTGCTCAACAATATCATTAACTTCTTTTTCAATCAGATCAGCATCTTTTCTTTTAGCAAAATCTACCAGGTTACTTACGATATTTGCCATAAAATCAATTTCTCCAAGAGCGTTCTGTATTAAACTACTCTCTCCGAAATTATTATGAAGATCGTTTAAGATTAGCGTTATATCTTTTAATGGTTTTCTAATCTCATGGGCAACACCTTCAGCCAATAAACCTAAAGATCCATATCGATATGACCTTTTAAAATGTTTATCGATCAAATTAGCTTTTTCAATAGCTATAGCAGATTCTCTTGCTAAAATTTTAATAAGTTTTTCTTCAGTTAATGATATACTTCTTTTGGTAGTAATATGATCAATCACGAGAAGGCCTGTGTTCTCGCCAGATATAAACAGTGGAATCATTGCAAATGAGTATGAGTTTTCTCTTTTACTTTTTACAATTATCTTCTCTTCTATATTTATAAGATTTATGTCTCTTACAAAAAGAGAATCCCCTGATTTGATTACATTAGTTTGAAGACTATTGTCATCCAAAGAAAATTTTGTTCCTGTTAATTCATCTTTAATTGAACCATATTCTTTTACACATGAAAGATTTTCTTTACTATTATCTAAGAGATAGAGTTCAGCTCTTTCAAAACCAATTATATCCACACTGTTTCGTAAAATGGTCTCATAAACATATTCAGTATCGAAAGATTGTGAATTATTAAAAAAGTCTCTTTCTGAATGTATATTTTTTAAAATATCAATATGTTTTTGAAGTTGATCAAATTCCTTTCTTATCCCATCCCTGTCTTTTTCAATATTTTTTGAAGATTTGAGTAACTTTTCTTCATTTTGAAGCATTTCGTAACCCATTTTTGAGATGCTATCTGCCAATGACTCAAATTCATCACCAGAATTTATATTTAATGTTGTACTATAATCTCCATTTTTAATATCATTTGCTTTTTTCGATATACGAAAAATTATTTTGTTAATTTTTTTTGAAAGAATAAAACTAAACAGAGAAACTATTATACCTGTTATAGATATAAGAATTAGAAATATATTGGTTAATTCACCTTTGAAGTTTCTAAACTCATTATTAATTGAACTTACAGCATGATTATAAACATCATTTTTTATTTCTAAGACAACTCCTCCAAAAATACCTGAATTAAATTTGATTGGTGCAAAAGATATCGTTCTTTGATTTTTTTCATTTTTTATTTGAATAATTCCGGAATGACCATTTAATATTTTTTTAACAATTGAAGAGTAGTCAGTAAGCGTATGGGTCAGATTAAAAGGAATTAACCCCTTATGAAGTTTTTCTTCATTAAAGGTTCCCGCATCTGAATTGAAAAGCATTCCTGTCTTGTCATCAAAACCTCTTATATACCAGAATCTTGGATGTGTAATCACCCAGCCTTGATCATCAAAAGCAAAAGCATAATTACCTTCATTGTATCTTGGAAAGACTATCTCTTCCTTTTCCAGAGGTACAATATGCTGGGTAAATTCCATTAGGTGACGATGGTCAAGAGCAAGGGACACAACACCTGCTAATTCACCTTTTCTGAATATAGCTTTTGCAAACCTGATGATACCGGAATATTCAGTACCACCAATTGCTTTTTCAACAGATTTTGCGCCATTAAGTTGATCCTCTTTTCTTATATGTAATCCAGTTACCCTTCCTACAAAAACCTTTCCTTTAAGTTTAAGAGCCTCCTGAAAGTAGTTCTCCTGACCATAATTAGTAATAAATGGTTTGAGTAATATTTTGCTTTTTCTTCTTTTCATTCCTGTATGAAAAAGCATCAATCCTTCTTTATTTATAAAAGTCATTTCACTGTAAAGAGGTATTTTTTTTGATATTTCCACATAGTCATCTTTTTTACCTTCACGAATCCAAATCCTACCTTTTTTAATTTTGTAAAACTTTTTGTGATAGTAACGACTTTGAGGTAGTGTTGATAAAAGGTTAATATCGTCAAGGCATTTTTCCAGCAGTAATTCAATTTTGGATGCAATTGATTTAGCCCGGGATTCTATAAGTGGAGTTGAGTTCAAAATAATAGTTTCTCTACTTGTTTCTACAATCTCTTGACCTGATTCACTTAGCTTCTTTAGTGCATAAATGCTCAGAAGAACTGAGGGAATCAATGATATAATAAGAAAAATAATTAAGATCTTTCTAAGAATTCCAAAACGCATTTTTTAAAAACCCCGATGAAATTTAAGATATAAATACTTTATGATAAAAAGCTTTATAATGCTATATTTATTTATATGAAATTTGATTTATCGAAAAAAATCGTTGTAAAAATAACGCCTTATTTTTTCTCCTCCTTGTATTTAATAAAATTGAAAATTTTAGTATTAGAGTTACCAAATACTATTCTACTTACATTTTTATTTTGGTAGTAGAAAAATCTTAGTATTATAAATAAGCAATTCATTTTCTTTTATTATTTGAGGGACCTGTTTTTTTCTCAACTTTGTATCTTATTAAAGGGAACCTAATAATTAATATTCTGGATGAAATGCAAGGCATTTCCAAAAGTAACGAGCCGATTTTATTACAGTTTTTTTTTGGAAATAACAAAGTATTACGCCAAAAGAGGAGTTATTAGAGATTCCCTAAAATTGAAAATGTTATAAGAGTTTCAATCAAAATTCTAATTATTAGAAGTTCCCTTGATATAATGATCAAATTTTATGTAAATGTAAAGCCTCAGGAGAAATTAATGAAGGGCTTTAGCATGTGTAACAATAATTTATAGTGAGGAGTGAATGCAACATGAAATCATTTGTATGTTTTTAGCAAGTTTAACCCATCTTTTGAAACGCCTGATCCCACCTTTCAGATTATAATTTTCCTTAAAACCAGCTTCTACAAGTACAGAAGCGGCTACTTTACTCAAGCTTCCAGTATCACAAACAAGCAGTGTTTTCAGATCAGTATTTTTTTTATAGGTTCCATTCAAAACATCTTTTAAGAAATCATCCAATGGTATGGACCTGGAATTTTCTATATGACTTTTTTTGAATCTCGCAGGTTCGCGAAGATCAATTATCTCTACAGTTCTATTATCTTTTATAAATTGATTATATTCCGGTGGAGTTAAGCTTTTGTAGCCCTTTCCAAAGATCAGATATCTGAGAATATCTTTAGTACTTGTTTCCCATGTTCTGTTCTTAAAATGTTTTAAGGATTCATAAATCACTCCAATATCTATCGTATTTAAAAATGATTCAACTATTATTTTAAAATTCATATCGCTTTTCCTTTTAAGTTTTTTTCATAAGAATACAATAATGCACATCAATGCATATGACAAGTTTTTTGTTTTTTAAAAAAGATATTTGATTTGAAAAATTCTAAATTAACAAAAGAACATTTCAAATCAAAAGAAGAGCTCGAAACAATTTTATATAGAGCTTCTGTTCTGCTCGATAATCTAAATGAGACAGATTTAAAAACAGAAAATACAGATATTTATAATGCAGTAAACGCCCTGCTACAATATATCACAATTGAATATAGGTTATGTACGTAATAGTTAATACTATAGGAATAAGCACTGAAAATTTAACAGGTGTGTTCACATTTTAATGAACTTGAAGAACATATAAATTTAATATCTGAAACAGGTAAACAAGTATGGGAATATCGGCTGAGAAAATTCTAATTATTAGAGTTTTCCTTCATCTAATACTTTTCTGATTGTTCTAGCCATTTCAAGCTGTGAAACAGGCTTCATCAGATAACCATCAATATCAAGTTGCCTGACCTGGTCTTCATCAATCAGCTTGTTGTATCCCGTACAAATAATTACTGGAATATCATGACGGATCTCCTTAACCTTCTGAGACAGTTCAACACCTGTCATGTGTGACATTGTCATATCTGTTAGAACCAAATCAAAAGAATATGGTTTTCTCTTGAATAGATCCAGTGCTTCTAAAGGATCTAACTTTGTCTCTATCTTATAACCCAGTTTTATTAATATCTGCCCTATCATATCAACAATGGGTTCTTCATCATCAACAAAAAGGATTTTTTCTGTACCATGGGGAATTTCAATTTTTGTATTTATTATTTCCTCAGGTGTTCCATCAATAATCGGGAATAAAATGGTGAAACAAGTTCCATTCCCATATTCGCTTTCCACTGAAATACCACCATTATGGTTTTCAACAATACTATTTACTATTGTTAACCCCATTCCCGAACCTTCTCCAGATCCCTTAGTGGTAAAATAGGGGTCAAATATTCTTTGACAGATGTCATCTGAAATCCCTGGGCCTGAATCACTTACCGTAATTTTGATATGGTTACCCGTTGATAAATTTGCATAATTACTCACATCTTCATCTGTGAGAGTGACATTTTTCATATCAATTTCCAGAATACCAGTCTCTTCCATAGCCTGGGCTGCATTTATACAAAGATTCATCATGAATTGATTTATCTGAATCGGGTCACCAAGTATTGGAACATCAAAATCTGGTAATTTTTTTCTAATTTCTACAGTGTTTGGAATAGTAGACCTTAAGAAATCCAGTATTTCATTAACATTGCTTACGATACCAATAGGTATCAACTCCTGATCAGTCTTACGGCTGTAATTCAGTAACTGTTTTACAATTCTCACAGCCCTTTGACCTGCAGATTTTACCTCTTTAAGATTAGATAGAACCGGATTTCCTTCAGGAATATCAATAATTGCAATTTCAATGTTCCCTAAAATCATGAAAAGCAAATTATTGAAATCATGGGCGACTCCCCCTGTAAGTGTCCCAATTGATTCCAGCTTAAGAGCCTGACGGAGTTGAGACTGTAGCTCATTTTGTATTGTTATATCAACATCAAAACTGTAAAATTCAGGTTCTTTATCTTCAAGCTTTACAAATGAATGGGTAGAGAAGATAGGAACTGAGGAACCATCTTTCCGCATCAATAATAGCTCTTCAGGAGCAGGCATTTTTTCTGTTTCAGCTTTTTGTTTTAGCACCTTACGCATTGAATTACGATTCTCATGCGGGATGATAAGGTCAATAATGTTCTTTCCTATGGCCTCATCTTTTTTATATCCATATATATGTTCACAAGCCTTATTCCAGTATTTAATTATTCCTTCAGAATCGTGTCCCTGAACAGCCATTGGGAGACTCTCAAACAAAGTACGAAAACGTTCTTCACTTTCCTGAAGTGCCTTAATTGAATGTTTACAATCTGCAGCATCCATTAAAGGATCATTTTCAAGCATTAGATTGTTTGGTTTTTGTTTCATAATATCCTATATCTCTGAAATCCTGTTAATATTTAAAACATGTTCTATTAATGCATCTATTCCAGTAGCAACTGCTGATTTATTGTTCCGGGATAATGAACCTTCTTTCGTGTCTGAAATAATTTTAAACCCCAATAGTAAATATATTAACAATCACGAATTACGTTATCTTTGCAGTTATATAATTCGTTTACCAATTACATCAAAATTAATTGATCAGTTTTTATGTGCATTATAATTAAAAGACATAATAATATATTTTACCTAACTCCAGTTTTATTTGTGTTTATCATTAACTGATATCAAAAATAGATTAAAACTAAAAGAGATTATTTTACCCATCATTAATTATATTTGAATAATAGTTTAATGAAACTGTATCCACTATTTTCAAATGATTTAACAGCGCTTTTTTGATATTAATGGACTATTTTATCTGATGTGATATGACTTCTTTCCAACAATTTGTTGATGCTGGAAATATAATCTTTATGTTTGCTGGGCTTTGATAAATGGTCAAGAAACAGATCCTCTTGCTTCAACTCTTTTATCGACTCTAAAAACTCTATATTCCCGGAAAGAAAAAGAATAGGTAAGTCTTTATAATTTTTCCTGACATGATGATATACATCCATTCCATTTAATTTTCCGGGAAGAACATAATCCAAACTTATAAAATCATATTTATTTTTTTCAAACAGATCCATGGCAACTTGGCCATTTCGAGCAACATCAACTGTGTGGTAGAGGGGGGCATTTGTTAAAAATTGTTGCTGGAAGTGTGAAATTTCAAATTCATCCTCCACCAAAAGAATTCGCTTTTTAAAATGTTTTCTTTCCTTTTGAATTTCAGTTCTTTCTATCTCTGTTAATTTTTTCTTCATCACTGGCAGAGTTATCGTAAATCTAGTATATTTACCGAATTCAGATTCCACTGTAATTAGCCCACAGTGTTGTTTTATGTACTTTCTGACATTGGACATTCCATAACCAGTTCCCTTAATATTAATGTCATATGATCTGGTTTCATCATTGCTACCCTTTAATGTGAAAGACGGAATATAAATGTTTTCCAGATGCTCCTTGGGAATACCACATCCATTATCCTCTATCTCGATTAGTATAACATCATCAACGGAATAAGATTTTATATAGATCCTTGGATCTTGTTCCATTCCTGTGGCATGGATTGAATTTTGTATTAAATTCACAAATACATGTTCAATCATTCCTGGATCAGCAAGCAATTCTGGTAATTCTGGTTGGTCTTTTCGTATAATTTCTATACCTTCCAGATCTCTTTTCATAAGGTTTAAAACAAGGTCAATATTCTCTGTAATCTTAAGGAATTCCTGCTTCGGTTCATGGTTCTTAGCAAAGGCAACCAGATTTTTAGTTAGATTCCTTCCACTTAAGGTTTGTTTAAAAATTAACTCAAGAATCTGTTTTGTATTCGCATCAATACAGTGCATTAAACCAATTTCTGCATTCCCCATAATGATCGCCAGAACATTATTGAAATCATGGGCCATTTTACCTGCAACTTGTCCTACCAGTGCCAATTCTTTATGTTCTGCAGCGACTTTTTGAGCATTCTCTTTTTCTTCCTGAGCCAGAGCATTCTCTGTGATATCACGACCAATAGCAATAATACCTATGGAATGATTATCATCATTAATCAAATTTCTGGAATGCCATGAAATGATTCGTTTTTCACCATCACTACGATGTATAACAGTCTCAAAATCATCTCTTTCATTTATATCATAGGCTTTCTTAAGGATTTTTTTCCGATATTCTAAGTTTGGATAAAGCCACTTCAATATTTTATTATTGTTTACAACCTTATCTTTTGTGTATCCGCTTATACTTTCAGCAGCCTTATTCCAGACAACAACATTTCCTTTTTCATCTATAACACTTAACCAAATATTAACATTTTCAATAATTGATTTTCTGAACTGGTTAAGTTTCCAGACCTCTTTTTCAGCGAGTTTTCGTTCTGTTATTTCATGTTCAAGAGACTTTTTGGTTTTTATGAGACATAAACGTTCATTCTGTAGATTATTAGCCAAATTTTTCATGTTGTTATAAAGACGAAAACTACCTTTTACAAGCGCAGAAATTGATACTATTGCAATCGTATTAAGTGCTAAAAAATTAATTAAAACAGAACACATTAATGGAATAGAATTTAAAAAAGGTAAATCCGCTCCATAGTTTCCAGTCATAACCAACACACCTATGAGCCCCATAAAAGCAGCATTCATAAGAATAGCTACAAATGCGGCAATATTACCAAACAGTATTCCTGCTAAAATTGAGAATGTAAAAAGCCATGCTGGCCCGCCACTTAAAGGACCCATTGATAATATAATAGTAACCCCTATTAAATAAAACGCTAAAAGCAGTATTGAAGATCTTACCTCATACCTTATTTTATCTACAAAAATCAGTGAAGCACAGAGTATGAGCCCCATAGAATCCACAGCAATAAGGATATATTTTTCTTTTGAAATTAAGAATTCTAATATAGCGATATATGTAAATAATCCGAAAAACATTGATGCCATCAAAATAGAAGATAGCACATGGGCGCGCCATCTGTGCAGGTTATCTTCCTCTATTGAGTGAGGCCATATAACTCTATTAACAACTAATTGATGTATTTTTAAATAATATTTAAAACCTGGTGTTATACTATGAATATTCAATCTATACCTTTTGTAATTTAAAGTGTTTTATTACATGACCATGGTCTTATGTAATTCAATTTACTTACCTTATGTACAAAAATAGAAAACAGATCATATTTTATGTGTAGGGAATCTCTAATAACTGCTCTTTTGGCGAAATTCTTCGCTATCTCCAAAAAAAACTGTAGTAAAATCAATTCGTTGTTTTTTGTAATGCCTTGTTTTTCATCAAAAATTCTAATTATTAGAGGTTCCCTGTAATAGAATCGACTCGTTATTTTTATGTCACGC
>JAAELO010000713.1 GCA_024226555.1 Desulfobacterales bacterium | reverse complement strand
TTTAAAACGACTCATTGTGTTGCTCCTTTTATTGATATCGTGGGGACGATTCAATATAGGGGTAACATAGAGTCGTTCATACGGCAAAGCCTCCGAACTCTGACCATACCCGGAGGGCATGGTTTTCTATATTAGAATAAAGAATATATTTTTGAATTTGAACTTTTAAGCTTTTTTAATCTTCTTTTCCAGAAATTAATGACTCTTCATCCATTTTTGCCTTGTATCTCTTCTGAATTTCAAAAGCTTCAATCTCTCTTATGTTCCTGCTTATTTTATTTATAACTCCAGGATCACAATTGAATTTTACCCCTGCAAAAAAAGTTTCAGATCCTTCATGTTTTTGATCGGCAGAAGTGATCTGTCCCTCAACTCTAATAATTGATTTAAGTGGTTTAAAATCCAGTTCTATCTCGAGAATATCACCTGTTTCCAGATGGTTACTGCATGTATCTTTATCATTACAATCGTTACATCTCTCATAGCTAAATCTTAAACCGGTATTTGAGATATTAACAGGGTCTATTTTATATTTAAATTTTCGTTTTTTCTTAAAAATATTAAATTGTATTATATTATCATTAACATTAAATCTTTTATCCATTCTTCTGTCGGGTATATCTTCTGGTAATCCATGAAGTGTCACTAAGACATAGCTTTTATTAAGCTTTGTAATTTGACCGGATACTTTCTGGCCTACACTTTTAAATTTTGTTGTATATAAAATATCGACTTTTTCATTTACAAAACTTTTGTCAAAATGGTTGTTACACTGATTAAGAAGAATATTTCCTGTATTACTCTTTTCATGTATGAGCATCTCATATTCATGATTATCTTTGTCTGTTAATATTAGAATAATATTGTCATTAAAATAGGGTAGAACGGACAAAACTTCCGGCGAAACTTTTTGATTCATTTAAATTAATCCAAAATTTATTGTGTGAATTTATTACAGGGAGCCTCTAATAATTAGAATTTTTGATGAAAAACAAGGCATAACAAAAAATAACGGGATGATTTTACTACAGTTTTATTTTTGTTATATCTGTGTTTCGCAAAAAGATCAGTTATTAGAGATTCCCTACATGAATTTGTTATCTAACACATTTTATCAATTAAATCACTAAGATATTCGTTTTTTATTCATAAATCCAATAAGATAGCTATCCATCATCAGGTGAATAATATGATGACTTACACATACAACCAATGCAATTCCGAATTGTGGGAATAATGACACCAGAAGTACAAGTGAAAGAGGCAGAGTTTTCTGCCCACCCATAAAAATAATGCTTTCCCTTTTTCCTTTTTTAATATTGAATACCTTGATTAAAGTAAAAGCAGATAAAAGCATGAAACCATGGAAAGAGAAAACTACAAAAAAAACAAGAAAGCTGTCTTCAAAATTGGCAACTATCGTAGATCTTGCTTCGGATAACGCCATAAAAACAATAATCAGGACAAAAATCTGGTTAAAAATCTGAAATTTATTCCTGATATTTTTTTTGATATTAATAAACGATTTCACAACAAGTCCGATAATAAGAGGTAAAACAACAAGGAGTGCAATCTTTGTTATAATCGCAGTCTTATTTATCTCTATTTCCATAAGATTGTCATTAATTCCTATGAGGATTGCCAAAGTAAACGGAATTGTAAAGGTTGCTGTTATGTTTGATAATATTGTTATCATAAGAGCGTGGGCCATGTTGCCACCAGCACTACCTGTCATAACTACCCCACTACTAAGGGTAGAAGGCATAGATGCAACTAAAAAGAGCCCTGTTATAATACCGGTAGGCATATTAGACAGTGAAAAGATATAAGCAATTAATGGTGCAATAATAAATATGAGTAAAAATGATATTACTGTCCCTTTAACATCATGAAGTCCTTTAAGAACATCATCAGGTTCTATTAACAACCCTGAAAAAAGAAACACTAAAACAATAGCGATTTGTGGCCCATTGATTTTTTTTATTTCAATTCCAATCCCGGATAATGTCAGTGTACTATCAAGTAAAACTGTCACAAATAGTATTGTGATACCTAATAGAAACCAGTATTTCTTAAGTTTTTCATGCATAAACTAATATCCATTTTAGGGCTCTTTTGCGAAATCTATTGTTACCAAAATAACTGTAAACTTTATAAAACCAAAGCTTTTATAAATGCTGTATTCAATTAAAAATTCTAATTATTAGAGATTCCCTTTATTCAATTTACATAAAAGCTCCACAGTGTTATACAAAAAGTTTGTGAAAATTGATATTAAAAGGTTTAACCAGTTAAAATAAATGAAGCTGAAAAAACTTGAAATAGCAGGTTTTAAATCATTCCTTGAAAAGGCTGTCCTGAAATTCCCAGAGGGCGTATCAGCTATTGTTGGACCCAATGGATGTGGTAAAAGCAATGTTGTAGACGCTTTAAGATGGGTAATGGGAGAGCAAAGTGTAAAACAACTACGTGGAAAATCAACAGAAGATATCATATTTGCTGGAACAAACGGTCGTGCCAAATCTAATGTTGCTGAAGTCTCACTAACTCTTGAAAATGATAACACCGGTCCGGATTCTATAAAAGAATATTCAGAAGTAATGATAACCAGACGAGTATACAGGTCTGGAGAAACAGCTTATTTTCTGAATAAACAACCTTGCAGACTTAAAGATATACACAATATTTTTCTTGGAAGTGGTATGGGTTCCAGATCATTTGCCGTTATTCAGCAGGGAAATATTGGTGCAATAACAGATGCAGGACCAAATGAGCGAAGATTATTTATTGAAGAAGCTGCAGGAATAACAAAATTTAAAGCGAGAAAAAAAGAGACTCTGAAAAAAATTGAAGCTACTCAGGATAATATACTAAGAGTTAATGATATAATCCTTGAGATCGAACAAAGAATGAGTGCTTTAACTGTTCAGGCAAAAAATGCCGAGAAATATAAAAACTATCAGGATACTATTAGACGCCTGGATTTAATGTCTGCTGTTTTTTATCATGATTATTACTCAATGCAGATTGAAGAAACTGAAAAGATTCTAACCGGTTTTTCTTCAAATGAAGTTGAATTCACATCAAAAATATTTAAATCTGAATCTGTTATTGAAACCATTAAACTAAATATTCTCAATAGAAATCAGGAGATAGATAAATCCAGAAAAAATCTTTTTGAACTTCAAAGAAAGATTGATAACAGTGAGAACAACCTTGAGCACTTTAAAACCGAGATTAAAAGGCTTTCTGAGGAGATAACAGCTTCCGAAAAATCAATTACAGAAATTGAGAAGAAAAATGAAAGTCTTCAAGATGAGATAAAGGAATCAAAAAACAAAACTTCGAGTTCAGAGGATGAGATAAAACTTATAGAAGATAAACTATCTGCTGAGCTTGCAAAACTTTCTCTTATTGAAAAAGAACAAAAAAGGTTAAATGATGACGCTGAAACTGAGAACTTTCAACTAATCAGAGGCACAAAGAAAGAAGCTGAAATAACTAATACAATTAAAAATACTGAAACAAAAATATCAGATATAGAAAGAAGATTAAAAATAATTGATGAAGAAGTTATAAGTTCATCAAAAAATCTTACTGAGAGAGAAAATACTGCAAAAAAATATAATGATGAACTACTTGATATTGATGAAGAGATCGAACAACTTGACGATGATATTGAGCTTTATAGAAAAAAACATGCCGGGTTATCAAAAGACCTTGAAAATTCTCAGGAGCAATTAAGAAACATTGAGCTCGAGAATAACAGAATTCAGTCAAAACATACCACACTTAAAAAAATGGAAGATAATCATGAGTGGTATCGTGATGGTGTAAAAGCTGTAAAAAAAAGGATGAAAGAACATTATAAGTTAAAACCTTCTGATAAACCACTTATTGCAGATATATTAACTGCTGAACCAGGTTTTGAAAATGCACTTGAAGCAGCACTGGGTGAATCTATCCAGTATTTTGTCATAGAAGATTCGGATGAAGGTAAAGATCTTATTGAATATTTGCGAAAATTTTCCAAGGGAAGGAGTGGGTTTATTCCTCTTGCAACATTTAAAAGTTCTGACCTTAATTATCATGATAATGGATTCGATCTTTTGATAAATCATGTTGATATTAAAAAGGGGTTTTCTGAAATAACAGAGAGTATTATTGGAAATATCATATTTGCAAACGATCTAACTGAAGCTACCCAAATATGGCTTGAAACTAATATACCAGTTGTTACGCAGGCTGGTGATTTTATAACTGAAAATGGAATTCTAACTGGTGGTAGTAAAGATAAACTCTTAGGTGTTCTTGCAAAGAAAAAAGAGATTAAGGATCTTGAGAAACGTATAAAAACTCTTTCAAAGGATTATGATGAGAATAGTAAAAAGCATGATGATATAAGTGAAAATATAAATAAAGAAAAAAAAGATCTGGATAAAACTATAAAATATAAAGAGGAATCCTTAAAAGAAAGAGTTGATGTAGAAAAGAGTATTCTAAAAATAAATGAGGAATTAAAACATAATAAAGATCTTGCTACAAAACTAAAAACAGAACAGGAAAATCTTGAGATTGAGATAGAAAATATTTTAGAAGAGAAAGAGAAAAATGAACTAAAAATCAATGATGTTTTAGAGTCTGTTAAAACTTCAAAACTTAAGATTGAGAATATAACAAATGAGATTACTGAAATAACACAAAAGGCAAGTGGGCATAACAAAGAAGTAATGGATCTGAAATTAAAGTTAACAACTTTGAAAACCCAGTCTGAAAGTAGTACAACTGCTTTAAAACGGCTTGAAGATTTTTTAAAAGACGGTTTACTGCAACTCGAAAGGGAGATCGCTTTAAAGTCAAAAAACAGTGAAAAAAAAGATAAAACAGAAGATGATATTGTAAATTTTGAAAAAACTCTCGTTGAAAGCCACAAAAACTATAAAATATTATCTGAAAAACTTGTTGAAAGTGAAGAGGAATATAAGAAAACAGAGGAAGAGTTAAGAATAAATGAGAAAGAACTCTCTAAACTTTCAAAGGAGAAGGATGAAACGGTTGGTAAGATAAGGTTTCATGAACTTGAACAATCCCAGCGAAAAATGAAAAAAGAAAATGTTGCCGCAAGGGTTCTTGAGAGATATCACTCTAAAATAGAGACTTTTGAAAGTGAATTCAGAGTTGAACTGGAAAATGATAAAATTGAGAAACAGGAAGATCTTGAAAAAATAGAGGATAATCTTTCTAAACTGAAAAAGAGACTTAATAAGCTTGGTGACGTTAATTTAGGTGCTATTAATGAATATGAGGAAGTAAAGGAACGTTCTGACTTTTTAAACTCTCAAAAGGAAGACCTTGAAAAATCTATCCAGGATATGGAGGAGATCATTAAGAAGATAAATAAGGTTTCCCAGGAGAAGTTTATAGCTATTTTTAATGAAATTAATATTAAGATGTCAGAGGTTTTTCCAACACTTTTTGATGGTGGAAAAGCTGAACTTATAATGACTGAACCTTCAAAACCCCTTGAAACAGGAGTAGAACTTATGATTCAACCACCAGGAAAGAAGGTCTCAAGATTAAGTCTTCTTTCGGGTGGTGAGAAAGCTCTTTCTGCAATAGCATTTGTTTTTTCAATTTTTTTGATTAAACCTGCATCATTCTGTATTTTGGATGAGATAGATGCTCCTTTGGATGATGCAAATGTTTATAGGTTTAATAAGCTTTTAAAAATAATTGGTGAGAGATCACAGATTTTAATGATAACACATAACAAAACAACAATGGAATTTGCGGATATATTATTCGGTGTTACTATGGAGAAAAAAGGTATATCTAAAGTTGTTTCTGTAAATTTTGAAAAGAACAGAGGATAAAAAGTGGTATTTAAACTATTCAGAAAAAATAAAAATAAAGATATTGAAAAAGGTAATGATGAAAAATCAAAGGGTTTTCTTGGTCGTTTGAAAGATGGCCTTTCAAGAACAAGAAGTTCTTATAACGAAGGGCTTTCAAATCTTTTTGTTTCAGGAAAACTTGATAAGAACAAATTGGAAGATCTTGAGGAAATTCTGGTTACTTCAGATATGGGAATTGAGACATCATTATCTATAGTTGAAAAGGTAAGTAAGAACAGATCAAAAATTAAAGATGTTGAGAGTTTAAAAGATTTTCTAAAGAAAGAGATTCTTGAGATGGTTGAGTTTGATAAAACTGATGAGATCTCAATAAAAAAGCCCCATATTATAATGGTTACAGGTGTTAATGGTGTTGGTAAAACCACAACTATAGGCAAACTTGCCGCAATGTATAAAAATGAAGGTAAGAAAGTACTGATTGCCGCTGCAGATACTTTCAGAGCAGCAGCTGTGGAGCAATTAACCATATGGGCTGAACGAGCAGAATGTGAGATAGTTAAGCACAAAGAGAATACTGATCCTGCGGCAGTGGCTTTTGATGGCGTTTCAGCTGCTGTTGCAAGGGATATTGATATTGTTCTCGTTGACACAGCAGGCAGATTACAGACTCAAATTAATTTAATGGAGGAGCTCAAAAAGATAAAAAGAGCTATGTCCAAAAAAATTAAAGGTGCTCCCCATGAAACTTTAATGGTAATAGATGCAACAACAGGTCAAAATGGATTGTCACAGGTTAAAACCTTCCATGAATCAGTTGGAGTTTCAGGTATTGTACTGACAAAGCTTGATGGAACAGCTAAAGGTGGAATGGCCGTTAGTATTAGTAAAAAAATGAAAATACCACTAAAATATATTGGTGTTGGTGAACAAATAGATGATCTTCAAAAGTTCGATGCTGAAATATTTATTGATGCCCTATTCTAAATGAATAAAGCATTAAATTTTGATTTGTAATTGAAAGATTTAGTTATAAAAAATTAGATATTTATTAGTAATTCCTAAATAAAAAATATCTAATTTTTTATTTTATCATTTGTTACAGTGGATACATTTGAAAGAATAAATGGTTTTTTTGATAATTCATTAACTGAAATTTTACTCTTTTTAATATCCTGATTAGATACATTTTCTTCTGATCCAATTACTTTAGTAATCCACAGAAAACCAAAAGCTATCATAAAATACATAACAATCATTATAACTTTTTTATTAACTTCAATCATTATTTATACCTTATAAAATTTGGGAGAGTATTCATTGTTCTTAGAAAGACAGTCTTATATAAACGTAAGTATACATTAACATTGCGCTATTTTAATGTAAAGAATTAAACATTAGAGCCCTAAAAAGATTTAATCTTTATTTTAGTAAAACATATTCTGTAACCTTTTTGTAACCTTTCTATTACCCCATAGATGATAAATGCTTATCAACAATAATTCAATGGTTTAAATAGCCAGAAAGTGGGGAGTATGGATATAACGCGGAGAAAGTTCATACAGGTTACTGCTGGTACGACCGCAGGTCTTGCTGTTAGTAATCTGGGTTTTAATTTTGAGGAGGCAAAGGCTTATTCAAAAAACCTTAAAACAAAGTTTGCTAAAGAAACTACAACCATATGTTGCTACTGTGCAGTTGGATGTGGTGCGATAGTGCATACAAGTAAGAAAACCGGACGTGCAATAAATATTGAAGGTGATCCGGATCATGTAATCAACAGAGGTTCTCTTTGTCCAAAAGGTGCTGCAATAAAACAGCTCAGTGAAAATAAGAACAGATTAACTGAGCCAATGTACAGAGCTCCATACTCAAATAAATGGAAAAAAGTTTCCTGGGATTGGGCTTTGAGTGAAATCGCAAAAAGGGTGAAAAAAACAAGAGACAAATCATTTGAGAAAAAAAACAGTAAAGGGCAAATAGTAAACAGAACAACAAGGATTGCATCTGTTGGAAGTGCTGCTCTTGATAATGAGGAATGCTGGACATACCAAGCTCTTATGAGAAGTCTTGGACTGGTATATATAGAACATCAGGCCCGTATCTGACATAGCGCAACTGTTTCGGCTCTGGCAGAGTCGTTTGGACGTGGTGCTATGACAAATCACTGGATCGATATTCGTAACAGTGACTGTATTCTTATAATGGGAAGTAATGCTGCAGAAAACCATCCAATATCATTTAAATATGTGACCGAAGCTCAGCAAAAAGGAGCAAAACTTATAAGTGTTGATCCTCGTTTTACACGGACTTCCTCCAAGGCAGATATTTACGGAGGTCTAAGATCAGGTTCAGATATAGCTGTTTTAGGTGGTATGATTAAATATATTCTTGAAAATAAGCTTTATAACAAAGAGTATGTTGCAAATTATACAAATGCACCATTTCTTGTTAACAGATCTTATAAATTTAAAAATGGTAAATTTTCAGGATTTGATCAATCGAAAAAAAAATATGATAAGAAAAAGTGGGGTTTTAAAACAGATAGTAAGGGTGTGCCGAGTCTTGATCGCTCTTTAAGAGATAAAAATACTGTTTTTGCACATCTTAAAAAGCATTACAGTCGTTATAATCTAAAAAAAGTATCTGAGATTTCAGGAGTATCAAAAAGTAAACTTCTTGAAATATACAAAACATATGCTGCAACCGGTAAAAAAGGAAAAGCAGGAACAATTATGTATGCAATGGGCTGGACTCAGCATACCGTTGGAACTCAAAATATAAGATGTATGGCAATGATTCAGCTGCTACTAGGTAATATGGGCGTCGCGGGTGGTGGTGTCAATGCTCTTCGTGGTGAATCAAATGTTCAGGGTTCAACTGACCATTGTTTATTATGGCATATATGGCCGGGATATCTGAAAACTCCAAGAGCTTCCAACACGAATCTTACTAAATATAATAAAAAATGGACGCCTGTAAGCCATGATTCACTAAGTGCAAACTGGTGGGGAAATACTCCTAAGTACAGTGTAAGTTTCCTAAAATCCATGTTTGGTGAGAAAGCTAAAAAGAGTAATGAATTCGGTTATAACTGGCTTCCAAAAGTTGATGATGGAAAACCATACTCATGGCTCGATCTTTTTGATGAGATGTATAAAGGCAAAATGGATGGTTTTTTCGCATGGGGGCAGAACCCAACCTGTAGTGGAGCAAATGCTGGGAAAACAAGAGATGCTATAGAAAAGTTAGACTGGATGGTTAACGTAAACATCTTTGATAATGAAACAGGTTCATTCTGGAGAGGTCCTGGAAAAGATCCTTCAAAAATTAAAACTGAAGTATTTATGCTTCCAGCTGCTGTATCAATTGAAAAAGAGGGTAGTATTACAAACAGTGGCAGATGGATGCAATGGAGATATCAGGGACCAAAACCACTTGGTAATAGTAAGCCTGATGGTGATATTATTTTAGAATTGGGACAGAAAATAAAATCTCTCTATAAAAAAGACGGTGTTTTCAAAGAGCCTATTGTTAATATGAAGTGGGATTATGAAACACACGGTGAATTTGATGCACATAAAGTAGCCAAAGAGATAAACGGTTATTTTACAAAAGATGTAAAAGTTAAAGGGAAGCTATGTAAAAAAGGAACTCTTGTACCAAGTTTTGCATGGCTGCAGGCAGATGGTTCCACTTCTTCAGGAAACTGGTTATATTGTAACAGTTACACAGAAAAAGGTAACATGGCAGCAAGGAGAAGTAAAAAGGATTCCGAGAATAAAATTGGTTTATACCCTGAATTTTCATGGTGCTGGCCAGTTAACAGAAGGATTATTTATAATAGAGCATCCGTAGATCTTAAGGGACAACCATGGGATAAGAAGCACTGGGTAGTAAAATTTGATGGAAAAGTTAAAGATGGTAAGTATGTTTCTAAAAAATGGAGTGGTGATGTTCCAGATGGTGGTTGGTATCCAATGCAAAACCCAGATGGTACAAAGAGAAAAGATTCAAAACATCCATTTATCATGAGAAAACATGGACATGCTCAGATATTTGGACCAGGAAAAGCAGACGGACCATTTCCAGAGCATTACGAACCAATTGAATCCCCACTTAGAAAAAATCCAATGAGTAAGCAGTATAACAATCCTGTTGCTGCAGTTTTTAATACAGATGCAGATAAGTATGCAAAACCAGGATCGAAGTTCGATATTGTCTGCAGTACATACAGAGTCACAGAACATTGGCAGACAGGTGTTATGACAAGGCCTCAGGATTTATTAATGGAACTTCAACCTCAGGTTTTTGTTGAACTTAGCGAGGAGCTTGCAAAAATCAAAAAAATCAAAAATGGTGAGCGTGTTGTTGTAGGTTCAATCAGAGCATCACTTGAATGTACAGCAGTTGTAACAAAGCGCCTAAAGCCATTTAAGATTGCAGGAAAAACTGTTCACCAGGCAGGGCTACCCTGGCATTATGGGTGGAGATGGCCGGACTTTGCTGAAACAGGTAATGTTATTGAAGAGAGTAGTAATCTTTTAACTCCTTCAGCCGGAGATCCAAACACAAGAATCCCAGAAACTAAAGCCTTTATGGTGAGTATTTCAAAAAAATAAGGGGGTAAGATTATGACTAAATCCTTTTTTATAGATACCACACTCTGTACTGCGTGCAGAGGGTGTCAGGTTGCCTGTAAACAATGGCAGGGATTGCCTGCTGAAAAAACTGTGAATAAAGGTTCCTATGAAAATCCTCCGGATTTGTCAGGAAACACTTATAAAGTAGTAAGAATGAGTGAAAAAGAGAGAAACGGAAAACTGAAGTGGTTCTTTTTTCCGGAACAATGCAGACATTGCATTGAGGCACCTTGCCTTGAAACAGCTGAAGACAGTTCGGCTATTTATAAGGATAAAACAGGTGCAATTATATTTACAAAGAAAACAAAAGATCTTGTTGCCGATGATATTATATCTGCTTGTCCATATAATGTGCCAAGGGTAGCAAAAAATGGAATTCTTACTAAATGCAACATGTGTGTTGATAGAGTTCATAATGGTTTGAAACCAGCATGTGTTAAAACATGTCCAACAGGAGCCATGCAATTTGGTGATAGGTCAACAATAGTTTCCAAAGCAAATAAAAGCCTTGCCAAGCTTAAAAGAAAATCAAGCAAAGCACAATTGATAGACCAGAAGGATCTTAATGTAATTTACCTTGTTGAGGATAATCCGAAATATTACTTTAAAAATGCAATTGCATCATACAAGTATGAAGGTATAACAAGGCAGATGGCTATAAGAAAAATTTTCAGACCTTTAACTAACATTATAAAGGCAGTGGAAAGAATAGGTTAAATATTCATACCCGAATCAGATCGTTGGTTTTATCCTCCTTGATAAAAAAATTCTGATTCGGGTTTTTTAAAAAGGTTTTAATTATGGAAATAGTATTTAATAAAGAAAAAATAAAGGCTACAAAAGATAGTATTAAAGAAGATGTGCCATTTTATGGAGAAATACTTGATTTCTATGAGAAAATATTCATTATTCAGGAAGAACTCAAGTTATCACTCTCTCCGGATCCATTAATTTTAAATGAAGAAAATCTTTCTTATCCACTAATTAAAAGAAAAAGATTTAATATAGATTTTGATTCGGCTGGCAAAGTATTAAGTGAAATTCTTAAAGTTGTTAAGAGTGGAAATAATACGTTTGGTAAATTTGCAGATATGGTTGAAAATGAGATTCTTAATGATTCTATGAATTTCAAAAACCTGATTAATTATATATTAAATGCAGATGAAGAATTTATTACTATTGCAGATAAGATTGAAGTTCCTAATGATACTCTCTATTTCTTCATTTATAACAGCATTAAACCTTTTCTTGAGATATCGTCTGAACAGTTATCTCACTATTTAAAAGGAGAAGAGTACGATGGTGGTTTCTGTCCTATTTGTGGTGGTCATCCATATCTCTCTGTATTTAATGAAAATGGAGAGCGATCTTTAATATGCGAGTTCTGTTGTCATCAATGGAAAGCAAAAAGGATTTTTTGCCCTTTTTGTGATAGTCAGGATAAAGATAAACTGAAATATTTTTACAGTGAATCTGAAGAATTCCACAGGGTAGATCTGTGCGATGATTGTAAAAGGTTTATTAAATGTGTTGATTTGAGGAAGCTTGAAAGATCATTTTATCCTCCTTTTGAAATGCTTTCAACTCTGCACCTGGATATGAAAGCTAAAGAACTTGGGTATAAAAATAGTATTTGATTCTGGATAATTATAGGGAGCCTCAAAAAACTATAAATTTGATTGAAATACAGCGTTTATAAGTTTACAGTTTTTTATTTCGAACAATGTTGTAGTTCGGGTCAAAGAGCAGTTTTTAGAGATTCCCTATTAAAATGAAAATGAAAATGTATTTATTTCTTTGTTTGTTGAATTAAGTGTATAAATAAATTGAATTCTCATTTTTTGTAAAACTCTTATTAATCCTCCAATAACAACCTATTAAAGTATATTTTTATTATATACTAAATATTTATTTAATCTAATGTGAAATAGGCACTTCTAATTTATTAATCCTGCAACTATAATAGAAGAAATTTGTAAATGGAGATTTATATTTATATGTATTTAGACTCACCGACAAAACCATTAATATCTTTTGCAACAAAAGACATTTTAATAAAGATTAAAAGTTTAACAGAAAAAAATCAAACAGAAAAGATTCAGATCTATTGCTCATTTGAACTGGATGATTTCAATATTCTTGATATCAGTATAAAAACTACATTTTTTATTAAAGAGAAATTGATATCAAGTGAATCAAAACCATATGATGATATTTTTGAAGATTTAAGTAATCTTTACAGAGAAATAAATGACTTAGAAGAGATTTTGTTTGAAGTCACACCTAACAGCTATAATATTTTCACAAATCCCTTAGAAATTGAATCTGGTTTCAGAACTCTGAAAAAAGGTATGTTTCAATACAGTTCGGAAGCTATCGATATAGAAAAGGATGTTATAGAATCCAGAATAGACCGGGAAAAATTTTATAAAAATATTGGAGCAAATGAAAAACCCATATATCGAGCTATACGAGAGCATCGATGGCCAGGTAACATAACAAAATATAGCGTTATCCATACTGATAAATCAACCGTTCTTATAACCGACGGACTATCAGACTGTTTTAAAAACAGAAACCGGGGATGTACAGGAAATGGATATTCCCTTGAATTCTATATGGAGTTTGAGGGTACCATTGATCGGATAGATTTTCTCAACCACTACTCCTTTGACATTCTCCATCAAATTTCTCAAATCACCGTAAAAAATGAAAAACTTCAAAATGAAATAAAAGATCAGGGTTCCATGGTCATACAGCTAAATGGTTTAATAAGTATCCCTGATAAATATATGGATCTTTTAGATAACTATGGAGTTCTTCTAAATGTGAAATCAGAGAATATTCCATCTGATATGCAACTCAATAAAGAAAAAGTACTCCTCGTCAGTTGCAAATTAATCCCTGTAAAGGAACTTCAGCAATGTTTGGGGGACAAATTCGAGGTAAAAAAATTGAACAATATATGTAGGAAACATAAACTATTCAATTATAATCCTTTTGATTTTTCAAAATAAAATAAAAATTTTAAGAAAATAATTATCCCCAATTTTTTCATCTGTGCTTTCTCTTATGGTCAATTAAAAATTTTTTTGGTGAGACTTGCATCAACCTATTATTTTGTATATTTTAACTCTTAAATTAATTAGATTTTGAGGGAATAAATAAAATGCGGGCTTCTGCAAATGCAAAATATTCAATAGACAGGATAACAAATGGGATAGACCTACTTGTTGTTAAAAAAAGTTCCCATTCTTTTCCTCCACACAATCATGAAGATTCATACACTCTGAGCCTTATGGTTGAAGGTGAAAGCTATTGTTTCTGTGGTAATGATAAAGAAAAGATTGTTAAATCAAAAGAGGTCGTTTTGATTAATCCCGGTCAGGTTCATTCAGGAAAACCCCTTAACAATATGGAAATAAGTTATATCACCCTATTCATCAAAAAAAAGTTAATTAGTGAATTATTTGGAACAAGGACCCCTGTCTTTAATAAAGTAGTTATAAGCAGTCACAACTTATATAAAAAAATAACAGATATCTCTGAGCTGATTTTAGGAAATAACCATAGTGTAGATGATGTTAAAGATTTTGTTAAATATATTTTCTCTCAGAATTACATAGATTTCAAAGAAGAGAAAGCTTTAGAGGGCCAAAGGATAATAAGCGCAAAAGATTTGCTGACCAGTAATCTCAATACAAAAATCTCCCTTACAGAAATCTCTGAACTGTTGGGTATAAACCGTTCACATTTTATCCGAATATTCAAAAAAAGAACAGGTTTAACACCACATGCATATCGAAATCAGAAAAGAATTGAATTCGCGAAGGATTTACTGAAACAAAATAAACCAATCATAGATATTGCATATAAAACCGGATTTTCAGACCAAAGCCATTTAAACAGAAGATTCAAACAGTTTACCGGTTTTACTCCAAATCAGTTCCATTAAGGGAAACTCTAATAACTGTGATTTTGATTGAAATACAAGGCTGAGAAAAAAATAACGGGTTGATTCGTTTATAAAAATGCTTTTATTTTATAAAGTTTACAGTTCTTTTTTTTAAAACGCAGTAGTTCGGTTAAAAGACGATTATTAGAGATTCCCTTAAGAAATCTATGTACTAAATGAAAAATCACTTTTGTCCAATACATTCTAATATAAATATATTATGTTCCAGTTATTTGAACTAAAAGAAAGGAACATATTGTGATTATAAGAGGTGTTACAAAAAACGATATAGAATCTTGTTATTCTATTGAAAAAACTTGTTTTGAAGAAAGTGAAGCTGCTTCAATTAAATCCATAGAAAAAAGAGTTAAGGTTTATCCAGCCGGATTTATAGTAGCAGAGGTTGATGGCAATGTAGTTGGGATGATCAATAGTGGATCTACAGATAAAGATGACATAACCGATGAAGAGTTTAAAAAGTTAATAGGTCATTCAGACAATGGTAAAAACATCGTGATTTTTTCTGTCTCTGTACTTCCTGAGTTTCAAAAAAATGGAATAGCTTCAAAAATGTTAATAGAGTTCATTAAAAGATCCAAAGAGCAGGAAAAAGAGAAGGTAATTCTTCTTTGTAAAACAGAACTGATTGAATTCTATGAAAGGCTGAGTTTTGAATATTTCAGTATTTCAACATCAACCCACGGTGGATTTGAATGGCATGAGATGATTTATTATATACGGTATTAATATTTTTAATTATAAAAGAGATATTCAATTGAAAATGAAATAATTAGAGGTTTCCATATTAACTAACAACTATAACATGTGAAAGACCTTTTTTATTGGAGGTTTTTTATACGTTATGGTTTATTAAAAGTGTTGAGTTCCTGAAGAGGAATTTTAAAACATTAACTATTGAAAGTTATTTGGAATGATTTTTAAAAAGGCCTTTATACAGAAACAGAACAAACTCAAGATTGAGGAGGAGTTACTTTGCTCCTATCTTGAGCGGAAAAGTATCCCAGTTGAGTTCATTACGCAAAAACAGATAGACCGCCGCAGGCTCCTAATTGAAAGAGATACTCTGGTTGTTGGAGATATCTCATGCGTATCAGGGGCTTTGAAACAGCTTAAGATTGATGTACCGGAACCAAATTCATACCCGGATTCATTGAAAGTATTTTTATATAGAAAAGTCTGGGATTCAACCTTAAGCAAGCTTATGTTTAAAATTGATCATGGTGGTTCAGATCCTGTCTTTGCAAAACCTGCTGACAGTCTCAAAAGATTCACTGGTCAGGTCTTTAGAAACTCTAATGATTTTTACTTCTTACATAGTGTATCAAAAAAAACTAAAATTCATTGTTCAGAGGTAGTTAACTGGGTGAGTGAATATCGTGTATATGTTGTGAATTCTGAAATCCGTGAAGTATCTTATTATGATGGTGATGAAAGTATTAAGATAGATAATGAAATTGTTGAAAAGTCTATTTCAGCGCTGGATAAGGTAAATGAATCATATGCCGGATATGGAATTGATTTTGGAGTGCTGGACACTGGAGAAACGGCCCTTATTGAGATGAATGATGGTTATGGCCTTGGGGCGTATAATATTGGCTCAAAAGATTATTCAGAATTGATAATTGCGAGATGGTTTGAATTGATGGAATCAAAAAAAGAATAATAAAACAGAGCAGGATACAAAATGTCAGTCAAAAAGATTATTTTAATATTTTTACTTAGTTCAGTTCTCTTCTTTTCCGGAACTACTATTGTTTTTTCAGGTTCGATGGTGAAAACAATAGCTTTATCCCATGAACTATTCATCACAAATATTGAAAAAGATGTTTATGTGATAAACCATAAATTTCCCTGGCCTGCCAACTCTCTTCTTGTAACTTATGATGGGAAAGAAGCTGTTTTAGTTGATACTCCCTATAATAATCAAGCTACAAAGCTTTTATTAGATTGGATTGAGTCCAGGTTTCCTGGAATAAAAATCGTTGCTATAAGTACTGGGTTTCATAGTTATAATTTAGGTGGGAATGGATATTTAAAGCAAAAGGGCATAGCGATTTACGGATCACAACTTACTTTAAAGTTATTAAAAGAGCGTTCGGAAAATACCCGAAGTAAATTATTGATGTGGCTTAATAAACCTGCTCTCAAAAAATATTATGATGCTCATGCAACAGCTAAATACATAGGTCCTACAAAGCTATTTAGTTTGGAATCGAGCTGCAGTTTTATGGTTGATGGAAAGAGGGTACAACTCTTCTATCCTGGACCGAACCATACGAGTGATAATTTTGTTGTATATTTTCCAGACAAAAAGATCCTATTTGGTGGCTGTACAGTGAAAGCTGCCGGATCAAAAAGATTAGGTTTTATTGAAGATGCAGATATTAAGAGTTGGAAAGTAGCACTTGAGAAACTACTTGCGAAATATGCTGAAGCTGCGGTAGTTGTTCCAGGTCATGGAAAATATGGAGGAACAGAGCTGATAAAGGGAACATTAACACTTTTTTAATAATGCAGAAAATGATTTACATCAAAAGATAAAAATATGAAAATACAAATACTGGATAAAGAACATTTATATGAGATCGAAGATTTATGGAAAGAGCTGAACGATCTACATAGAGAATTGTCAACTGATTTTAAAGAACACTTTGAGCTTTTTACATTTGAAAAAAGGTGTGAACAATTATATGAAAAAGATGAGTTGAGAGTATTTGTAGCATGTGTTGAAGAAAAAAATATTGGATACTGCATCGTAACTCAAGACCGTAATGATGGAGAAGTTGACTCATTATTTATCCAAAAAAGATATCGCGGACAGGATGTGGGTAATCAACTTATGCAAAATGGACTTAAATGGTTGAATGAAAAACAATGTACTAATATAAAAATACATGTTGCTGAAGGTAATGAATTTGCCATAGGTTTTTATGAAAAGTTTGGTTTTAAAAAAAGGTTTACTACTTTACAAGTTACAGGGAACCTCTAATAATTAAAATTTTGGATAAAATACAAGGCATTTCAAAAAAAAACGAGCCGATTTTATTACAGATCTTTTTGGAAATAACAATGTATTTCGCCAAAAGAGAGGTTATTAGAGATTCCCTACATAATATTAAATTAATACCTTATAAAACAATTTGATTAGTTTTATGATGTTCGGTAGACTGTTAAATAATTGTATTTGATGTCTATGATATCTTCCACCTATAGACAGTTGCAAAGTTGAAGTATTTTTCTATACCATTTAATTAGGGAAAAAATGAAAAATATTAAATCTTTTTATCAGAAAATATTTGCACAATCTCCTGTTGGAATGTCTATTTATGATGATTGCGGACAATGCATTGATGCTAATAACGCTATTTGTGAAATTATTGGTGCTACTAAAAAACAGGTGCTTTCTCAAAACTTCAATCATATTGTATCTTGGAAAAAATCAGGTCTTTTGGAAAATGCAATTGATGCGGTAACAAAAAATAGAAGTACAAATGTGAAATTCACTTTAATTACAACATTTGGGAAAAATCTTACTGCGAATGCTAATTTTTTGTATTTTACAAGTGAAGGGAATAGTTATTTACTTTTCACTATTGATGATCTTTCAAAAGTGAAGAAAGTTGAAGATGAGCGTGAAAAAATTATAGTAGAACTTAAAAATGCCTTATCTGAAATTCAGACACTAAGAGAGATATTGCCTCTTTGTTCTTATTGCAAAAAAATAAGGGATGATCAGGGATATTGGGAGCAAGTTGATGTATACATTTCAAAATATTTATCAAAAGATATAAGTCATAGCATCTGTCCTGATTGCTTAGAGAAAAATTTTCCTGAAGAACGAGAGGATTTCAGCTAAAATAGACAAAGTAATATTTTCCTTATAAAAGGTTTATTTATAAAATGCGTATTTATTCTTTCATGATTTTTCTTGTAAGTGTTCTTTTGGTACCCTTATTAGCAGGAGAATCAAAAGAAGTTTGCCTGGTGAAGCCAGATCATCTTTCAATGGAATTTCCTGAGTTAGGCCATATTAACCTGCATTGTGAACATTTTGATTGCATACCTGACGATACGTTGAAAAAGAAGTGGATTAGAAAGTCATCCGGAGATGTTGATCTTTTTTTATTTTTAGAAGGTCCTTCTGGTAGTGGACGTTTCTGGAATGTTACTATAGGTATTGCTGATAAGAACAAATCAAAGCCTGATAGAACAATCTGCCTAATAACATCTACAGTTGGTTGGCGCACGCTACAAGGATACAATGATATACCTTTGCCATGGCTTGATGATCTTGATGGAGATGGAAAAGCAGAGTTCATAGTGTGGGATAGCTTTCCGTTACATGAGTATGCTTCTATGGCTTCATATGGTCTTGTTGCCTGGGTTTACAGGCTCGAATCAAATAGAACACTCGTAATAAACTGGGATCTGAGCAGACGTATGGCGTTATCTATTGCTGAAGAGTACAGAAAAGAAAAATCGTCCTTAAAATCTAATCGTGTTATAGCTGCTAATGCTCTAAAAAATTTCGCAAAAAAGAGGTGTAAAGTAACTAACAATAAGAAAAAAGGGAGTATAATAAAAAAAAAGACCTTATGATAGCCCCCTATACAAATATTTTTACAGTGATAATTCAACCTGGCCACTTGTTAATTCGGCTCTCTCTTTTTTTACTTCATCATTTTCAAGATATTCATCAAAATTCATCGGTCTGTCAATTGCACCATTTTTAGTAAACTCAACTATCCTATTTGCAATAGTTGTAATAAATTCATGGTCATGTGATGAAAATAGAAGTACTTCCGGAAATGAAATTAAACATTCATTTAATGCTGTGATTGACTCAAGATCAAGATGGTTTGTTGGTTCATCCATAATCAGTGTATTTGCATCTGAAAGCATCATTTTTGAAAGCATGCAACGAACCTTTTCTCCTCCTGAAAGGACTGATGTTTTCTTTAATGCTTCTTCACCTGTAAAAAGCATTCGTCCCAGAAATCCTCTTGAGAAAGTTTCCCCTTCATTATGATACTGACCAAGCCACTGAACTATGCTCATATCATTGTTAAAAAAATCACCATTTTCTTTTGGGAAAGCTGTATGGCTAATTGTTTGCCCCCAGCGATAACTACCACTATCAGGTTCAAGCTCTCCGGAAATAATCTGGAAAAATGTTGTTTTTGCGAGACTGTTTCCACCGACAAAAGCTATTTTATCATCTTTGTTAACTTTCATACTGAAGTTATCAAGAAGTTTTACTCCATCTAATGTTTTGCAGAGATTTTCAACTTCAAGTATTACGTTTCCGCAAGGTCTTTCAGGTTTGAAATTTATGAAAGGGTATTTCCTTGTTGAAACTGGCAGGTCCTCTATTGTCATCTTTTCAAGTAATTTTTTTCTTGATGTAGCCTGCTTTGATTTCGAAGCATTTGAACTGAATCTTAATATAAATTTCTTAAGATCTTCAGCTTTTTCTGTCATCTTTCTGTTTTCATTCTGCTTTTGCTGTACAACCAGTTTACTCGCCTGATACCAAAAATCATAATTACCCGCATATAACTGAATTTTACTGTAGTCGATATCAGCTATATGAGTACAGACCTGATTTAAAAAATGTCTGTCGTGGGAAACTACAATAACTGTATTTTTAAATCGTTCCAGGAAGTCTTCAAGCCATTCAATTGATTTGATATCCAGATTGTTTGTAGGTTCATCAAGAAGAAGTACATCAGGATTTCCAAACAGAGCCTGCGCAAGAAGAACTCGAACCTTCATAGTTCCTTCAAGTTCTTTCATCTTTTTACTGTGAAACTCATCAGCTATTCCAAGACCTTTAAGAAGAACAGCAGCATCAGATTCAGCCTCATAACCGTTCATATCGGTAAATTCAGCTTCAAGTTCACCAGATTTGATACCATCTTCTTCAGTGAAATCTGCTTTGGCATATAACGCATCTCTTTCAGTCATAATTTGATACATCTTTTCATGACCTAAAATTACGGTATTTATAACAGTTTCTTCATCGTAAGCGTTATGATCCTGTTTTAAAACAGCAACTCTTTCACGTGGACCAACAGAAACATCACCTTTGTCGGAATCAATTTCACCAGATAGAATTTTTAAAAAAGTAGATTTTCCTGCTCCATTTGCTCCAATTAGTCCGTAACAGTTTTTTGGAGCGAATTTTATGTTTACATCTTTAAATAGAACCCTCTTTCCGTATGCAAGGGTAATGTTGTTGGCACTTATCATTCTTAATTTGTTCCTTTAATTAAAAAACCACAGAGGTTGTAACCTCTGTGGCAAAAGCAAACGTATTGTAACGTTGCAATAATTGTTATTACGAATTTAATTTTTTCTTTTTTATTTTACCCTGGATGAGATGTCTTTGTTGTGAGCTTAAGACAGCTTTTCTAAGGCGAATAGATTCAGGTGTAACTTCAACCATCTCATCATCTCTGATAAAGTTTAGAGCTGCTTCAAGAACGATGGGTTTTACTGTGGTACAGGCAACACTGTCATCTTTACCGGAAGCCCTGACATTACTTAGCTTTTTCTCTTTGCATGGGTTTACATTAATATCACTCTCTTTATTATGTTCCCCAACAATCATTCCTTCATAAACTGGTGTTCCAGGAGTGATAAGCATTCTACCTCTTGGCTCAAGATTATATATTCCGTAAGCAACACCCTTGCCTTTTCTATCTGAAACAATGGATCCTGTAAATCTTGTTGGAAAATCCCCTCTGTATTCTTCATACCCAGAGAAAAGAGAGTTCATTATTCCTGTACCTTTTGTATCTGTAAGAAACTCATCCCTGTAACCAATAATGGACCTTGATGGAATTGAAAATTCCATGTTAACCCGTCCTTTTCCATTATTAACAAGGTTAACCATCTTACCTTTTCGAATGGATAGTTTTTCTGTAACTATTCCCATGAAGCTCTCTTCACAATCAATGAAAAGTTTTTCCACAGGTTCATGTTTTTTTCCATCAATTTTTTTGTAAATAACTTCAGGTCTTCCAACGCAAAGTTCAAAACCTTCTCTACGCATGGTTTCAATTAGAATCGCCATCTGAAACTCACCGCGCCCTTTAACAATAAAGCTCTCTCTGTCACTTGAGAATTCCACCTTAATAGCAACGTTAAGAAGGGTTTCTTTAATAAGTCTTTCACGGATTTTACTTGATTGAACAAGCTTACCCTCAAGACCTGCAAATGGAGAGTTGTTGATGGAGAAATTCATAGAAACTGTAGGTTCATCAACTGTGATTCTTGGAAGTGCCTTTGGGGTCTCTTTATGGCAGATTGTATCTCCAATTTGAAAATCATCGATACCTGATATTACAACAATATCTCCGGTTTGAGCTTCCTGAGCTTCCTCAAACGCCATTCCGTTATATACCTGAAGCATGGTAACTTTTAGAGGAATTGCCTGGTTATTTTCATCAATACATGCAAGCTGGTCCTTGGCTTTTACAACACCATGTCTAACTTTACCAATTGCAAGTCTTCCAACGTAGTCTGAGTATCCAAGGTCAGCAATAACCATTTGAAAAGGTTCTTCAGTATTATATGCAGGTGGAGGAAGTTCTTCTGCAACTTTCTTAAAAAGAATCTGTAGATCATCAACATCATCTTCAAGGTTTTCTTTGACAATACCATCACGACCTATTGCGTATAGAACTGGAAAATCGAGTTGGTCTTCATCAGCATCAAGATCGATAAAAAGATCATATATTTCATCCAGTACCTGTTCTGGTCTGGCGTCATGTCTGTCGATTTTATTAACAACAACAATTATTTTGTGACCTGCTTCTAATGTTTTCTTAAGGACAAATCTGGTTTGTGGAAGAGGCCCCTCTGATGCATCAACTAAAAGAATTGCGCCATCTACCATAGATAGAGCTCTTTCAACTTCCGCACTAAAATCTGCGTGACCTGGGGTATCAAGGATATTGATTTTTATGTCATTCCATATAACAGAACAGTTTTTAGCAGATATGGTAATTCCTCTTTCTTTTTCAAGATCCATACTATCCATGATGCGTTCTTCAACTTCCTGTCCTTTTCTGAACATTCCGCTTTGATGGAACATGGAATCAACAAGTGTGGTTTTACCATGATCAACGTGAGCAATAATTGCTATATTTCTAATTCCTTCGTTTACTGCATTGTCCTTCATTTCTGAGTTCCTTTTTTCAGTGTAACAAACTTAATGGCAAAATAATTTATTACAGCATAATTATATGACATCTCTGTAGCACTGTATTTTAATAAATTTTATGTGCCATTTAAATAAACAGGGTAATATATAATAATTTCAATAAATTTCATACATTTAATTTTTATATTTATCATTTTGTTCATTTCATGTTACAAAAAGGCTTAATTATTATCTTAAAATGGAAACAAAAATGGACAAAGTTTTTTTAGTCGGGATCGGCGGCTTTATAGGCGCATCTCTTCGATATTTAGTATCAAATCAGGTAAACAGGTTGATGACTCACTCAATGTTTCCCTATGGAACATTATTTGTAAATATTTTAGGATGTTTCCTTTTAGGTTTCGGTTTAACATTTGCAAAAGAGAGTGGAATTCTATCTGAGAATACAAAATTAATTCTATTTACAGGGCTCTTAGGTGGCTTTACAACATATTCAACATTTGGAGTGGAATCATTTGATCTGTTTAAAAATGGTATTGTTCCAAGTGGTTTTATTAATCTAATCACACATATCGTCTTAGGTCTAATAGCAGTTTGGATTGGTTATTTTGTCGCATTAAAAATAAAATTATTCTAATTTCAACTTGTTTTTGTTTGTAAAACAAGCCTTTATCTTACCCTCAAGGGTATCTGGTGCAAATGGTTTTACTATATAATTTGATACACCCGCCTGAACAGCTTCGATTATGCTCTCTTTATTACCAACAGCAGTTACGATTACAAAAGGAATTTTAGCTTGTGCAGGATCCTTTTGAAGTTCTTTTAGCATTTCAAGGCCTGTCATAACAGGCATCATCCAGTCACAAAGAATCAAATCTATGTGTACAGTTTTTAAAACATCAAGCCCTTGTCTTCCATCTTCAGCTTCTACGATATTCATGAAACCAAGTCTTTTAAGAATAACTTTAATAGTCATTCTCATGGCTCTGGAATCGTCAACAACTAATATGTTTATACCATAATCCATTAGTAACAATAATCCCTGTCGAAAAATATATGCATATTAAATCCTTCCAGCTTATCATTATTTCTTATTGGAATAACACCTGATAGACAATAAGCGCAAGATTTTTTTAAGTTAAAGAGCTTTCAATTCCATAATATTATAACAGATTCTCTTCTATAACAAATAGTTTTTGAAAAAACTTTAATTAAAAGTGGTATTTTATACATAACAAAATTGATTAAATCGTAAAAATATATCATGGTTTGAATGTATCAAAGTGTTGAAATTTTAAACCAATTATTACGATCAATTCTATAAATCCTTAACAGTTGAAGCTAAATATTGCATAAAAATTAATAGATTCACAATTCTTGCAAAATAAAAGTAAACTATGTATTGTTTTTCTGTAACTTCCAAATAAATAATAACAGGAGAATGGGATGGATTTTCAAGATATTATTTTTGAGGCCTCAAACGAAACCAGAATAGCAAAAATAACGTTTAATACTCCTGAAACAAGGAATGCAATTACAGCTGAGAGAACGATAGATGAAATTGAAGAGGCGTGCAAAATTGTTAATTCCAACAGAAAAATAAATGTTCTGATAATAACAGGAACTGATCCTGCTTTCTCTTCAGGTGGAAATGTTAAAGATATGCAGGAGAAGAAGGGGATGTTTGATGGAACTCCCACAGAACTTATGAATAATTATATGAAGTATGTGCAGAGGATTCCAAAAGTACTTTATTCTGTGGAAACCCCTATTATAGCATCTGTAAATGGCCCTGCAATCGGAGCTGGATTCGATATAACTATGATGTGTGATATAAGGATAGCTTCTGAAAAAGCAAAATTCGGTGAAACATTTTTAAATGTGGGAATAATACCAGGAGATGGCGGGGCTTATTTTCTACCAAGGGCAGTTGGTATGGCAAAGGCTTGTGAATTAACTTTCACGGGTGACATAATTGATGCAAAAGAAGCTCTGAAAATTGGTCTTGTAAACTATGTCGTACCCCATAAAAATCTGAATGAAAAAACCATGGAAATTTCAAAAAAAATAGCAGCAAAACCTCCTGAAGCATTAAGAATGTCAAAAAGATTGCTGTATATGGGACAAAATATGTCTATGAATGATCTGCTAAATCAATCAGCTGCATATCAATCAATTTGTCACTATACTGAAGATCACATGGAGGCATTATCAGCTTTTTTTGAAAAAAGAGAAGCTCACTTTAAAGGGAAATAAACAGATTTTTATGTTATAATTATTTATTAATCGTGTATAGGGAACCTCTAATAATTAGAATTTTGATTGAAATACAAGGTTGAGAAAAAAATAACGAGCTGATTTTATGACAGTTCTTTTTTGGGAAAAACGCTGTAGTTCAATCAAAAGGCAGTTATTAGAGATTCCCTGTAATTTTATAAAAAAGGTCTTTGAATGGTTTTTAATTACTATTTTCGGAATTTTTTTGCATTTTCTAAAAAATCGATTGCTGGTCCAGTAACACTACTCTTCCTATTATTTGGTATTATAATCCTAACATTAACTTCCTATTATTCTATTCAGTCTTCTGTTTATAATTTTGTTAATCTATCAGGTAACTATGTTGTAAATAAACTATATCAGGCTGATACTGTGAAAAAGGGTGATGTTATTTTAAAGAATATAGATAAAAAATCAGATGAATTAAAAAAGTTATCAAGCTTTATTAATTCATTATATCTGGATTTTGCATCAGATTATTCATCTATTACTAACATTACTTTTTTTATGAGGGATGACAAACTGAAGTGGAGTAAAATAAAATTCGACTCAAAACATATTTTAAGATCTTCAGAAGTTGTCAAAAAGGATTTTAATATAAAAGAGAACAGTTTTGTTATAAACGGATTTGATTCAGTAGTAAAATATGTGGATATAACTAATCAAAATGACCAATATAAATATGTTTTAAGAACAACCGCAAATATCAAGCATTTTAATATATTATCTGTGAATGCCTTTTCTCTTTCTGTAATTGTTATTTTAATATTGGTTCTGTCCAGATTGTTTGCAATTAAGATTTCATTGTATATAGAAAAAAATGCAGATTTATTCGTAGATAAAATAAAGTTTTTAAGTCAATCAGATTTTGATGAAGATATTGAATTTCAAAGTATAAAAGAATTTTCAGAGTTATATAATAGTCTAACTGAGACTTTTGATAGTTTGAAAAAAACATCTGAAATACTTCATAATGACGTTGAAGTTGCTGATAAAAATCAATTGATAAATAAAAAAATTCTTAGTGCTGCAACATATAGTGAACTTTTAACGAATATACGTGAAATTATAGAAGACGAGTTTCCGGTACATACAATAGGTATTGCAGTAAGGACATCTTTTAATAATGGTTTTACTACCTATACTGAAGTAAATAACAGAAAGGCACTTTTAAACAAAAACGGTTTTTACTCAGATGAGAATCTAAGTAGTTCTACGAGGGAGAAACTACAGGATTATTTTGAGATGAATAATGATAGTGAAAGCACTGATATTCTGTTCTTTATATACGAGATAGCTGGTGATTCATTTGGTTCATTCATTAATATCCCTCTAATAAATAAAGGGAATTACTTTGGTTCATTAGTAATTTCTAAAATTGATAAAGATGGTTTTAGTGAAGAGAATAAAACCATAATAGAATATATAGCAAGGTGGATTGGGTCTTCAATAAATAAGTTCAGAGTTGTTAATGAGAAAATCGAACTTTTAACTTCTGTTATTATGACATTTTCAAAGATAGCTGATAACAGACCAGGAGCTTTAAAAGAGCACAGCATCAATATTGCAAAGATTTCTGAGAAAATAGGTATGCAGCTCGGTTTTTCTGACCCTGAGATTATTGATCTGATGATTGCTGCCTTATTACACGATATTGGTAAGCTTAAAAATTCAAATGATATAAATAAACACCCCCAATTATCTGCTGATATTGTTTTTGAGCAATTTCCAATTGAAAGTATAAAGGAGGGAATTTTATATCATCATGAAATGTGGGATGGTAGTGGTTATCCAAAGGGACTAAAGGCTGATCAGATACCTTTAAATGCACAGATTATTTCAATAGCAGATTTTTTTGAAACTGCTGTTACTGTAAAGAAATGGTCAACAAAAAAGACCCTGTCATTTATGCTTGGAAAGAAAGGGATATCGTTTTCTCCCGAGCTAATAGACATTTTTATAAAAACAAAAAAAAGTTAATCGGGAGGAGTAATGGAAAAATTTAATCCTGAAGAGGCGATATTAAATACAAAAAGGGAGTTTGGTGAGCATGGTGGTGTATCACCATCTCTTTCGAGGTCATCAACTTTTACAGTAAAAGAACCTGGAATTATGCCTGAAATATTTGAAGGTATTAAAGGGCCTGATCGCGGTGGATGCTATCTATACAGCAGACATTTCAATCCTACAGTAAGTCTTCTGGCAAGATATCTTGCTGCCATGGAGGACACTGAAAGTGCGAAATGTACAGCAAGTGGTATGTCAGCAATAGCATGTACAGTTCTTCAGATATGTAAATCAGGTGATCATATTGTTTCCGGTAACTCCATATATGGTGGAACGTATGCTCTTTTCAAAGATTTATTACCTGATTACAATATAGAAACAACATTTGTTGATACATCAGATTATAATGCTTTTGAGAAAGCGATAAAGCCTGAAACCAAAATTATTTATGTAGAATCACTAAGTAACCCGACTCTCCAGGTACCAGATATAAAAAGATTGGCAGTGCTCGCAAAAAAAAATGATATTAAACTTGTAGTAGATAACACATTTTTACCAGTTGTTTTATCACCAGCAAGGTTGGGTGCAGATGTTGTTGTTTACTCAATGACCAAATTTATAAATGGTGCAAGCGATTTGATTGCAGGTGCTATCTGTGCTTCCAAAGAGTTTATTAATGAGTTAGTGGATGTGCATACTGGAAGGGTGATGCTTTATGGGCCAACTTTAGATCCAAGGGTTGCATTTGATATAATTCAAAGGGTTCCACATCTTCCTTTAAGAATGAAGGAACATGGAAGTCGTACTCTTGAGCTAACAGAAATGCTAAATGATATGGGAGTAAAAGTTAAATTTCCTGGCTTAAAATCACATCCTGATAATAAACTGCTTTCATCAATATTAAATGAAGGTTACGGATATGGTGGTGTTTTTACGATAGATTGTGAAACTGAAGAAAAAGCAAACGATCTATTATCAACCCTTCAAAATGAAGAGGATTTTGGATATATTGCGGTTTCTCTCGGGTATTTTGATACATTGATATCATGCTCCGGTTCTTCAACATCCTCTGAAATGACTCCTGAGGAGCAAAAAGAGATAGGTCTTTCGCCTGGACTTGTTCGAATATCTACTGGGTTAACAGGAAGTATTGAGATGAGAAAAGAGCAGTTAAAAAGAGCTGTAACAAAAGTATTATTGTAAAACAACTTTTTAAGAAAAAAAAACCAGAATAGATATAGGGAATCTCTAATAACTCCTCTTTTGGCGTAATACTTT
>JAAELO010000712.1 GCA_024226555.1 Desulfobacterales bacterium | reverse complement strand
TATAACAAAAATAAAACTGTAAACTTTATAAAATAAAACCTTTTTTATAAACGAATCAACCCGTTGTTTTTTGTTATGCCTTGTTTTTCATCAAAAATTCTAATTATTAGAGATTCCCTTAAGTACCTCTTTTTTATTATCCTTCATTTTCCTCCATTTAAGATTCTATTACTGATTAAAAAATCTATTCTATACAAATAATGATGTGGTTGATATTAAAGTCTCTACAATTCGATGATTTACTATTTAGATAATGGCTTTGTAATAGTTAATGAAGAATTTGTTTCACGGTTTATTTTTCATCCTTATAAAAATGAAAATCAATATTATTTTAATAAAAAGTTATTTTTTGAGAATTATGAGGCATATGAAATCCCATTATCGGAAATGGGATATAAATAGAAAACTGGAGATACTTTGAGAAAAAAAGAGTATCAAATTTACCGTTGTGTTTAGGTTTCTATAAATCTTTAATTCTCTTTAAATACCTGTTTGTTAAACTATACAAAAGTTTAGATTTTTAGACTTTCTTTAGGTTTTGTGATTCCTTTATCTTGAATTTTCATTACTAAAAAGTAACGGGGAAGCAAAACAACTGCTTCCCCATTATACCTATAAGGAGATTACATATTAAAATAGGTCATAACTCGTTTAATAATTTGAGCACGGGTTTCATCTGAAGCAACTGCTTCAAGTCCAAATCCCATGTATACTGAGTCTTTAGTTCTGATTACTGGTCCTTCGATAAAATCAGAACCTTCTATTAGTTTCCAGTTATTTAGGGCTGTACTTCCTTCTGCGGAACTTATTGAAAAATCCCCAAGACCTTGTTCAAAATCCTGTAGTGGATAACCAGGTACTTCAATGTCATCTATAAAAGTTCCAAGATTCTGGCTTCCCCAGTCAGATGCATAAGTGATATAAAGTTCTACGGTTTTCCCCGCATATGCTGACAGATCCATTTTGACCTGTTTCCAGCCGCCGCTGCTTCCAGTAAAAGCATTCCAGTTTCCTGTTGTTCCAGATGGATTACAATTTTCATCCAGATAATTTGCAAGGAATGGATGTATATCTACCCAGCCAGAAGCACAACTTTCTCCTGTATCTGTTGTTGTCAGACCATTAACATCGGGTAGAGTTGTCCAGATGTTGCTTCCTTGTTCACTAATTTCAACAAAAGCAAAATCCCAGTTTGTTTCTATATCATATGATATCCAGAATTTCAGGAATGGGTCATCTCCTGAGATTGTGAATACTCCGCCCAGGCGTTTATATGACATATCCATTTTTTGGCTGTAAACATAGAATTCACCAGAGTGGGGACTAAATGGTCCTCCTGCATAATTATATTTCGCAGATATTTCTGATTCATAAGTAGAAAGAATACTACCTGTGGTAATAAATGTATCATTTCTAAGCTGGTTGTTTGCGCCATCTCCACCGTTTAGATCAAAAGAGATTCCTCCGAGAACTGGATCGTTTTCTTCACCGACGATTCCGTATGGAATTCCTGTTTCAGTATTTATTCCACCTTTTTCAATATGAATATATGCACCAAGGTAGTATTGGAAATAATCATCTGAAAATGAACCATTAACTGAAGATAACCATGAAATATCCTGGCCTGTGGCAAGTACCTTTCCGTTATAATAGTTTTGGTAATCCCTGAGGTTAAGAACTATATCCTGATGAACTTCAAATCCTGGAACTGTTGGAGCATAATCATCTCCTGTATACCAGATCACAGCGTCATAATGAGCAAGTACTTCATTATAATCAGGTGCAGCTTTTTGTTCATCAACATTCCAGACATCATAGGAATAGCCAGCAGTTTTTAGAGCATTAGTATAATAGCTTAGGTAGTGAGGTCGATCTGCCGGATCATATTCCGGATATTGTCCCGAGTAGTCTTCAGCAGCAATTATCAGAACTCTGTTTCCTGTCGCATTTTTTACAGTGTAACTGTATTCCCCTTCAGGTTTAAAGTTATTTAAAATAGTATATGTTACTTTATCACCATCTTTTTGGCCCCTTACTTTAGCCTTTAAGCCAGTGTAATATTTACCGTGTTTAGTATTATACTTTTTCCCAAGAGCTGGAAGGAAAGGTGTATATCGATAAAAACCATCATTTATTTTATATTTTAAAAGAAATATTTTACCAATTCTTCCGTTGATCAGAATATCCTGATTTTTTCCCCAGGATTCAGAGATCTGAGTATGATATATATCATTTGTTTCAATTCCTACAGGAGAAACAGGCTTACTTTGATCTGCAGCACTTTCTGCAGCACATAGAGCGAATTCAAGGTTATCTTCAAAAACAGTCTGAAGCAATGCTTCATCATCAGGAAATTCAAATCCATATACTTCACCATCTGATGTAACACCTTTTGTTAACTCTACTGTATATGATGGAATACCGTATTTAGAATAACTCCAGTCTGTGAAATCTCCATTTGTTGGATAAAGATCAGCACTTATCTGAGGCTCATAACCAACATTATTGATAGTGTCGATAATAGCCGGATTCTCAGTTGTTCCAGCCTGGGCTACAAAAATACCATGGTCAAAACTTTTTGTTTTTACCTGCCATCCCCATGGATAGAGGATAAGATTACTATATGTGTGATATGAAATAATAGACTTCAAACGTCTTTTCCTGATGAACTTAACAACAGCTTTTGTTTCTGGTTCTGAAAATGCTTCCTCACCTCTGTATGTTTGTGAAGACCATTCCGGACTTGAACCTTCGTCGTCCAGACCAAAGTGACCACCAAAATTTCTGTTAAGGTCAACACCATCAAGATTTGTAATTTTCCCATCTTTATCATTGTCCCGAAGATTTTTTCTCCACAATCTTTCTGTAGTGTGTGTGTATTCATAACCATCCGGGTTGGCCAGTGGAATTATCCAGATCTTTTTTGTATCAAGAATATTGGTTACTCTCGTATCTGTTCCATAGTTTGAAAGATAATATTTAATTAAACGCATTCCCATCTCTGCAGCAACCCATTCACGTGCATGGTGAGTTGCAAGATATAGCATTTCAGGTTTAAAAATGTGTTTTAATTTACCAAACCCTCCTTTTTTTGAGAGACACATGGCAATAATAGGACGATCCTGTATTGTTTTACCAATTACTTTTAGTTTTACAAGTTTTGGATATTGTGCGGCTAACTCATATAACTGGTCTTTAATTCCACCCTCTTCGTCAAAGCTCTTATAAACAGTAGCTTTGTCAGTCTTCATTATTTTTTTTTTAGGAAGTTCCTTACACTTTAGCCCGATTTTATTAAGTTTTAATATGACAGAAGGGCTAACAACTGCTTCAATTTTGTAGATCAATACACCTTTTGCATTTTTTTCCTTACGAATGGTTGCGATATCAAGACCCATTTTCACAGCTTTTTGAACAGCCATAGGACTTGTTGATTCAATAATAACCATCCTCAGAGTTCCTTTGGCGCCATAGGCATTTCCGAAACTGCTAATGACTAAAAATCCAATAATTAGTACTACTCGTACGATTCCTGGTATTTTTCCCATTGATTCTCCTTGATAAAATGTTAATTGTGAATATTCACTGATAAGACATATTTTTCTAACATTTATCTTAATGGATGTAAAGTTTAGAGTTAACCATAAATTAAATATAATGTAATTTAAACTATTTAGAAATACCCAATGTAATTATCATTAGTATCAAGGCATTTAATCTTATAAAATGCTTTAACAAGGCATTGCGGAGGGACATGTATGAAATATAAAAAATGAAATGTTTAATCCAAAAAAAATTTTAAATTGATAACTGATTGTATACTTTATGAATTATTATTGTTTTTGTGGGATTATTAAATTATTAATATTTATCGAAAAAATGTTTCCGAATATTCACAAAGATTGTAAAAAAAACGGAAAAACAAATTAGATGGAATCTCTAATGGGAATCCCTAATAACTGATTTTTTGCGAAATACAGATATAACAAAAATAAAAATGGAGTAAAATCAACCTGTTGTTTTTTGTGTAGATTTTATAAAGGTTATGCCTTGTTTTTCATCAAAAATTCTAATTATTAGATATTCCCTATAATTGATTTTATATTGAACTTACCAAAATAAGTAATATTGCAATAACAACTAAAAACAATATGAATGGTATAATAAACCTCACAAGTTTTCGTTGCCTGTTTACTGCTTCTTTCTGAAGACTTAATGACTCCTCAATTTGATTTTTTGACCTTTCTACCTGTTCTTTAAATATCGCTAATTGTCTCTTTTGAAGTTCAAGTGACTCTTCCTGGTTTTTCATTATTTGATTTAGAACTATTGATAATTCATCTTCTTTCATTAAGTTTTATCATCCTTTCAATTTAGCAAAGAGACTTTACTTGTAAACTATAATTCCAAAAAATTATTTAACCAAGCTCAAAGGAGGTTACACCATATATTTTCTCCTTAGGTACATCAGGATTTCCAGCCGTATACATCCTGGCGGTTTCAAAAACAACTTTCATATTATAGCGTTCTGCCATTGCTAATGCTTCCTGATTGGTCTCAGGCACATCAAAATAAACTGGTTCGAGTGAAGGAACACTGGCACTCAACTTAAGAAAAAGAGATTCTGCTAATTCAGAACCGTTTGCAAATAAAGGCCCTATCTTGTAACCAGTACGGCACATACGAATTACACCATAACCCGCAAGTTTTCCTTCATGCATAATTCCCAATGCATTGCATCCAGACTGATTAATCCACAATTTAATAAATTTGGAACGATTAGCAGGGAATAATAGCCGATCATATGAATCTATCATTTCAAAAGGTAATGATGAGAGATTTACAGTATCAAAATCACATGTGGGTTGCTTATCACCAACCCCTTCATAACGTATATTTCTATAAGCAAGTTTGAAGCCTGATTTTTTATAGTTTTCCTGCTGATCAACAACACCGTCAAGTCCTATGTTTCTGCCCTTAAGATATTCCATAGCAGCATTCCATATTTGGATACCATAACCTTTATCACGATATTCCGGTTTTACAATGTAAAAGCCGATAAAACCGAATGTATCACCATATTTAACAGCTGAAATAGTTGCAATGGGTTCATTATTTAGTTCGCCAATCAAAAAACCTTTTGGATCTGTACCATAGAAGCTGTCAGCGTCATGTAACCCTGGATTCCATCCTTCAGTAGCTGCCCATTCAATGGCGATATCAATATCATCACGCGTCATCTCTCTGATTATATAATTTACTGACATAAAACCACCTTTAACAATTGTATAATTTATTAAATTTCCATGACAAAGAGGCTTTTAGTTTATAAACAGATATTAAAAGATCTAACAATAAAAAATTGTTCTTTTATTATAGGTTCCCTATATAAAAGATTCACAAGGGAGGAAATGAAGTGAGTAAAAAGTATAAGAATCAAGAGGGTAGTATTAATTTACTACCCCCCATTAATTTATGGAAATCTCTAATAATTAGAATTTTTTGATGAAAAACAAGGCATAACAAAAAACAACGGGTTGGTTCGTTTATAAAAAAGGTTTTATTTTATAAAGTTTACAGTTTTATTTTTGTTATAACGCTGTGTTTCGCAAAAAGATCAGTTATT
>JAAELO010000711.1 GCA_024226555.1 Desulfobacterales bacterium | reverse complement strand
GAAGTGAGTTTGCCTCCTGGATGGAGCATTACAGCAAAGCTGTTCCTGATGATGCCCCTGAGCCCGATGAAACCGATAGCATGATGGGCTTGTTACAAACCAAAGGAGATAAACATGACTGTGGATTCGAATGTCTTCATGTCCCCGACGGAGAAAGATTCGTTTTGGATGGTAAGAACGTGCCCCCACCTCCACGTCACTCGTACCGTGGAAATGCGAAAGTATACCACCCCCCCCCCCCTTTACACCTCCGAAACCCCGCTTATTCAAGGGGGGGTTTATGACCCACATGAAACATGCATTTTTCAAAAGGTCAAAAACCCCCTCAAAAATGGGTTTTTTGGACGTGTTTTACACCTGTTTTTTAAAAAATTTCCCGCAAGGCGCGCAAACAAGGTGATGGTGCAACAGAAACACAGTTTTTATGGAGATAAAAATGAAAATTTTCCCATTTTCTTTTGCTGCTATGACCAAAAGTTGCACACCCTACAGACATGGGTGAAAAAAATTTCATGTTACGAAGGGGGGGGTTTATGACTCATATATTTTTGACATTTGAAAATCTCCCTTATCGAAGGGGGGGGGTATACGTAAGGGGGGGTATACTTCCTCATTTCCACGGTACTTATTTAATTGCAATAAAGAGAATAAAAAAGAAGTTTATCATCGCAATTGGAAGCAATACTTACCTAT
>JAAELO010000710.1 GCA_024226555.1 Desulfobacterales bacterium | reverse complement strand
TCTCTCGAGCGAGACTGCTTTGGTCGTCTCCTCGGGACACCCAACCGAATTTGCCCAAAGTCGGTTCTGTCAATGGAGCCAGGTGTAACCCAAATGAAGGGTACTCCGCTTGAGCAGGGGCCGATGCGGGAGGGGTCAGACTAATACAATCAATTCAAACAAACTAAAACAATTAGATGGAGCAAGGAATAAAAGATTGGCAGAGATCTGCCGCTTCCACCGCCCGCCCGTCACACCCCGGTCTCTCTAAGAGGCAAATCGTCCCGGTTTGACTCACAAAAGGCTGCGGCAGGGCGGTGCCTTACTCAAAAAAAAAGAAAAAGAAAAACATAAAAACAAAACCCAAAAAATAAAAAATAAAAAAACCTCACAAATTTCAACGAAATTTTTTGGTCTCGGTGGCTTTCGAAACCCGTCGCCACCCCGAGAACCCTAAAAAAAACAAAACCAATACTCAAAATACCTAAAACAAATATTAAATCTCCTTTTCGGTGGCGTTCGTTGCTCGTTGCCCCGCCGAAAAATTATAAAACAAAAAACATAAAACAAAAAACAGAAAAACCAAATAGCAAAAACAAAAAAAAGACCAAAGGAGAAGATACTCAATTCTCCCTTTCTTTTTCTCCACTATTTTCCAATTCTTCCTTCCTTTCCCCATATCCACTTTGGCCATCGTCTTCGCTTTCGGTGGCCTCTCCCCGGCTTTGGGTTAATCCCCATAATTTCCCTCCGTCGGAAAAATGCGAAACTTGGAGTTTCGCCAATAAAGCCATCATCTCTCTCAAATCGCCAGGATTCTCCGATCGAATCCTATCCCTAATTAAATTATTACTATT
>JAAELO010000709.1 GCA_024226555.1 Desulfobacterales bacterium | reverse complement strand
ATCCGTTTCCCCTTTCCAATCTTCTATATTTTAAAATACTTTGAACAGTTTCAAAAGGGCTGGGGATAGGCCCTGCTAATGCCCCCTATCTAAAATTCCATACATCTTCCAATAAAATGTTGCGCGAATACCCGCGACTTTTGTTTGCTTCTTCGAAGGGGGAGGCGAGTAAATGTGCCATCCCCCGGTTATGAGCACATATCATATGTCCATTTTATTACATCATAACATAACACACATGTCCATAATCAATTCACACATGAAACTACGAATGATTGCCTGTTTTGTGTGTTTTTTTCAATGTGAGAATGGGGATGAACAAAAGGGGGACGGAAAGGAAAAAGCAAGGTCGACACACCCTGAACTCGTTGCATTGGGGGCAATAGACAAACCTGGCAAGTCTTCCACGTTGCACAACGAATGTGCTTCTCCTCCATGTGTTTGGCTCGGTTTCTTTGTCTTTTGGCGGTACAGTTTGGTTGGGTGATGGGCGTGTCGTTTGGGTACAGTTTGGTTGGACTAATTCCATTTGGTTCCCCCTCATGAGCCTGTTTGTTGGCAAAAGGCAATGATTGCCTACCAACCAGTGGTTTATTTATCGGGGGTT
>JAAELO010000708.1 GCA_024226555.1 Desulfobacterales bacterium | reverse complement strand
TCATAAGATGCGTTATAATCAAATCCTTCGCTTAATAAAATGGCAAATGTCTCATTTTGTGCATTTGTAAAATTGGACATATCCATGGTAATTCGTGGGGAGTAGTGGAGTGAATTGAGAAAATTCTACTGATGTATGGCGATACTTCTATATATATTGTGATTGATATGTCGGAAATGAACTGAAACTGAAACGATTTAACTGTAGAGAGGAATGATTTGACTGAAACGCAAAAAACGCGAAGAGTTTTCTAAAACTTCGCTGATATTAATATATATGTTTCTTGCAATTTTTAAAGCTTGCACTGCAAGGGGTGTCACTCTATTTTCATGTAAACAAGTGTTACGTAAAAACACAGCGCAAACAAGAAGAATGTTGTTGCAGAAACCAGTATTGTGTGGCCAGACTTTTGAGCACAAACAAGAAGAACAACCTGAAATCCACTAACCAGTGTTATGTACAAAAAACAAGAACCAGAAGAATCACAATTTTCCAAAACGAAAACAAGAACTAGGGTGAATAGGCGCACGTTTTGCTCTTTTGCGCAAAAAAGTAATACCTCAATTTGTTGTATTACCAGTGTGGTGGTGTGCGCGCAAGTCATTGAGAATATATAACAATC
>JAAELO010000707.1 GCA_024226555.1 Desulfobacterales bacterium | reverse complement strand
ATTAATTAACAAAAGTTGATCATAGATCCATTTTTCTAATTTCGTGCGATGTGAAGACGTGTTTGTGCAAGAAATAAGTCGTACGAACGCAACACTTAAATATTTTCCCCAACAAGTTTGATATGTTTTTCAGGTTGAGTGCCACAAAAATTGATGGCGAGCATCTGTTAAATCAAGAAAGAAAAATACCATAAAAAACGGAGATATGTTCAAATATTTCATCAGAAAAAATGTCTTAGTATTATATAATATGCATCACTAATTACATAGAAAAAATGAACATTTTGATGACTGGTGTTGGGACAGTTAACAAGACGGTTATAAACGACCAAAGAATCTTTCACACACACAGAAGTGGACAGGAAGGTCAAATCCTAACGTCCAAAAAAGTATGAAAATGGAGAGAAAATGTGGTTTCCCAAAAAAAGTTTTCGATGTTTTTTCAGGTGGATGCCCAAAAAATGGAATGGTAGCAGCTGCAAAATGCAAAGATGAAATTACATCAGAAACGTAGATATGTTCAAATATTGCTTCAGAAAAAATTAAAAAATATGCGGTTTGATGACTCTCAATTTACATTGAAAAAAGTGAACACTGTACAATTTTTCTTACATAAACAGTGCGAATTTGCGTACACCCAAAAAAAATATGTGGTGTTGTGTGTGCAATTCGTGAGTACTTCTGTATCCTTCAAAAAAAAAGTTTGTTCAAAAAAAATATTCATTGAACAATGAATTCATTCTCTAATACGCTCACAACAAACGGATCATTGTTCAAAATGCAATAAATTGCCAAACATGCTAAATCACTCCACTAGGAAAATGGAACTGCGCAAAATGCAAAAATTGCCAAAAAAGCTAAATCACTAATCCGTGAAACATATACACAAGAAATGCAAACTGACGATGGCCGATGTACGTCATTTCAATCCCAACATATGGCAAATGGAACAGTGTTCCCGAAATTCATACATGAAATGGAACCCTGGTCGAACAGACAAACGAATTATTTAGGGAAAACGGAACTGGTCCCAGGAATTTGGGGAAAACGGAACTGGGTTCGGCGCATTTCGGAAACACCCTAGCAGTGTTTCCAAAAACTTTTTCGAATAGGGAATATTATTTTCAAAAAGGCTGGGGGTGGGGATTATATGTTGCAAAGGGCTATAATTCCATCGAGAGATTCCAAAATACGAGGTGGCATGGACGGAAAATAGAAGGCATAGGAAAAGAAATAGAAAACGGCGATAAATTTGGATTTCGCGTAGACTTCGATAAGCGAGAAGCCGAGATTTTATTTAACGGAAAAGAATTAGGAAATGCTTTTACGGAAATACCCGACGAAATTATGCCCGTTATTTGCGACGATGGGCGCGGAGAAATGACAATTTTAATGGACTTTTTGAACGGAATTGCTCGAGTTTAGATGTCCCGTAGCCTCCCCTTTTTTTCAGATGGCTTTCTCTCAGTTCCCCTCTCCATATCCGACAAATGTTTGGAGAAAAGAGGGGCAAAGTTTATGTGTAGAAGAGATCTCCAAGTTACCTCCCTTAATTCTATGATTTAATTATCTTCCACAAATCTGTCACACTTTACAGATTCATGTTTCTTTTTTCACACACAAAATCCATGCACATTTCTCCACTGCTAGGATGGAAGCGGTTTTTTAATTCGGTCATATTAAAAAAAGACCATAAACATTTAACCACTATTTATTTAATTTTTTTTTACCAAAAAAATCGACCGAGGCTTTTAAAAATATTTATTTGATGAATATCTATGAAAAATCGTTTTTTTAATTTT
>JAAELO010000706.1 GCA_024226555.1 Desulfobacterales bacterium | reverse complement strand
CGGAGTCGTGCTTCGGATAGCTTCTTCTCCGTTTCTACTTTCTTTAATCTCCCTTCATCATTTTGAGCATATTCATTCCTAGCTATTGCTTCTCGCATCTCTGTAATAGCTCTAACCAATCTCTCTTCTTTTCCCTCGCTCTTTCGAAGCTCACTTTGGACTTTCCCCACGTAATCTTCCAACTCTCTCCTTCTTTTATGCAATCGATTGTTCTCCTCCATAAGTTGGTTATTCTCGTGGTGAACCTTATCTAATTGCTCCTTAGCGGCTACTTGAGTCTTTCTAACCATTTCCTCCTTCTCTACTCTTTCCATATTCACTGCTTCTCTCGCATTCCTTATCGTGTTTCGGGTCTCCTGTTGGAGCCTGTCTCAGACTTGGAGCGCGGAATCTCTCTCCCCTTCCAGAACACTTGCACGATGGTTTGCTTGGATAGCTTGGATATGAGAAGCGTGCCCTTTCATCTTAGCACTCTCTTCTCGTCGTTCCGTCTTCTCTCGTCTCTTTCTTTCGGCTGATTTCTGCGTTTTTGCGGATAAGAACTTTCTTGATAATTCGACATTTTGTTGTTGCATATGGTTTAAGCCTCCTTTCATCTTATTTATAACGAATACGGCTTGATTGAATTGTTGTTGCATATGAATAAGGTCTTTACGCTGTTTCTCATGGATCTCTCTT
>JAAELO010000705.1 GCA_024226555.1 Desulfobacterales bacterium | reverse complement strand
CGTTTAACTTCTCCATGGAGAAATTACAGAAAGTTTGAAGCCACAAACAAACTTGCTTTTTTCCCCGGTCTTTTGAAAAATTTTGAGCAAGCAAGTTAAGATAAAGATAAAGAAAAATAATTTTCAACAGGCCAAAGTGAACTGAAATAGTTTAAAATGTACATTTAGAACAAAGATTGTTTAAATTAGTGTGGCTGTAATTTTTTCTCAAGTTGTTTTTTGCAACATTTGTTGAACACAATTTCAAAAGTGGAGAAATCTCATTCAGGCATCGAAGAGCCAAACTTCTCTGCAGCAAAATTGTATGATTTAACTTTAATCTTTAACAAGAAAAACCTACCGGCTTTGAATAAATTGCTCTCACCTGGAATACATGTAAAAGAGGAAAGCACAGAAATTTTGTAGCAATATAATGAACCAAAATCTAGCTAACCAGCTAACCAATTCACGAAAATAAAATTTCCTGTCTTGTAGAAGCTCTCGGTGAAACTTCTAATATTAACAAACGAGATAACTTCTCACCACAGCAAGCGCTTGCTAACATGTATTTCTCTCTACTGATTCCTTTGAAGCATTTATCTTTTCATTTTGTTTCAAATGAATCGTTGAAAGCAAGTGTATCCGAACGAAAAAATTGTACTGCGTCCCAAACTCATTGACGAGTTGGAGAGCTGTGGCCACTGACTGGAGTAATTTACATAATTTATGCTAATTATTCCTAGCCAAAAAGTGACAAATTTTGTAAACCGGTCCCAAGGGTATCTGTTGCGGGCTGAGCTAACAACAACAACAACAGATATCCTTGGGTACGAAGTTGGGAGTCTCCTACCATTACAATATTTCGTTTCCTCGAGGAAAGGCCTTGATGATCAGGAATTTGAATGCGCTGCTGATTTTGTGATGCTGGTTGCTGCGTGCGAGGTTTAGGAATAGGTGAGATTTTGGCAGCCTCAGGTGTGTTGGTCTGATTAATATTTTCCTTGGTACTTGTTGACGAGATAGAAGATGGGGTGCCAGATGGTCTGAAAGCTGGGGGAGATTTATTTCGTGGTATGGTTACATGACTTACACGTTTTAGTTCTTTGATATTTGTTTAATTTCACAATTTCAACTAAACAGTGCACGAAAGAAGGGAATGAAGAATTTATTTT
>JAAELO010000704.1 GCA_024226555.1 Desulfobacterales bacterium | reverse complement strand
ATCCTAATATTACTGATACATGTATTTTAAATTACAAAATTTACTTTCAAAATATATATTTTTATAGAAAAGGAGATAGTAGTTCTTTTCAAATTCAAAAAAAATCAAAAAGATTATTAGTTTTATCAGAAAATTCATCATTTATAGGTATCCGTACGGCGTTATGCGTTTTGCAAATTAGGAAGATATTTTGTATCTAGCAAATTATTTATTTTTTTGGTATCCTGGAAGTAGTTCTTGAAGTTTGTTAGCTTTATGTTCAGATATTTTTTCAAGTGTGGTTTTTAGCCATAGTAACGGATCAATACCCTGTAACTTACATGAACCGAAAAACGAATACATCATTGCTGCTCTTTCGGCTCCGTTATGTGAGCCTGCAAACAAATAATTTTTCCTGCCCAAAGCTAAAGGCCTGATAGTGTTTTCGATTAAATTGTTGTCGATTTGTATATGAGGATTTTTTAAAAATAAGATCAACCTGCTCCATAAACTTAAAGTGTATGCAATTGCTTTTCCTGTTAGACTTTTTGGCAATAATTGGTGTTGTATCTTGTCAAAATACTTTTTTAACTCATCTGTTATTGGTGCAGATTCTTCATTACGTTTTTGCAGTATTTCTTGTTTTCCATAGTTTTCTTCTTTAATAGTTCGTTCAATATCATACAAATCTCTTATTTTTGTCAATACAAAATTGCACACATCTGGATTTTCATCCTTTGCTTCAAAAAATTTTCTACGTACATGAGCCATGCAGGCAGCAAGCAGTATTTTGGCATCACCAACAAATTGGTTATAAGCAGCATAGCCATCTGTTTGAATAATCCCACTAAAACCGTTTAACATTTCTTTGGGACCACTTTTGTCACGTCCCTGCCGATAATCAAAAAGCACTAATTTGTCGGGTGGCGAGTGATACGCCCACATCCATCCTTTATGCGTACTGCCGGGTTTGTTTTTTGTCAAAACTTTTATTGGGCTCTCATCTATCTGAATATAAGGAGATTGCAAAACTGTTCTTTTTAATTCTTCGTGTAACGGATAAAGCAATTTACAGGTATTTGCATGCCAGTCGTTTAAGGTTGATGAGGCCAATTTCAGGTTTTGTTGTCTTATGAATATTTGAATTTGTCTGTAAAATGGCAAATGGTCAACATATTTTGATATAAATAAATGTGCCAAAAATCCAGCTCCTGCATTGCTCGAAAGTAATGGTAAGTCCGATGGCATATCTGCTGTTACAATAATTCTATCTGAATCGAATTCTTCTGTTTTTTGAGGATTATCTATTACATATTTTGGACGAACAATACGACGAACATAGATCTTTCCTGGCTCGTATTCAAGAACTTCTGTAATGTTTTCACCAATTTTTCGTGCATTTTCGGGGATATCCTCAGGTTCAATTATTTCTTCTTTTCTTTTTAAATGTTTTGGTAAAGGTTCTCGGATCGGTTTCTGTTTTTTTGTTTCTTTTTGGCGAGTATATGTTATTTTTTGCTCTTCAACTTCTTTTTCCTCAATAAGTTCAGGTAATAAATCAAGTTTTAGCTGCTCTTTTGGCTCTTCTTTAAAACGCTCGGTTTTAGCCCCAAATATCATCTTCTGGAGTTTTTTATATTCTGTCTCCAAATATAAAACTTTTGCTGAAAGACGTTCATTCTCTTCTGATAAACAAGAAATTTTTTGTTCAAATTTTTCTTTAGTTTCTTGCGTAAAAATTTCTATGTTTTCAGCATTTTTCATATCCCAAAAATAATGCTTAAATACTAGAAAAACAATGCTTTAAATCATGTATTAAAACTTGGAAAACCGATGTTTTTTTTGTATAGTATTAGTCCAAATTCCGGCTACAATCATCGAAAGTTCTGCATACGAAATTTTTAATTGATTTTCATTTGTTTGTGGTGCTTTAAAAGTTCCAGCTTCCAATCTTTTAAAATACAAAACAAATCCGCCCGATTGCCAGTTGAGAATTTTTAGCATATTGCGCCTTTTGTTGATAAAAATAAATACTTCTCCCGATACAGGATTACGGTACATTGACGAACGAACCAAACCAGACAATGAATTAAAACTTTTTCGCATGTCGGTTGGCTTGGCATAGAAGTAGAACTTTTGAGAATCATTCAATGCAAACATATTATCTTTGGACTAATTGATGCATAAAATTTAATGCAATGTCAGCTGGAACTTCTGCTTCTACATTACCAGCAAAAGAAAATTTTATGGTTAGAGTATTAGATTTAGGAATGCTGGCTGAACTTGGTTTAAATTCAATAAAATCAGAAAATGTATTTGAATCCTTATATTTTTTGACCCAATAATTAAATGTATGGATATTGATTTGATTTCTTGTGCAAAAAGATTTTTTAGCTTCATTTGAATTCTGCCATTGATCAACCAATGAAAACATTTGGGATTTTCTTTGAGTTTTGTTTATATTTGCCATAAGTAGATATTTTTTTTGCAAAAATAATACAACCAACTTTATCGTGCAATACGCTTAAGAGCGGATGGATACGTTTAACCAGAGCTTTTTTTTGTTTTTACCCACCATTTATGCCATACGGCAAGTTAGTTGAAAACTAACTATTAGAAACATCGAAGTTAAAAACTTCGAAGAGCTGGGAGATCCACTTTAATATCGTGGCATACCTATGCTTAACGATTATAATTTACTTTTATACT
>JAAELO010000703.1 GCA_024226555.1 Desulfobacterales bacterium | reverse complement strand
GTACACAATAGAAGATAACCAGGAATGTTCATCGCATAACCCTCTATCTTCTCTTTCAGGAATGAAGAACCTTCCTCTTTCCCTTCTTCCTTTTTTACTTCAGTATCACTTTCTTTAACTGACAACCCTGCTGTTTTCTTTACAGGGTCGACAACCTCCTGAGTTGTTTTCACAGGAATTACAGCACTACCAGATATATTAGCTGCTGCTACAGGCAAATTATTTTTTGTAACATGGTTCATTTGTTCTGTAGCAGTTTTTTCTGTTTCTCTTTGCTTCTCATTCAATGCAGGATATCCTGCTTTTTTCCGCATCTTAATCAGCCAGGCTTCCTTTTGAGCTGGTGACATTTGCCCCTGATTCCCATAACTTACCGGAGGAGCTTTTGTTGCTGTTTTTTCTACTTTTGCATACATGTTATCTCTCCTGTTTTCTCATCACACAAACTCTCCATGTCTAACCCTTTTATTTGTTAAACTTTTAAAAGTCTGGACCCCGGCAGCCGCCGGAAGCTTTTTTATTGCGAAGCTTGGGTTTAATACCCCGCCGCTTGCGGCGTCTGTGATAGACTAATTATAATACCCCGTTGCTTGCTGCGGGGATTTTTATTGATCATTTTATTTTTTTCATCCCCCTTAAAGAATCCCATTAACCATAAAACGACATGTTTTTAATGATTGATCAAACAAAGCAGTCGGATGCAATAAAGTTCTTCCGGGCCTTGCATGTTCCCGTTCTACGCTTTTAAAGAAAATATTTTGATATAAAAAATAGTTGTTTATTTTTATCGCATTATAGATCAGAGTTTCTGACCCAACACTTGTTACTTAACTTTATTTGTTCTCTTTTCTACAAATAATACGGAAGTATTCTAATGTCCCTGCAATTTGAACCTGAATAATTTGCAATGGAAAAAAAGTATATTTTTTTTGGAAGTATTTATCTATATGTAAATATTACTAATATTGTATTTTTATGTGTTTTGATTATTCTTAAAATATAGATTTATCTCTCTAAAATATGTACTATAATAATTAAATAATATTCTATAAAAACGAATGACCGATTATACAAAAGCTCACTATTAAACACTCTGAAGAGATTTTATTACTACTCTTAAATTTAAGATATTTTTACTTAAGAATAAAAAGAATAATTTTTCAAAAAAGGAGAGGTTGTTTTAAAAATATTAAAAAAATGTTCATTTTAAACTTGAATTATAACTATGCAGGTATTAAACTTTTTTTAAAAGTAAATAAAACATCAGTTTTATTACAGAGCGAGCCGGTAAGGAGCTGAGAACTCCGTTACCGACTCTAACATTAACTCTTCACAGATTAAGGAAAAAGAGCCATGTCTAATATCTCTTTTATCGAGAAACAGAAGTTCCGTCAACGCCTCTTTCACACCGGGCAGATTTTACACCAAAAACAAACTGAATGGATAGAATTGCGCTTAAACTGCTGCATAAGCTTTTATAATGCAGGATTTGCGACTTTTTAAGCTGGTTTAATCTATCTGTTTTAGATGTTACCTGGTGTAACCTGGAACCGGTAAAAAACCTGATAAGATTCAAAGAATCGATATAAAAAAAAGTTACTGAAGAATTTTTTCATGTACAACACTTTTTCTGTATCCATACTCTAAGTTTTTTTGAGAGGTGAAAGGGGGTTTTAAATATGAAATGGAGTGTTTGTATCTTTTATCAAAAAATACTCCAATCTTTACCCCTTTGATTTACTGAACTTAGGTGGAAGACGAGTAAAAAAAAAAATTTATTTTTTTGAAATGTTTTGCACTGATTTTCTTCAGTGAACTGGTTCTGCGTGATTGAGGCGAGGCTAAAATATTCAATACATAATTTTTACTATTTTGGTACTTCAAAAAGGTTGTTACCTGCCCATAATTTTTTTGTACAGACCTTCATAGTAAAACCGTGTGAAAAGGCGTTTCTGTAAAAGAAAGGAGTGGTTGAATACTAACCACTCCTTAAATAATCATTCTTTACAAAATATGTTTGTAAAACTTTTTAAACGTTATCTGAAACGAATGAAATTAAACCTATCAATATACAATTTAAAAAAATGTTATGGTAATTGAGTTTTATCAGTTGTCTTTAATTTTTTATAAATTTGTGTTTAGGTTAAGTTGATAAATGCTACCCTCGATAGCCTTGACATATTGAAAATTCACAACGATAGAGGCATTTGTCAATATGCCATGGACGTCCCTAATCCTACCCAAATATTTTGATAAAATCATTGTAAAAATTCAACAGAATTATTTAAATAATATAATGTTCGGATTCTCATGAACTTCATTTATTTTTTCTTCTAAAAGAGAAGCAAAATTAGTAATCTCCCAATCTTCATCTGGTATGAGGATTTACATATTCAATATAAAAAATCTCTTTTTCATCTTTCAATATTTTTAACCAGCTTGCCTTATGATAACTGGCTGCGAAGTAATCAATAGAAATATCTTTTGTGATCTTTTCAATCTGAGAATTTATATATAGATAATTTTTACCTGAATAATGAAATATAGCAAGCAATTGATCACCTAACTGATCATAGGAGCCACAATAATCAATCAATTCTTCTTCTTCATATTCATCTGAAAATATATATTTGTTATTCTCTATATTAAGTTGTCTATATTTCTCTAATTCCCAATGTCTATATAAAATCATAGCTATTATGTATCCTTTTAATAAATTTTTATTTCAGGAGCTATCCTTAACAATTCTCTAGGTCCGAATTTACCCGCTGGAGCAACAGTAAAACCTCTTCCAGAAAAAAGTGTATTATTGCCAAATACACCTTCTATATAGAATTTTTATCAAATAAAAAAGATGACTAATAAACACCTATACACAAACTCTTAAATTCCTCCACCCCATCTTTTAAAAAGGTTCTGTGTTCGCTCCTTTGAAGAAAGAACATTGTGAAGCCATAGACCAAAATCTACATCTTCTACATCTTCTGAATAAAATTGAGTCGATACAGGATCATCAGTTATTGTGTAGACACATCGATAGTCTCTTTTTCCAAATTTCATGCTAAGTTCCCTATGATCGCCATCAATCTTATGGTATATTTCTTCAAAGCTACTAAACTCTAAAACCTCACCATTAAACAAAGTAAACAACTTTTCACTTATCAAAAATAAACCAAGAATGTTCTCTCCCAAATTTGAATACACCCCAACCGGGTTTTCATGAGTAACAGAAAACTTATCAGAGATTAATTGCGTCAAATCTAAATCAATAGTTATCTTTTCATTTGAAACATAATTCTTTAAGTATAAT
>JAAELO010000702.1 GCA_024226555.1 Desulfobacterales bacterium | reverse complement strand
TTTAAATAACGGGAATCTCTAATAACTGTCTTTTGACCGAACTACTGCGTTTTTGAAAAAAATAACTGTAGTAAAATCAACCCGTTGTTTTTTTCTCAGCCTTGTATTTCAATCAAAATCCTAATTATTAGAGGTTCCCTAACTATATTCTAATCAATGCAGGACAAATAAAGGAGAGTACTGCCATGAAAGGATGGACTGAAGACGAAATCAGAAATAAAGATTTACGTGCACCCTGTGGTTTACATTGCGGTTTTTGCGGAGTTTACATATCAACACGGGATAAGAATGAAAAATTCCGGGATCGTCTGGCTACCCTCTATGGCTCAAAACCCGAAGAAACAAACTGTATGGGGTGTATGCAGAGCGATCCAGCCGAGAATCTTTATGGTATCTGTCAGTTTTGTCATATCCGGAACTGTGTAAAAGAAAAAGACTTTTATTCTTGCCATCAATGTGATGAATGGCCCTGTGATCACATTGAAAATTTCGGACTTGCAACGGGAAAACGTGTAATGATGCGAACCATTCCGATATGGCGAGAGAAAGTAGCAGAATTCGGGGATGAAAAAGGGGGAGATGAATGGGTACGTTCAGAATGCGAAAGGTATCATTGCTCATCTTGTGGAAATCCATTGTTTCGAGGAGCTCAGAAGTGCAGAAAGTGTAAAAAAGACGTATCAAATGAATTAGATGGTACTTTATAATTTAATAATATCAAGTCCTATAAGGCAACTTGAAAATCTAAGTTGAATTTTTTATTCTTAAAATTATAATTAAGCACTTATTAATGAATTTGTAGTCAAATATTTAAATATTTTAGGTTTTTAGTTAGTTATAACATCCCTGATTGTGTCCTTTTATTGTAACGCTTGCTGGAATTTCATTGCAAAGAATACCTCGTGACCCAAAGCTCAGGCTTGAATAAAAATTACCCTCAATTAAAAGGTTTTCAGGTAAATTATCAATCCCTGTTTTATATAAATCCAGGTCACCTTTAACTATTAATCCTATTGGTAACTCCTTTAGATGAGTTCCTTTTATTGTGAGATTTCCATTAACAATCAAGCCATCCGGAAGATGTGTAAATTTAAAATCCTTTGCTTTATAGCTCTCCAATGTAAGATCGCCATAAACAATACAATTATCTCCATCGAAATCTGTCTGAACATCGAATTGCTCAAGATCATCGCAGGGACATAGGTCAACTCTTTCATAAAAAATATAAATAAAAATGGAGAGTAAAATCACAAAAAGAAATATTTTTTTCACAAAAAATCCTTATTTGTTTTTTTTTATAAATTGAGTACTATAATTATAACTTTATGGTCAAGGTATAATATATTGAGTTGAGATAAGGAGTTCATTCTATATTATAAAAGAATCTCTAATAACCGCCTTTTAATCGAACTACTTCGTTATTACGAAAAGAAAACTGTTGTAGAACCAGTTCGTTATTTTTTCTAATGCCTTGTATTTCGATCAAAATTCTAATTATTAGCGACTCCTCCAGAATAGATAATCTGGAACCTAACTGCCTAATAACACATAATATATAAAAAGTGTTACTTAGAAGAAGAGGTTCCCTATAGTTTGTTCATGAAATATTCAAAAAAAGGTAAATAATGAAAAAAATAATCTTAATAATTCTGATAATAACTTTTAGTTCATGTGCAACTAAAAACGAATTAAGCTATAGTGATGTTCTTGTTTTGCAGAACAAATTCAATGAACTATTAAACTGTGGAAATAAAAATCTTCTTAGTGAAAAATATAAAGAAAGTATAGTTTGTTTTAATGCGGCAACAGAATTATCATCAGAAAATTCTGAAGTTGTATTTAACACTGATGATTTGGATTATTTTTATAATGCAACTTATAAGGCTATACAGCTTAAAAAAGAAATGAATTATAAAAAAAAGATGAATAAAATATATATGCTAAAGTTAAAAATAGAAAAATTAAAAAACTTTGTACTTTGGGAAAATAGAAAAAATACCATAAAACTAAAATCTGATGTTGAAAATAAGTTCAATAAACTTTTGAATTGTGGAGTAAAGATGTTTCTAAAAGATAAAATTAAAGAGAGTTTAGAATGTCTTAAAGCTGCAAGTGATGTAGCAGTTAAAAACCCCAGGATAAAAACTGTTGATCTTTTTACTTATTCTTCGGCTGTAGGTTCAACCATCGCATTTAAGGAATGGATAGAAAGCATAAAAAAAAAGGATTTAAAAAAGGAAATGAAGCTTGAAAGATTGAAAAGAGCTTTATCAAAGATACTTAATAAGAAACCTCAAAGGTTACTTAACAAGTGATAATAACAGATGGAAAAGAAATCTGTGAATTTTGCAAGAGGTTAAAGTCTGTAATTTATTGTGATGGATGCAACATACCTCTATGTAAAGAGTGCAGGATATTTGATCTGGGGATATGGTTGTGGTCATATAAATCCAAAGGCTTTTTGTGAAAAATGTTTTAATGATATAGAGATTAATCCATGGGGTGGGGACAGAAGTTAATTAGTTCTAAACAAAAAAAGGGCAGTAAATAAAACCACCCCCTTTAAAATAAGTAACAATTATTAAATCAACAAATCTTGATAACTTTAGGTTGATAGCTTTCCTTTTCTGCCATTTTAGTGCTTTGCAATCTGATAAACAGGAAAGAAAGTAGAAAAAACAGGAGACCAACAAGGCCGGAAGTAATTGATTTGTCTAAACCATATTTTATTGCTCCCTCATTACCGATAAGAGCTCCTGCTAAAAGTGCTATAATTGGGAAAATATATACAAGAAAAGTTAACTTAAGTAGTTTACCTGATTCAAATCCAACTAATACGTTATCACCTTCTTTTGCATTAACAAGATTGTTTGCTTTAACTTCAATCTCTTTTCCGCCACCACCACCCATCATATTGCATGAACTTCGTGATTCACATGCTTCGCAAGATGATGCTTTTGTTGTGATAATCCAGGCATAATCCCCATCAGTTCTTAAAACTTTGCCTTTCTCTTTATTCATATCTCTACCTCTATAAAAAAATAAGACTTAAATTCTAAATATTATATATTGAATTTAAGCCCTATTTTTGGAAATGCAATTAGATATTAAGCTTTCATATGAATTTTATTTTTTTTGTAGCAAATAAGTCCACATCTTAAGCATCGATTTGCTTCAATTGTTGCCATCTCTTTAGTAAATCCTTTTTCGATCTCTTTTACAGAGTCTTCTGTAACAACTCTAAGTGGCATAATTTGTCTAGGTAGTGGATGAACACTTTCAAGCTCTTTAACATCCTGAACGTCAGGGTTTTTTGTAAGAGCAAGATCATTTTTAAAGAATTCAATGTCGTACATATTCTGATGAATTACAGCAGCACCTCTTCTACCTTCAGCAATAGCTTTAATTGCAGCACTAAAATCACTTAGGGAGTCTTCTTTTGAGAGTAAGCCTGCGTTTTCTGAAATTTTAAAAACTTCAGAACCAGTCCATTGTTCTTCCTCTTCATTTCTTGTGAAAACAAGATGAGGAAATCTACCGGAAGCTATAAGTAGTGTTGAAGCTGATATTTCCTTGTCTTCACTATTAAGGCTTTTTATAACAACGTTTTCAAGTTTATTCTGTTTACCCTTAATATTTGAAATTGATGCATTGTAGATAAAGTTTACTCCATCAATTTCTGTACCTTTGTAATCTTCCTTTTTATCCCTGACAACTACAGTAATATTTTTAGCACCGGAATCGTGTAATGCAGTGATTAAATCTTCTGATATCTGACCATTTGAAGTGATTACCACATCATTTTTTACTATTATATCCTGTCTGTTTCTGTGGAAATCAATTAAGAGGTATGTTCCGGGAATGATTGATTCAACTTTATTTGATGTTCCTCTTAAAAGTTTGTTATCCCAACCACCGGATGCAACAAATACTGAATGATAATCCTCATCAAGTAGAGAGTCCACAGTAAAATCAGATCCTAAACTTTTTTGATACTCAACATCAACACCCATCTCTAAAATTCCATCAATATCCCAGTCAAGAATATTAAGAGGAAGGCGGTTTTTTGAAATAGCACTTCTCAGTAGTCCACCAAGTTTATCTGTACTTTCAAAAACTGTAGGAGAATGCCCCAATCTTGCAGAGAAAAATGCAGTTGATAGACCTTGAACACCACCACCTACAATTGCTATCATTTTATCTGTTGCTGGTGCTTTAAAAGGAAGAACTCTTCCATTTTCTTTCTCGTAGTCAGAAGCAAATCTTTTCAGGAAGTTAATGGCAATTGGTTCATCGACCAATTGTCTTCTACAACTGTTTTCACAAGGTCTGCCACAGATTCTGCCTATTACTGTTGGGAAAGGATTTCTCTCTTTGATAACCTGAATAGCACCTTCATATTCACCATCCGCAATTTTACCAATATAACTACTAATATTAATTCCGGCAGGGCAGCTTCTCTGGCAAGGAGTTGTACAGTTTTCTGTTGTGTATTCCTGTATAATTCTTCTTGTAACCGAAGAGAGATGGATAATGTTTTTAGGGCAGGTTCGCTCGCAGGCACCGCAACCAACACAGTTCTCTTCAATTATGATTGGAAGGCCATTTTCGCTCATCTCAATGGCTCCAAACATACAGGCTTTTTTACAGCTGCCAAGTCCAAGGCAACCTATATTACAAACTTTCATACCACCATTTATAAGGTATGCAGCTCTACAATCGTTTAAACCTTTATAAATAAATTTCAGATCTGCCTTATCTGTACCATAGGTACAATCAGGCAGAGCTATATCGGGTTCTTTAGCTTCAACACTAACTCCCATAATTCCAGCTATTGTTTCAGCAAGATCTGAATCACCGGCAATACAGGAGTTAGGAGCAGCTTCTCCTTTTGAAATGGCCTCAGCATTTGATAAGCATCCTGGCAAACCACAACCACCACAGTTTGCACCAGGGAGTGCATCATCAATATCGAGTATCAATGGATCTACATAAACATAAAAAACTTTTGAAGCAGCAGCAAGAACCACTCCAATAATAATTCCCAGACCACCCATCAATCCAATTGCTTCAATCATAACAAAGACTCCCGTTTAAATTTAATTATTTAAATACGATATGTCTTACAATAAAGCTAAAAAATAGAGTTAAATTTGCACTTGTCAAAGCAATTTTTACACTCGATACATTTTTCCCTATCGATAACAGCAACTTCCTTTTTCTTCCAGGTTATTGCATCTGAAGGACAAGCTTTATAACACAGACCGCATTTTTTGCATAACTCAGGATTTACATAAAACTCAAGCAAACCAGTACATACTTTTGCATGGCATTTCTTCTCTTTTATATGGGCTTCATACTCATGTCTGAAATACTGGAGAGTAGAAAGAACCGGATTTGGAGCTGTTTGTCCCAAACCACATAGTGAAGCTTCTTTAATGACAGTAGAAAGCTTTTCAAGCTTTTCAATGTCTCCTTCTTCACCCTTTCCATCACATATTTTTTCCAATATTTCAAGAAGGCGTCTTGTGCCTTCCCTGCATGGTGTACACTTTCCACAGGATTCATCCTGAACAAACTCCATAAAAAAACGAGCCATATCAACCATGCAAGTTCTGTCGTCCATAACAATGGCACCACCAGAACCCATAATTGCTCCAACTTTCTGGAGTTCTTCATAATCAACAACAGTATCAATATACTCTTCAGGAACACATCCACCAGATGGACCGCCAAGCTGTACTGCTTTAAATTTTCTTTTGTTTGGGATTCCACCACCGATATCATAAATAATCTTACGAAGTGGCGTACCCATTGGAACTTCTACCAAACCAATATTGCAAACATCTCCGGATAAGGCAAATACTTTTGTTCCCTTACTATTTTCTGTACCAACGCTTGCATACCAACTACCACCATTGATCATGATTTGAGGCACGTTTGCGAAGGTTTCAACATTATTAAGAATAGTGGGTTTATTCCAGAGGCCTTTAACTGCTGGAAAAGGAGGTCTTGGTCTGGGCATTCCTCTTTTTCCTTCAATAGAGCGCATAAGAGCTGTTTCTTCACCGCAAACAAAAGCTCCCGCACCCTGATATATCTCTATATCAAAACTAAAACCTGATTCTAAAATGTCATCTCCTAAAAGACCATAATCTCTGGCCTGTTTAAGTGCAATCTCTAACCTTTCAATTGCAAGAGGATATTCTGATCGGCAGTAAACATAACCTTTTGTAGCATTTATAGCTTTAGCAGCAATGACCATACCTTCAATAACTGCATGGGGATCAGCTTCAAGAATACTTCGATCCATAAAAGCACCAGGATCGCCTTCATCTGCATTACACAGAACATATTTTGTATCGTTCACAGAGTTTGCTGCAAATTTCCACTTCATTCCAGTTGGAAAACCTGCACCACCTCTACCTCGCATACCTGATGTTAGCATCTCTTCAACAATATTTTCCGGCTCCATCTCATTTAAAGCTTTGGCAGCACCAAAATATCCATCTCTTGCGATGTACTCATCAATTTTAGTTGGATCAATAATGCCTTTATTTCTCATTACCCAGCAAAGCTGGTTTGAAAAGAAAGGTATTTCATCCATTTCAGGAATAGTTTCTTTTGAAGCTGGTTCAACATAAAAATGCTTCTTAACTGGTCGTCCTTTAAGGAAGTGTTCTTCGACCAATTCAGGAATATGTTCTACTTTAAGTTTTTGATAGAAAATACCTTCGGGTTGAACAAGCATAACTGGACCAACAGCACAAAAACCATTACAACCAGTTTCAATAACCTTAACTTCATCAGAAAGCCCCTGTTTTTTGATCTCTTCATTCAAAGCGTCCATAACTTTGACGCTTCCGGTGGAGTGACAACCTGTACCACCACATATCATTAACTGGGTTCTTGCTTTATTCATTTATTTCTCCTGTAAAAAGTGCCGGAAAATTTTGAAAAACTGATTTATTCATATTTCTCAACAATTTCAATAATTTCATCAGCTTTAACATCTCCATAGATGTCTTCATTTACAACAACGACCGGTGCTAAACCACAGGCACCAAGACATCTGATTGCACTTAGTGAAAATCTTCTATCTTCAGTTGTTCCTTCCTCTTCAACATCATAGGTACGTGAAACTGTATCAACAACAGATTGTATACCTTTTACGTAACAAGCTGTACCTGTACAAACCTTGATATTGTGCCTACCTTTAGGTTCAAGTGAAAAGAATGAATAAAATGTCGCTACACCAAAAACCTGGCTTCGCGGTAAGTTAAGTCCTCGTGCTATATAATCTATTAGCTCTACGGGGAGATAACCTACGATATCCTGGCATAGACGCAGTACAGGAATTACAGCTCCCGGACTGTCATGATGTTCAATAATAACATCATTTAATTTGCCCCACATCTCAAAATCTATATCTGGATGTGTAGGGTGTGCATCAAGCATCATAACCTTTATCTCCCATTACCTTTATGTTTAATTTACTTAAACATAATTTAAAAAATCAGGTTTAATAACCTGTAACTCCAAACATTTATGGTTACACTATTTTTATAAATATCTCACCATTTTTCTTAAAATAATTATATATTTTATTCATATGATCTATAAAATTGACTATAAGTGGAAATATTTGTAGAATGTTATTAACTATTTTAAATTATAAATAAATATGGATGAAACAAAAATGAAAATTTCAGAGATTGTGGATATTTTAGATGCAGATTTGTTGACAGATGTTTCATCTATGGACAATGAGATAGAAAAATGTGGTTCAAGTGATTTGATGAGTGATATTCTTGCCGGTCAATCAGAGAAAAGCCTCTTAATTACGGGTCTTTTAACAATACAGGCAATTAGAACTGCTATAATTGCAGGTATTGGAGGAGTTGTATTTGTAAGAGGAAAAGAACCGGCAAAAGAGATCATAGAAATGGCCAATGACGCTGATATACCCCTGCTCCGTACCCGTTATTCAATGTTTGTAACAAGTGGAAGATTACACAATGCCGGTATGACAGGCCTTGATGGTCAAAGATAATAAAATCGTTTTAGAAAAATCATTAGCTACATTGTTTTGGAATGAAAACATTTAATAAACATGTTTCTTAAAACCAGTCAGGAATTGTAAGATTCACTCAACCCATTTGTAAGGATTATTCCGATATGGCTTCATTTAGTAAATGTTATGCTATTAAGAAAAATGACTTTATAAAAGCTGGTGATGCCTCAATTAAGATAAAGAACCTGTTAAAATCCACTGATATCGATCCTGCAATTATCAGGAGAGTTGCAGTTTGTGGCTACGAAGGCGAGATAAATGTGGCCATGCATGGTGGTAATGGTAAAATTTGCATAGATATTGGTGAAAATCAAATAACTATCAAGATAGATGATGATGGTCCAGGTATTGAAGATATAGATCTTGCTATGAAGAAGGGATTTTCAACAGCGACTGATAAATGGCGTGAAATGGGTTTTGGTGCAGGAATGGGACTTCCTAACATGTTTAAGAATGCAGATAAATTTAATATTGAATCAGAAAAAGGGAATGGTACGCATATAACAATGGAATTCTCACTTAAAGGGAACATCTAATAATTAGAATTTTGATTGAAATTCAACGTTTATAAAGATTCCCTTAATAAGATTTGATAGTACAGGATCGGAGATAGAAGTTAGATGACTGAACGGGAAGAAAACATATATTCAAGTTATTTTCTTTATAAAAAGGATCTCTGTGAAAACTGTTCCGAATGCATAAAAGCATGTCCCACACACGCAATAAGGATAAGAAGAAAAAAGAACTTAAGATTTCTGGATAAATGCATAGGTTGCGGAGAATGTATCAGAGTTTGTCCAACAGGTGCAATGACAACTGCTTCTAAAGGAATTGAAGATCTAAATAAAGATAAATTTAATATTGCCATAGTCTCCCCTGTTATTTATTCACAATTTCCAGATATTATGGCAACAGATGTGCTCGCAGGAGTTGAAAAGATAGGTTTTGATCTGTCTGTTGATCTTACCCATTTTCTTGAACTCTTTCAGTTTGCAACAGAGGAATACATAAAAAGAAATAAAAGTAATGATGAGCAAACTCCTTACATATCCCCAATTTGTCCAATTGTAATAAGGCTGATAACCCATAAATTTCCAAACTTGTTAAAAAATGTTCTACCACTGGAAAGACCTGTTGCTCTATTTAGTGCAGAAATTAAAGAAAATATTAGTAAAGAATATAAAGTAGCAGAGGAAGATATTGAATTATGGCATATAACACCATGTCCTGCGAAAATTATATCAAAGAAAACACAATTTCTAAATGAGAAGAAGTATATCAATAAATCAATTGGTGTTAATGATATATATGTTGAGCTGTTCCATGAAATAAGTAAAATTAAAAAGAAAAATCTGGATCTTTACTGTTCTGGTAAATCCAACGTACTTTTCAGCGGAAGATCCTTTGAATGGGGATTGTCAGGTGGTGAGATTGCAGGAATTAATAACGATAAATCAATCGCTGTTTCAGGTTTAAAAGATACAATTGCATATCTTGAAAAAATAGATCTTGGTTTACTAAAGCATATTGATTATTTAGAACTGAGGATTTGTCCTGAAGGATGTATTGGTGGAGCTTTAACCGCTATTGATAAGTATATAGCAAAAAGTGCAATAAGAAGACTTGTTAATATCTATGGTAAAGGTAGAAGGCTTTCCAAAGAAAAAATAATGAAGCTTTATGATGACGGTTATTTCTTTACAACAGTTGATACATCTGAAATTAAGGATATATATGGAGTTAAACAAAATGAGCCATTATCCCTTGATCAACTAATGGAGATTGATGAACTGGTTGGTATTATAAAGGGGAGAAATTGTGGTGTTTGTGGAGCACCGGATTGCAAAACATTTGCAGAAGATATAGTTCGTGGTAAAGCAGAGTTTGAAGATTGTCTGGTGCCTAACCTTAAGCAAAAGGTTGATAAGAAGAAGGCTGAAAATAAAACGGAGTAAATTTATGAAAGTTTCTGAATTTGTTGAATTTTGTAAAATGGAAGTTGCAGCAGGAGAAAAGAGTCTGGAAAATGAAATTTTGGATGGATATTGCTGTGATTTGCTAAGTGAAGTTATGGGGAATGCCCCTGTAGGGTCTCTCTGGATGACGGTTCATGGACATCAGAATATTGTTGGTGTAGCACTTTTGCGGGATATGGCAGCTGTAGTTATAACAGGTGGTCATGATCCTGATGAGGAAACAATTGAGAAAGCAAATAAGGAAAATATTCCGGTTCTTTTATATGAAGGTTCTACTTTTCAGCTTTGTCATAAGCTATTTGAAAAAGGAATAGGAAAATAATAGAAAATTATTTATGAAAACTTTCCGCTCTGATCTACATATTCATACATGCTTATCACCTTGCGCAGATTGGGATATGAGCCCAAAAGGGATTGTGAGTGAGTGCATTAAAAAAGATATAGACCTAATAGCTATCTGCGACCACAACACCACACAAAATTCTCTTGCAGTTATGAACGCTGCAAAAAAATCTAAAATTCAGGTTTTACCTGGTTTTGAAATATGCTCAAAGGAAGAAGTTCATATTCTTGCAATATTTGATGATATCGAGATCGCTAATAATATGCAGGATTATATTTATGAAAATCTTAAGGGTAAAAATATACCTGAAATTTTTGGTTATCAGGTTATTTCAAACATGAATGATGAGGTTGAGGGTGAAAATGAAAGGTTTTTACTTGGTGCTGTTAATAAAAGTATAAACGAAATAGCTGAAAGGGTTCAGGCTCTGAAAGGTTTGTGCATACCTTCTCATATCGATAGAAAAGTTTATGGTTTAATAAGTCAACTAGGTTATATACCAGAAAATCTAAAGATAGATGCTGTTGAAATGGTTGCAAATGTAATGGATCTTAAATACTCTAGCAGTTTATCAAATTATAAAATTGTTAAATCCTCCGATGCTCACTATAAAAAGGATATTGGAAGAAGACTGACTTTATTTACAATGGAAAGTCCCGAAATATCAGAGATCAAAAAGGCTTTAATTGGTATTGATGGCAGAGGAATGGAACTAATTTGAGGGAACTATCCTTACATATAATAGATGTGGCTGAAAACGGAATTAAAGCATCTGCTGACTTTATTTATATTGAGGTTGCAGAAGATATTCCTGAAAACGAGTTTAAAATTGTTATTGAAGATAATGGGTCAGGAATTCCTGAAGAGATGCTTAAAAACATTACAGATCCATTTGTAACTTCAAGAACTGAAAGACGAGTTGGAATGGGACTTTCTCTTTTAAAGGAAGCTTCTGAAAGATGCGGAGGTGTTTTTGATATTAAATCTTCAGACAAAGGCACAATCGTTACCGCAACATTTCTCCATGACCATATAGACAGGGCTCCACTTGGTGATATGACCTCAACCATCATGACGTTAATAATAGGTAATCACGGAATTGATTTAGAATATAAACACATATTTAACAAAAAAGATTTTATTTTTAACACAAAAGATATTAAAGAAGTATTGGATGAAGTTCCCATTACAGATCCCACAGTGTTGGGAAAATTAAGAACAATGGTAGATGAAGCAGTTAAAAAACTGAAGAAAGGAATCGATTGATGGCAAAACTAACGATTAACGATTTGAAAAAAATTAAAGAAGATGTGTCAAAAGCAACTTCTGTAAGAAACATGGAAGAAACTTCAGTTGTGACTGTTCATTTTGGTACTTGTGGAATAGCTGCAGGTGCAAGAGATGTAATGAATACTCTGATGAACGAGATTACTGAAGCTGATGTCCATGATGTAAAGGTTCTATCTGGAGGTTGCCTTGGAATGTGTAGCAGCGAACCAAACGTTACGGTTCAGATTAAACAGGACGAACCTATAATTTATCAAAACATTGATGGTAATAAAATCAGACAGATTTTTAAAAGACATATTTTAAAAGGTGAAGTTCAAACAGAATTTGCTCTGGCTAAAAAGTAGAAACCTTTATATTATTATTAATATAACGCATTGACATAGATGGTACATTTATTCTATGTCTAAGTGTTGACATTAAATTAAGATGTAAAGATCCACATACTGTTTATCTCAGGAGATTATTATGGGTGCATCCAATATAATTACAATCAATGGTAATAAATATGATTTTGAGAATGACGAAACTGTTCTCGAAGTTGCAAGAAGAAATAACATAGATATTCCTACTCTATGTCATTTGAAAGGTACAATTCCCACAGGCGCATGTAGAATTTGTGTAGTTGAAGTTGATGGAGCAAGAAGTTTACTTGCATCATGCACAACTCCGGCGGCAAATAATATGGTTGTTCAAACAGAATCCCCTTTAGTTGTAGAATCAAGAAAAGAGATCTTAAAATTCATGCTCTCATCAGGGAATCATAACTGCGCAATCAGCAATTCATTTGGTGAAAACTGGACTGACTTTCAACTGAAAGTTCAGGAAGAGGATGGTGCTGAAGAACTTTGCCCTGTTTGGGGAGATTGTGAACTTCAGAATCTTGCATACAGATATCAGGTAACCGGAGATGATCATACAGCTACAGAGTGTAAATATCCACTTGAAGATGTAAACCCTTTTATAGTCAGGGATTTTTCAAGATGTATTTTATGTGGCAGATGTGTTCAGGCTTGTAATGAAGTACAGGTTAACAACGCCATAGACTTTGGATACAGAGGATCTGATGCTAAAATAATAGCAGCTGGTGACAGAGCACTTAAGGATTCAGATTGTGTTTTCTGCGGAGAGTGCGTTCAGGTTTGTCCGGTCGGAGCTCTTGTTGAAAAAGATGTTAGATACAATGTAAGACCCTGGGAAACCGAGAAAGTAAAAACTACTTGCAGTTACTGCGGAGTTGGATGTCAAATTTACCTGCATATAAAGGAAGACAAAGTAGTTAAGGTAACAGGAGCAGATGTTGCACCAAACTATGGAAGCCTGTGTGTTAAAGGTAGATTTGGATATAATTTTATAGATTCACCGGAAAGATTAACAATGCCCCTGATCCGAAAAGATGGGGAACTTAAAGAAGCCTCCTGGGATGAAGCTTTAGGTTATGTGGCAGATAAACTTGGAAATATTGTAAAGTCAGACGGACCAGATAGTTTTGGTCTTTTAACATCAGCAAGAATGACCAATGAAGAGAACTATATAGCTCAAAAATTTGCAAGAGCGGTGGTGAAGACGAACAATGTCGATCACTGCGCCCGGTTGTGACATTCCTCAACAGTAGCCGGTCTGGCTGCAGCTTTTGGAAGTGGTGCAATGACAAACACAATCGGTGATATTAAAGATTCTGATTGTATATTTATAATTGGTTCAAACACATCAGAAAACCATCCTGTAATATCGACCTATATAAAAAGAGCAGTTAATAATGGAACAAAACTGCTTGTTGCTGATCCAAGAAAAATTAAAATGGCTGAACTATCAGATCTTTGGATTCGCCAGGAATCAGGAACAGACGCAGCTTTGATTAATGGGCTGATGAACGTTATTATTAAGGAAGGTCTTGAAGATACGAAATTCATAGCTGACAGAACTTCAGGCTATGAAGAAGTTAAAAAAACAGTGGAAAAATATACACCTGAATATGTGGAAGGTATAACAGGGATTCCTGCAGATAAAATTATTAAAGCCGCTAAAATGTATGGTAGTGCAAAAGCTGCTAGTATCGTTTACTGCATGGGAATCACACAGCACACTTCAGGAACAGATAATGTTAAATCACTGGCTAATTTAGCCATGCTTTGTGGAAATATGGGGATTGCCGGCGGTGGTGTTAATCCACTTAGAGGACAAAATAATGTTCAGGGAGCATGTGATATGGGCGGGCTTCCAAATGTATTCCCTGCATATCAACCAGTAGTAAATGAAGCAGCAGTAAAAAAAGTAGAATCAATCTGGAATACAACGGGTCTTTCAAATAAAGTTGGTATGACAGCAACTGAGATGATTCCAGCAGCACATGATGGAACACTTAAAGCACTCTATGTTATTGGAGAAAACCCACTTCTTTCTGATCCTGATATTAATCACGCAAAGAAGAGTCTTGAGAATCTGGAACTTCTTGTTGTTCAGGATATATTCCTTACTGAAACAGCAAAAACAGCAGATGTTGTTTTTCCATCAAAATGCTTTGCAGAAAAAGATGGAACATTTGCAAATACAGAAAGAAGAGTACAAAGAGTAAGAAAAGCAGTAAGCGCTCCTGGTGAAGCAAAAACTGACTGGGAAATTACATGTGAACTTGCCCAGAAAATGGGTTATGACATGAAGTACAACAATTGTGAAGAGATCTTTAATGAGATTACGCAAGTAACTCCATCTTACGGTGGTCTTTCTTATCAAAGAATTGATGAGGTAGGGATTCACTGGCCATGCCCAACTGCGGAACACCCAGGAACTCCAATACTTCATACAGAGCAGTTTCCAATTGGAAAAGGAAATTTCTTTCCAATCGAGCATCGGGACCCTGCAGAGATGCCCGATGATGAATATCCACTGAGATTAACAACTGGTAGATTACTTTATCATTACCATACAGGAACAATGACAAGAAAGTCTGAAGGCCTGAATGAAAGAGCTTCAGAAGGTTTTGTTGAGGTATCTTTTGAAGATGCAAAGAAGTATGAACTGGAAGATGGAACTCCTGTTAAGGTTAGTTCAAGGCGTGGAGAGATAGAGCTTAAGGTTCAGGTTTCTGAAAAAGCGGTGAATGGAACGGTTTTTATTCCGTTTCACTTTACAGAGGCAGCAGCTAACCTTTTAACAAACGCAGAATTGGACCCAGTATCCAAGATCCCAGAGTTCAAAATCTGCGCGGTGAAGATTAAGAAAGCGGCTGCATAACTGTCGTGGTTGCAAGTTGGCGTCGTAAAATACCTTCATTTTCGGCGTTAAATTATCCAGTTCAGTCCTCAACGTATAAAACCATACGCCTCGGACCTGAACTGATAATTGTGCCTTGTAAATGAAGCTTTTTACTTAGCCAATAAACATATACTTAAACATTGAAAGGCTTAATCTTGAAATAAAGGTTAAGCCTTTTTTAATAAGGGTTAAATTTAAAAGAACAACAGAAAGGTTATAAATGAAAAATAGAATAATATTAATAATATTAAGTGTAATTTTAATTGGTTGTGTCCCTAATTATAATGGTTTTGTACCTTCAAAAAAAGAACACAAAGCTATTGTAATATGTTCATCTGAAAAAATAGAAGTATATAGAAGTAAGAAACCAAAGGAACATTACATTGAATTAGGTATTTTGAATTATCAGGGAGCAATAGACTTAAAAGAAATAATAGCTAAGATGAAAAATGATGCATCAAAACAAGGCGGAAATGCAATTATTGATTTGAAGTTAATGCAAAATGGAGCAGTTGGTACATTAATCAAAATTGATAGGAAATAAATTTTAAGCACATAGGTTAAATAGAGCCAAAGGCGAAATACAACGTTTCGATAAAATTACTAATTTTATTCTGTCGGCTTTCGATTCGCTCAAGTGGACCTACAATAATTAAATATGGTGTTAGGGTTAAAATGGCAATTAGTGAATTTGAAATAAAAAGAATAGAGAAACTTGTTGATCAGTATATTGAAAGTAAACGTCCACCAGCCCATATAAGGGATCAAGTTGATTTATCATTTAGAATTATTGATCAGGGTTTTGAAATTTTCGAAGTCAGGTCTTATTGGCGAGATCCATCAAGTAAAACAGAAAGATTTATAGCAAAAGCAAAATATGTCAAAAAAAGAAAAGAGTGGAATATTTACTATATGAAATCAGACATGAAGTGGCATAGTTATGAACCATTTCCAACGACAAACTCGCTTGAGGAAGTTATAAAAGTAATAGAACATGATTCAAGTGGTTGCTTCTGGGGGTAAAAATTAAGTGTGATTGAGCTTGAAACTATTTATAAACCCAATGCAGACAATTTTGAAGAAATTGTAAAAAAATAAATATTAGGTATAGGGTGTGTTAACGTTTTATCAACGCACCTTTAGAGGGATTTGATGTGTTTTTTATATAAGTAAAAAAAGAGGTTGCGGGCAGGTAACAACCTCTTTGAAGTACAACTATAGCAAAGGTTATGTATTGGTGATAATAGCCTCGCCTCAATCACGCAGAACCGGTTCACTGAAAAAATTCCTGTCAAAGCTTGCTTGAATTCAAAAAGTATTACTCATCTTCCACCTAAAAAGGAGACTTAGAATGTTTTGGCACAGAAAAAGTGTTGTACATGAAAAAATTCTTCAGTAACTTTTTTTTATATCGATTCCTTGAATCTTATCAGGTTTTTACCGATTCCAGATTACACCTTTTGCTTATTAATAATTAGAAATTTGATTGAAATACAAGGCATGAGAAAAATTTAACACTAAAACAATAAAGGTTTAATTTTGTTTTAGCTTCATTTTTTCGAAGAAAGCAGGTATTTCGTATCAAAGAGCAATTATTAAATGCGAAATATAGAATGGTTTAAACCAGTCTAAAGGTCCACCATCCTGCACTATAAAAGCTTATGCAGCAATTCAGACTAAATTCATTCCATTCTAATTGTTTTCGGTGTAAAATCTGCCCGGTGTGAAAGAGGCGTTGACGGAACTTCTGTTTCTCTGTAAAAGATATGTTAGACATAGCTCTTATTCCTTAATAAGTGAAGAGTTGATGTTAGAGTCGGATTGAGGCCGTAATCCTCTTTCCGGCTCGCTCGAATAAAACGTTGTTTTTACTTCTAAAAAAATCTTATTATTATCACATTTTAAATTCAAGTATAAAATATAAATATTTTTAATATTTTTCGGACATCCATTCATTTTTTGATAATTTACTCTTTTTATTTCATGTTAAAAATATCTTAAAATAGAGGGCATTTGGTAATATCTATATAAAGGTCTATGCCATATGAGGTATACAAGAGATTCGGTTTGTCAGAGTTTGATTAAATGTGTTTTTTTTAATCAAATATTTCATAGCTGTAAATCTATAAAATTAATATTTTTCAAAACATTTAAATTCAATATGAGTAATATTTATAGATAGATAAATGCTACCAAAAAAATATAAAAAAATTATGATCGAAAAAAATTACTATTAAAATATCAGGGACATTTGATAAATGTAAACTGTAGGTCTGGTAGAGTGCAACGAAACCAGACAAAACCGGAAAATGAGTTTTATCTATTTATTGGATTTCGCCTCCAACCTACAACTGGATTTATTAGTTTATAGTATTTGAAGATAACAAAACTTTAAATAATGTCACAAATATTCAAGGATATCTAAATTGGATCAAATACCTGTACAATCTTTGAAAATGTTTGTACAAAGAAAATTATGAAATTTTGAATAATTGTTAGATTGGCTTGAGGAAATATGAAATCTTATACATCAAAGAAGACTGAAATAAGAAAAAGTGAAAAACAAGGATTTGGATTTTTCGCTATTGATGACATTAAAAAAGATGAGATTGTAGCAATTCGTTCTGGTCATATAGTGGAATTAGAAGAAGCAATGATATTAGATAAAGAAGTTGGGGATTTTAGTTTACAAATTTCTGAAGATCATTTCTTATGTCCAAAAAATAAAGAAGAACTTGAACAAATTGCTTTATATATAAATCATTCCTGTGATCCAAATGTTGGTATGGATGGCCAGGTAAATTATGTCGCATTTAGAGATATAAAAGCTGGTGAAGAGTTGTGTTTAGATTATGCAGTTGCAATGAATACTGATTATGAGATGAAATGTAATTGTGGCTCAAAGAACTGTCGTGGAACTGTAACTGGATTTGATTGGAAAAAGAAAGAACTACAAAATTGTTATCAAAATTATTTTGCTCACTTTATTGCAAAGATGATCAAGGATGAAAAATAAAATCTCAGGTGTAATTTATAATGATATCACTACTTTCTATATAAAAATATCTTTCAATTCCCTATTCCCTGTAATTATTTCTTAGCATACGATAAAAAAAAACTTTGCTATTAAGATTATTCTTCCAACCAAAGAAGTTCTATTAGAAAAAAATAAGCATATTACAAGGGACATATAAGAAAAATACAACTTATTTGAAATTTAGATCTTTAAATATTCAATGTATTAAAATACATAAAGTAGTAAAATGGTCATAAAATATAAGTAGTTATCTGTTTTAAAAAATCAAACTAAAAATTAAGAACAATAAATTGAGGATAAAATATTTTTTTTTATTAGCTAATGTGTGAACAGTTTCATAGTCTTTTTAATTTAAATTATAATAGAAAATTCTCCAAACACTTAACAATTTTATTAACAAATTGAGTACTTTTTTGTGAGCTTATACTTTGATCTTTTATTAAGATATGAGGCCAAAAAACAGTATTCATAGATAAAAATTATCTATAGTTGTGATTTTTATCAAATTATTTTATGAGGCCCCATATGTTAAATTTTAAAAAATGTTATATTTATGCAGTTTTCATTGTTCTTGTGTTTTCAGTAAACAATACCTTTGCTGGTGGTTGGGATAAAGAAATCTATGAGTATATGGAAAATCCAATTGAAGCAACTAATCGAATTGTAAGTAATGCAATTACTGATTCCTATTCACCATTCTCTTTTTTTAAAGAAGGTGATGCTACATTCACACTTAATGGTTCTTACTTTGATGTGGAAATTTTAGGGAAAATCGATGGTGGAGAGAGTGATGGAAATGATGTTGAAGGACGAGATCTGAGTGGTAGAGTTTTAAGTTTCACATTTAATTATGCTGTTACTGATAGATTTTACATGTTTGGTATTTATACAAACCTGGAGATGGATGGTCAGTCTTATGAAGATCTAAATATCGGACAAGATGTTTTAATGGATATTGAAGCTACAGATTATCATTATAGCATTGGTTTAGGATATGAATTCTTTAAAGGAGAATCATTTTCGATGCCTGTATCATTAGGTTTTATATATAAACAATACGACTATGAAATATATTCACGTAATGATAGTGTTACAAATATTGCTAAAGGAGATGCTTACGCAATGTCTGTAATATTTGCATTATCTTACAAAGCCTCAGCAATTGATCTTAAATTCACACCTTATATTTATACCCAGTTTGGTACGCCAATTGAGATGACTCTCTATGATTCGAATAACAATGTTGTAAATTCAGGAGAAGAACCAACTTTTGATCTTATGTATATACCAGGTATGAAGGTTGAATATTTAGGATTTGATAATTTTTCATTAAGTATTGGGTTAAGCGGTTTAATGAGTAATTTGGATTTTTATGGTGATCAGTTTCTAAAAGGATTACAGTTAAAAACTGTTCTTGTTGGTATTACTTATAGTTTTTAAAAAATATTGAGAGCTAAAGCTGCGGCATAAATAGATTTTATTGAAGTAATGGCGTTGTAAAAATTCTACATTTACTGCGTTAAATTATCCAGTTCAGTCCTCAACGTATAAAACCATACGCCTCGGGTCTGAACTGATAATTATGCCTTGTAAATGAAGTTTTTTACTTAGCCAATAAAGAAAAAGCTATCAAATTTAAGAATAAGCCTTTTTCGTTTTAAATCTCTATTCTTAGTTTGTAGGGCGTACTCTGTTCATTTGTGGTGAGTTTAAAATTCAATCAAATAATAAAAGCAGTGAGGATTTCTACTACCTGTCTTTTGAACCTTTATAATTTGTGAAGATGCATAAAATGCATACTACGAAGTTAATTATTTTTTTATATGGTTGCTACGAAATATGTATAATTATTTTTTATAAAAAAGGGTGATCTGAGAAAATGAGCTATACAAGTTATGAAATCTCAAATATAAGATAAAAACTTTTATTACTTTAACATTATGGAATCTACTAATTGTTCATAATCAGGTAAGTGTTTTTCAAAATTATCTTCTGTTGTCCCACAACCAATTTCAATACTCCTATCTTCAATATTCAATATATAGTTAATTTGTTTTATACTTTCAGTTTTTTTCTGGTGAAGAGTTATTACCCAATATATGGTAAAACCATTTAGAAATGTTTTTCCTTCATCGAGAAAAGATACAGTATCATTTTTATCTTGAGGTTTTAGAATATTCTTTTTTCTTTTTATGATATTGGTGGCAAATTTTCTCGAAAAACAACGAATGTTGATTCTTCTTTTTGAAATATGCCATCCATAGATTCTTTTTTAGAAGTATCCATGTCTAAATTTAATTTTATGTAATTTTCAGGAAGTATAAATTTTATAGGAGTATATTTACATTTTTGATTTTTTGTAAAAAAAGGGAAGATGTTTTTTTTTTGAATTTAAATAAAAAATAAAACTAATAATTATTATAAAAATACCTGTTATAAAAGGGTATAACAAATCTAAGTTAATTCCTTGTAATAGAACAGACTCTTTATGGTTTATAGGATTATAGAAGATTTTAGTTATTGAGCTCTTTGGAAATTTCTTTATTAACTCCTGAGGGTATTCTTTGTTAGCAGAATATATTTTAGTTGTATCTATTTGATCTGATCTATAATTAATTCCATTAACTTTATATTTATATATAATTACAGATCTATAAGGTTCCTTATCATCATCATTAATAATTATAATTTCTGATTTAATTATTAATCCTTTTGTAGATTCCCAATTGTTAGTTTTATATGCTTTATACATATCTTGAGAGCTTACTAATGAAATATATAAACCGAAGCAAAATAGGAACAATAAAAAAGAAGTTAGAAAGATTAATAAAAATAAATTTTTAAAATTTTTCATAATTATAACAAAAACATAGATTTGAACAAATTGTCACTAAAATATTTATTATTAGAATAAGCATTAAAATTTTCTATTGGTTAAGTAAAAAACTTAATTTGCAAGGCATCAGTGTTCGGTCAGGTGTGAGTTGTATGGTTTTATACGGCGAACATCTGACCGGTTACTGTAACACAGCAAATTAAGGAATTTTACGACGCCAAAATTTTAGCGTTTATCTTATCTACCGCGACAACAGAAGCACTATCATCGGGGAGGTCCATGAGTGATTTCCTCTCCATGTCGAACTCAAGTAGCATATCATCGTTTGGAATGGTTCCATAAATTGGAAGACCAATCTCTTCAACCTCTTTCATAAAAGCATCACCAAGCTTTTCAGGAGCACGGCTGACAACAATTCCAACATTTTCTATATCAAGACCAAGCTCTTTAATCATATCATTAATTCTTCTAAGGGCTCTGAGTCCTCTTAATGCATAATCTGTTACAAGAAAAAGAGTATCAACTTTTCCATTTGTTCTACGGCTCAAATGCTCCATTCCTGCTTCGTTATCGAAAACAAGGTATTTGTAGCTTTTTACAAGTTCGTCAGTAAAGTTTCTAAGGATGTTGTTGACCATACAGTAGCAACCTTGTCCCTCTTGTCTTCCCATAACAAGCAGGTCATAATCATTTTCTTCAATTAAAACCTGGTTCAAAAGAAGTTCAAGGTAGTTAATTTTATCCATACCGGATGGAACTCCCTGAGGATCTCTCATATAATTTTCTCTGATATCACCAATAGTTTTGTCTATTGTAAGGCCCAGAGTTTCTCCAAGGTTAGAGTTAGGGTCGGCATCAACTGTTAGAATTGGTTTTTGTCCATTTTTTGTCAGTGATCGGATTAATAGAGCTGAAAGTGTGGTTTTTCCTGTGCCGCCTTTTCCGGCAACTGCAATTACTTTTGCCATTGTAGAACTCCTGTATGATTTTTTATATTTAAGATCTTAATCTTTCATCGAGTCATCGATTTAAAGTACTATTTTAATATAAAGGCTAATGGATAAAAGTAAACGCTTAAAAGGGAAAATATTGAAGAGATTACAAATAAAGAGAGGAATATAGAGTTAAAGACAAAAAAACCGGAGTATAATTACTCCGGTTTTTTATAAATTACAAAATTACTGAAAAAAATAAATCGATTCAACGAAAGAATTTAATCGATATTATTTTCCGCCAAAGTGTTTCCATGCGGATTTAACAGTATTTTTCATAAGCATTGTAATAGTCATTGGTCCAACACCACCTGGAACAGGAGTGATTTTTCCGCAAATTTCTTTTGCAGCTTCAAAATCAACATCACCTTTAAGGATAGCTTTACCGGTTTTTTCATTCATTCCAACTCTGTTAACACCAACATCGATAACTGTTGATCCTGGCTTGATCCATTCTGGCTTCACAAGGTCTGGAACACCAGCAGCAACGATTAGGATGTCTGCTCTCTTGCAATGACCAGCAAGATCTTTAGTTCTTGTGTGAACTATAGTAACTGTTGAGTTTGCTCCAACACCTTTTTGAGCCATCATGATAGCAATTGGTTTACCAACGATGTTTGAACGTCCAACAACAACAACTTCAGCACCAGAAGTTTCAGTTCCTGATCTAACGATCATTTCCTGAATACCAGCAGGTGTACATGGAGGGAAGATTGCTTCGTCTCCACCAATCATGATACGACCAACGTTTACTGGATGGAATCCATCAACGTCTTTGTCAGGATTGATTGCATTAAGCACTTTGTTGTCATCGATATGCTTTGGAAGTGGAAGCTGAATAAGAATTCCGTGAATTTCAGGATCAGTGTTGTACTTTTCAATTAAAGCAAGCAGATCTTCTTCAGTAATATCTACAGACTGTGTATCCTGTATTTCATGGAACCCAAGAGATTTAGCAGTTTTAATTTTTAAAGTTACATAACTAACAGATGCAGGTGTTTCACCAACAAGGATTGTAACAAGACCAGGAACTTTTCCAGTCTTTGCTTTCATCTCATCTACTTCTTTTTTTAGTTCGTCAAGGATCTCCTGACGCATTTTAGTTCCGCTAATAATTTCAGCTGACATTTCTACCTCTTTATATAAATGAACTGTGGCACTAAAAAAATACCACAGTTTGCGTTATTTAAATTTTAGAATACACCTTGAACTTTACCAGTTGCAGCATCAACATCAACTCTTCTGAAAGCCGGGTTAGAACTTGTACCAGGCATAAGACTGATTGCACCAGCAACAGGAACTATAAATCCTGCTCCACCGTAAGTCAGAACTTCACGTATTTTAAGTTTCCAACCTGTTGGAACACCCTTAAGAGCTGGGTTGTCAGATAGAGAAAGGTGAGTTTTAACCATACACATTCCCATCTTAGCAAGTTCAGGATCTCCCTGAATTCTGTCAATAGCTATATTTGCTTCTGGAGAGTACTCAACACCATCTGCTCCATAAACTTCTTTTGCAATAAGATCAATACGCTCTTTAATTGGCATATCAAGTTCATAAAGGAATTTGAATTCAGTTTTCTCTTCACATGCTTCCATAACAACTTCAGCAAACTCTTTAGCACCTTCACCACCTTGTTCCCAGTGTCTTGAAAGAGCAACCTTTGCTCCTGCTGCTTCTGAAAGTTCACGAACTTTTGCAATTTCAGCATCTGTATCTGTAAAGAAAGCATTGATACAAACAACTGGGCTGATTCCTGCTTTTCTTACATTTTTGATGTGGTGGATAAGGTTATCACAACCCTTTGCAACCCACTCTACGTTCTCACCATCATACTCTTTAGGCATTGCTTTACCAGGTACTGGAACAGGAGCTCCACCATGGCACTTAAGAGCACGGATAGTTGCAACAACAACAGCACAATCTGGCTTTAGTCCACTAAAACGACATTTTAAGTTCCAGAATTTTTCAAAACCGATGTCAGCACCAAAACCTGATTCAGTTACGTGGTAATCAGCAAGTTTTAGACCGATCTGGTCAGCAATAATTGAACTCTGTCCAATAGCGATGTTTGCAAAAGGTCCTGCGTGAACAATAACAGGCTGTCCTTCTAATGTTTGCATTAGACTTGGGTTAAGAGCATCAACCATCCATGCTGTCATAGCTCCTGCAACTTCAAGATCTTCAGTTGTAACAGGGTTACCTTTTTTATCATAAGCAACAACAATTTTACCCATACGCTCACGCATATCTTTTAGGTCTGTTGCTATAGAAAGGATAGCCATAACTTCAGATGAAACAGCAATACCGAATTTTGATTTCATTAAGAAACCATCACGTTTACCGTTAACACCATCTATACCAATAATTATATTTCGAAGTGACTGGCAGCAGAAGTCCATTATCCATCCCATCTCAACGTTAGTTGGATCGATGTCTAATCTTCTCATCTTAGTTAGTCTGTCTAACTGCTCATCATTATAGTTTCTTTCGTGCTGCATTCTTGAAGTTAAAGCAACCATTGCAAGGTTATGAGCATTCATAATTGCGTTGATATCACCAGTAAATCCAAGAGAGAAAGGTGTCAGAGGAATACACTGAGCAAGTCCACCACCAGCAGCAGAACCCTTGATATTCATTGTAGGCCCACCTGAAGGCTGACGAATAGCTGCACAAACATTTTTACCCAATTTACCAAGGCCCTGAACGAGTCCCATAGATGATGTTGATTTACCTTCACCAAGAGGAGTTGGTGTAATTGCAGTAACATCGATGTACTTTCCGTCTGGCTTGTCTTTTAAGCGTTCAAGAACTCTTTTGTAATCGATTTTTGCAATGTAATGCCCCTGAGGTAAAAGCTCTTCCTTAGTAAGACCAAGCTTCTCTCCTATTTCATAAATAGTGAGCATTGTTTTTTCAGCATCTTCAGCAATTTCCCAATCCGCGTGTTTAGTAGGATCTAATGCCATAATAAATTATCCCTTTATTTTAAAGTAATGGATTTTTGTAAAAGGGGTTCATTAACCTTACTTTTACAATTTGCAAACTGATACATCTATTCTGTAGAAGTTTTGAACACTCAAAACCTCTAAAAATGTAAAATAAAATATGGAACGTTTTTCTTTGAAGAACTGTAAATCTTTTTCTATTGAATCAAATCTCTAACAATTCAATATATACAATTTAAAAAAAAACATAAATTGTGGAGTAATTTGTTTAGCTGCATCCTTTAGATATTTTTTGGATTTTGTCTCAAAGAACGTTGTCAGTCAAGAATTTTTTTTAGATTTTGATATATAAAAAAGAATGTGTTTATTTTATAAAAAGGTTAACAAATAAAATAAATCCTAATGCATTGAATTTATGAATACTTATTCATTTTATTTAAGTTGATGCAATGACGGATACGCTGAATTATTTATCAGAACCAATGTTCGTTTGGATTTTGGGTTGACAGTGCCGGGGCCACTTGTTAAACAAACTAACAGCATATTCACAATATTAGTTAATTATAAATAATAAATGAATTCTTTTATTATATAGATTATTGATATTGTTGCTTTTAGCAAGGACAGGTAAAACTGTCTTCCTTTAGATTTTTTCGAAAAAAAGGCTTTTTCAGCCTTGTTGTTTTGTTTAATTACATAAGTTTCAATTTTTAGTGCTCTTTAACATTTGTTTAAGATTGCAACAGCTGAAGTGTAAATGGAATTAAGCTACAATCTACATACTATTCCTCCTTACCGAGTAAGTATTTTTAAAATGAATGGATTAATATTTTTAATGTGGTTTATTTTATGTTGTGATTACGAACGGTGCAAAAGTTTATAACATCTACCGAACGTAGATGAGAAAAGAAGTGAAAATATTGAAGACAGGGGAATTTATTAATACCAAAGGTGTTTTGGCAATAAACAAATTCTATCCTGAAATAAATTTAATTTCATCGACAAGGAGGTAATTGTGGGATTTGACATTACTAAAGAATCCTATGCCGGTAGCATCAGATCAATCTCCATTGGAAAAGGTGATAAAGCTGTTACCGTTGGTGGAAGAACTAGCTATCCATTTTATCAATTCGAAGGAGACATTCCTAACAAGCCCAAAATTGCTATGGAAATTTGGGATATGGAACCTACAGATTGGCCGGAAGCTGCTCTTGCTCCATTTAAGGACGTTGTTAGTGACACAGCTGCGTGGGCAAAAAAATGTGTAGAAGAATATGGCGCAGATATTCTTGTTCTACAACTAAAAAGTACTGATCCAAACGATCAGGATGTCTCACCAGAAGATTCTGTAAAAACAGTGAAGAAAATTTTAGGCGCTGTTGATGTTCCACTTATTATATGGGGAACAGGTGCACCTCAAAAAGACGAAGATGTTCTTAAAAAAATATCTGAAGATTGTGAAGGTGAGCAGTTAATCTTAGGACCGGTTGAAGAGAAAAACCATAAAGGTATTGCAGCAAGTGCAATGGGTTATGGTCATACAATAATCTCCTCCTCTCCGATCGATGTAAACTTAGCAAAACAGATAAACATACTTCTTGAAAACCTTGGTATGCCAATGGATAGGGTTCTAATTGATCCTACTACTGGTGGTCTTGGTTACGGAATGGAATATTCATATTCTGTAATGGAAAGACTTCTAATGGCAGCAATGGCTCAGGGAGATGATAAACTTCAATATCCTATTATAAATAACCTTGGAAATGAAGTTTGGAAATGTAAAGAAGCTAAGCAAACTGTTGAAGAAGCTCCTGAATTAGGTGACCCTGAAAAACGTGGAATTCTAATGGAAGCAGTTGGTGCTGTTTCATATTTAGTTTCCGGTGGTGATGTTCTTATTATGAGACACCCTGAAGCTATCAGACTTACAAAAGCATTCATTGATTGCATTTGTGATGGCGGTACGGCTGGTTCAGTTGATCCTATCTCCAAATTGATGGCTGAAGTAGATGTTGATTTTGCAGCTCTTGCAGCAAAACCAGATCTAACAATAGAAGAGGAAAAGAAACCAGCAGCTAAGAAAGCAGCTCCTAAAAAAGCAGCAGCAGCTAAGAAAGCCGCTCCTAAAAAAGCAGTAGCTAAAAAAGCAGCTCCTAAAAAAGCCGCAGCTAAGAAAGCAGCTCCAGTTGCAGCCGCTCCGGTTGTAGATGAAGCAGCAGCTCAGGCTCAGGCAGCAGCAAATGCTAAAGCTCAGGCCGAAGCAGATGCAAAGGCTAAAGCAGATGCTGAAGCAAAAGCTAAGGCAGATGCAGCAGCAGTAGCACAGGCTAAGAAAGATAACGCTGAAAAAGCTGAAGCTGATGCTCATGAGAAGAGAGAGCAGGAAGCAGCTGAGCTTAGATTAAAGCGTGAGAAAGCAAAAGCTGATTCTCAGGTAAAACGTGCTGAAGCTACGTCTAAGAGTAAGGCAGCTATGACAGCAAATGCTGATCAAAAAGATATGCTTGGTAAAATACTCTACTCATTAGACAGGATTCACAAAAGAGTCTAATTGCTTAATAAAGGAAAAGTATCTGAAATTTAGATTCATCAGATACTACTAATATGAGGAGGAACCTCTAATGGCAGATGAAAAAAAAGCTAAAAAAGCTCCCAAATTAGCTGATGCAGCTACAGTGTCTATAGATCCGGCAACAAGACAAATGGTTGCTCATGCTCAAAAACTCGGAATTGAAACAGTTTTTGACAGAGCTGAAAATATGAAACAGTGTAATATCGGTGTTCAGGGTACATGTTGTAAAAACTGTGCCATGGGACCATGTCGTCTTCCACTACCTAAAAATGGTATAGAAGGTGAAGATGAAAGAAAAGGTATTTGCGGAGCAACTGCAAATACTATTGCTGCAAGAAACTTTGTAAGAATGATTGCTGGTGGTGCTGCGGCTCACTCAGATCATGGTAGAGCAGTTGCAGAAGTTTTCCTTTCAGCAGCAAGAAAAGAAGGCGATTACCAGATAAAAGATATTCCTAAGCTAATGGCAACAGCTCCACATCTGGGTGTTGAAACACAGGTTGAAGTTGATGGCGAAATGCAGGATAGGGATGTTTATGAGATAGCTTTAGAAGTTGGTGAAGCAGCTCTTAAAGAGTGGGGTAAAGATGAAGGAGAGCTTCTTTATCTTAAGCGTGCTCCAAAGCCCCTTTATGATAAATGGACTAAAGAAGGTGTAAAGCCAAGAAACATAGATCGTGAAATAGTTGAAATAATGCACAGAACCCACATGGGCGTTGACCAGGATTATAAAAACCTTATGAAGCAGGGTACAAGAGCTGCTCTTGCTGATGGTTGGGGCGGAGCAATGCTTGCAACTGATCTTCAGGACATAATGTTTGGTACTCCTTCACCACTTGAATCAGAAGCTAACCTGGGTGTTATGAAAGAGGATCATGTAAATGTTATTGTACATGGTCATGAACCTGTTCTTTCCGAGATGATAGTTGCTGCTTCCCAATCCCCTGAAATGATTGCGCTTGCTCAAAAACATGGTGCTAAAGGCATTCAGCTTGGTGGAATATGCTGTACAGCGAATGAAATGTTACAAAGACATGGAGTTCCACCAGCAGGAACATTCCTTCAGCAGGAACTTGCGATTATCACAGGTGCTTGTGATGCTATGGTTGTTGATGTTCAGTGTGTTTTTCAGAGTCTTGCAAACGTTGCAAAATGTTTCCACACACATCTGATTACGACTCACCCAATCGCAAAAATGGAACAGAAAAATGTTATCCATATTGAGTTTGATGAACACCATGCAATGGAAGATGCAAAAAAAATACTTACAATGGCTATTGAGAACTTTAAAAACCGTGGATCTGAGGTAATGATCCCTAATTATAAAGCAACTCAGATAGCAGGTTTTAGTGTGGAATCTATTCAGTATCACTTAGGTGGAACCTTTAGAGGTACATATTACACACTAAATGATAATATAATTAATGGTAGAATCCGTGGTGTAGCTGGTGTTGTTGGGTGTAACAATGTTAGATCGAAAATGAATAATGCTCACATTGAAGTTGTTAAAGAACTTATAAAAAATGATGTTCTTGTACTTACAACCGGATGTAATGCGATAGCTTGCGCAATGGAAGGGCTTCTTGCTCCTGAATCTGCAGCTGCTTTCTGTGGACCTGGTCTTGCTGAGGTTTGTGAAACAGTTGGTATTCCACCAGTACTTCACATGGGTTCTTGTGTTGATAATAGCCGTATTCTTCTTGCAGCAACAGAGGTTGTTAATGCAGGTGGTTTAGGTAAAGATATTTGTGACTGGCCAGTTGCAGGTAGTGCACCTGAATGGATGAGTGAAAAAGCTATAGCTATCGGTCAATATGTAGTTTCTTCAGGTATCTATACAATATTTGGCGGTACTCTACCAACATCAGGAGCTCCTGTTTTCCATGATCACCTATGTAAAGATATGGAAAAAATATATGGTGGAATGTGGGATGTAGAGCCAGATCCATTAAAGCATGCACACAAAATGATTGCACATATCGATAAAAAACGTAAAGAGCTTGGAATTGATAAAGCCAGAGAAAGAGTTCTTATGGATATGGAAGCAAGACAGGCAATTGACGCATAGTAAAATGTTTTAATTTATAAATATCATCCTTATTAAAATAGGATTAAGAAAATCCTCAAAGAAGGAGGAAAAGATATGTCGAAGTTGATCGCATTTGCCGCCATCCAGGGTGGTTACAAAGTCGTTGCAGAGGTTGAAGGGCAACTTACTAGAGCCCTTGCATCATTTGATGCCTCTACTAAAGTTGGATTTCCAAATACGGCTTACTATCTTCCAGTAATCTACTCACTACTTGGAATTAAAGTAGAAACACTTGAAGACCTAAAGAAGCCTTTAGAGTTTGCAAGAGGCCTTTTACCACCTCATATTAAGCTTAAAAACTGGCTTCCCTATTTGGGACCATTATTAGATGCTGGTATGGCTGGTATCATCGCTTATGAAATAAAAGAAGCTCTAAGATATTTAAATGAACCTGATTTTTACATTGCTCAGGAAGATCCAGATATAGAAAATGGTAAGCTTTGGGTTGGTGCAGCAGATGATACTATCCTTAGAAAGCGTGGTGTTGAATTTGTTGATGGTTCAGCTCCTGGTTTTGCAGCTATGGTTGGTGCAGCTCCAAGTCCTGAAATTGCAAAGATGTTAGTTGAAGATTACCAGAAAAAGAGTCTTTATATTTTCTGTGCTGCCAGTCATAACGGTACTACTCTTATTGAGCAGTGTCTTGAAGCTGGAATGCAGGTTGGTTGGAATACCCGTATCGTTCCATTTGGTCCGGATATCTCATCGGCTGTTTTTGCTCTTGGTTTTGCCAACAGAGCAGCTATGGCATTTGGTGGTGTACAGCCTGGTGATTACAGAAAAATGCTTATGTACAACAAAGAGAGAATCTTTGCTTTTGTTAACGCACTTGGTGATGTTGGAACCGAGTGGGGTGTTGCAGCAGCTGGGTGTGTTAACTGGGGATTCCCAACACTTGCAGATACTCCGATTCCTGAAATTCTACCAACTGGTATTTGTACTTATGAGCACGTTGTTGCTCCTGTTGCACATGAAGACATGTGTCAGAAGTCAGTTGAGGTAAGAGGACTTAAAGTTTCAGTTTCTGAAATTAAGATTCCTTGTGCATTCGGTCCTGCATTTGAAGGTGAGAGAGTTAGAAAAGACGACCTTTACGCACAGTGTGGTGGCGGTAGAACACAATGTACTGAGTTTGTTAAAATGGCTCAGTTAGGCGATATAGAAGATGGTAAAGTTACTGTTGTTGGTCCAAATCTTGGAGAGATCAAAGAAGGTGAGACTTTTGCACTTGGTATTTATGTGAAAATCGCCGGACGTGAGTTCCAGGAAGATTTCGAACCAATCATGGAACGCCAGATTCACCACCTTGTTAACTATATTCAGGGAATCCAGCACATTGGACAGAGAGATATTGCATGGGTTAGAGTTAGTAAGTCTGCTGTTGATAAGGGCTTTACTCTTGAACACATTGGTGTTGCTCTTCATGCTAAGTTTCATCAGGATTTCACAAAAATAGTTGATAAAGTTGAAGTAACTCTTTTCACAGATGAAAAAGAAGTTGCTAAGATGACTAAGCAAGCTAAAAGTGACTACACAGTAAGAGACTCAAGAGTTGATTCAATGACAGATGAAGACGTTGAAATCTACTACTCATGTTCTCTATGTCAGTCTTTTGCTCCAAGTCATGTTTGTACAGTTAGTCCTGAAAGAACAGGTCTTTGCGGTGCTTACAACTGGATGGACTGTAAAGCTTCTTTTGAAATCAATCCAACCGGACCAAATCAGCCAATTGAAAAAGGTGAATGCCTTGATCCAGTACTTGGTATGTGGAAAGGTGTTAACGATTTCATAGCTAAAGCATCAAGAGGAGCAATCAAACAGTACAACTTCTATTCAATGGTAACAGAGCCAATGACAACCTGCGGTTGTTGTGAAGCTATTGCAGCAATGCTTCCAGCTTGTAACGGTGTTATGACTGTTAACAGAGAATATATGGGTGAAACACCTTGTGGTATGAAGTTTACAACACTTGCCGGTGTTATGGGTGGTGGTGCTTCTTCTCCAGGTTTCATTGGACACTCCAAATTTAATGTAACTCAAAAGAAATTCATCTTAGGAGATGGTGGTATTTTGAGAATGGTTTGGATGCCTAAAATGATGAAAGAAGAGCTAAAAGACAGAATTATAGCTCGTGGAGAAGAGATGGGTGTACCTGGCTTGTATGATATGATAGCCGATGAAACTGTTGGAATTACTGAAGACGAAATTCTTCCATTCCTTCAGGAAAAAGGTCATCCTGCTCTTTCAATGGATCCTTTAATTGGATAATAATTAAATGAATGATTGATTGTACAACAGTTTTTTAAGATTGTTGTACAATCTGAAATATCATTCTTTTTATAAGGAGAGACAATAATGGCATTAACCGGAATACAGATATTTAAATTACTGCCGGGAACAAACTGTAAAGAATGCGGTGTTCCAACATGTCTTGCATTTGCAATGAATTTGGCTTCTGGTAAAGCAGAGCTGGATGCTTGTCCTTATGTTTCGGATGAAGCAAGAGAACAATTAGATGCAGCATCAGCACCTCCAATCAGACCTGTTGTAGTAGGTAAAGGTGTAAGAAAAGCAACAACTGGTGGAGAAACTGTTCTTTACAGACATGAGAAAACATTTTTTAACCCAACACTTCTTTCAGCTATTATAGAATCAGATATTACTAAAGATGATCTTGAGAAAAAGCTAAAGGTTTGGAATGCATTCCAGTATGAAAGAGTTGGTTTAAACTTAAGACCTGAACTTGCAGCAATTAAAGATGTTGATGGAGATAAAGACACTTTTGCAACAGTTGCAAAAACTGTAGCAGAAACTTCAGAATTTAATATTATCTTAATGACTGAAGATATCGAAGTTATGAAAGCTGGTGTTGAAGCTTGTGGTTTCAAACGTCCATTAATATATGCAGCAACTGAAGCAACAGCAGATGCTTATGGAGCAATTGCTCTTGATAATGATCTACCACTTGCAGTTAAGTCAGATTCAGTTGAAGGCGTTGTAGCACTTACTGAAAAACTTACTGGAATGGGGCTAAAAGATCTTGTAATTGATACTGGTTCAAGAGATATGAAGCAGGCAATTGAAGATCAGATCGTTATAAGACGTGCAGCTCTTAAAGAAAATAATAAAGCTCTTGGTTTTCCAACAATTACGTTTCCATGTGAAATGGCTACTAATGTTGATATGGAAGCTCTTATTGCAGGTATGTTTGTTGCAAAATACGGCGGTGTTGTTGTTCTTTCAGATTTTACAGCTGAATCACTATTCCCGCTTCTTCTTGAAAGATTGAACATATTTACAGATCCTCAGAGACCAATGACAGTTGATGAGGGAATCTTCCCAGTTGGTAACCCGGATGAGAACTCACCTGTTCTTGTAACTACAAACTTTGCTCTGACCTATTTCATCGTATGTGGTGAGATCGAAGCCAGTAAGGTTCCAACATGGTTACTAATTAAAGAGTGTGAAGGGCTTTCAGTTCTTACAGCATGGGCTGCTGGAAAATTCAGTGGAGATGATGTTGGAATGTTTATTAAAAAGTCTGGAATCATGGATAAAGTTAAGCATACAGAGCTTATTATTCCAGGTTTTGCAGCAGCAATTGCAGGTGACGTTGAAGAGGAACTTGCAGGTTGGACTATTACAGTTGGTCCTAGAGAAGCAGCACATTTACCTGCTTTTCTTAAAACAAAAGTATAAATAAAAAAGCCGATTCTTCGGCTTTTTTTTATTACATTATTTTGTGGAGGTAGTAATGATACTATTTGGTGAAAGTTTAAACGTTATATCTACTAAAATTGGTAGAGCGTTCAAAGAAAGAGATCCAGAGCCGATTAAAGCTGAAGCTTTAGCTCAGAAAGAAGCTGGCATGGATTATGTTGATATAAATCTTGGACCTGCAAAAAAAGATGGTGTTGAATTGATGCCTTGGGTTTGTCAGGTAGTTCAGGAAGTTGTACCGGAAATGCCACTTCTTCTTGATACATCTAATATTGCAGCTATTGAAGCTTCTTTAAAGGTGCTACAGCCAAGTGATCAGCCTCATATAATTAACTCTATCATGGCTCGTCCTGAGAGATATGAGAAAATGATCCCTCTTGCAGCTGAGTATAATGCAGATTTTGTTGCTCTAATGTGGGGACCTGAAGGTCTTCCAAGAGACGAAAATGAGAGAGCAGCACTTGCTGTTGAACTTCTTTATGCTGCAAATGAAGCAGGTATTGAAAATGAGAGAATCTGGGTTGATGGAATTGTTACTCCTGTAAATATTCAGCAGCAGCAGGCTATCAGTCTTCTTAACTTCCAGGCAATGCTTCAGGACATAGCTCCTGGTTCAAGAAGTACATGTGGTCTTTCAAATATATCTAATGGACCACCCGAGCACCTAAGACCTATCATTAATACTACATATATGATTATGCTTCAGTATTATGGTATGGAATCTGTAATTGCAGATCCTTTAGATGTTAACCTGACAGCAGTTGCTAAAGGTGAAAGACAGGATCTTGTTGATCTTATCTACGGAATGATGGACGGAAATGCTCCTGATCCTGCAAGTCTTTCAGGTGAGCTTCTTGATAGTTATAAAACTTATCAGGTAATTATGGGAGATATTCTTTTCTCTGATTCTTATCTTGAAGTTTAATATATTTTAAGAATTATAAAAAAAGCCCCGAGTTCTCTACTCCGGGGCTTTTTTATTTTTTTTAATTCTGATTTTAATACAAATACATCGTTAGAAACTATTCACAGTATAAAAAACATTTTTAAGATTGATTTTACAGCAAATCCCGCGTTACAAAATATTCGCGGTATAAAAAACATACAGCTTCATATAAAGCGAATAAAAAATAGTGCCTTTTATTCTCGTGATGCCTTGTATTTGCAGCAAACTCAAACTTAAAAAGTTATGAAATAAAATAGTATTTTATTTAAAAATCTGATCACGTGTCATTCCCGACCCCGATCGGGAATCTCATAATTAGAATTGGTAGAAATGTTTTTTAAACGACATAAAATAATAAAAAAGTTTGGACCAATAAAAAGTCCTGTAAAACTTACAATATGTGATTATCATTCAACGACTCTTGATAGTTTTTTTGAACAGTTTAAAGAGATAAATGAGGTTTCGATAGTTCAGGGAGATATTACAAAGTTTAAATGTGATGCTATCATTACAGCAGGAAACAGTTTCGGTGATATGGGTGGAGGTGTTGATAAAGCTATAGATGATAGCTTTGGTGGCGAAGCTCAAAAGATTGTTCAAAGTATAATAGCAGAAGACTTTTTTGGTGAATTGCCAGTGGGTAGTTCATTTTATGTTTTTCCTGAAGAAAAAAGACCTGCTCTTATATATGCTCCAAGCATGCGTATTCCTGGTCAACTTTCAAATACAATAAATCCATATTTGGCACTACGCACAGCTCTAATTGTGGCAATTCAAAATAATTTTGAACATATTGTATGCCCGGCTTTGGGTTGTGGTGTTGGTGGTGTAGATCCGAAAGATGCAGCAGAGCAAATGCTGACAGCATTTGCAGTTATTGCTTTTAATAGATGGAAGGATATAATTCATCCTGCACAAGCTCCATATGCATTAAGGTAGAGAAATAAATAAGCTTTTGTTATTTAAGAATTGCTTTTTCCCAATTAGTATTTAATTTTAGTAGAAGAATTTTTAAAATAAAAAACATAAAACAGGTAATTGATATGACAGAAAATATAAAAGACGACACTTGGATCTATGTAGTAGTTCAAAACCCTGGAGCTGGAAATGAATCATATCTGGCATTTTCTGATGATGAAACAGAAAAAGGTCAATATGTTCCTGCATTTTTAGATAAAGATGCAGCTCTTGGGTGGCTATATAATTTTTCATCTAAAAACGATGGTAAATATGAAGTCCAGGCAATTTATTATGATTTCTTGAGAGATCAGGTCAAGGAAAGTGGATATGAGTTGGTTATTAAATAATTTCTTTTAAGGAGATAATCTATTGAGTTTAAAAATAGCATTGGGAGGAAAAGGAGGCGTTGGTAAAACAACACTTTCTGCACTTATAGCAAGAGTTCTCGCAAAAAAAAACAGTGGTAATGTTATTGCAATTGATGCTGATCCTGTAACTAACCTTGCAGCTGGTTTAGGAATACCGGAAGAAACAAAAATCACACCAATTTCAGAACTTTCAAGTCTTATAGAGGAAAGAACAGGAGCTAAACCCGGAACAATGGGTGGATTTTTTTCTATCAATCCAAAAGTTGATGATATTCCTGAACGCTTTTCATATGAAAAAGATGGTGTAAAACTCCTTGTAATGGGTACTGTGCAAAAAGGCGGTGGTGGTTGTATCTGCCCTGAGAGTACAATGCTCAAAGCTTTAATGACACATCTGGTTCTTTACAGAGATGAAATTGTATTAATGGATATGGAGGCTGGCGTTGAACACCTTGGACGTGCAACCACAGGATCTGTTGATGCTCTTTTAGTTGTTGTTAATCCTGGATTTAGAAGTCAGGCGGCAGCTCATCACATTAAGAAACTTGGAGAGGATGTTGGAATTTCAAAGATTCTTGTTGTGGGCAACAGAACCAAGGGGCCTGAGGATGAAAAACTTATCCGTGAGAACCTTAAGGATTTCGAGATCTTAGGTTTTATTCCCGAATTAGATGAAGTTGTAAGTTCAGACAGATTAGGGACCAGACCATTCGACAATATTGATGAAGTACCACAGAGTATTATTGAAATATGTGATAATATTATCAAATTATCCAATTCCTAAAAAAAGAAAAAATCAGAAAAATTCTACCTTTTTATAGTAATCAGGTAGAATTTTATCTACAATTAAGCCACTTCTTTGCATAAAATCCAAATATATTTACAACTTAACCCATATAATATGAATATTCATCATAATGTGGATTCTATTTAGTAAATAGGTTCATTATATAAACGTATATATATACAGTGTTTGCACATATCTTTATTGACATGAAATTTGATATTTCCTATAGTTTTTCTGATATTAGCATCTGATAGAATTCTGGTTTTTTTGATTCTGATAGTAGTAGGTTTTGCTCCATTTGTATTGGTTTTGATTTTTGTTAATTAATCTAGTAGTGGGAGTGATCTATATGCAGTTTAAGAATAAAGTAGAATCTGGTGAATTTGCCATCCTCGCCGAAATTGAACCCCCCAAAGGTGTCGATACAACCGTAATGGTTGAAAATGCCCAAAGAGTAAAGGGCGTTGTTGATGCTTTCATAGTTCCCGAAATGAGTAATGCTGTGATGAGAATGAGTTCCCTTGGTGGATCTCTTCTTCTAAACTCAAAAGGAATGGAATCCGTAATGCAGGTATGTTGTCGTGACAGAAACAGACTTGCCCTACAGGGTGATATTCTTGCAGCCTGCGCTTCTGGTGTAAAAAACATAATTGCAGTTAAAGGTGTAGATCCTGGAAATGGTGACCATCATCAGACAAGAGCTGTTTATGATATATCTCTTTCTGAGTTGTTAAATACTATGCAACTGTTTCAGGAAGGTAAAGACATGGCAGGTATTAATCTAAAAGGTTCACCTGAAATATTTGTTGGATCAAATATTACAATGACTGCCACAGGAAGCTTACTTGATAAAGAACTTGAAGAGTTGAGATCAAAAGTTGATTCTGGTACCGACTATTTTGTAACCCCACCTGTTTTTGATATGCAATCTGTTAATTCATTTCTTAAGAAAGTAGATCTATCCAAAACACATATTATACCTACTGTTCTATTACTTAAATCTCTGGGTATGGCAAGATATATATCTAAGGTTATGCCGCATGTTAAAATACCAGACAGTGTTATTAAGCGTTTGCAGGAAGCACCTGATAAGGCAAGAGAGTGTACGAGAATTTCCATGGACATGATTGAGACATTAAAAAGCGAAGGATTTAGCGGAGTAAATGTTTCTACAATAGGATGGGAAAATAAATTGCCTGAGATTTTAGGTGTCTTTGCAGATTAGTAACAGAAGTATTTTCAGTCCGAATCCTTATTTTAAAACAAACCAAGAGGTGTCGTAATGGGAAATACAAATAAAATAGGATCAGTTCTTGTTTTAGGTGGTGGAATTGCCGGGATGCAGTCAGCAATAGATCTTGCTAACTCCGGATACTATGTTTATCTGGTTGAAAAATCATCTGCAATTGGTGGAATGATGTCTCAACTTGATAAAACATTTCCAACAAATGATTGTGCGATGTGAGTTATTTCACCTAAACTGGTCGAGGTCGGCCGGCATTTAAACATAGAGTTGATTACAAATTCAGATATTCTTCAGTTAACAGGTGAACCTGGTAACTTCAAAGCAAGAATTAAACAGGAAGCAAGATATGTAGATCTTGCAAAGTGTACAAGTTGTGGTGAGTGTGCAAAGGTTTGCCCGATTGAGATAGAAGATGAGTACAACAAATCTCTGAACACCAGAAAAGCTATTTTTAAGCAATATGCACAGGCAATTCCAGGAGCATATGGAATAACTAAAAAAGGGACAGCTCCTTGTAAAGCAACCTGTCCTGCACATGTTAGTATCCAGGGTTTTGTTGCTTTAGCACGTGAAGGAAAACACAGAGAAGCATTAGAACTATTTAAAGAAGACCACCCTTTTCCCGGAGCTTGCGGGCGGGTTTGTCACCATCCATGTGAATCTGAGTGTACAAGAAATGAAGTAGATTATGCTCTTGCTGTTCAGCATATGCACAGATTTCTAGCTGATCATGATTTAGATTCAGAAGAGCCTTTCATTCCTGTTATTGAAGAAGAAAGAAAAGAGAAAATAGCGATAGTTGGATCAGGCCCTGCTGGAATGAGCGCTGGTTTCTTTCTTGCTAAAAAAGGCTATAAAGTAACCATTTTTGAAAAACTACCTGTTAAAGGTGGGATGATGGCAGTTGGTATTCCTGAATACAGACTTCCTCAAAGTGAACTTGATAAAGAGATAGATCTCATTGAAAAGATGGGAATTGAGATAAAAACAGGAGTAAACTTCGGAGTAGATGTAACTCTTAATGACCTTAAATCAGATGGTTGTAGCGCAGTGTTTTTAGCAACAGGTTTACACGGAAGTCGTGGTCTTGGAATAGAGGGTGAAGATAAGCAGCGAGTTCATCAGGGAGTTGAATTTCTAAGAAATTCTGCTATTGAAGGAAAAGTTGAGATAGGGAATAAAGTAGTAGTAATTGGTGGTGGTAATGTTGCTGTTGATGTTGCTCTCACTGCAAGAAGACACGGAGCGCAGGATGTTTCTCTTGTATGTCTTGAAACCCGTGAAGAGATGCCAGCATGGGATTATGAAATACAGGATGCCCTTGATGAAGGTGTAAAAATAGTTAATAGTTTAGGACCAAAGAAATTCTCTGGTAATGGGACTATTGAGGGTGTTGAGTTTAAGAAATGTAAATCAGTATTCGATGTAAATGGTTCATTCAACCCACAGTATGACGAATCAGATATAAAAGCTTATGAAGCAGATGACGTAATTATTGCAATTGGTCAGTCTGCAGAACTGGAATTCACTGATAAACAGAATATTGAGGTTACAAGACAGGGTGGTTTAAGCGCTGATCCTCTAACTTTGCAAACTCCACTTGATTGGGTTTTTGCAGGTGGTGATGTTGTTTATGGCCCTAAATCTGTTGTAGATGCTGTTGCATGTGGTAAAGAAGCTGCAATAAGTATAGACAGATTTATTAATGGCGAAAATCTGATTGATGGTAGAGATAAAATCTGGGATCTGTACAGACCGGATGTAAAAGATGAGAGTATAAAAGAGAGAGTAAATGTTCAGGCTCTGTCAATCGAAGAACGTGAAGGAAATTTTAAAGAGGTTCACAAAACCCTTACAGAAGAGCAGGTAATATTAGAAGCAGAAAGATGTTTAAAATGTGGTGTCTGCTCAGAGTGTTACCAATGTGTTGATGCATGTCTTGCCGGTGCTATTAATCATGAAGAACATGCAAAAACCCTGGAACTTGATGTTGGGTCAGTAATTCTTACAGCAGGTAGTCAGGTTTATGACCCAACACATCTGAAAGAGTTCTACCATTATGGAAAAAATCCAAATGTTATGACCAGTATAGAGTTTGAGAGAATCCTTAGTGCTTCTGGACCAACAATGGGTCACCTGCAGAAACCTTCTGATGGTTCTGATCCTAAAAGAATCGCATGGCTCCAGTGTGTAGGATCAAGAGATAACAACAGATGTGGTAACGGATATTGTTCATCCGTTTGCTGTATGTATGCAGTAAAAGATGCAATGATAGCAAAAGAACATGCAGACTATCCTCTTGATTGCACAATCTTCAATATGGATATTAGAACCTTTGGAAAAGACTATGAGAAGTATTACCACAGGGCAAAAAATGAAGAGGGTGTACAGTTTGTAAAAACAAGAATACATACTATTAATGAAAATAGAGAGGATGATACTCTAACTTTAAGGTATGTTACAGAGCATGGTGAGATAGTAGAAGATAAATATGACATTGTTGTTCTTTCTGTTGGTCTGCAAATACCAGAAGAGACTCAGGATCTAGCGAAAAGACTTGATGTTAATCTTAACAAATATAATTTTGCTGAAACCCAGCCATTTAGTCCCCTTGAAACTTCAAGAAAAGGTGTTTTCGTTAGTGGAGCCTTGCAGGGACCAAAGGATATACCAAGTTCTGTTACGGAAGCGAGTGCTGCAGCTTGTGCAGCCGGTATGGATTTAGCAGAAGCAAGACATACAACAACAAAGAGTATTGAAGTTCCTGAAGAGATCGATGTGATTGGTCAGGAACCAAGAGTTGGTGTTTTTGTTTGTAACTGTGGAATAAATATTTCAGGTACAGTAGATGTTCCAAAAGTTGCCGATTATGCATCAAAGCTACCAAATGTTGTTTACACAGGAGAAAATCTTTTTACATGTTCTCAGGATGCACAGGACAGTATTAAAGAGATTATTATTGAAGAGAAACTGAACAGAATTGTTGTTGCTTCCTGCTCTCCAAAAACACATGAACCAATCTTTATGGATACAATGCAGTCTGTTGGTCTTAACAAGTATCTGTTTGAGATGGCAAATATAAGAAACCAGAACTCCTGGGTTCATTCAAATGAACCTGAACTTGCTACCCAAAAAGCGATTGATCTTGTTAGAATGGCTATATCCAGGGTAGTTCAACTTCATCCACTTCATGAGAAAGTTATTGGTGTAACAAAACGTGCTCTTGTTATAGGTGGTGGTATTGCTGGAATGAACGCTTCACTTGGTCTTGCAAATCAGGGATTTGAAGTTGTTCTTATTGAAAAAGAAGATAAACTTGGAGGATTTGCAAATAAGCTTGTTAAGACAATTGAAGGGGCTGATGTAAAACAGTATATTTCAGATCTTTCCGAGAATGTTGAAGAAAATAAAAATATTCAGGTTCTAAAACAGGCTCTTATTGTTGGACATTCCGGTTTTAAAGGAAACTTTGTGACTGAAGTTTTAGTAGGACCAGGGATGTATGAAAGAAAAATAGAACACGGTGTTGTGATACTTGCCACAGGAGCAAATGAATATAAGCCAAAAGAGTTCCTGTATGGCGAAAATGAAAGTGTAATGACACAGGTTGAACTTGCAGATACTATCAATGAGAAGGGTGCTTCCCACATTAGTAGTGCTGTGATGATTCAGTGTGTTGGTTCAAGAAATGAAGAGAATGTAAATTGCTCCAGAATATGCTGCCAGGGTGCAGTAAAAAATGCGATTTCAATTAAGAAAGGAAATCCTGAAGCGAATGTTTTCATTCTTTACAGAGATATAAGAACATATGGACTACTTGAGGATTACTACAAAGAAGCAAGGGAACTTGGAGTAATATTTTCAAGATTTGATGCTGACAATCCTCCGGTTGTTGAAAATAATGGAAAAGGTGCAACAGTTACATTTAAAGATCATATCCTGGGAATGGATATAAGTATGGATGTTGATCTTGTTGCCCTAAGTGCAGGAATGGTTGCTGAAGATACAGATGAACTTGCTTCAATCATGAAGCTTGGCCGAAATGAGGAAGGACATTTCATAGAAGCTCACGTTAAACTTAGACCAGTGGATATGCCTCAGGAAGGTATATTTGTTTGCGGTACAGCTCATAGTCCAAAGCTTATCTCAGAAACGATAGCTCAATCCATGGGTGCTGCATCAAGAGCAACAACTTTCCTTTCACAGGAATCTCTCACCTTATCTGCAGTTACAGCAGAAGTTATTCAGGAGCATTGTGCATCCTGCTTAATTTGCGTGAGATCCTGCCCATATGGTGTTCCAAAGATTGATGAAACAGGTAAGAGTGTAATAGATGTGGCACTTTGTCAGGGTTGCGGTATCTGCGCATCTGAGTGTCCGGCTAAGACGATAAATCTCAACTGGTATGAAGATGTACAACTACTAAGTAAAATAGAATCCTTACTTGAGGGGGTATTATAATGGAGAAATTTGAGCCAATTATAATTGCATTTTGCTGCAATTTCTGAGGGTACTCAGCTGCGGACCTGGCAGGTTCGATGAGACTTGAATATCCAACCAATATAAAAATAGTTAGAGTTCCCTGTACAGGCAAGGTAGATGTGATTCATTTACTTCGATCCTTTGAAAAAGGTGCTGATGGAGCCTATGTTGTTGGCTGCTTAGAGGGAAGTTGCCAGTATAACAACGGGAATTTTCGTGCACGAAAAAGAGTTGAACAGGCTGGGGAAGTTCTGGAATCTATCGGTATCGAAAAAGAGAGAGTTAGAATGTATAACCTCTCATCAGGTGAAGGTACACTATTTGCCGAGTATGCCAGAGAGATGGATAAGATTATCCGGGAACTTGGTGAAAATCCTGTGAAAAAAGCCAAGAGGAAAATGGATGCGGCTTAATATGATTAAAATAATAAAATTCCAATTAGAGGGGTCTTTTTATGATAGTTGCAGATAAAAAACCGATAGATGAAGTTATCGAAACAATAAAAGATTATGAAAAAATATTACTTCTTGGTTGTAATGAATGCGTAACAGTTTGTGAAGCTGGTGGAAAAAAAGAGGTTGAGGTTCTGGCCTCAGCACTTCGTATGTATTTCTTAAATAATGGAAAAAAAGTATCAATTGAAGAAAAAACACTTGAAAGACAATGTGATCATGAATATCTCGAAGAGATAAGGGACGTAATAGATCAGTATGATGCTGTTCTATCTCTTGCATGTGGTGTTGGTGTCCAGTTTACAGCTGATAAATATCTTTCAACACCTGTTCTTCCGGGAGTTAATACATGTTTTCTTGGAGCTACAGAAAAAAGAGGTGTTTGGACAGAAAGATGTCAGGCATGTGGAAAATGCATCCTTGCAAGTACTGGTGGAATTTGCCCAGTATCCAGATGTGCAAAAAGAGTTATGAATGGACCTTGCGGTGGATCTACAAATGGAAAATGTGAATTAGGACCTGATACAGATTGTGCATGGCAGTTGATCATTAATCGTCTTGAAGCGATGGGGAAAATGGACGAATATGAAAAATTGTCGCCACTTAAAGATTGGGCTACGGACAGAGCTGGCGGACCTAGAACAGTTGAAAGGGAGGACATCCAATCATGAAGACAGAAAAAAGCCGATTAGAAAAAGTACTGGAAAAAAATTTTCTCGCTGTTACTTCTGAGTGTGGACCTCCCAGAGGATCAGATCCTTCTGAAATTATTGAAAAAGCAGAATTATTAAAAGATCATGTGGATGCTATCAATATTACTGATAATCAGACAGCAATGACAAGAATGAGCAGTCTTGCAGCCTGTATTCATGTAAAGCAACTTGGTTTAGAGCCGGTTCTTCAGATGGTTACAAGGGATAGAAACAGAATAGCTCTTCAAAGTGATGTTTTAGGAGCTGCTTCACACGGAATTAAAAATGTTCTTTGCCTTTCAGGTGACCACCAGAGTTTTGGTGACTGTAAATCTGGTCAGAACGTTCATGATATTGATTCCATGCAGCTTGTTCAGACAATTCGTTATATGAGGGATGAAGGAAAATTCCTTGGTGGTGATGATATTAAAGTTCCACCACAAATGTTTGTAGGAGCAGCAGCAAACCCTTTTGCAGATCCCTATGAAATAAGAATTCCTCGTTTGGCTAAGAAAGTAGCTTCCGGTGCTGAATTTATTCAAACTCAGTGTATCTATAACTTAGACAAGTTCGAAGACTGGATGAAACGTGTTGTGGATAGAGGTCTTCATGAAAAAGTGCATATTCTTGCTGGTATGACCCCAATGAAATCAGCAGGTATGGCAAAGTACATGAAGAACAGAGTTCCGGGAATGGATGTTCCTGATGAGCTTGTTAAAAGGCTTTCAGATACACCTAAAGAAGAACAGGCACAAAAGGGAATCGATATTTGTATAGAGGATATCCAGAGATTGAAAGAGATTGACGGTTTACATGGATTCCACATAATGGCTATTGAATGGGAAGAAAAGGTTCCGGAAATTGTAGAAAAAGCTGGTCTTTATCCAAGACCGTCGATATAATATTTTTACTAAATTGATTTATTCCGCAGTAGTATTATTTTGAATTTTAAGGGGTTTGTGAAAGGAGTGTCTATGAGCGAGAAAAAAAGGATTCTTGTAGTTGATGACGAGCCGGATCTAACCGAAATTGTCAAAAGAAACCTTGAGGGAGAAGGATTTGAAGTGGAAGTAGCTTACAATGGTGTTGAAGCCATGGAAAAAGTTACTGCAAATCCTCCAGATGCAATAGTTCTTGATGTAATGATGCCTGAAAAAGATGGTTTTGAGGTATGTGCAGAACTAAAGGCCGATGAAAAATTTCTGGATATCCCAATAGTTATGCTAACAGCAGTTGCAGATCATGTGGGTTCAACAAAATATTCACACTTTGATGGTATGAGTATGGAAGCAGATGATTATCTGCCAAAGCCAGCTTCCCCTGAAGAGATCACTGAAAGCGTAAAAAGGCTTGTGAACTAAATTCAGTGAATTCATTCTTTTACTAAAGTGATTCAAAAATATGAAAAGCACCTAATTTAACAGGTGCTTTTTTGTTTTCTAACAATTACTTGCATCTGATAACAATTGGACCTTTGTTAATAATGATATTGATGTGCTTTATATTTTTAGAATTTATCTTTGATTTATCAAGAGAATCTTTTTGATAATAGGGAACCTCTAATAATTAGAATTTTTGATGAAAAACAAGGCATAACGTTTATAAAAGCTTTCAGTTTTATAAAATCTACACAAAAAATAACGGGTTGATTTTACTACAGTTTTATTTTTGTTATAACGATGTGTTTCGCAAAAAGATCTGTTATTAGAGGTTCCCAAATACATGAATAACAGAATTCAGATCCATTTCTCTTTTTAAATTTTAATAAATTTATTCATTATCAGTCATTTTATTAAAACAAAAATAGGGTAGATGCAAAATCGCGCGACTTCAAGAATGTAGAATTAACCTGCAAGGGATTAAAACAAAGACCTCCGGGTGGTAATCTTTTGAAAAGTTTAATAAACAGGTTATTAAAAAATATAAATGAAAAGGCTCTAATTTCATTCATATCCCACATTAAGATCTCTACTTTTAAAAACCAAAATCCCATGATCAAAACTCAAAAATCAATTTGTTGTTCTTAGAAATAAAATTTACAGACAGTTTATTTAATTGTTCTTGTCTTTATTGTTTTTTTACACTAACTATTAATTTCAGAAATTTAATTTTCCATCTTTACAGTCTAATAAGGAAAAATTTTCACTTATTACAACTATGCCAGAATAAGGAAATCAATCATGTTTTTAATAAAATTTATACCAGCAAAAATTCTATCCTTACAATCTAGAAAGCCTTCTGGCATCATTGGTCGCTATCTTATGACCAAAGCTTTTAACACTGGAAATGTTGATCTAAATTACTTTGTGAAGGAGACACTTAACATACAAGGGAAGGATAGAATTCTGGAAATTGGATTCGGCACAGGAAAACTAATAAATGAGATGGCAGATAATATAACAGAGGGAGTTGTGGAAGGGATTGATTTTTCGGAGACAATGTTAAAGCATGCAATCAAAGCTAATAAAGTACATATTGCAAAAGGCAAAGTAAGTTTGAAAAATGTAGAATGCAGTAACCTTCCATTTGATAGTGAAACATTTGATAAATTATGCTCAGTAAATACTTTGTATTTCTGGAAAGAGCCCAAAAAATACTTTAATGAACTGTTTCGGGTAATTAACCATGGCGGAAAGATTGTTATCGGCTTTCGAGACCGTAATCAGTTGAATAATCTACCTCTGAATTTAGACACTTTTAACACTTATTCACAAGATGATGTAGTTAAAATACTATTGGATGCAGGCTTTTCAGATGCTCATATTGTGGAAAAGGAAGGAATACCATTTATTTCATATTGCGCTGTTGCTACAAAGGCATAACAGTAAAATTGATTCGCATGGTCCTGACTGACCGATTAAAATCAACGTTGGGGTAATTATTATTATTCGTAATATATATTAAAAAGGAGATCTATTTAATGGCAAAGATTGGAATGCCCAATTGCTCGGTTGCATCGCTCTTATGGTCCGATTCACTTGATATTGCCATAAAAAACCGTTTTGATGCTTTTGAAATCAATATGTTCTACCCATCTGTAAATCTAGATTGTATAAACCCAATGGAAATCGAAAAAGCAAGAGTAAAAGCAGAAAAAGCTGATCTTGAGATTTGTGTTCATTCTCCACCTTTTGAGATCAATATTGGGGCATTTTATCAAGGACTCAGAGATGAATCTGTAAATTATGTAAGTAAATCTATTGATTTTTGTTCAAAAATTGGGGGGAATGTAATTATTGTTCATTCAGGGGCTTATACATATAGTCATCCAGAAGGTGTTACACGACACAATAATGGTAGGTTAAAAACTCAATGGGATAATAATATAGAGTCGTTAAAGAAAATAAACGGATATGCTGAACAAAAAGGAATTACAGTATGTTTAGAAAACATGTTTGGACGTTCTATTGATAAGTCTTTTGAAGACCTGATAGAAATAAGAGATGCTGTGGGCGAATCCTTGAAATACACATTTGATATTGGCCATGCCCGGTTAAAAGAAGAGAATGGAATAAAAAAAGGATTAAGTTTGCTGAAGGATAATATTAGACACATTCATTTTACCGATAACAAAGGTGTGAACGATGATCATCTTCAGATTGGAGATGGAAATACCGATTATTCTGACATAATGGATTTCATAAAAGATTTTCCATATGTTGTAACTCTCGAAGTAATACATAATAGTTCAGATCCATCAAAAATCATAAAAAGTCGAGAATATTTTAATAGTCTTAAAGACAAAAAACTAACAAAAGGTGAAAGACAGACAATAATAGTCGCTGGATCAGCAAATATTGAGGCTTAGCCAAGTGTTTGAGGGATTCTAACTCATAAAAAATGGGAAGCGGTGTAATTACTAATTTGATGTTGTTTTCATCTACGCATGTGGGTTAAGAGTTTTATCAGATTTACAAAGGTCATTTCAAGATGTGACAAGTGGGAATTTTTCATGATCTTAAAGCTTTTTGTGAGCTCCTAATTCTAATCTCTCATTAAACATTTAAAAATATTGTTGGATTGTGAAGAAAACATTCTAACAATTTATCCCAGCTTGTTGTTTTCCAGTACCACAAGGGTGTTGATAGGCTGTTACAAGAAACCAGAAGGCAGTAATATTTTTCCCAGAATAATTCCTAAACCGGAAAAAATTTTTCCAGTATTAATTTTGTTGCATTCTATACCTTTACAGAGACTAAAGAATTAAAAGGCAGGAAGAGAAATCCTGACCTAAATTCTAATTAATGCAAATTTAATATTAATTCCCTATTTCTATAATTTATACTCTTGTTTTAATGTTTTAAACTTCGTAGGACTAATACCAAGTATTTTAGCAGCGTCATTATCATCATTAGTTAATTGAATAGCATCCCAAACAGCTTTTCTTCTTATCTTTTTTCTCCTAATAACCTTTTCAGTTTGTTTTTTTGCAGGTTTCTCAGGCTCTATTGTTTTTATCTTCCTTCTCCTAATAACCTTTTCAGCTTGTTTTTTTGCAGGTTTCTCAGGTTCTGTTGTCTTTATCTTCTTCCTTCTAATAACCTTTTCAGCTTTATCAGGATCTTTTTTCGTTCTCTTTTTTGTTTGTATATAGTCTCCGGGTTTATAAACAGTATTATTTGCTCTAAGATAATGATAAATATCTTTATCAGGTAAACCAATTTCCTTTCGAATTTCTTTAGCCGTCAAATTTTTTGTTTTATCACCTAATTCAAGGAGTCTTTCATTGAAGATATTTTTTGCCCTTGTTGTAATAATTGGTCTGGTAGAAAAATCACTTATGATAACTTTCTCATCGATTTTAGTTTTATTACCAAACAGATATTCAATATATTCTTCTCTTAATTTACTCATATATTGAGTTGATTGAAAGAAAAACCATATAAAGTAGGAAGGTGTTAATTCATATATTTCACCAGATAGAGTTAAGTTTTTTTTCTTAAATTTTTTTGAGCACTGAATTTTATGGAAAGATTTTATAACATCATATTTTGTTCTTTTGAAAACTTTGTGAATTAGTAGATTATTAACTTTCCTACCTTCTTTAAAATTATCTAAAATTGTTGAAAACGTAGGCTTCTCGTGATTTTTTAAAGAGGATTTGAACCTTACCTTATCAAAAAAGTATTCTATATATTTCTCTTTTAATTTATCTGAAATTTCTCCTTTAGTGTACATTAAATACCACATGAAATATTCTGGTGATAATTCATAATTATAATATGTTATATTGTTGTGGGTTTTATATTTTATAGGTTTTAAATATTTCTTTCTGAAATTATCTGAACATCTAATTTTCAAAATTCGTTCAGCAACACTTCTTACATCCCTATCAAATAGATCTGCAATTGTTACATTGTCTACCCATTTTCCTTTTTCAAAATTATTTAATACTTTCCTAAACAGTTTCCTATTCATTAATAATCACCTCTAAGAGAAAAAAAATATTAATAGGGGACCTCTAATTGCCTTTTGACACGAACTACTTAAGTTGTTTTAAGAAACAAAACAACAGGGTATATTCTAAAAAAAGAACTGTAAACTTTATAAACAAAAAAAATATAAACGAATCAGCTCGTTATTTCAATTATTAGAGGTTCCCAGCATGTAATTTTAACCATAACTTTGTCTACCATTTAATAGTATTGAAAACAAGCGATTAACCAGAAAATACTGGAAGCGTGAAGATAATGAATATAAAAAAGCTGTTAATAAATCAGAAGAATTTAAAAAGTGATGATTTTGGTACCAGGGCATAGCAAAGATCATACAGTTTATTATGAGAAAAACAGAGGCTTTTTGTTCTCTGGAGATGTATCTTACTTTGACTGGTTGTTAGTTTGGATGCTTGTTTGACAAGTTCATGCATCTCAAGTTATGTAGGCTTTGGAAAAGCAAAGTGAAACCCAAATGTGGAACCATGATATTTTGGATTAAATTTTATTCTATAAGTAAAATATGTTTATAAATAAAAAATCAGGACTTTTATGTATACCTTAATAAGTGAAAATGACGACTTTATTGTAATTGATAAAAACCAGGGAGTGGACTTTCATACATCGGCTGACAGTGAATCACTCATCAACTATGTCAGAGAGAAGGAAAAAAAAAAAAACCTGTTCCCGGTACACCGTTTGGACCGTATGACATCAGGTCTGATTTTGTTTGCAAAGAGTAAGGAAGCAGCAAGTGGGTTATCTTTGTTATTTCAAGACAGGAAAATAGAGAAATATTATCTGGCTTTGTCCGACAAAAAACCTAAAAAGAGTCAGGGGTTGATTTCCGGAGATATGGAGAGAGGGCGTCGCGGTGCATGGAAATTGTTAAGAACTAAAGATAATCCTGCGCAGACCCGCTTTTTTAGCAAATCATGTGGCGGCGGGCTCAGGCTGTTCATTTTAAAACCTCTGACAGGAAAAACACACCAGCTTCGTGTGGCGTTAAAAAGTATCGGGTCACCTGCTCTTGGAGATCCATTGTATTACAGGGGTGAGAGTAACAAATACGATAGGGGGTACCTGCACTCATATGCATTAAGGTTTGATTATCTCAGTACTTCATATTGTTTTGTAAGCGTACCTGATAAAGGAATTTTATTTAATGAAGAACGGTTTGTTTCTGCACTGGAAAATTTCAAGGAACCCTGGTTGTTAAAATGGCCTGGATCAGCTTGACCTTATAAAAAAAATAAGGGGCGTCTTCATTTGCCCCTTACTGTTTTTAATAATATCTATTCAAAGCCATAAATTTTCTGAGCAAATATTTTATAAAAAGTATGTTTTGATTTTTACCTTTTCAATTAGCAAATTTGCTATTGATAATTTCGTCCATAGGGGATTCCCAGTTTATTCATCCTTTTTCTAAGGGTATTGGGATTAACACCAAGAAGTTCTCCCGCACCTCCCGGGCCGTTGATTTTTCCATTGGATGCCTTCATTATCTGACTAATGTGTCTTGTTACTATATCATCTAATAGAGTTACTTCAGGCGGATTGATTTCAACAGAGGATTCTATCTTTGAAGTATTACTAATCTGATTTATGAAATTAATTTTTCCATCTCTGCACCGAATCAGTGCACGCTCCACAACATTTTCAAGTTCACGAACATTTCCGGGCCAGTTGTAATCTATTAGAGAGTTAATGGCGTTGGGGGCAAGAGTAGGGTTAACTTTTATTTTCAGGGATATTCTTTTTCTCTCTATGAAATGATGAACAAGAGCCGGGATATCTTCTTTTCTTAGCCTAAGGGGTGGCATAGTTATAGGGAACACGTTGAGCCTGAACCAGAGATCTTCACGGAACTGACCATCTGATACCATATCCTGAAGTTTTCTGTGTGTCGCTGAGATGATTCGTATATTAACAGAAATTGGTTTAGTGCCACCGACACGCTCAATTTCACCGTTCTGGATCACGTGCAGGAGCCTGACCTGAGCCTGTGGAGGAAGTTCTCCTACTTCATCAAGAAAGATTGTACCTCCGTCGGCTCTCTCAAATCGACCTCTTTTTTGTGAAATGGCTCCTGTAAAAGCACCTTTTTCATGACCGAAAAGCTCACTGTCAATGATGCTGTCAGGAATAGCTCCACAATTGACCCGAATAAATGGACCATCCTTGCGTGAAGAAAGGGAGTGAAGTGCATTGGCAATTAAATCTTTTCCGGTACCTGTTTCACCAAGAACAAGAACAGGGCTATCCATTTGAGCTACCTGCCGAACTTGTTCCAGTACACCCTTTAGTCCAAAATCAGCACCTACAATTTCTGTACCTGAAATCTCCCTGAGTTGATTGTGGAGAAATCGGTTATCATCAGCAAGCATATCTTTGAGCTTAAGGACTTCCTGATGCTTCAGAGCATTTGACATGGCAATTGAAAGAGGTTCGTGTAGCATTTGTAAAAGTTCTTTATGAGTATCTGTATACTGGTCAATTTCGGGAAATTTAGCACAAACACCGCCAACACGGGTTCCTTCAAGTTGCAGTCTCATGCTAATCTTTGAAGTATTAAAGTCTTCTGGTTCCATGACTCTACGGAAATAGCTATCTTCGGCAGGACGATTTACAATTTCAATAGGAGGCATTGTTTCCCAGTGCTGTATTACGTCCTCTCTAAATGCTTCTGGCAAAAGATAGACCCCTTCAATTTGTGGACCTCCTTCCTCAGTAACAGCAACTACCGCTTTGAATAATCCTTCATCGGGATAAAACTGATAAAGTCCCATGCTTCTCATTGGAATATATTGTTTTATATAATCATAACAACTATGAAGGGCAGTTTTTATGTTAAGACTGCTGCATAACCTGATTGTTGCCTGTCTGAAAAAATCATTTTGATCTATCTGCATGGCCTTATTTCTCCTATAGGGTAAAACAAAATTGAAATACCCTATAGGGTAACACAGATTTCTCCATAGGGTAAATTATAAATTTAAGATATATGAAAGTCTTTAAAATAAGGCATCTATATTCTTGGCATACTTATAGCTATACCATCTCATAAAACTAATTTTTTTAAATATTAGGGTGTGTCCTTATCTGACATATTGAAATGTTATAAAAAATTACTTGTAGGCTAAATTATGAATGAGCAAGAGTAATTTATGAAAATAAACGAAACAATAATGCTTCGGTCCGCTGAGGAAATTCCTGAAGATCTGCTAAAAGATTGGATGCAGAATCTTCAGTCTTACGATAAAACAAAGAGGACTAATCATTCATAAACTGAACATTTTACTTGACACATATAGTTGCACGTGCAACTAAAATCTGTAGTTGAAAATTTACCTTAAGGAGTTTTAAAAAATGATTCCGAAAACATTAAACAATGCACTTGGATTTAACTTGTACAGAGTCAACCTTCTTTTTGGGATAATAAAGAAGTATTTCGCAAAAAAAACTGTAATAAAATCGGCTCGTTATTTTTTGAAATGCCTTGTATTTCATCTAAAACTCTAATTATTAGATGTTCCCTCTATATAAAAAAGGAAACAAAATGAAAGTAGCTAATATTGTTGGAAGTCCAAGAATTAAAAGTAACGGCGCTAAAATATTTTCAAATTTTTGCGATACAATAGATCAAAACGAGAGAAATTATAGTACGCATATTATGAACAAGATGGATTATAAAGGTTGTTACGCTTGTAAAAAGGAAAGGGACGTTTTTGTTTTAAAGGATGATCTAAAAGCTGATTATATGAATGAAAAATTAGTTCCAGATTAGTTTCAGGACTGTATGAATTAAATTATAAAAAATAAATCAGGGAATTTTCAATATTCAAAAGGTTGTTTTGAGAGGTTCCCGGTAAATCTTTTTTTGAAAGGGAAACATTATGAGACTTGTCCAGGCAGATTTTCTGAAGGAAAGAAGACTATTTTTATTCAAACTCAAGGGAACCTCTAATAACTTGTTTTTTGATTGAAATACAAGGCTGATAAAAAAATAATGAGCCGATTTTACTACAGTTCTTTTTTTTGAAGAACGCAGAATTTCGGTCAAAGGGCAGTTATTAGAGATTCCCTTAAGACATTTTGTTGTGCATTTAGCAAGGATTGAAAAGAACAAAGCAAAGATTGTGAATAAGTTAGCGATGGTTTGAAAGAAGTTTCAGTTTCTCAAATGTATATAGATATTACAATTTAAGTTTTTATCAGTAAACTTTAACCACTGGGAGTTACATGTTTTTTTGAATCTTAAATTTTATTTTATGCGCTTTTTGTAGTAAAGAACCAAAAAAATAATTGCATATTTATAAAAAAAATATTATTGGTGATTCTCGTTAAAATAAAAAAACAACTCATAGTTTAAAAGGATTTATGAAAATAATAATGAAAATAGCACCGGTTAAGAAAACTTGCATTTAGTTTGCAGTTTGAAACCTGTTTGAATAAGATGAAATCGAACATTTTTCTATACTATTTTTGTAAATTCAGTCTGATAGATCTGCAACCTCTGTAAGTTACCATATACATTCAAATTATAACTTTATTATCGAAGAATAAGAAATGCTTAATAAGGATGGGTTTCAAAACTATAGTATTAGCTCTTTGGTATTCTTTTAAATGAGCACTAATAAGGATTTGAGAAAGATTAAGATTATGAAAATAAAAATAATAACAAAACAAAAATTGCAAAAATTCATTATAATAGGACTTTTGTTTACATTTGTTGGTTGTTCAGCTGTTGGTCAGGATTACAGGTCACCAGATATTAAAATGGATTTTGACTGGCAATTAGTAGCAGATCCGGCAATACTTCCGAGAGCTGTTACTGTCCGGAAATGGTGGACACTTTTTAATGATCCACTTCTTAACAGACTTATAGAAACGGCATCCAAAAGTAATCTCGATTTACTTAGTGTTATTGCAAGGGTAGAAGAAACCCGTGCAAGGCTTGGAGTTGTGACAGGTGACTATCTTCCTTCTGTAGATGTTTCGGGCAGTGCCATGCGTGGCCAGTCAAGTGAAAATAATTATGGAACTGGAAATACAGATACATTTTATGCAAATGGAATTGGTGCAAGTTGGGAAATCGACCTTTTCGGGCGCATAAGACGTTCTGTTGAAGCTGCAAAGGCACAGTATCAGGCAAGTGAAGAGGACCGAACAGATGTAATGATCAGTTTATATTCTAGTGTTTCGCTTACTTACCTTGAAATACGAACAAATCAGGCAAGACTTAAGGCTGCAAAATCAAATATTGAGTCAAGGAAGGGTTTGCTTGTTCTTACAAAATCGAGACTTGAACATGGTCTTGCAACAGAACTTGATCTGGCTCAGGCTAAAAGTCTGCTTGCTATTGCAGAAGCTGGGGTTCCTCCTTTAAGACTTGGCATTTCCAGGGGAATAAATAACCTTGCTGTTTTACTTGGAAAAAGACCGGGAACACTTCATGAAGAGTTGCTCAATCATAAATTGATTCCCCTTCCCCCATCAAAGGTAACAGTTGGTGTTCCTGCTGATTTACTTCGTCAAAGGCCGGATATCAGAAAGGCAGAACGTATTCTTGCTGCACAGACTGCAAGGATTGGTGTAGAAAAATCAGCATTATATCCAAGCTTTTCACTAACCGGTTCTTTTGGTTTTGAATCCATAGATGCCGGAGATCTTTTTGATGCCGGAAGCCAGGTGTTTTCATTTGGGCCTTCACTAAGGTGGAACATATTTTCAAGGGGAAAAATCCGGAATCTTATAAAAGCTCAGGATGCTGTAACAAGGCAGTCACTTTTTAAATATGAACAAACTGTTCTGAATGGTCTTCGGGAAGTTGAAAACAACCTAAAGGCATATGTTGAAGACCGCATTCGACTGGCTGCGCTTGAAAGAGCCGTTAAAGCTGCTAAACACACAGTCCGTCTTGCAAGAGATCTTTACAAGCAAGGGCTGGTAAACTTTCAACCTGTTCTTGATGCCCAGCGTGATCAGTTTAATTTTGAAAACCAGATGGCTGTTGCAAAAGGTGACAGTGCAGCAAATTTTGTTCGTCTTTATGCTTCACTTGGTGGAGGATGGGACCCTAAACAACCGAAAAAGGCAATTGCAAAAAACTCAATTAAACCTCGTAAGGAGGGTCTGTAAATGAAGACTAAAAAAAATAATTACAAAATCGGGGCTTTATTTATCGCCCTTATCATATCAATATCATTACTTTCAGGATGTTCAGGAGATGATGCAACTGCATCACAATATACAACTCCTCCTCCATCAGTAACTGTGAAAAAACCTCTTAAGAAGTCTGTTACTCATTACAAGGAGTACACAGGAACAACTGAAGCTCTTGAAAGTGTAGATATTCGAGCAAGAGTCGAAGGTATACTTGAGAAAATACATTTCATGCCAGGAGCAGAAGTAAAAAAAGGAGATCTTCTTTTTTCTATAAATGAAAACACATTCAGGGCAAAATTTGAGGAAACCATGGCAGATCTTGCTATCCGAAAAGCTGAACTTGAACTTGCTGAAACAACAAGTTTTCGAAGGGAAAAAGCATTTAAAAAAAGAGCCGTTAGTGAGGTTGCTGTTCTTGAAGCAAAAGCAAATTTATCAACAGCTAAGGCTTCGGTTATTGCAGCAAAAGCAGCAGTAAAAAGAGCAAAATTAGATCTGTCCTACACAAAAATTAAAGCTCCAATCTCAGGTAGAATCGGGAGGAGCCTTGTAAATTCAGGAAACCTTGTGGGTGCAGTAGAAAGAACTCTTCTAACATCTATTACTCAGGCAGACTCAGTGTATGTATATTTTGCAATGAGTGAACAGGACCTTCATGAATTCAATAAAGAGTTAAAAGAAAAATCTGAAAGAATTGAAGGAACATATGTTAATCTCGATGTTTCCGGGAATCTTTCCACAGGTGTAATTGACTTTATAGAAAGCAGGCTGGATGCCCGAACAGGAACAATTAATCTTAGGGGACTTTTCTCAAATAAAGATAAGAAACTTATGCCAGGGATGTTTGCAAGAATCAAGGTTCCTTTAGGTAGTCCAAAAGAAAGGCTCCTTGTTCCGGATATTGCACTGGGTAGAGATTTGCAGGGAAAATTCCTTCTTGTGGCAGGCAGTGATAATAAAGTTCGATATCAGCCAGTTACTACAGGTATTCTTGTTGAAGGAATGCGTGTCATTAAAGTGGGAATTGCACATGAAGACAGAGTTATAATTAACGGTCTTCAGAAAGCAAGACCAGGAGCAAAAGTTACTCCTGTTGAAGATAAAACAGTAAAAATAACAGATGCGAACAACTAATAATTAGGATTTTGGTTGTAAAGTTTATAAAATCTTTACAAGGCATGTGTAAATTTTAACCAAAGGAATACATTGAGTATTTTTTGAGGATAAAAATTTGAACATAACGCAGTGATTCAGCCAAAAACAATTAATAGACGCCATCTGATTAGGAGAATAATATAATGTTTAGTCGCTTTTTTATTGAACGTCCGATATTTGCACTGGTCGTCTCTATTATAATAGTAATGGCAGGAATTATTACTTTCAAGTCTATTCCTGTTGAACAATATCCACAAATTGCTCCACCAAAGGTTCAGGTAAACGCTGTCTACCCGGGTGCAAGTGCAAAAGTTATTGCAGAAACTGTTGCCCAGCCCATTGAAGAACAGGTAAACGGCGTTGAGAATATGCTTTATATGTCCAGCACCAGTACTAACAATGGATCATATTCCCTTACTGTTACTTTTGATGTGGGAACAGATATGGACATGGCGCAGGTTCTTGTTCAGAACAAAGTCGCTCAGGTACAATCCAAACTTCCCCAGGAGGTGCAACGTCTGGGTCTTACTGTTGCCAAACAAACATCAAATTTTGTGATGCTTATATCCCTTGTATCACCTGATAGTAGTTACGATTCTTTGTATATGAGTAACTATTCAAGCCTGCATATAATTAATCAGCTCAAGCGTCTTGAAGGAATAGGAGCTGTTATGAACTTTGGATCCGGTGATTACAGCATGCGTATATGGCTCGATCCTGGTAAACTGAAAGCAAGGAAGCTTACAACAACTGATGTTATTGATGCTTTGAGAGAACAGAATGTTCAGGTTGCCGCAGGGCAAATTGGCCAGCTTCCATCGGAAAACAGACCGGCTTATCAGTATTCAGTTAATGTAGAGGGAAAACTTTCTGAGGTATCACAATTTGAGGAGATTATAGTCAGAACTCTTCCTGGTGGAAAATTTATTCGCCTGAAAGAGGTGGCAAGAGTGGCACTTGATGCCCAATCTTATGAAATAGCGAGTAAATCGAACGGCATGGATTCCGCTTCAATAGGCGTAAATCTTAAACCCGGAGCAAATGCTCTTGACCTTGCAAAACGAGTAAAAGCCCGCATGGAAGAGTTGTCTCAAAGCTTTCCAAAGGGTATGGAATATACTATTCCGTTTGATGCCACAACGTTTGTTAAAATTGCAATTGATGAAGTAATAGAATCACTTTTTATCACAATTATTCTTGTGGTGCTTGTCATTCTGGCATTTCTTCAGAACATAAGGGCAAGTCTTATTCCACTAATCACAATACCGGTTTCCATGGTTGGAACCTTAGCTGTAATGTACGGCATGGGAGTCAGTATTAACATGCTTTCTCTTTTTGGTATAGTCCTTGCCATAGGTATTGTTGTGGATGATTCAATTGTGGTTGTTGAAAATGTAATTCGCCACATAGATGTAAACGGGATGAAACCAATCGATGCAACTATCCTTACCATGAAAGAAGTTACCGGGCCTGTTGTTGCAACAACACTTGTACTTCTTTCTGTATTTGTTCCCACAGCTTTTATGGGAGGTACAACGGGGCAGCTTTATCGTCAGTTTGCCTTAACCATTGCAACTGCAACAGTTTTTTCCACAATAAATGCTTTGACACTTAGCCCTGCACTTTCAGCAATTCTTCTAAGACCCACAGGTAAATCTAAACCAAATTTATTTGCACGTCTGTTTAACAGCTTTTTCGATCGGGTTCAGTCTACCTATGGCCTTATTGTCAGTGGTCTGATAAGAAGAACTGCTCTTATGCTTTTTCTTTTTGCAGGTCTTACAGCAGCAGCAACATTTGGTTTTATCGAACTTCCCAAGGGGTTTGTACCAAATGAAGATCAGGGTTGGGCACTTATAGCAGTTCAGCTTCCAGATGCCGCTTCCCTTGATAGAACTAAGGCAGTTACTGACATGATTGACGAAAAACTTGCCAAGATGCCTGGTATTAAAGATTACGCATCAATACCCGGATATAGCATTATGGATAACTCAACTGCATCAAATACAGCAGTTATCTGGGTAGTGTTCGAACCATGGGAAAAAAGACTTCCCAAGGGACTGACAATTGATGCGATGCTTGGTCAGATCTGGGGAGCGGTTTCAGACATTCAGGAAGCGATGATTTTTGCATTTCCACCACCTCCGATATTAGGACTTGGATCAGCAGGAGGTTTTACAATGCAGATTCAGGATAGATCAAACGCAGGTCTTGATGCTCTTCAGCAGGAGACCCAGAAACTTATGATGGCAGCAAATGGGGACAATAGGCTAACAAGAGTATTTTCTACTTTCAGGGCTAACGTTCCTCAGCTTAAAGCAGATGTGGATCGGATCAGAACCAAGTCACTTGATGTACCTCTTTCAGATGTATTCAGTACACTTCAGTCAAATCTGGGTTCTGTTTATGTAAATGATTTTACTTCCTTTGGAAAGAATTACCAGGTGCGGGTTCAGGCTGACTCAAAATTCAGGTCAACACCTGAAGATATTAAAAGATTAGAGGTAAGAAGCCGAAATGGCGATATGATTCCCCTGGGAGCCATGATAAAAGTTTCTGATACCCTTGGACCTCAAACCATAACACGATATAATATGTTTCCGGCTGCAATGCTAAATGGACAGGGGATACCAGGAATAAGTTCAGGTGAAGCAATGGATATGATGGAGAAACTTGCCAAAGAAAATCTACCACATGGAATGGACTTTGAATGGACCGATATGTCTTTTCAGGAGATGTCATCCCGTGGAAAGACTTTGATAATATTAATTATGGCTATTGTCTTTGTTTATCTCGTTCTTTCTGCCCAGTACGAAAGCTGGACACTTCCATTATCTGTAATTCTTTCTGTTCCACTTGCGGTTCTAGGTACTGTGACTGCTGTTGCAATACGCGGAATGGATATTAATGTTTACACACAGATTGGACTCGTTCTTCTTGTGGCACTTTCATGCAAAACAGCAATTCTTATAACTGAATTTGCAAAGTCAAACCGTGATGAAGGTATGAGCATTTTTGATGCTGCTTTAACTGCCGCAAAATTAAGGTTTAGACCAATTCTTATGACTGCTGCAACTTTTATTCTTGGAATGTTACCACTTGTATTTGCGAGCGGTGCAGGGGCAAACAGCAGACAGGCACTCGGAACAGCAGTATTTAGCGGAATGCTTTCGGCTACTATTTTACTTGTTTTCTTTGTACCTGCTTTTTACAGTCTTATTCAGAGAATGAGTGAGAAAGTTCAGGGTTCCTTTGGGAAAAAGGAAGATGATTCTCTTAGTGAAGAACAACCCGCAATTCAGACTTCATAGAAGAATAATAAATTAATTGGAACCTCTAAATTATTAGAGGTTCCTATAAAAAACTATAACTCTAACTTTATACTCTTACTCGCACAAAATGGATATCATTAACCACATTTGTTAATTAATTTTATTATCAGCAGTACTCTCCTATATATCAACGCTTTTTAACGCTTTCAGTCTTTAATTCTGTGGCAAATAATCCACAAACCGATATGGATATACTTCGCCACATAACCGCCTTGCCCCTATTTTATTGTCAATAATATCCGATGTATACAAGTTGTAGTTATTTGTATGGCATGATGATTGCTCTTTTACCTGCTTAAATTTCAGTCAGTATAATGGGAATCCCTAATAAACTGGTTTCAAACTTACAAAAGTTTCTATCAAAAGGGAACCTCTAATAACTGTAATTTGATTGAAATACAAGGCATTAGGAAAAATAACGAGCTTATTTAACAACAGTTTTTTTTCGTAATAACGCAGTAGTTCGGTTAAAAGGCGGTTATTAGAGATTCCCAAAAGACAGTTTTTAGAGATTCCCGAATTCAATAGTAATATGGAGAGAATTAAAATGTCTAACTATGTTCAGAAACTTAATATTCAAAGAAAAAGTTATTATGAAAATGCTAAAATAGCATCTTTTGGTGAAAGAGAGCCTGATTTTAAAGGGATGGGTAGAAAGAATAATAATGTTCATAATAGCTTAAGGGATGTTGTTGTAGTTGAAGCATGCAGAACTCCCTATGGTGTGTTTGGTGGCAAATTAAAACAATATGATGCAGCCGAGCTTGGAGCATTATCAATATCAGAAGTAATAAGAAGAACTGAAGGAAAAGTTAAACCCATTGATATTGATTATGTTTTTATGGGACATGTTGTACAGGCTGGAAACGGTCAAGTACCGGGTCGACAGGCTTCACTCCTGGCAGGACTTCCTGAATCTGTTCCATCAATTACAGTAAATAAGGTTTGTTCTTCCGGGATAAAAACAATGGATCTTGCTTTTCAATTGATAAAAATTGGAAGGGCAGAAATTTGTATAGCTGGTGGACAGGAAAGTATGTCCAATTGTCCCTATTCATTACCTGACTTACGTTTTGGTCAAAAGATGGGGTTTCCTGATGGTAAAGTCACTGACCTTATGGTGAAAGATGGATTATGGGATGCTTTCTATAATCGGCATATGGCAATTCATGGTTCAGAAACAAGTGATGAGTTTGGGTTCACAAGAGAAGACAATGATGAATGGGCATTACATTCACAAATGACTGCTTGTAAGGCTCTTGAAAGTGGAAAGCTTGATGAAGAAACTTTTCCTGTTGAGATAAGAACAAGAAAAGGAACTGACATTTTATCAAAAGATGAAGGGCCGAGATCAAATACCACAATAGAAGGACTTTCAAAGCTACCTCCTGTTTTTAATCATAAGAGTACTGTTACTGGAGAGCCCGGAAGTATAACTGCTGGAAATGCTCCTGGTGTAAACGATGGAAGTAGTGTTTGTCTTATGATGAGCAGGCAAAAAGCTGATGAACTTGGATTAAAGCCTTTATTTACTATTCTGGATTATGCAGAAGTTTCACAACCTACAAAAGATATTGCAACAGTACCAGGTCTTTCCATTAAGAAAATTCTTGAGCAAAATCAACTTACGATAGATGAAATGGATCTAATTGAAATAAATGAAGCTTTTGCTGCTGTTTCTCTTATCAGTGCAAGAAAAATATTGGGAATGTCAAAAGAAGATATGGAGAAGAAAGTTAATGTTAATGGAGGTGCAATAGCATATGGCCACCCTATTGGAGCCACCGGAGCAAGAATCGCAATGACTCTTGCATATGAACTTAAAAGAAGAGGTGGTGGCCTTGGTGTGTGTGGAATTTGTTCAGGTCATGCACAGGGTGATGCAATGTTGATTCGTGTTGAGCCTTAAGATTTAAACAATAAAATATCAGGAGATTTATAGCATGGAAATAAAAAAGATAATGGTTGTTGGAGCAGGACAAATGGGAGCTGGAATTGCTCAGGTCTCATCACAGTCGGGCTTTGAAACAGTTTTAAACGATATTAGTCAGGAGTTTGTTGATAAAGGGATAAGTATTATTACGAAAAATCTTGAAAGAAGTGTTGGGAAAGGAAGAATAACAGAAGAGAATAAAACTGATATATTAAAAAGGATTAAACCCTCTATTAGTTTAGAAGACGCTGCTGATTGTGACCTAATAATTGAAGCAATAATTGAAAATTTTGATATTAAAGCAAAGCTGTTCAGCGAACTGGATAAAATAGCACCCGAGCATGCTATTCTGGCAACAAATACATCGTCACTTCCAATTACTCAAATAGCTAAGGAAACGGATCGTCCAGAGAAAGTAATTGGAATGCACTTTATGAATCCGGTACCTGTCATGAAGCTTGTGGAAATCATCAGAGGTCTTGCAACAACAGATGAAGTATATCAAACCATTGAAGCTTTATCGAAAACCATGAATAAGATTCCTGTTGAATGTAAGGATGTTCCGGGTTTTGTCTCAAATCGTGTACTCCAGGTTATGATTAATGAAGCTTTGTGGGAACTGTATGAAGGAGTTGCTTCCGCTGAAGGAATTGACAATATCATGAAATACGGAATGAACCATCCAATGGGTCCCCTTGAACTTGCTGATTTAATAGGACTTGATACTGTTCTTGCAATATTAAACGTTCTTATGGATGGATATGGAGATCCAAAATACAGACCTTCTCCTCTTCTGAAGCAATATGTAAATGCAGGATGGTTGGGGAGGAAATCAGGTAGAGGAATCTATAAGTACTAATGGCTTCGTAAAATTCCTTCATATACTGTGTTGTTATGAAAACATCATTCCTCGATGTATTGGAAATACACCTCCGGATGATAACTTCATAGCGCCTTGTATATAAAGTTTTTTACTTAACCATAATTTTAAAGTGCAAATTCGGGTCTAAAGGCATCGTAAAATTTCTTAATATGCTGTGTTGTTCTGAAAACATCATTCCTCGACGTATTGGAAATACGCCTCTGGATGATAACTTCAGAAACGCCTTGTTGTTTAGATCCCTGAATAACTCAGGGACAAGGTTTTTTACTTAGCCATAATTTTAAAGTGCAAATTCGTTCTAAAATTTATCGTAAAAATAATTAAAAAAACAATCAGGATTAAGGAGCAAATATGAGTTTCCAGCTAACAAAAGAACAGAAAATGATTCAGAAAATGGCAAGAGAATTTTCAAGAAAAGTATTGGCAGACACAGCTGCTGAACGAGATAAAACCCATGAATACCCGGCAGAAAACTTAAAACATATGGGTGAATTAGGACTACTTGGGATGATGGTTTCGGAAAAATATGGTGGTGAGGGAATGGGAACCCTTGAATATTCACTTGCTCTTAGTGAAGTTGCATATTCCTGTGCATCTACAGCTGTTATCATGTCCGTACATAATTCGATCTGTAACGGAAGTATTGAGAAATTTGGAACTGAAGAACAAAAGGAAGAGTTTTTAAAGCCAATGGCAGAGGGTAAATTTATAGGTGCTTTTGCTCTATCTGAACCCGAAGCCGGTTCAGATCCACAGGGAATGACATGTACTGCTGAAAAGGATGGAGATCACTATGTTATTAACGGTACTAAAAGGTTTATTACTACCGGTAAAAATTCAGGAGTTACAATACTGATCGCAAGAACTTCACCGGAAGGTACTTCAGGAATAAGTGCTTTTCTAATTACCCATGATATGGAAGGGTTTGAAGTTGGAAGAATAGAAGATAAAATGGGTCAATGTGCATCAGACACAACAGATCTGCTTTTTGATAACTGCCGTGTACCAGCTTCAAGAATGCTTGGTAAAGAAGGCGATGGTTTCTACATTGCAATGTCAGGATTAGACGCAGGAAGAATTGGTATTGCATCATTGTCACTTGGAATAGCAAATGCTGCTTTTGATGAATCAGTGAAATATTCAAAACAAAGAAAACAGTTTGGAAGTTCGATAACAGATAATCAGGGGATTAGATGGATGATTGCTGATATGGCAATGGAAATTGAAGCTGCAAAACTTCTGATATTAAATGCAGCAAACACTAAAGACAGGGGAGAAAATTGCTCTGTTCAGGCTTCTATGGCGAAATGTTATGCATCTGATATGGCTCAAAATGTAACAGGACAGGCAATTCAGCTTCATGGTGGGTATGGGTATACCAAGGAATATCCAGTTGAAAGATTTTATCGTGATGCAAGAATTACAACAATTTATGAAGGAACTAATCAGATTCAAAGAATTGTTATTGCGAACAATATCCTTAAAAATGGAAAAAAAGGTAAGAAAAGAAAGTAAATATCGAATTTAAAAAAAAGAAGTTAAGTGTTTATATTTTCACAAATTTTTTGTGAAGAAAATAATCACAGGGAAGCTATAAGAATTTTTTTTATAGCTTCCCACTAATAAATTTTAATTTTTTTAGGAGGTACTATGTCTTCAAACGTTGATCATTCTTTTGCTACTCCCGGTCCAGCAGGTTTAGGTGCTCTTGCAGTTGCCTGTTTTGGTTTTGCAGGTGTTTTTCTTGGAAAAGTTGGTATGGGTGGTTTACCGCTTCTGGCAGCCTGGCTTGTAGGTGGTGGTATTATCCAATATACAGTTGCAGTAATGGAACTTAAGGATAATAACCTGACAGGAGGAAATGTATTTCTTTTTTTTGCAGCTTTTTTCATGTTTGCAGCATCACTAAGCGTTATAGCAAAATTTTTCATGATAAAATTTGGAATTACTCCTATGCCTTTTGTTGAAGGATGTTGCTGGCTTGCCGGTGCACTTTTTCTTACAATAGTAACTCCTGCATACTTAAAAGCAACAAAGCTACTTTTTGCAATAGTGGTATTTATTGATATAGCTCTTTGGATTATTACTGCAATGGATCTTGGGGTGCTTTCAGGATCATTCAAACCATATGTTGCTTATTCTCTGATTGCAGCAGGTTTGATCGCAATATATACAATTGGAGCAATTGTAAACAATGCTGCATTTGAAAGGCAAATTTTACCTATACCCGAGCCTTTTGTAAAATCTTAACAGTTTCTTAAGGGAATCTCTAATATAACTGCTCTTTTTGCGAAATACTTGAATTGTTCAAAAAAGCTGAACAACAGAGTTTCAAAAAAAAACAGTAGTAAATTCTAATTATTAGAGGTTCCCTTTGCTATAACAATATTACAATAGTAAAATGTTTTAGGAGATATTTAAAATGGGTTTTCCGAAAAGAATAGATCTAAAAGAAGCAATTTCAAAAATTAATGATGGCGATATGCTTACATTTAGTGGCTTTACAATATGGCGACGTCCAATGGCTGCTATTTATGAAATGATACGTCAGAAAAAAAAGGATCTACATCTGGTTGAAGTAAATGGTGGAACACACAGTGATCTGCTAATTGGTGCCGGATGTGTGAAGATCTGGGAATCCTGCTGGATTGGACACGAACTATATGGAAAAATTGGGGCTAACCTGGCCAGAAAAGCTGAATGTGGAGAGGTAGTAATCGAAGATTATTCCCATGTTCAGATTCTATGCAGAATGGTAGCAGGAGCTATGGGGATTCCATATATGCCAACTTATGCCAGCATGGGTACAGATATGCTAAATCCAAAGTACGATCATTTGGAAAAGATTGGATTAAGAGATGGTAGTCATCCTAAAATTCCAAAAAAGAAATATGAAATTGTTGATGATCCTTTTTATGATAGTCAGCTTTTGCATGTTCCGGCCTGTAATCCGGATATTTGTATTGCTCATGTTCAGATGGCTGGAGAGCGTGGAACTATTCGGGTTGAAGGACAAAACTATTCTGATTCGGAAGTAATTAAAGCATCTGATAAAGTAATTGTTATAGCAGAAAAGATTGTAACTGAAGAATACATTAGAAGAGAACCAACAAAAAATTTAGTTGCAGGACATGAAATTGATTATCTTGTAGAGTTACCAATGGCAGGGCACCCAACAGGTTGTTTTGGAGAATATGAAGCTGATGGTGATTTTATTAAGGATTATTATTCCAGAACAAAAACCCAGGAAGGACTTGATGCATGGGTTGATGAATGGGTTCTTGGAGTAGATGATTTCAACGGATATTTAAGTAAAATTGGTATTGAAAAACTTGAGACACTACGTGCAAATCCAGCTTTTGGGTATTCAACAAAGATTAAAAGGGGGACAAAATAATGGCATCTAAAAACTATACAAAAGATGGTGATTTTAGACCTATTGATCTTTTAGCTGTTGCTGCAGCAAGGGAAGTAAATAATGGAGATATAGTTTTTGCAGGAACTGGTCTTCCAATGCTGGCAATCATGCTTGCTCAGAAAAATGGTTCAGAAGATTCGGTATGTATTTATGAAGCAGGTAGTATTGATGGAAGACCCATTTCACTTCCAATTTCAGTTGGTGATGCAAGGTGTATGTATCAGGCTTCGATAGCTTCAGGATTGTTCGATGTTTTTTCACAACTTCAAAGAGGTGTTGTTGACCTTGCATTTCTTGGAGGTGCTGAAATTGATAAATATGGTAATGTTAATACAACAGGTATGGGGCACTATGGCCTTGCACCTGATAAAAGACTTACTGGAAGTGGTGGTAATTCAGATATTAATGGTCTTGCTCAAAAGACGGTTTTTATAATGGTTCAGGAAAAAAGAAGATTTAAGGAAAATGTTGATTTCATAACATCTCCAGGTTGGAAAATACCTAAATGGCCTTCAGGTGAAATGGTTCATAAAAAAGATGTGTATAATAAAGCTTTTAGAGGAGGTCCTTCTGCCGTTATTTCAAATATGGGTGTATTCAGATTTGATGAAGATGGTATAATGTATCTTGATACTTATCATCCAGGTTCAAGTCCAGAGCAGATTCAGGAAAACTGTGGATTTGAGCTCAATGTTTCAAGGTGCAAGGGTGAAACTGAACTTCCTACATATGAAGAAATAGATCTTCTTTATAAAGAAATTGACCCTGAGGGCCTTTTTCTCGGGTAATTCAATAATATTTTTTTAGATACCTCCCGCATTGGTATCTAAAGGGAACCTCTAATAATTAGAATTTTGGATGAAATATAGCGTTTATAAAAGCTTTTAGTTTTATAAAATCTCTGCATGACAAAAAATAACGAGCCGGTTTTATTACAGTTTTTTTTGAAATAACGCAGTATTTCGCTAAAAGATCGGTTATTAGAGATTCCCTAAAAAAATAAATACCGTTACAAGTATGGGACAAAATTAACCTCCTTATGAATTAACAATTCCCATGCTGTAACGGTAAAAAACAAATCCTTTTCTCAATAAAATCCATGAAAATTTAGATTTGCTCCTCATTATGTAACTGTATGGTTACGTAAAGGGGTGAAAAGGTAACATATGCTTAAGGTCTGCAATATACAAAGAGCTGCTAATAATTTGATTGTTAAATGTGGCGATGTATGCACATATATAATATATGTATTAATATGTCGATATGTATTCAGATAATTAATAGGTGCGGATAATAAACGTTTTTATTATTATGGTACGGATATTGCTCAACCTATATCTAAATTAAAAATTTGAATTTATATCTTTGTTTGATGTTTAATTAGAGATTCCCTAAAACTCATAATATCATGTGATTCGGGAGTCAGTTTGATTTAGCTTTTTGAATTATATCGGAGATAAAATGGAACGTGAAAAAAAGAACAATAATCAACTTATCAAAGAGCTTGGTAAATTAAACAGGTCGATTAAGATTTTAAGCCGATGCAAGAGTGCTATAATTCAGGAAGAACAGGAAGGTGATTTTTTAGACAGAATTTGCAAAATTATAGGTGAAGTGGGAAGATTTCCTTTTGTTTGGATTGGTTTTGAGGACCCTGAATTAAAAAAAATCGTTCTAAAAGCAAAATGGGGATATAATGATGATTACAAATCGAAACTAATAGAGGAAGGTCATAATGATTCATCTCTGCCATCAAATCTTACATTAAAATCCGGTGAAATACAGAACATCTCTGAAATTCAGGCAGGTAAAGATCTTAATTCATGGCAGAACGAAGCCATTATGAATGGTTTATACTCCGTAATCACATTTCCATTAAAACAGAAAGAAAAAACCATTGGAGTCATTACAATTTATGCAGGAACTCCAAATGCTTTTGGTCCACAAAAAACAGAACTGTTTTCAGAACTTGCAAATGATGTCTCAGCAGGTGTTCTTAAATTAAGAGGTCAGACTGAAGAGTTGAAAATTCGTGAAGCTTTGAAGGATACTGAAGCAAGATACAGCGGATTATTTGAAAATACCGGAACAGGAACAATACTGATTGAAGATAGTGGTGTCGTTTCTTTTTCAAATTCAACATTCAGCAATTATACAGGTTATTCCAAACAGGAAATAACAGATAAAATGCTATGGGCTGATTTTATTCATGATGAGGATAAAATCAAAATGTGGAACTATCATCAATGGAGAAGGAAAGAGCCAGGCCGAGCACCCGATATTTACGAATGTAGAATGGTGACAAAGGATGGCAGTGTGAAAAATATGCTGATGAAAGTTGGAATGATTTCCGATACGAAAATCAGCATAGCATCTTTTATGGATATTACATTTGCAAAACTTGCAGAAGACAGGCTTAGGCAAAGTGAGTCCCAATTGGGTACAATAATAGAGAATTTTGATGGAATGATTTATGTTTGTGATATGGATTATCATATTGAATTCATGAATAAACACTTAATAAAAATAAAAGGTGGTGATAAAAAAGGAGGTCTTTGCTACAAGGTTTTTCATGATCGGGACAAACCCTGTACATCCTGTGAAAGAAAATCTTTGTTAAAAGGAAAATCTGTTAATTTTGATTTTCAAAAATATAACAATTGGTATCATTCAATTATTTCGCCAATAATTGGAACCGATGGAACTGTTACAAAAATACAGTCCATAGTCAGAGATATTACTAATCAAAAAAGAAATGAAATAGATCTTATTCACAGAGAAAAAAATCTTATACAGGAAAACAAGAGGTTGAGATCAGCAATTAAGGATAGATATAAATTTGGTGATTTGATTGGTAAATGTCAGGCTATGCAGGAGGTGTATGAATTAATAATAAAAGCAGCTGAAGATGATGCCAATATCATTATTTATGGAGAATCAGGAACTGGAAAAGAACTGGTTGCTAAAGCAATTCACGACACAGGAAGTAGAAGTAATAACAACTTTGTTCCTGTAAATTGCGGAGCGATTAATGAAAACATAATTGAGAGTGAATTTTTTGGATATAAGAAAGGTGCATTTACAGGAGCTTTGGAAGATAAACCCGGATTTCTTAATCATGCAGATAAAGGCACACTGTTTCTTGATGAAATTGGTGAAATCGGTCTTAATATGCAGGTTAAACTCTTAAGAGTATTAAGCGATGGTGGCTATACTCCTGTTGGTGGAAATAAACCAGTAAATCCTGATTTAAGAATAATTGCAGCAACAAATCGCAATCTTGTTGATCTGGTTAAAAGAAAAGAGATGCGTGAGGATTTTTTCTACAGAATTCATATTATACCTATTAATCTGCCTCCATTAAGAGAACGAAAAGAAGATTTACCACTACTTGTAGATCACTTTATGAAAAAATACAGTAATGGTAAAAAGAATCCTGCTGTAACAGGGAAACTACTTGAATCCATAATGACTCACGACTGGCCTGGCAATATAAGAGAACTACAAAATTTTATTCTTAGATATATTTCACTTAAAGAAGTAGATTATCAAAATGCATTTTCGCCAATGATTAATCAAACAGATTCCTTACAATCCGAATCACCTGATAGAATTAACGGTAATCTGGGTATAACAATGTCTGAATATGAAAAGAAAATTATTACAAATGCCCTGCAAAAGTGCCAATGGAATAGAAATGAAGCTTCTTCTATTTTGGGGATTCACAGAAAAACACTTTTTTCGAAAATGAAGAAGTATAATATGATATAAAAAATAAAATTCCCAATAATTAAAAAGTAATTTTTATAATGCTTTTAAAGCATAATCCATAGCTATATCTAAAGTGATAAAATATACCAATAAGAGCTAATTAAGCATTGATAGAGCTGTTATATCAAACTATTTTACAATAAAAACAAAATTATAAATGGAGAATAAGTATGAAGAGATTAACAATTAAATTTAAATTAATAGTAGGTGGATTATTAGCAGTATTAGTACCAATCGTAATCATAAGTACAATGTCTGTGAGCAAGTCATCAAGTGCTAATAAAGAGATGTCATTAAAACAATTGAAAGGTATAGCTAAGGATATGACTGTTCTGACTGATAAGGTTATGACAGGGGAAGTAATATTAGCAAAATCTTTGGCTTCAGATAGCAGAGTTGCAAGTGCTATATTAAAAGTAAATGAATCCGGTGAGCGTGGCGAAGAAGTAGAAGCACTTTTTAAAGATCTTAAAAATAAGTTCAGAAATATGGGACCTAATCATGAAGGAATATTTGTAACAAACAAAGAAGGGTTGCTTTTTACAGGTATTATGAGTAGTGGAAAAGAATATAAAGGTGCTAATATTGGCGATCGGAATTATTTTAAGAAGGCAATATCAACTGGCGATGTTGCTATAAGTGACATTATAAGGAACAAAATATCTAAAGAACTTGTTTCAGCAATACTTGTTCCTGTATATTCTGATTCAAATGAATTTATAGGATCTCTTTGTCTGGTTATAAAAGTAGACTTTCTTGTTAACCTAATATCAACCAAGAAAATCGGTAAATCTGGCTATCCTTTTATGGTTAATAAAAAAGGAATTATTCTTGCCCACCCAAAAAGTAGTTTTATTCTGAATCTAAATATCTTCAAAACAGAAGGAGTTTCAGAAGCAGCAAAAGAGATAGTTTCCGGTAGAAATGGTGTTGCTGAATACACATATAAAGGAACAGATAAAACTTCCGGCTTTGCTAAAGTAAACGTTGCGGACTGGTTTATAGTTGCAACACAGAATAATGATGAGTTTTTTGAAGCATCCAGATCAATAAGGAATTTCTCGATAGTTGTAACCCTTATTGCCTTAACAATTATAATATTATTTATACTTTTTGGAGCACAAAAGATTGTCAAACCTATTAATGCTGCCGTTTTAGGTTTGCAGGATATCGCAAATGGTGAAGGTAATCTTACAATGAGGCTTGATGTCATTTCTAAAGATGAAGTAGGTGATCTGGCCATCTGGTTTAATAATTTCATAGTGACCCTTCAGAAAATTATTAAAAAGGTAGCAAATAACTCAATAGAAGTTAGTTCCTATGCTAATGAGCTATCTTCTATTTCCAGTGATATGTCACTCAAAACCGATGAAACATCACAAAGGTCAGATAATGTTGCAGCTTCTACTACCCAAATGAATGCAAATATTAACAATGTGGCAGCTGCTATGGAGCAGTCATCATCAAATCTAAATATGGTATCAGCGGCCGCAGAGGAGATGACTTCAACTATTGGTGAGATAGCGAATAATACTGAAAATGCGAGGAATATTTCAGCAAAAGCTGTGAAGTATGCAGATGAGGTTTCAGATAAGGTCACTCAACTGGAAACTGCATCACATAAGATAAGTGAAGTTACTGAAACAATTAATGATATTTCAGAACAGACAAATCTACTTGCACTAAACGCAACAATAGAAGCTGCCCGGGCCGGAGAATCCGGTAAAGGTTTTGCTGTGGTAGCAAATGAAATAAAGGAACTTGCTCAGCAAACAGCAAATGCCACAAAAAATATTAAAGGTCAGATCAATGATATTCAATCAAATACCTCTTCAGCTGTATCTGAAATAAATGAAATCTCTGATGTTATTGGTAGTATGGATGATATAATAGTTAGTATAGCATCCGCCATTGAAGAACAATCAACTGCAACAAAAGAGATAGCAGATAATATATCCCAGGCAAGCTCTGGTATACAGGAAGTAAATGAAAATATTAATCAAAGCTCTGTTGTATCAAATGAAATTGCAAAGGATATTTCTGCTGTAACGGTTGCTGTTTCAGATATATCTTCAAGCAGTACCAATGTTAAGCAAAGTGCTGTTGATCTACGTGAAATGGCAGAAGAACTTACGGGGTTAGTTGGTAGTTTTAAAGTCTGATAATCTCTGTTAACCTCTAAAACTGCACAAATAAATTGATAAACGAATGGTCGTCATTCCAGAACGCTACAAGAAACTTGCTTTTTTGGAGCGTATCAGGAATCCAGAGGTTTTAATATTGTAGGGCATTTTATGCACATTTTAAAGATTCTAATAAAATAGAGATTCCCTTAATAAATCTATTACTTTAATATTTGTAAAACCGCATCCTATAGAACAAAAAAGATTTACCTTTGTTCGTTGCGGGTAAACTTTTAAAAAGTTTAACAAATAGGTTTTGTACAAAATAGTTTATCAAGGAGTGGTTGTTTCGAACCACTCCTTTTTTACTTCTTCAAAAATAAGTATTACAAACTAGAAAATTCTTTAAGAAATATCAAGAAAACAAAGAACCTCCGGTGGCTCTCCTGAGGTAAACTTTTGAAAAAGTTTAACAAATATTTTTTATTTATAAAAACTTTAATAAATACAGATTATTTAATTATTTATCAATTCTTATTTTTTTTTTACATTAAATAGTGATTAGAAGACAATATAGGATAAAGCTAAATAACACATCATACTTTTTAAGTTTATTTTGAAGAAAACCATTTAACTTTTATTTTATTTAATTTTCCATTTTTAATTATTCGTTTTTTTCCTGTATCAAAAGCTTTTAATAATTCTTTCCCATTTAGATTTTTCTTAAGGGTTACTAAATATTCTGATGAGGAATCAAAAGAAGGAAACTTTACAAATTTATAACTCCATTTTTTCTTTTTTAAAATGTAATCCCAGCTATCTTCATATCCAAGAAAACCATCTAATCTTCTTAAGCTTAACATCTTGATTCCCTGCAAAATTGTTGTTACTTCATATTTTATAATAGAGGTCTCAGAATTCCATTTATTTCCATAATTAAATCCTCTTTTAACACCTATTCTTAGATTTTTTAATGACTTTAAACCATTCCATTTAAATTCATTACCTTTTAGCAAATAAACAAGAAAAACAGCTTCATTCACAGATTCTTCTGAGTAATCAAAAATCTTTTGTCTTTCAGAGTTTTTCCCTGTTGGAAATAGAATATCAACACTTCCTCCTTTAAAATTACTCATTGCTCTGGCCCAGGGTGTAATCGATATATTTATTGTGTATCCCATTTCATGGAAGCTTTCTCTTAATACTTCCCAGCTGTATCCTTTAAAGCTTTTAGCATCACTTTCCTTAGGAATTATCTGGTTTACCTTGTAATGTTGGTCAGCGAAACAGTATGGAGCATAATCATTCAAAGTTGCAACTGTAACTATTTTTTCTTTAGCATCAACTGTGAAACAGATTAATGAAAAAATAAGAATTAACAAAAAAGATTTCATTTTATTTCCTTTTAATCAACTGTTGATTATTTCTAATACATTCTAAAAAAATTAAAGTTGTCTTTTTTATAGAAAAAATAGTAGATCGTGAATACTATTGAGTGATATTAGATTTATAATAACATAAAACTGGTTTAAGGGAACCTCTAATAATTAGAATATTTGATGAAAAACAAGGCATAACAAAAAATAACGGGTTGATTTTACTACAGTTTTATTTTTGATATAACGATGTGTTTCGCAAAAAGATCAGTTATTAGAGGTTCCCTTAATATAAAATAATCCTGAGAAGCCTGTTTAGAATACCAACTTTTACAATCAACGCTTAAAAAGAGAAACTCTGATTTCATGAGATTGCATGTTTGTATAAGATATTATTGAGATTCACATCTGATAATTGTTCTTTTTCTGTAATATGTTATAATGAAAAACTTCTAATTGTTTGTTATGCCAAGTATTTTTTCAGAAATATATAGATTCTGGTTTAGAATGGAGGTCAAAATGAAAATAAAATTGATTATTTTCTGGTTATTTTTCTTTACTGTTATTGATCCCGCATGGGCGATAAATATAAAAATAAATGATTCAAGAAAAAATAATTTTTTTATGGAATCATTAAAATGGATTTTGAAAAAATCTGGTAGGGAATATAAAATTATAACCACAAAACACCCGGTATCATCTCAAAAGAGAAAAATAGTTTTAGTAAAAAATGGAGAAATTGATATTATTTACGCTGGAACTTCTATAGAACTGGAAAAAGAATTACTTCCTATTCGATTTCCAGTTACGCGTGGATTTAATGGACGAAGAATCTTTATCATCAATAAGAATTATCAGGTTGATTATAATATGGTAAATAATTTAAATGCTCTTAAAAATCACACGGGGGTTCAAGGATTAGGATGGGGAAATAAACAAATTTTAGAATACTCGGGACTAAAACAAGTTGAAAAAGTGTATGATGATATATTTAGAAGTATTAACGCCGGAAATCATAGTTATTTTCCAAGAGCAGTAACAGAGGTGTTTTCAGAATATAACAATAGAAAAGCAAAAATGCCCAATTTGGTAATCGAAAAAAAAATTCTACTGGTATATAAATATGCTGTTTTATATTTTGTAAATCCCTCAAATACTGAGTTGGCTGAAATGATAAAAACTGGATTTATCAACGGATATAAAGATGGAAGTTATATCCGTTTTTTCTATAATCACCCCTATATTAAGAGTTCATTGAAACATGCAAATCTGAAAAAGAGAATAAAAATAGAAATTGATAACCCTTTTTTAAGTAGTGAAACTAATGCAATTCCCAAAAAATATTGGCATCAGAATTAGGTCTGATAACCTCTAAACCGATGCATTTACAATCACTATACTTTGAGGAATTAAGATAAACTCCTTATTTCTTCTAGAGGTTCCCTATAATAAATTAATCAAAATGTGATCATTAAAACTTCAATAGTTTTGTTAAACCCTCAGCATTTTTTCCTTTAATATACTCAAGAATGTTTTTTTCTGGTATTAATTCTCCTTTATAGTTAACTACCTGAGGAGTCGTCACATTAATATCTGCACCATGCTTAATCAATAACTTAGTCATCTTGATTAATCCTCTTTTTACAGAGAAAACAAGAGGTGTCCAGCCTTTTAAAGACATGTTGTTTTCCCCACCATCAAAAGAAGCATTAACATCAGCTTTGTTTTGCAGAAGTAATTCAACAATGTCATAATGATTTTCCTCTACTGCAGTCATTAGAGAAGTATAACCACTACTTTTTGTATGGTTTGGATCCATACCAACGCTAAGGAGATATTGAACAGTATCAAAATGACCATTACTGACAGCAAGATCGAATCCTGTTCGTCCATCGTATATACTGGCATTAATATCACCACCATTTTCAACAAAAAGCTTTAAAACCTCGATATGTCCTGAACTTGCAGCCGCTTTAACAGGGGTTGAACCGTGTGAATCAGGCTTGTTAATATCAGCTCCTAAAGAAATAAGTTTTTGTGCAAGTTCAATATGCCCACGATTTGCCACCCACCAAAGAGCTGTTTGTCCATTTTTATCTTCAGGTTTGTGTTGATCATAACGTATTTGGTTTATATCAGCGCCATTATCAATAATATACTCAGAAACATTGTAATGAAGTCTCATAAGAGACATTAAAAGAGCTGAACATCCAAAATAGTCTCCGCTACCAAAGGTAACATTTATGTTTGCACCTCTGTTTATAGCTTCTTTAACTTCTTTAATATCTCCAGTTACCGCACCATCCATAAGTTGCTGGTTTGGAATTTTTTCAGTTTTGTTTTCCTGAACAGGTTTTTCTTCCCTGACTGGTTCTGAAGATACATCTTTTTTGAGATTATTTTCTTTTAAAACAATACTTACATCTTTATGAAGCAGGTCCCTGTCATTATAATATTTCATAAACCTGTCGTATTTTTCATCAACAAATGAAAGTGCTATAGCCTGGGCTAATTCATAACTATCGTTGAATGGCTCACTTGGAACCCTTAAAAAATCGATCATCATAGGTTTCATATCTGGATGGTGCTGATCCTGCAAAATTTCTACTACAGCCCATTTATGGTCCCACTTTTTTAATTTCCAGTATGTATCAATAAGAAGAGGTATATCATCAGTCTGAACAATATCCCGGGTACTTTCTATTTGATCAAAATCATCTGATTCTATAATTGACATGAATTTGTTTTTTGGACGTTCGTGTTGTTTCGCTTTCTGACTGAATTTTTTCCATAAACTCTTCATTAAAACCTGGCTCCCTTTTTTACTTTATTTTCAACTTTCGAATAATAAGCTTTAATAATTATTATTCAAGAAAAAAGAGATTTTTATCTGGTAACCTCTAGGCCAAATCATGACAAAAAATAATGAGCCGATTTTATTACAGTTTATTTTTGAAATAACGTAGTATTTCGTCAAAATATCAGTTATTAGAGATTCCCATAAATAAAAAACAGAAATATTAAATAAATTAAGGTAATAATATCAAATACATATAATCTCTTTGTAATTCAGTAACTACACTAATTTTCTCAAAAAAAATATGCGAATATTTATAATAAACTTAAATTATTTTGAAATAATTGCATTGACATTCCCCTTGGGGGAAAAGATAGAATTCAGAAAAAAAACAGCTATAGATAAAATATGTATATTTATGCGGTCGAAGGCAGAACACCACGGGTTTACCCGTGGATGAATGAGCCCTTTCAAGTGCTTTTCCTGCATCAGGCTTGGACCGGTGTAATAAAATAGAACCCCAGGCTTGCCCGGGGGAATCTATTGGATATAACAAAAAAAGTTAGTTTTAGAGGTGAATGATTGTTTTAGAATGATTAAGGTTCAAATAACTTAGTCACAATCAAAGTTAAAATGAAGAGATTAAAAGAGAGTGGTGTTACAAAAGAGAAAAACTATCAAAATGCATTTTGACAATGATTTAATCAAGCAGATTCCTAACAATCCGAATCACCTGACAGAATTAACGGTAATCTGAGTATAAGAATGTTTTTTTAAATGATTTGAATAGTAATTAAATAAAGGGAACCTCTAATAATTAGAATTTTTGATGAAATACAGCGTTTATAAAAGCTTTTAGTTTTATAAAATCTCTGCATGACAAAAAATAACAAGCTGATTTTAAAAACAGTTTTTTTTAGTAATAAGTAGTTCGATTAAAGGTGGCTATAAGAGATTCCCCAATATAAAAATTATTATTTGGGCAATCCTCTTAAAGTATAATCCATAGCATATACAAATATGCTTATGATATTTAGATATGAGAAAAATCGATGCAATTTGCGACTTAAAAGCACTGTTATAAAATATAAAATGAATAATTATAAATGGAGAAAAAGTATGAAGCGATTTACAATTAAATCAAAATTAATATTAAGCGGTTTGTTAGCAGTGCTGGTTCCAATCATAATCATAAGTACAATGTCTGTTACCAAGTCTTCAAGTGCCTATAAACAGATGTCATTAAATCAATTGAAAGATCTTGCACAGGATATGACTGTTTTAACAGATAATGTTATGACAAGTGAAATTATATTAGCTAATACTTTGGCCTCAGATAGTAGAGTTTCAAGTGCAATATTAAAAGTAAATGAATCCGGTGAGCGAAGTGAAGAGGTTGAAGAACTTTATAAGGATCTGAAAAAAAAGTTTAGAAATATGGGGCCTAATCATGAAGGAATATTTGTAACAAACAAAGAAGGGCTCTTTTTTACAGGTGTTATGAATAACGGAAAAGAATATAAAGGAACTGATATTAGAGATCGTAGCTACTTTAGGAAAGCAGTATCGACCGGTAAAGTTACTATAAGTGATATTGTAAGACATAAAATAACTAAAGAACTTATTTCAGTAATACTGGTTCCTGTTTATTCTGATTCAAATGAATTTATTGGATCTCTTGGTCTGGTTCTTAAAGTAGATTTTCTTCTTAACCTTATATCAAGAAAAAAAATTGGCAAAACCGGTTATCCTTTTATGGTTAATAAAAAAGGAATTATTCTTGCGCACCCAAAAAAGGAATTGATTCTGAATCTTAATATCCTTAATACAGAAGGCCTGTCAGAAGCTGCAAAGGTAATGGTTTCCGGCAATAATGATGTTGTAGGATATACATTTAAAGGAACTGATAAAACTTCAGGTTATGCTAAGGTAAACGTTGCAGATTGGTATATAGTTACAACGCAAAATAATGATGAATTTTTTGAAGCTTCCAGATCAATACGAAATTTTTCGATAGTTGTTACTCTTATTACCTTAACAATTATAATATTATTTATACTTTTTGGTGCTCAAAAGATTGTCAAACCAATTAATGCTGCCGTTTTAGGTTTGAAAGATATAGCAAATGGTGACGGCAATCTTACTATGAGGCTTGGTGTTAATTCCAAAGATGAAGTTGGTGATCTGGCGATCTGGTTTAATAATTTTATAGTGACCCTTCAGAATATTATTAAAAAAGTAGCAAATAATTCAGTAGAAGTAAGCTCTTATGCTAATGAGCTATCTTCTATATCAAGTGAAATGTCACTTAAGACTGATGAAACATCAAAAAGGTCAGATAATGTTGCTGTTTCGACGACTCAGATGAATGCAAACATTTGCAATGTGGCAGCAGCAATGGAACAGTCATCGTCAAATCTTAATATTGTATCAGCAGCAGCAGAGGAAATGACTTCAACTATTGGTGAAATTGCAAATAATACTGAAAATGCAAGAAATATTTCAGCAAAAGCTGTGAAGTACGCAGATGAGGTTTCAGAAAAAGTTAATAAACTCGAAACCGCATCACATAAAATAAATGAAGTGACAGAAACAATTAATGAGATCTCAGATCAGACAAACCTTCTTGCACTAAATGCAACAATAGAAGCTGCCCGCGCTGGAGAATCCGGAAAAGGTTTTGCCGTTGTCGCAAATGAAATAAAGGAACTTGCTCAGCAAACTGCAAATGCCACAAAAAATATTAAAGGGCAGATCGATGATATTCAAATAAATACATCTTCAGCAGTAAGTGAAATTAATGAAATATCTGTTGTTATCGGTAGTATGGATGAAATTATAGTTAGTATAGCTTCTGCTATTGAAGAACAATCAACAGCAACAAAAGAGATCGCAGATAATATTTCACAAGCAAGTTCAGGAATTCAAGAGGTAAATGAGAATATAAATCAAAGTTCTGTGGTTTCAAATGAAATAGCAAAAGATATATCTGTTGTAACAACAGCAGTTTCAGACATATCATCAAGTAGTACAAATGTTAAACAAAGTGCTGTTGATCTGCGTAAAATGGCAGAAGAGCTTACAGGTCTTGTTGGTAGTTTTAAAGTCTGATTTCTTTATAAAGTCTAACATACTTGGATAAGGAGTGGTTGTTTCGAACCACTCCTTTTTTATAGAATCGTCTTTTTTACTTCATCAAAAATGAATCTTACAAACTAAAAAAATCTTTAAGAGATCTAAAAAATCAAAGCACCTCCGGTGGCTCTCCCGAGAGGTAAACTTTTGAAAAAGTTTAACAAACAGGATGTATAAACGATCGACCGTCATTCCAGAACGCTACAAGAAACTTGCTTTTTGGAGTATCAGGTCTGGTAACCTCTAAAACGGTATCATTAAATTGATATAGATTGAGAAAACAAAAACGGTTTAATTTTGTTTTTGAAGATTGATCTACTTCAATAATTTTAGAGGTTAACATTAAACAGAGATAAAATTGGAATTTTAGGAGATAATCAAAGAATACATTTTTTTTGTTAAATATTAAAGTTTTGTTGGAGTGGCTGGATATTAAATCCAACCACTCCTTCTCTTCTACAGAAGCGCCTTTTTACGCCGATCTGCTATTAAGGACTATAAAAAATATTGTGGGCAGGTAACAAAATATTTCAAGTATCCAAAATAGCAAATGTTATGTATTGTTTATAATCGTAGCCAAGCCTCAATCACGCAGAATCAGTGTTATACATGAAAAAATTCTTCAGTAACTTTTTTTTATAACTATTCTTTGAATCTTATCAGGTTTTTACCGATTCCAAATTACATCTGTTAACCCTTTAATATGATAAACCTTATTGAAATACTGCTTGAGAAAAAGAAACTATTAAACA
>JAAELO010000701.1 GCA_024226555.1 Desulfobacterales bacterium | reverse complement strand
GTACACAATTCAAAAGACATGCTTGAAACAGTTAAAACTTTTTATACTGACTTGTTCAAAAATGAACCTACAGACACTGCAAGGCAAGACGAACTGCTTTCTAAAGTAGATAGCAAACTCTCTGATTCTGAAAGAGAAGGTTGCGAAGGACAACTAACAAAAAATGAATTATTCACAGCACTTTCTAAGATGAAAAATAATAAAACACCAGGCCTTGATGGTATTCCAGTTGAATTTTATAAAACTTTCTGGAATATCATAGGGGAGCATTTTACAAGAGTTGCTAATACCTGCTTCGAGCTTAAACAACTTTCCCATTCTCAGCGTTTCAGCCTAATTTCAACCCTTTACAAAAAGGGTGACAAATGTGATCTTGGTAATTGGAGACCAATAAGCCTGCTCAATGTCGATTACAAAATTATTTCCAAAACCCTTGCTAATCGTTTACGAAATGTTTTATCAAGCATAGTTTCTGAAGACCAAACCTGTAGTGTGCCAAAGAGATCTATTTTGTCAAATGGCCATATATTAAGAGATCTCATTTACTATGCTGAAAATGAAAATCTCCCTGCAGCTCTTTTATCT